>CAZIFG010000013.1:0-53177 GCA_964539135.1 uncultured Rickettsiales bacterium
GATCCAGAAGCTCAATGTTCTTTTTCAGTTGCGATTTATTTGGGTAAGTTTGGAAATGATTCCGCTACGCTTAAGGCTTTGGCCGAGCATTTACCTGTTTTTACAAATATAGCAGCTCAACGTTATTTTTCAGTTGCGATTTATTTGGGTAAGTTTGGAACGTCTGAAGCTACACTCAAGGCTTTGGCCGAGCATTTACCTGTTTTTACAGATCCAGAGGCTCAACGCAATTTAGCAGCGGCGATTTTTGAGGGTGGGTTTGGGACAGATGATACATTGGTTAAATCTCTACAATCCAAATTGGGGGATGCAAAATTAGCCCAAGATATTTCTCCTTTACCTGGGTATATTCTTTTTGGTAATACCATTTTAAAAGGCAAGGAGATGCTTCAGAGATTAAATGAATATTATGGTATTGTTGGAGATCCTGATGATAGCCACTTAAGTTCTTGCTTTGAGGATGATGATTATTATACAGTGGGCATTAAAGGTGATATTGTTGTTGTTTATCAATTTCCCAAAGACCCACCTCTAGATGATGATTGTAAAGGGGCCGCCAGGGATGCTTTTGATCACTGGATTACAGAAACGGATCGTGATGCATATGCAAGCTGTAAGGATCATGTTGCTATTTATAAGTTTTCGGATGTTGATGGATATCCCACCAAATTGGATTATAGCAATTTGAGACCAAGGCATGTAGAGTTTAAACATTTGCCCTTATATCTTCAGACAGCCATTTGGCAGGAAAAATTTAGTCCTGATTTATTTAGACATGAAGGCGTTATAAAAGTCATTGTAGAGGATGTGATGGAGCCTTTGAAATCGTTTGTTGAAACGACAGAGGGCGAACCCTATGGGCAGGATTTTTTAAATATGAAAGCAATTATAGAGACTTGTTTGATGAGTCATGGATCTACTGTTAGCCTAGCTTCTGGCCCAGCAGATTCAGCAATGAAAGATAGAATCAATCAAATGTGTATGCACAGTTGTTCGGATAGTGAATCACGTGAATTTAAAGTATATACCGACATTATTAATGGGTATTGGGCTGCAGCATTACCGGAAGATCAATTACGGTTTACCTATGTTTTAGGGCATTTAGCTCAGTCAGAAATATTAGGATATGGGCACGATGATTCGGGCGGTGCTCATAATGTTGCAAACACGTTGTTCTATACCTTAGCCTCATATTGTATAGCAAAACTTCAGCCCGAAGGACGTTTTAAGTTTCAAGATACTATCATTTCCCAATGTGATGCAGGGGTTTGTATGGGGGTTATTTCAGATGAAATTCTTCATAGAAATTCAGATGTTTTAGGCGATGTTTTTTCATTCGCATCTTAACCTGTTTTTTTAAAATCATATTAGAATCTTTCCTATTCAAATGAGAGGGGATAGATTACAATGGCATTAAGAATTTTTATGAGGTGAAATCATGGATTTACATGCTGTTTTTCAAAAACAAATCGAGCTTAATGAGCGTATTCTGCCTACATTGTATACGGATATTCAGGATCCAGAGCTTAAACGCAAATGGTTTCTTAATTTTTTGTTGGCCCTTCAACAAGAATCGGCCGAAACGGTGGATAGCTTACACTGGAAATGGTGGAAAAAAGGCGAGGATGATTGGGATAATGTCAAAGTAGAATTGGTGGATATTCTCCATTTTTGGGTGTCTATGTGTACGGTTGCAGGGCTGTCGGCACAGGATGTGATTGATCTGTATTTTAAAAAGAATGATTTGAACTTTAAGCGTCAAAATGAAGGCTATAAAGAAGGCACTTACCAAAAAGTAGTGGACGGGGTTGAAGACAATGTTCGTTTTGTGACGGGCGTTCAGTCATGATTTTAGATGGCAATCAAGTTAAAGCGGACTTACTGTCGCAGCTAGAACTTAAAATTGCGACGCTGACCCAGAAATATGGGCGACCTCCTGGCTTGGCAGTGATTTTAGTCGGTGCAGATCCCGCCTCTCAGGCTTATGTGGGCATGAAACAAAAGGCCTGTGAAAAAATTGGGATTCGGTCTTTTGAATCGTTTTTACCCGCTTCAACCGATGAGGCAAGCCTTATTTCTGTTATTGAGGGCTTTAATCAGAATCCAGCGGTGGATGGTATTTTACTTCAACTGCCGCTGCCTAAGGGCTTGGATGCCGATAAATTATTGGCTCTTATTGCCCCTCAAAAAGATGTCGATGGGTTCCATCCTGTGAATGTGGGGAAATTGCTTTTGGGATTGCCGACTTTTAAATCGTGTACGCCGTATGGGGTGTGTCAGCTTTTGGCGCATTATAAAATTCCAACCGAAGGTAAGCATGTGGTGATTGTGGGCCGCAGTAATATTGTGGGAAAACCCCTTGCGGCGATGTTAGTTCAAAAGGATAATCCGGGTAATGCGACGGTGACCATTTGTCATTCTAAGTCTGAAAATTTAGAACGGTTGACCCAACAAGCCGATATTTTGATTGCGGCTATTGGGGTGCCGTATTTTATTAAAAATCATATGGTTAAACCGGGAGCTGTTGTTATTGACGTGGGCATTAATCGTGTGGATGATTTAAGTTCCGATAAGGGCTATAAATTGGTGGGAGACGTGGATTATGAGCGTGTCTCTTTAAAAACTTCGGCGATTACACCTGTTCCTGGGGGTGTTGGGCCTTTAACCATTGCCATGTTGATGACGAATACTGTTCAATCTTTTGAACGCTCTTTTTCTTTGTCTCATTAACGTCTTAAAATAGAGGCTTTTTTGATGACGATTTGCTTTTCAGGGACGTCTTCAAAGATTATCTTTCTGTTGGATTCGGGCGAAAGAAATGAAAATTGAATGGTTTTCACCTTTTTTATTTTGTCTACTACAGATTGACCTTCCATAATTTCGCCAAATACGGTGTAGCCCAGTTTATTTTTAGTACTGTTGTAATCTAAATGTTCATTGTCTTTTAAGTTGATAAAAAATTGACTGGTGGCACTGTTTAAATCGGTGGTTAAGGCCATGGCAATCCGATATTTTGTGTTTTTAATGGTATTGTAAGATTCATTTTTGATGGGTTCTCTCGTGGGTTTGGGGGCCATGTCCACATCAAATCCACCGCCTTGAATCATAAATCCATCGATGACCCTGTGAAAGAGCGTGTTGTCATAAAAACCATCTTCAACATACATGAGAAAATTTTCGACCGTTTTAGGACTTTGAGTTTGATAACATCGAATGACAATATTGCCTTCACTTGTTTCTAAGAGTACAAGGGGGTCAGTGGTGCCTGCTTTGAGTATGGAAAGATTAAGGCTTAAAACAATGATCAGAACCAACGTTTTTAAGCTCTTCATTTTTACTCCTTTTTAGATAGGTGCCGTGTTAATGATGGCGATAAAACTTTTGGCGTCTAAGCTCGCGCCACCAATAAGGCCACCGTCAACATCGGGTTGAGAGAGGAGACTTTCTGCATTGTCGGGTTTCATGGAGCCGCCGTATAAAATAGGGGTTTTCTTAGCTGTTTCAGCCGACAGTTTTTGGGCTAATTCCTTTCGGATAAAGGCGTGAATGTTTTGAGCATCTTCTTTTGAGGCCACTTTTCCAGTTCCAATGGCCCATATGGGTTCATAGGCAATGATGAGCGTGGATTGCGCTTTTACTGCAATTAAGGCCTCGTCCAATTGTTTTTTAATGACAGATTGGGTTTTATTTTTTTCTCTTTCTTCTAAACTTTCGCCTACACATAAAATGGGGATTAATTGATATTCCAGTGCTTTTTGGAGTTTTTGATGGATGGCATGGTTGGATTCATGAAAATATTGACGTCGTTCAGAGTGTCCAAGGATGACATATTTACAGCCTATTTCCTGGAGCATGCTTGCTGAAATTTCTCCAGTGTATGCGCCATTGTTATGTTCGCTAACGCTTTGGGCTCCGAGTTGTATGGGGCTATTTTCAAGGAGGGGCTTAAGGCTTGAAAGATGTGTTGTAGGGGGGCATATTACAACATCGCATTTTATTTGGGGTGGGAGTTGTGTTTGGATTTGGCTGACTAATGTAGCGCCTTCAGCCAAAGAGGGGTTCATTTTCCAGTTTCCAATGATGATGGGCCGTCGGGTCTGCATGAGATGTCTCCTTTAAGTGGTGAGAATAATAATGAGTCCAGCCAGTATTGTAACGGCTTTTACAAATAAATTTAAGCTGGGACTTAATAAATCTTTATAGGCATCGCCTAAATTGTCTGTGGTTTGAATGTGATGAAAATGAGGACTTTCTTTGCCTCCAAAATGGCCATTTTCAATATAATTTCGGGCACTATGCGCCGCATCTCCGCTATTGGCCCAGGCGTAACTTTGTGCCAGCCCTGTTAATACAATGCCTAAGGTAAAACTGAGTAACATTTGACTTCCGGCCATGTATCCAATGGCGATTGGGGGAAGTGCCATTAAAATTCCTGGAATGATAAGGGCATCTGTTGCGTATCTGACTTGATCATCGGTTGCTTTTGTAATGTCTGGCTTTGCTTTTCCTTCTTTTAAAAAGGGGATTTCTTTAAATTGACGTGGAATTTCAGCCACTGTTCGTCGGATTAATTTTTGAAGATGATAGAGTAGGGTGCCTAAAAAGCTATAGGGCAACATAATGCCAATAATTAGGCCAATAAACCAATTTAAATTTAAAGAAAGAGCATTTAAGATTGGGGATTGACCATAAAAAATGAGGGCAATAAATACGCTGAGGGTGGCCATGATGCTGGCACTGGCGACTAGCCCATTTCCAAGTGCCGCGCTGGTTTGTCCGATTTGGTTGATTTGATAGGTATTTCGGGTGGCTTGGTTGTTTTCTTCGGTGAGTTCTTGTAGGGTTTTGAGCCCGTTTGCAAATGGCGAAAAGGTGCTGATAATGGTCATGGTGCAGGTAACGGATAACATGCCTAAGCTGGCCATTACAGGGCCTAAAACACCCGCGTAATGCACACAAATCATAAGAGCACTTGCAATGTATAGGAGATATAAGGCATTACTTAGATATCCTGTTGAAAGGCTTTTGAAAATGGTGATAATGGCGCCATTTTCTGAGATTTCGGCTATTTTTTGTGTGGGTTGAAATCGGTAAGAGGTTAAAAATTCAGAGGTAAAACCTATTAAAATGGCCACGATTATTCCGGTTGAATAGGCTAAAAATAAACTGGCGTTTTGGGGGTTTTCTAAAAAGGGGATTCCTGACAAATTGAGTTTAATATGGTCGAAAATAAACCACATCATGCCGCCAGTTGTGAGAATGGCACCGTAGAGTCCCTCTAATAATAAATTGCTGGTTTTAAAGGCCTTTGCTCTAAGTGTAGAGATGGTGTAGCTGATCCAACTTGAGACGAGATTGATACTGAGTGCTGCGCTTGCAATTAAGAGACTATTTTCCATGGTTTTTGTGGAGATTAATCCACTGCTTTCTAAGCTGGAGACCATTAGAATGAGGGCGATAATAGCCAAGATAAAGGAACTGATAATGTCGGCTTCAAATCCAAAAAAACGGCCACCAAAATTACCTAAAATATTTAAATAGTTACCGGGATTACGCTTGTCTTTGGGGATGGTTTTGTCTGATTTTTTGATGGTATCTAAACTGATATTGGATGCAGATTTTAACAGACCGCCTCCTGTTCTTAAGAAAAAAGCTGCAAAAACAACGCCCAATCCATACCCAATTAAGGGACGAGGACCCAATATGAGGTAGGTTACAAGAAGGCCTAACGTTAGGCTTCCACTGCTGATCCAGGCAAGTGATGTGACACTGTTGTTGACTTGGATGACCGCGTCAGGTAGATATTGATGGCTTTTTTGAAGTATTTTAGGCATGAGTTTGGGGATAATAAGGGTTTTTAGAATGAGTAATATCATAATAATAGATCCCCCTAGAAAGAAGGTGACCACGTTTTTCATATCAAAGGGCTCGTTAAATATATGAGAGAAAATAAGCAGTACAATGGAGGTATATAAAATAATTTGAATCATGCTGGAGATAAATCGCTTTCCGTATGCATTGAAGCCATCAATCATAAGTTTGCTGATTTGAAAGGCTTCTGTTTCTTGAACTGGATTTTTTAATAAGTTGCGAATTAGGACAGCTCCGCCAACTATAGAAAGACTGCTGATGCCCATGCCTAGCCAAATAAAAAAGGATAGTGAAATACTCATTTCACAACTGTATCATTTTTGAGATTAAATGTGAAATATTTCTCTTTTTTTGCGTGTGGGTTTATATCCAAATACAGTGTTTAACCGTTCTGTTTCCGTAGGCTTCAAAGTATCTTTTGAACTCCGTGTCAGTGACAGGCGGATGGTCCTCTGTAATGAGTCCTTCGATTTCGAGTAAGGTATGATGAAAGGTATTTTTGAGGGATATGACAGATTCTTTTTTTTCATTTAACCTTGAAAATGTATTTTGTAAGAGTTGGAATAGTTCCGGTGTGGGTTGATGTTCTATGGTTATTTTTTGAATGAGGTCTATGGCGTATAGCGCGAAGCTGATGGCATTAAATTGTGTTCGAATTTCTGGAAAACTTGTGATTAAATCGCACTCTATTAAAATATCAAATGTTTTCCCCGTGTATAATTGACACTGGATGTGTTGGGTTACATCTAATTTAGATCCAAATTTAAAGGATTTTGTATTGGCGTATTTGGCGAGTATTGTTTTTTTGCCTTCGGTTTTAGTGAGAAGTTCAATGCGTTTGTCTCGTTCAAAAATAGGGGTAGATTTTAAGACAATTCCTTCAATTTTTTTTTGTTTCACAGGTGCGTTAAGCTCAACAGCTTGAGTAGGATTGTGAAATAAACCAACTGGCCTGTAATATCTAAGGTGGCGGCAATAAAAGGGGTTGAGGCGACAGCAGGGTCAATGTTGATTTTTTCAAAAAATAGGGGCAGAGAGGCGCCTATTAATACGGCAATGACGACATTACATAGTAAGGAAAAAGACACTAAAAGTATAAATAGGGGGTTATAACTGGTAAATAAACTGTTAAAGGCATACACGCACAAGCTGACCAGCAGACCGACAAAAAAGCCGACTCGAATTTCTTTTAAAATGCTTTTTGTGCTTTGGTTGGGATTGACAAGGCCTGTAGCGATTCCCCTTACAATAATGGTTCCGGACTGATTGCCGGCATTTCCGCTTACCCCTGTTAACATGGGAACGAAACTGAGGCAAAGTCCTAGCGTGTAGTGAGGATTGTTATATAAGCTTGAAAAACTTGTAATTAAAAAGGATGACATCATGCCACTGGCAACTGTTAATAAAAGCCAGGGCGATCGAGAGATGAGTGCTGGAAATAATTTCCCGCTCATGAATTTATGTTTATCGATGTCGTAGGTTCCGGACAATTTATACATATCTTCGGTGGCTTCTTCCACGACAACATCTACAATGTCATCTACGGTAATTAAACCTACCAGTACATTGTCTGAATTGACGACGGGAAGGGCAATTAAATCGTATTTTTGAAATATTTTGGCGACATCTTCTTGGTCTTCGTTGACATGTACTTTAATGGGGTAATCATTTCGAATATTACGTATTTTTTCTTTGGGATCTGTCATTAAAATGTTTCTGAGTGTGGTGTATCCCACCAGTTTTTTGTTTTGATCCAATATAAAGGTATAAAAAGAGGCTTCACTATCGGGCGGGTTTTGTTTTCGTATTTCAGAGATGCTTTCTCCTACAGTTAAATTTTCAGGGATGGCTAAAAAATCTGTTGTCATGATGGAACCGGCAGAATCTTCAGGGTAGGCAAGGAGTTCTTTTAATTCTGAGGCTTCTTCAGATGAAAGGGCATGGATAATTTCGCTTGCTTTTTTTTTGTCGGATTCTTGGATTTCTTCCATAACATCGGCAGCGTCATCAGGTTCCATTTCCTCGATATAGGTTGCCGCAATACTGGTTTTAAAATGGGTGAGTAGCTCTACCTGTTGGACCAGGGTCATTTCTTCTAGTACTTCTACGGCAAATTTGGGATCTACATGTCTAAAAAATTGATGTTGGCTGTCTTTGGGTAATTCTCCTAAAGCATCGGCAATATCGGCCTCATGGTTTTGATCTAAAAAATCAAGGTATTTTTTTTCATCAGGGTTTTCGATGAGTGCTTTCAGTTGAGCAATTAACTTTTTTTGACTTTCAAGTTTTGAATCCATACTGATCAATGTACCAAAGCTTCTCTGTCTAGTCTATGGGACTGTTTTGAAATACCTATTTTGATCTTCTGCTGTGTTATCCGTGTTCTCAAGTCCTTTGCAAAAGTCCCAACTTGGAATCCCTTGAATCTAATCCAAACTTAAGCTTTTGCAAGAGTCTTTCTACCTTATTCCCATTCTATGGTTGCCGGCGGTTTTGAGGAAATGTCATAAACCACCCGGTTGACTTCTGGGAGTTCATTGATGATGCGAGCTGAAATTTTGGAGAGGACTTCGTAGGGAAGCTCGGCCCAGTCTGCTGTCATGGCATCTTCAGATGTTACGGCTCTAATGGCAACCACGTTGGCGTAAGTGCGTTGATCACCTTGAACACCGACGGATTTTATGGGTAAAAGGACGGCAAAGGCCTGCCATAATTTTCGGTAATAGCCTGCTGCTTTAATTTCATCAATGACGATATAATCGGCATTTTGTAAGACACGCACACGTTCGGGTGTGACTTCGCCTAAAATTCGAATGGATAATCCAGGACCTGGGAAGGGTTGTCTAAAAACCAGCTCTTCAGGGATTCCCAATTCCAATCCTACTTTTCTGACCTCATCTTTAAACAATTTGTTAAGGGGTTCGATGACGGTGAATTTCATATCTTTAGGTAAGCCACCTACGTTATGATGACTTTTAATGGTAACCGCCGTTTCTGCAACGTCTCCGACTCCAGATTCAATGACATCGGGATACAGGGTGCCTTGTGCCAGGAACGGATAATCATGGGCGAGTTTTTCAGATTCTTCTTCAAAAACACGAATGAATTCTTCGCCCACGCGTTTTCTTTTTTCCTCTGGTTCTGTGATGTTTTCTATTTTTTTGAAAAATCGCTCAGAGGCATCAATGTGTATGAGATGAATTCCAAAGTCTTCTGTGAACAACGATTTGATGCGTTGAGCTTCGTCTTTACGCATAAACCCTTGATCAATGAACATGCAGGTGAGTTGGTTTCCAATGGCTTTTTTGAGTAGAAAAGCAGTAACTGTGGAGTCGACGCCACCCGATAGGGCACAGAGTACTTTTTTATCTTTGACGGTTTCTTGAATGTCTTTAATGGCTTTTTCAATGACGGAATCTGCGGTCCAATCTGCTTTGCAATCGCAGATTTTAAAAATAAAGTTTTTTAAAAGTTCGTACCCCTTTGGGGTATGGGTTACTTCAGGATGAAACTGAACCCCGTACTGTTTTTTTGCTTCATTTCCCATACTTGCGATGGCGCATGTTGCGGTGCTGGCTAAGGTTTTAAACCCTTCCGGAAGTGTTACAACGGAATCTCCATGACTCATCCATACAGGGGTTTCTTCGGGGATGGTGTCAAATAAAGGGGTGTCCTGATGGCTGTTGAGTGTTGCCGGCCCATATTCTTGTGTGTTTCCTTTGGAAACATTTCCGCCTAGGCTTATGGCCATGAGTTGCATGCCATAGCAAATCCCAAGAACAGGAATTCCGGAGGTGAAAATTTCAGGGTCGCATTTGGGGGATTTTTCATCATGAACAGAAGAAGGGCCTCCAGATAATATAATGCCTACTGTTTTTTTTGCTTTTAATTCTGCCAAGCTAATGCGGTGAGATAGGACTTCGCAATAGACTTGAGATTCTCTTACCTTTCTGGCAATGAGCTTACTATACTGAGATCCATAATCCAGGATAGCAATCATCTTATTTATACATTCCTAAGCTTTGTGCTTTTTGATAAATTTTACCTTCTGTTAGAAGAGAAGGGGCGATAATGACTTCTGTCTTATGCATGGCTGCCATGTTTTCTGCGCCTAATGTTGCAAAACACGTTTGAATAGCGCCTTTGAGATTTTGAGACCCATCATCAGAGTGGGAAGGGCCTGATAAAATAATATCCAAAGATTCCGTTGTGCCAACTTCTACACGGGCACCGCGTGGTAATACCGCGTTTGGGGTGGCCATTCCCCAGTGGAATCCACGTCCAGGGGCTTCTTTGGCTTTAGCTAACGGAGATCCTATCATGACGGCATCGGCGCCACATGCTAAGGCTTTGCAAATGTCTCCAGACACAACAATGCCACCATCTGCAATAATGGGGACGTAAATACCAGATTCTTCAAAATAGAGGTCTCTTGCAAGCGCGCATTTTGTGATAGAGCTTGCCATGGGGACACCAATTCCCAATACACCCCGAGTGGTGCAGGCAGCGCCAGGACCAATGCCTACAAATAATCCTTTAACGCCGGTGCGCATTAAGTCTAAAGAAACAGAAGTTGTCGTGGTATTTCCGAGTAATACGGGTATGGGCATTCTTTCACAAAATGATTTCAGATCCAGGGCCTTTCCTGCTTCTTTAGACTGAAATTTTGTGGAAACTACAGTGGATTGAATCAAAAAGAGATCCGCACCGGCTTTTGCAGCGATTGGACCTAATCGTTCGGCGCTTTGAGGGGTTGAAGATACAGCGGCTATGCCACCTAAGGCTTTAATTTCTTTGATTCGTTCGATGACTAAGGCGTCATTTACAGGGTTTTCTTGGTATATTTTTTGCATTAGCGGGACGTAGTCGGCTTTGGATACGCGGGCTATTTGTTCAAGTATGCCATCTACATTTTCGTATCGGGTTTGAACACCTTCTAAATTCAAAACGCCAATGCCGCCATTTTTACTCATGATTGCTGCTGTTTTGGGGCTTACGACAGAATCCATTGCGGATGCAAAAATGGGGAGTTCTAATTTAATACCTGCAATGGTGCTTGAGATATCGACAAGATCTACATCCAGAGTCAAATCAGAAGGAACAAGGGCGATTTCATTCAATCCGTATGCTTTTGTGAATTGCTTTTCTTGGACAGTCATACACTTACTCCTATTTGAGGGGATTTTTTCTGGATTTTTAAGGTATTTAAAATGTACCATTTTTTCATAATAATAGCGGGTGATTTTACTGTGTTTTTTCAATTCCGTCAATTAAAAAAATCAATTGACTTTATTTAGTTTAAATTTTTATGGTATAGTGATTTTTCTAAATTTTTGAAGGAGGACTATATTTTATATGACGTCTATGGATAAACCCTCGTTTTTTGTGCGTATTCGTGAAATTTTCACCTATGGATTGATGATTTTGATTCCGATGCTTGTTACAGTTTGGTTTGTTGAGTTTTTGGTTCATTTGATTTCTGGTCCTACGGCTGCGCTTTTAGGTAAGGAAATTCCCATTATCATTAGCTTTATACTTTCTTTGATTATTATTTTTTTGGTGGGTTTGTTTGCTCGTAATTTTTTTGGGCGTAGTTTCTTGCGATTTTTTGAAGGCATTTTAATGCAGTTGCCTATTATTCGTATGATTTATAAATCGGTAAAACAAATTATTGAAGCCTTTAATATGCAAGGTAAATCAGCGATGACACCTGTTTTGGTGGAATATCCCCGTTTGGGAACTTATGCGCTTGGATATCTGACGACAGGCTCTGTTGTGGGTCTTTTAGATAAACAGGGCCGTGATATTGGTGCTGATAAAGTGGGGGTTTTTATTCCGACTACGCCTAATCCTACTTCTGGCTTTTTCATTTATGTTTTAGAATCAGAAGTTATTTACTTGGATATGACGGTAGAAGAAAGTGCAAAAATTATCATGTCAGCAGGTGTTGTTCAAAAAGATGTCGGAGAGATTTCATAGAATGCGTCAAAAAACACTTTTAGTTACAGGGGCCGCTGGATTTATTGGGTCTAATTATTTGCACTTTTTATACCAGAATTATCGCAGTGACTTTAAAATTATTAATGTAGATGCCTTGACTTATGCCGGCAATTTACAGAATTTGTCCATGCTTTCAGACTGGGAAGGGTATGAGTTCATTCATTGCCGTATTCAAAATCAGTCGGAGTTGATGGATCACCTTCAGGGCAAATCGATTGATGCGATTATTAATTTTGCGGCAGAATCCCATGTGGATCGCAGTATTTTAGGCAGTCGTGACTTTATTGAAACCAATGTTTTAGGCACTCAAAGTTTATTAGATATTGCAAGGGCTTTAGGTGTTCCTAAGTTTGTTCAGGTTTCAACAGATGAGGTTTATGGGACTTTGGGTGAAACTGGCGCGTTTTCAGAGACGATGCCTTTGGAACCGAATAGCCCGTATTCGGCCTCTAAAGCGGGCGGCGATTTATTGGTTCGTTCCTATGTGGAAACCCATGGTATGAATGCATGTATTACCCGATGTTCTAATAATTATGGCCCGTATCAATTTCCTGAAAAACTCATTCCATTAATGATTCATAGAGCTCAAAACGATCAACCTTTACCCGTTTATGGACATGGCGCTCAGATTCGAGATTGGATTTATGTTGAGGATCATTGTCGGGGGGTTCATGAGACCCTTTTAAAGGGGGAACCCGGACAGATTTATAATTTTGGAGGCCATGCGGAACGGAAAAATATTGACGTTGTTCGGGCTATTTTAGCGATTTTAGGGAAACCAGACTCTTTAATTTCTTATGTTAAAGATAGACCAGGGCATGATTTTAGATATGCGATGGATACTTCTAAAGTGGAAGCCTTATGGGGCTGGACGCCTTCGATCACGTTTGAAAATGGCTTGGAGCGTACGGTTTCTTGGTATTTAACGCATCAGGATTGGTTTAATTCGGTACTTTCTGGCTCCTATCAGTCGTATTATCAGACCCAATATGGTCAACATTAAAAGGAGTTACTATGCCAGTATCGATTAAAGGTGTTATTTTAGCAGGGGGGACAGGCTCTCGATTATTTCCTTTAACTAAGGTTACTAATAAGCATTTACTTCCAGTTGGTAATAAACCCATGATTTATCATTCTATTGAAAAACTTACCGAAGCTGGGATTACAGATATTATGGTGGTCACGGGCGTTGAGCATATGGGGGATGTTGTTCGATTGTTGGGTTCAGGCAAGGATTTTGGCTGTCAGTTTACCTATAGAGTTCAGGATCAAGCAGGCGGCATTGCGGAAGCTTTGGGACTTTGTCGTGATTTTTGTGGGGTGTCTAAATTTGTTGTTGTTTTAGGTGATAATATATTTGAGTCGGATTTGATTTCAGCCGTAGCTGCCTTTAAATTACAAACTCAAGGTGCTCGCTTACTTATTAAAGAGGTGCCAGATCCTAGTCGTTATGGGGTGGCTACTTTAGAGGGTTCTCGTATTGTGGAAGTGATTGAAAAACCGGCTCAGCCGAAAACCAATATGGCGGTTGTTGGGGTCTATATGTATGATGCGTCTGTGTTTTCTTTTGTAGATCGGTGTATCCCTTCAAAACGGGGTGAGCTTGAAATTACAGATGTGAATACCTTTTATATTCAAGCGGGATTATGTGAATATGATGTTTTACAGGGCTGGTGGACGGATGCAGGAACTTTGGCGTCGCTTCAATTGGCGAATCAATTAATCGCTCAATAATTTTTTATTTTTGATAGATAAGCCATAAAATGCCAAGGATAATCAGTAAGATTCCGATGAGCTCCACTCTTTTTAATTTTTCTTTTAAAAGAAAGTGCGATGCGACTATGGCAAATACAAGTTCTATTTGGCCTATGGCTTTGACATAAACAACGTTACCCATTCCGTAGGCGGTAAACCAGCATATAGAGGCAAAAAAGCTGAGTGCTGTGGTTTTTAATGCGCTATATTTATTCTCCGCATTGATGAGTGCCAATAGGTCTTCTTTCAGTCTTTTCTGATGTGTTTTGATGCTGATAAAAAGCAAATTTTGAAAAAAAATGACCCATAATAATACAATGAGTGCTGTTTTTATGGGATTATGTCCCGCCGGGCTTAGTAAGGTGCAGGCATGTTTTAAGGTAAAGGCGCTGATTGAAAAGCTAAATCCGGTTAGAAGCCCGTAAATAACAGATGTATTTTTAAATGATTGCGTGAGTGTTTTTCGAGATTTAAAATTGAGTTGAGAGAGACACCCAATCCCAATCGTGGTTACAATAATGGCGAGGATGCCATTTATGGGAATACTGTCCTTAAAACATAAGATGCCAATCAGGAGGGCTTGGAGTGTTTCGGTTTTGTAAAAGGCAATGCCTATACTGAAATTTCTGGATTTAAAGGTTTTAAGTAAACATAGATTCCCTAGAATTTGAGAGGCGGCGGTTATAAAACAGATTAGAATAAAACCGGGACTCACCTGTGAATAGGTGTAGCACACAAGGCCTATACTTAAAGGGAAGGGGCCTATGAACCTTGACCAAGATACAGTGAGACCGTCTAACTTTTTATTTAAATTCTTTTGCTCTAAATTTCTAAAGGTTTGTAATAGTGCGGCTGTGATTGTATAAAAGACCCAAGACACGGGGATCCTGTTTTTGGGGATCTTCTATTCTTGGTCCACTGGTATCTCTGTATTTGGATCATGTTCCAGATGGTTTTGTGCTTCAACAACAGCTGTTAGCGATTTCACGCCCACTTCCATTTGGCTTTCTACCATCGTGTCACAATCGATAAACAGACCCATTAATTTTGACATAAAACCTTTATTGCCTGTCATTGTCCATGTAAATCGCGTGGCGCTTCCTTCTGGCATTAAGGTGTATGTGATGAGATTTAGGCCATAAAAGGGTTTTTTCATTTCAAGTTCTAATTCTACAGATTTATTTGGGATGGTCCTTAAAATTTCGACACGTCCACTGCCCACAGTTTTATAACTTCCTTCAAATTCTAGGATAGACCCTGCGCCTACTTTATTTCCAGAATATGTTTTTTTTGTTGTGGGATCGTTTTTATCGAATGGATTCCATTCGGGATCTTTTTGGAGGTCTACGATGTAGGGATAAATCGCTTCTGGACTAGCTTGAATGAGTCCACTTTTTTCATATTTAAAAGCAGCGGGTCTGGAATTGACATAAAACCCAAAGATAATGGCGATGATGATTAGCACTAATCCCAATTTTTTAATCATGGCTTTTCCTTTTTTTGTGTTGGTGGTGCGCCCGGAGGGAGTCGAACCCCCAACCTGCAGATCCGAAGTCTGATGCTCTATCCATTGAGCTACAGGCGCATGTATAAGAGGGCTATTCTAACCTAGGTTGTAGGGCATCGTCAATCTTGGAGGGTAGGGATTTACTCAAATAAAGGATTAATTCTACCTTCTTTTTCAATGGCTATTTTCATGAGCTTTTCAACATTTTCGCGTGTGTTTTGTGTTGTCCCGCGGGTTTTCTTTTCTTGACTTTGCATCCCTAAAATATCTTGCGCTAATTTTTCGTGTTCTTGGAGTGTCTTTTCGGTAATGGATCCTAGGGATTCTAAATAATTTTCGTAGCGTTGGTGTTCCTCGCTTTTGAAGGGAAGTTCTAAATAAAGGGAGGTGAGCATGTCCT
This sequence comes from uncultured Rickettsiales bacterium, assembly GCA_964539135.1. GTDB lineage: Bacteria > Margulisbacteria > Marinamargulisbacteria > CAZIFG01 > CAZIFG01. Next base: position 15,534 of record CAZIFG010000013.1, read on the forward strand.
TATAAAAATAACTCAGTAAGATAATGTGGGGTCCTATGAGTTGGTCTTTAATGCGTTTTTTTGTGTCTGGAGTTAAGGGGCTGATATAATTAAACTGTTCCCAAAAGGCGCTTTTAACTTTTGGGGTGATTTCCAATTTTCCAATGATGATTTTTGTAATAATGAGTTGTACGATGGGGGTAGCCGTTTCTAATCTTAAAATATCTTGTGGTGGAAGTGGGCTTAGACTGTTGGGCGTTGTCGCATGGAGGGTGCTTCCTATTATAAGAAGCATTAAAACTATGATACGATACGGTATTTTCATGGGGAAAATTATATCATAATCTTGAGGAATGCGGAGGATAAGATGTCAGATTTGTTGTCTAAAACGGGCTCTTCGTTGGTCGAAATTCGGATTTTTAAAGCGTCACAAATGGTATTGTCTTGGGAAGAGCTTAAACCGGTTGCGTATTTACCTGTCTTTTTAACCGGCGTTCAAAACCAGGACAATATTACAAAACGGATTATTCAAACTTATTTTAAACGACCTTCGGATATTCAAAAAATACGATGGAATATTCGCGGTGAGGCCTCTCAAGGCTATGACATTTTAAGTCCATTTATTTAGGACTTGGATCCATTTTTCATCGTCGTTCAGGCAGGGAATGTAGATGAGTTCTTCACCGCCTGCTTTTTGAAAGACTTCTTTTCCTCTGACTTTGATTTCTTCTAGGGTTTCTAAGCAATCGGCTACAAAGGACGGACAGATGACGTGGAGGGTTTTAATCCCCTTTTGGGCAAGTTGCACGAGCACGTCTTCGGTGTTAGGCGTAATCCAGGGATCATTTCCCAGCCGAGATTGGTAGGCAATGGTGGTATTTTGCGCATTTATACCGCTTTTTTCAATAAAGGCCTTTGTGGTTTCTCGGGTTTGATGTAAGTAACAGGTGTTATGTGCGTTTGACGGTGTTTCACAACAGTTTTTAACTTTTTGACAGTGCTTATGTGTTGGATCTGTTTTGACGAGATGTCGGTAGGGGAGTCCGTGGTAGCTAAATAGAAGATGCTCTATATTTTTTAAATATGGCTCAGATATGGATACAAGCGCATTAATATAGTCTGGATCTTTGTAAAAGGAGTGTATTATTTCTGTTTTTATGGTTGTTTTTTTTAGATTTTTTTTTACTTCTTCTAATGCGGTTTGAGTTGATGACATCGCATAGTGCGGATACAAGGGGATTATTTTTAAGTTTGTAATGCCCTCTTGGATGATGGCTTTCGTGACGCTTTCAATGCTGGGTTGTCCGTATCTCATCGCTAAATAAATAGGAGATGGGCTTTTAGCTTGGACTTTTTCTTGTGTTTTTTGACTGATATAAACCAGAGGCGATCCATTTTCGGTCCAAATGGAGTGATAGGCTTCAGCACTTTCTTTTGGGCGTTTGGGTAAAATGGCCAAATAGACGACTAGAAATCGAATGATCCATGGGGAATCAATAACGTATTTATCCATCAGAAATTGGGCCAAATAGGTTCTTACATCTGCTATACTGGGGGAATCTGGGGATCCTAAATTAAGGAGTAATGTGCCCTTTTTTATGGCTGTAGTCGTGTTTTTATCCATTGATTAGGTCCTTTTTTTGTATAAGATATTCGATCATGAAGTCTATTTTCTCGGCCATGCCAAAATTCGTAGTATTCGGGAATGATGATGTACCCGCCCCAATTTTCGGGAAGGGAGATTTGGGGTTCTGCTTTGTTTTTTTTGGCTTCAAATAAAGATTCTAGCGTGTCTCGATTTTGGATGGGCTGACTTTGAATCGAGATGCTGGTCATGATTTGACTCTCTTTGGGGCGTTTTTTAAAATAAGCCTCACTGTGTGCGAGTGGGATTTTTTCAGCATGTCCTTCAATTCGAATTTGACGGTGTAATTTGTCCCAATAAAATAAGAGACTGACCTGTGGATTTTGTGCGATATTTTGACCTTTTTGGCTGAGATAGTGGGTATAAAAAATCAGACCATGGTCTGTGATTTCTTTGATTAAAATCATTCGATTAGAGGGCTGCCCTTTTGGGGATACTGTGGCAAGACTAGCTGCTGTTGGATCTAATAAATTGGAGGCAATGGCTTCATTGAGCCATTTGTGTGTTTGGGTCAAGGGATTGTCTAAAAGGGCGGCTTTTGAAAGCGGTTGAGCCTCATAATTTCGTCTGTAATCGTGATAAGCTTGAGTATGGTCTCGATTTGGCATGAGCCAAGTATACTCCTATCGCTTGGGGCTCTCAAGGGCTTCGAGATGCCTATTTTTGTCATCGGCTGTGTTATCCTCGTCCTCAAGTTCTTATTTATGACGTATAAATTCCGGGCTTTCGGATTTGTAATGCTTTGCAGCTGATCCTAAAAATAATATTTTCGTTTTGGGATGGGCATGTCCGAGGTGCCCTCATCTATTTCTTGTGATGGGTAGTCGTCAAAGTCTAGCCCCTTAAAGGGTTTGTCTTCAGGATCGTAGATGGCCCATTTTTCGACTAAGCTGTCGAAATCGGGCAGTTCGGATAAAAACCGAGAGAGTTGACTGAATTGCATGCCGGATTGTCCGCGTTGGGGGGCGCTAAGATGAGGTTTGAGAATGAATAGGTTTTTTTCTGCACGTGTGAGTGCTACATAAAGCAGGCGTCTTTCTTCTTCAATTTGATCGAGGTCCCCAAGAGATTGAAAGATGGGGATATAGCCGTCTAACACAGAAAGAACAAAGACGGTGTGCCATTCGAGTCCTTTGGCAGAATGAATGGTAGATAGGGTTATTTTTTCTGTTTCCTTTTGACTTACGATGCTGTCACTTTGACTGTTTGATGGTGGATCTAAGGTTAGTTCTGTGAGCATTTCTTCTAAAGTGGTGTATTTTTCTGCCATGACTATTAAAGACTCGATGTCATGTTGGCGCTTATGGGGATTGTCATAGATATTTTGGAATAAGGGGGTATAAAATTGGGTGATTTCCTGTAGAATTTCGGCGACTTTTTGCCCCTCTCTTTGTTTTGTTACGAGGGCAATCAGGGCCTCTAAGGTTGCGATATATGGTTTTTGTTTTAAGGGGGATAGGTTGGGAGCTTGTCCGTTTTGAAAGGCGTTTAATAAAAGGTCTAAAATCTGTGTGATGGCTTTGGGGCCTATGCCTTCAATTTGTGTGAGAACACGATCCCAAGCCAGATTATCTAGTGGGTTATATAAGATGCGCAGATAGGCCATGAGGTCTTTAATATGAGCGGCTTCTACAAATTTGAACCCCCCAAATTTGGTGAAGGGAATGTTTTGGCGTTGGAGTTCCAGTTCTAAATCGTTGGAATGCCATCCGGATCGCATTAATATCGCTATTTTGTTTAATTCTACGCCTTCTTCTCTGAGTTCGAGTATTTTTTGTGCAATCATTCGGGATTGAGTATGTTCATCTTTTGTTTCAATATAAACGGGTTTTGTGCCGCTAAGTTTGTCTGTAAAAAGGTGTTTGGGATATTGTTTTTTTGCGCCTGAAATCATGGCGTTGCTGAGATCTAAAATGGGTTTGGTGCTGCGGTAATTTTGCTCTAACTTAATGATTTTGGTGCCTGGAAATTGCGTGGGGAACTCTAAGATATTTTCATGTTTTGCACCCCGAAAGGCGTAGATGCTTTGGGCGTCATCTCCGACTACCATGATATTGTTTTTTGGATTGACAAGGAGTTTTACAATTTGAGCTTGTATGGTGTTGGTATCTTGGTATTCATCTACCATGATGGTATGAAAATATCCTTGTAGAAATGTGCGTGTAGGGGCATGTGTTTGTAACAGTGTGAGTAAATGATGCAATAAATCGTCATAATCCATGACATTAAGTGTCTTTTTTTGGGTAGCGTATTTTTTGGAAATGGTTTCGATGTCGTCTTTAAATTCGTAGAATTGGGGATAATCTTCTCTTAAAATTTCAGCATAGGATAGCCCCGTATTACTTGCTTTTCCAATGATACTGGCGAGCGTTGCTTTTTGAGGGAAGCGTTTTTCACCTTTGCCATAATTTTTTTCTTTTCTTATTTTTCCCAGTAGGGATTCCGTGTCCGATCGGTCTAAAATGGTGAAATTTTCGTTAAATCCAATGGGTGTTCCAAATTGGCGCAGTACTTTTGTTGCAAAGGCATGGAAGGTACCTCCCGATATGGCATCACAGCGATGGTCTAAAATAGCACTCGCACGAGAGAGCATTTCTTGTGCGGCTTTTCGTGTAAAGGTAAGCAGTAAAATCGACTCTGGGCGTATGCCGTCTGCTACAAGTCGTGCAACGCGATGAACCAGGGTATTTGTTTTTCCTGATCCCGCACCGGCGATGAGCAATACGGGACCGTCTCCATAAAAAACGGCTTCTTTTTGAGGCGGGTTGAGTTTTTCCTCAAAATTTTGAGGCAGTTTACTGGACGCGTTGGGGTTATTTTCATGGATGGGTTTTAATGTATAGGTTTTCATCTGTTTTTTAAGTGTTCCAATTGGTCTCGGAGGACTGCGGCGACTTCAAATTCTAAATTATCGGCTGCTTTTTTCATCTCACTTTCAAGTTTTTTTATTTGTTTGCTGATTTCTTTTGTGCTGCTTTTGGCGTTGAGCTTTTGAACGCTTTCGATGGCTTCTTTTAAGGCTTCTCTGGATTGATCTCGGATGTCCGTTATTTTTTTATGCACAGTGGTTGGGACAATGTTGTGTTGTGTATTGTAATTCAGTTGAATTGCGCGTCTTCGGTTTGTTTCTGAAATGGCAGCGGACATGCTGTCTGTCATTTTATCACCATAAAGAATGACTTTTCCATTAATGTGGCGTGCCGCTCTGCCCATGGTTTGAATCAGAGAGCGCTCATTTCTTAAAAATCCTTCTTTGTCGGCATCTAAAATGGCCACCAGAGACACTTCGGGCAGATCTAGACCTTCTCTTAATAAATTCACGCCTATGAGTACATCATATTTACCTGTTCTTAAGTCGTGTAAAATGTCGATTCTATCCAATGCCGTAATATCGGAATGGAGATATTGTACCTTAATGGCATTTTTTTCGAGATAGTGAGTTAAATCTTCCGAAAACTTTTTGGTGAGTGTGGTGACTAGGACCCGTTCTTCTTTTGAAACACAGGCTTGAATTTCGATTAAAAGATCTTGGATTTGATTTTCAGAGGGCCTTACGAATACTTCCGGGTCTACTAATCCTGTAGGGCGGATAAGCTGTTCGGCAATGTAGTAATCATTCCAATTTTTTGAGCGTGTTTGGGTTTTGTCTTTAGCCGTGGTTTCCAATTCGTAGGGACCGGGTGTGGCAGATACGTATATACATGGCCCCAATTTGGATTCGAATTCTTCAAATCGAAGGGGCCTATTGTCTTTTGCGGAGGGCAATCTGAATCCATGATCGACAAGGGTTTGTTTCCGGCTTTGGTCACCATTGTACATGCCTCGAATTTGGGGGACAGTTGCATGGGATTCATCGATAAAGGTAATGAAGTTTTTAGGAAAAAAATCCATTAATACACCTGGCGCCTCTCCTGGATTTCGATTGGAAAGATGTCTGGAATAATTTTCAATGCCTTTGCAGTAGCCAATTTCTGCCAGCATTTCCATGTCGTAAAGGGTTCTGGATTTGATGCGATGCGCTTCTACAAGTTTACCTTCGTTTAGGAGTTCTTTCTCACGTTCAAATAACTCTTTTTTGATGGCGGAGATACGGTCGTGAAGATTGTCGCTGACAACGTAATGGGTCGCCGGAAAAATATCGAATGCTGTATAAGTTTCTATGAGATGATGATCGACGGGGTCTCGTCTTTCGATGGCTTCAATTTCATCGCCAAAAAATCGGATTCGGAGGATGCTTTCTTCCCAAGAGGGGAAAATGTCTAAGGTATCGCCTTTTACGCGGTACCTTCCTTGTTTGAGTTCGACGTCATTGCGCTGATATTGGACTTGATCCAGTTTAAGAAATAACTTTCGAAGGGAAATTTCTTGTCCTACTTTAATATGAATGACGCCTTTAATATAGTCTTCAGGAAGGCCGAGGCCATAGATGCAGGATACGGATGCGACAATAATGGTGTCCGGTCGTAAAATGAGGGATCGTGTGGCACTATGTCGCAATCTTTCAATTTCTTCGTTGATGTCGGCTTCTTTTTCGATATAGGCATCGCGGGCGGGGATGTAAGCCTCTGGCTGATAATAGTCGTAATAGGAGACAAAATATTCTACGGCATTGTTGGGAAAAAAGGTTTTAAATTCGCTACATAATTGAGCCGCCAAGGTTTTATTGTGGGCCAAGACCAAAGCAGGTCTATTGAGATTTGCGATGACATTTGCCATGGTAAAGGTTTTACCCGATCCTGTGACACCCAGTAGGACTTGTTTGGAAAGGCCTTTCTCTATGCCCTCTGTGAGGGTTTTGATGGCTTTGGGTTGGTCGCCAGATGGGACATAATCGGATATGAGTTCAAACATAGGTCATATTATACAACCCCCAATGGTTCCTGGATACCACGTTTTCGAAGGCGCCACCCCTCGGCGGCTGAGCGATGTAGCTTGCACTGAGCTTGCCGAAGTGTTGAATTTTCGATCTTTTTTGAATGAGGTATTTACCTGGCCCTGAGCGTAGTCGAAGGGGCGTTGGTTCGGAGGCTGAGTTTGTCGAAGCCCCGATAGTATATTCAGCATTGAATATCCTTCGGCTCAAAAAGAGCCGCTCAGGCGTTCACCAGAAGCGGTCGCTCCTGTTCTGCGAACAGGGATCGCCGCTTCCTCAAAAATCAAGCTGCTTCGCGATCTCGATTTTTGCTCACGCGCTCGCTGGCTTTGACTTTTTTTCGCCTTGAATATTAAACGCTTCACTCTCGCTTTGGCTTTCCGGACCCTGAGCTTGTCGAAGGGTCGTAGGTGCTTTAATCTTTTTTTTGTGCAGCTAACAACGCAATATTCGTTCGCCTGCGCTCAAAATCCTCTTCTGTTTTAACAAATTCATAGGCTTTGCAGTACTCAAAGGTGCCTTGAAGGTGGGGCCGATTTTTATTTTTTTTAAAATCTGGGTTCACGACTACAATGCTGATTTTCATTGCCTTATATGGGTTTGTTTATTTTTTTTGTTTACATTTTTATTTTTTATTGTTATTATATTTTTAAATTGTATAATTTTATTTTTTAAATGGTAAAAAAATAAGTATATATTAAGGAGTTTGTTATGAGCGAATTGAGAGTGCCATTGTTATCATCGGTACCAAGACCGGAACCAAGACCGGAACCAAGACCGGAACCAAGACCGGAACCAAGACCGGAACCAAGGAAAGACTCAAGCGATAAAGACCTTTTACCTATAAGTGAGGTAGGTATGCTATCAGCGCCTTATCGCCTTCCTCGCCTTTCTATTCAGCGGATGGTATCTGGCGCTCTTGGGGAAGAAACAAGTTGCTTATTAGGGGAAGGGGACGCGGGTGTAGATATAAGTTATCTGAGTGATGCTTCTTCTCCAAGGGGAGCTAGAGGTGCTGGAACTGTAGCTGGAGCGGCAGGTAGTCGAATATTATATCCGTTTCCCGGTATAACAGCTAGTGCGGTTATACCAGATGCTCATCGGGTAAATGTTCGGATAGATGAAGTATTAGTGGCTCGCAAAGAGTTAGTTGATAATCTGATAAGTGAAGGTGCCGATCTTTCACGTATTCGGTCTTGTTTAAAATATCTGATTACTAATAATAAATCTTTTGATATTACAAAAAACATCTTTGGAAGAATTAGACTAGGTGATTTTAAGTATAATCTAGTTAAAGATCTTGGACAGATCCCAAAATATGCGCCAATTAAAGCGCATGCACAGACCCTGGTAGAAGGGATCGACCTGGGACACAAGGGTTTTTTTGGAATTAGAAGCGATATGGGTTCCTTATATGAGGGGACTTTTGATCGTGCAGGTGGTGTGCCTTGCTTAAAGCTAGGGACCATTACATATCCAAGTGGTGAGAAACACGAGGGGACTTTTGATCTATATTCAGATGGTCAGAGACACACGAGAACTTTTGATGATAGATGTCGTTGGGTTTGCTTAAAGCAAGGGACTGTTACATATTCAGATGGTAAGAAACACGAGGGGACTTTTGATAGTGTAGGTGGTTGGCCTTGCTTAAAGCTAGGGACCATTACATATCCAAGTGGTGAGAAACACGAGGGGACTTTTGATCGTGTAGATGGTCGGCCTTGCTTAAAGGAAGGGACTCTTACATATTCAAATGGTTCGAAACATAAGGGGACTTTTGATCGTGTAGGTAGGGTGCCTTTCTTAAAGGAAGGGACCGTTACATATTCAGATGGTCAGAAACACGAGGGGATTTTTGACTTGTACACGGATGGTGATGCTATGTTAGTAGATGGAACTGTAACTTATTTAGATGGTCATAAAGAGGAGAGGCGTTTTGGCTTGCACGCGAATGGTCATGTTATATTAGTGGATGGAACGGTAAGTTATTTAGATGGCCGCATCTATACTGTACCCGCTTCGCGTGATTCCCGTGATTCAAGTGGACTTACTCTTGATGCTGTTGAGGTTTTATTTAATGTAGGGACGCAAGCAGGGGCTTCTAGTTCTGATTCTTTAGCTAGTGGCCCTGGTACTCTATAAATTAAAAAATTGAGCAGAGGGATTTGTTTTTTGACAAAAATTTAATCCCTCTACTCTGTTTTTACTTCACTTAATAATTGAATGTTTGTCCGTCTTCGCTCAAAATCCTCTTCTGTTTTAACAAATTCATAGGCTTTGCAGTACTCAAAGGTGCCTTGAAGGTGGGCTGTGTTTTTATAGGATAAGAATCCGTTTGGGTTTTCTTGGATAAATTCAATGACTTTTTCAGTTTCAGATCCAAAGGTTTTGACTAAAGTTTCATATTGAATTTGTGTTAGGGGCGCTTTTTTTGACGCTTTTTGATATCGGTGTTCGCTTAATAATATAGATAAGGGCATCTTTCCGCCGTAAAGGGGTCTATTTTTTGTTAAAGAGTGGAATTTGATTTCAGGGGTCAGGATGTTGCAGACCTTTTTGCTGATGGCTTCGGCCATTGATCTAAAGGTAGTGTACTTCCCGCCAATGAGTGTGATGAGATTGTTATCCACGATGATTTTATGCTCACGTGTTGCTGCAGATGCGGTAGCTTTCTTGCTTTTAATAAGCGGCCGCAATCCCGCAAAGCTGCTGATAACATTTTCTTGTGTTAATGCTGTTTTAAGATATAGATTTGCACTTTCAAGTAAGTAGTTTATATCCTCATTTGTGACACTGACATCGTCTGGATTGTAAGTGTAAAAGGTGTCTGTCGTACCAATAAGTGTTTGGCCATTCCAGGGAATGATAAAGAACACCCGATTATCGGTTTTTGTTGTGACCAAAAGGGCATGTTCTTGTGTTTGTTTTGGCACTACAATATGAACCCCCTTACTGAGAGAGAGTGTCTTTTTTGCCTTTGGTGTTTTGAGCTTCAAAATATGGTCGGCCCATGGGCCACAGGTATTAATATAGAGAGTTGCTGATAGAATATCTTTTTTGTGGGTTATTTTATCTGTGATCTGAATTTCATGGATTTTTTTTCGCCGTGTTTGGATTTTTTCTATTTCTGTGTAAGTGAAGATGTCTGCGCCTAAATCGTGGGCTTCTTTGGCACATTCAATGCAAATTCGGGCATCATCCATTTGGGCATCATAGTAAAGGGCGGCACTGGTTAAGCCTTCAGGATTTAAGTTAGGTTCTAGTTTCAGCGCTTCTTCTTTGCTTAAAAAACGATGGTGTTTTGTACTTTGAAAGCTGCTGAGGGCATCATAAAGCCAGAGGCCTATTTTGAGCTTCCACTTGGCATACTTGCCACCTTTATAAATGGGGATTAAAAAGGGGAGGGGCTGAACCAGATGGGGGGCATTTTTTAAGAGGCGTTCTCGTTCATGGCAAGCTTCAAATACCAATTTTAAATTACCTTGTTCTAGGTATCTGAGTCCGCCATGGGCTAATTTAGAGGATGCGGAGCTGGTGCCACTTGCAAGATCATTTTTTTCAATTAAGGCGACTTTAAATCCGCGTACGGCCATTTCCCTTGCAATGGCGCATCCATTAATTCCGCCGCCCATGATAATAACATCGTAGGATTTCATACTCATTTGAGTATACCATTTTTTTTGAATGGCTTCTCTTTTTTTAACAAAGTGTAGAGCGTTTAGTGCCCCTGTGTTATACTGTTCGGGTCAAATTTAGGGTAATAAGGAGTCTTCAGTGTTTAGTAAAATTTTGATTGCGAATCGCGGCGAAATTGCTGTAAGAATTATTCGTGCATGCAAAGAACTTGAAATTTCATCTGTTGTTGTTTATTCCGAAGTGGATAAAGACTCTCTCCCTGTTAAGTTGGCCGATGAAGCGATTTGCGTCGGGCCTGCTTCGCCTCAGAGCAGCTATTTACATATTCCGTCTATTATTGCGGCAGCTGAAATTACAGGCGCTCAGGCCATTCATCCGGGTTATGGCTTTTTAGCTGAAAATGCTGATTTTAGTGAAATTTGTGCGGCCAATGGCATTGTCTTTATTGGGGCGTCTCCTGAAAATATTCGATTGATGGGAAATAAAAGTGAGGCTAAGAAAACGGCTCGGTTATACAATGTTCCGACAGTTCCAGGATCTAAAGGCATTGTTACTTCTGAAGAAGAATTACAAGATATTGCGAAGGAAACAGGGTATCCACTTTTAATTAAAGCCAGTGCAGGTGGTGGCGGTAGAGGCATGCGTGAAGTTCATTCTGAAGCCGATCTTTTGGATGCCTTTAGATTGGCGAGTAATGAAGCCTTATTATGTTTTGGTAATGGGGATTGTTATGTTGAGAAACTCATTCAAAACCCACGCCATGTCGAAATTCAAGTTTTAGCCGATAAGCGGGGGCATGCTATTCATTTGGGAGAGCGTGAATGTTCGATTCAACGGCGTCACCAAAAATTGATTGAAGAAGCACCTTCTCCGGTTCTGACTCCCGAATTGAGAGAGCGTATGGGCGCTTCTGCCGTTGCTATTGCCAAGGGTATTCAGTATCAAGGCGCTGGGACTGTAGAGTTTTTGGTTGATAAAAATGGGGATTATTATTTCATGGAGATGAATACGCGTATTCAAGTGGAACATCCTGTGACAGAGTTTGTCACAGGGGTTGATTTGGTGAAGCAGCAAATTAAAATTGCGTATACTGACGAATTGGATTTAGTTCAAAGTGACATTACCATTACAGGCCATTCTATGGAGTTTCGTATTAATGCAGAGGATTACAAGAAAGGCTTCATGCCTTGTCCAGGCCGTGTGAATTTATTTTTACCTCCGGGTGGTAAGGGTGTTCGAAATGATAGTTATGTTTACCCTGGATTTATGATTCCGCCTAATTATGATTCTTTGGTAGCCAAGCTTATTATTTGGGCACCGGATCGTTCAGAAGCCATTAAACGGGCGAGACGGGCTTTAGATGAGTATATTATTGATGGCATTGCGACAACTATTCCCTTTCATCAATGGATTTTGGATCATCCTAAATTTATTTCAGGTGATTTTGATACTCATTTTTTGGATCAGGAGCTGAATACATAAATGGGTAGACGTCATACAGGACGAAAGTTGGCCATGCAGGTTTTGTATCAAGCTCAGATCAGACAGGGAAAGCTTGAAGAAAGTATTGATGATTACATTCAGGAGGGTGCTTTTCATCAAGATACCAAGGATTGGGCTTCTTTTTTAGCACGTGGGGCCTGGGATTCTCGGGTTAAAGCAGATCCTTTGATTCAAGAGTATGCGATTGGATGGACTTTGGATCGTATTAATCCGGTGGATTTGAGTTTGCTTCGTTTGGCTTTTTTTGAACTTTTTGAAGGTAGTACGCCTGCCACTGTTGTGATTGACGAGGCCATTGAATTGTCTAAAAAATATTCAACAGATGATTCAGCTAAGTTTATTAATGGCATTTTGGGGTCTTATGTGGAGAAAGTGAGAGATGTTCACAGGGCTGATTGAAGGCCAAGGCCGTGTTCTTTCGTTTGAGTCTTTGGGGCTTGGAAGACGAATGGTGTTTTTTGCTCCAAATTTTTCTTTTTCTTTGGGTGAAAGTGTATCTGTAAATGGGGTGTGCTCCACTGTTTTGGATTTAAAAGAGAATACTTTTTCTGTGGACTATTTGAAGGAGACCTTAGATAAAACCACGATTGGATATTTGAAGGGGGGGGATTCGGTTAATTTGGAGCAGTCCGTTACGCCTTCTACACGTTTAGGGGGGCATGTTGTGACTGGGCATGTAGATACACGTGGACAGGTTTTAAGTCTTAAAGCGGAGGGGCCTTTTCATGAGGTGACTATTGAATATCCCCTGGCTTTTGCGCCGTTTTTAATTGAAAAAGGGTCTATTGCTTTGGATGGGATTTCGCTTACGGTGGTTAATCTTACCCAGACCTCTTTTACAGTGCATATTATTCCACACACTTTTTCTGAGACGATTATTTCTACCTATTCTGTTGGGCGTGAGGTTAATTTAGAATTTGATCCTATGGGAAAATATTTACATCGTTTTATGACTGTCTTGCCTGCGGGATTAAAAAAGGAGTAGTTATGTCTGTGTTTGCCTCTATTGAAGATGCGATTAATGAAATTGCCAATGGCCGCATGGTGATTGTTGTGGATGATGAAGACCGTGAAAATGAGGGTGATTTGGTCATGGCGGCTCATTTTGTAACGCCTGATGCTATTAATTTTATGATCAAATATGGAAAAGGCCTTGTTTGCGTGCCTGTGACAGATCAGATTTTAGATCGTTTTGATATTGAGGATATGGTTAAGGACAATCAAGAGTCTATGAAGACAGCCTTTACAGTTTCTATTGAAGCTGCCCGTCATCATGGCGTGACAACCGGCATTTCAGCGGCAGATCGGGCAAAAACCATACAGGTTTTTATTGATTCGGCTTCTACCAATCATGATATCGTAACGCCTGGGCATATTTTCCCCTTAAGAGCCAGAGAAATGGGGGTTTTAAAACGAGCGGGACACACAGAAGCTGCTGTAGATTTGGCACGCCTAGCGGGCTTATCTCCAGCGGGGGTTATTTGTGAAATTATTCATGAAAATGGGGAAATGGCACGTATTCCAGATTTAATTCCTTTTGCTGCAGAACACGGGTTGAAGCTTGTTACTATTCAAGATTTAATTAAATATCGTATTCAGAAGGAGTGTTTTATTGAGCGGCTAAATGAAACGTCTGTGGATACTCGTTTTGGCAGCTTTAAGTTATTTACCTATTCAGATGTGATTACGGGCGCTACGCATTTGGCTTTTATTAAAGGAACGCCTCAGCCGAATGTGCCCTTTTTGGTTCGTATTCAACAAGAATCTACCTTGTCCGATGTTTTTTCAGGCTTGGTGGATGATTTAGGGTCTCGTTTGTACCATGCTTTTGAATGTATTGGATGTGAAGAGGCTGGGGCTTTTTTATACATGCGACGTGATTTGGATAGGACTTTATCCTTATCCCCTCGTTCTACGCCTTCTACAGAAGTGAGAGAGTATGGTGTTGGCGCTCAAATTCTGTTAGACTTAGGTATTAAGGAATTGAAACTATTGACATCTAAGCCGGCTAAGGTGGTAGGATTAGAGGGATTTGGGATTCATATTTCTGAGATGGTACCATTTTAACTTAAGGAGTATAGGGTTATGACGTCGTATCAGGGGACATATTTAGGACAAGGCATTTCTGTCGGTATTGTTGTGGCGCGTTTTAATGAGTTTATTACTACGTCATTACTGTCAGGGGCGGTGTATGCTTTAGCGCGTATGGGTTCAGAACCGCCTGTTATTGTGCATGTTCCAGGTGCTTTTGAACTCCCTTTTGCAGTTCAGACCTTAATGGAAAAAGATAAAAAGATTGATGCCGTTATTGCTTTAGGTGCGGTGATTCGAGGGGCGACACCTCATTTTGATTATGTATGTTCTCAGTGTGCTTCCGGCCTTCAATCTCTTCAGCTTTCCTTGAAAAAACCTGTTATTTTTGGGGTGTTGACCACGGACACTATTGAGCAGGCCATTGAAAGGGCAGGGACCAAAGCGGGTAATAAGGGTGCGGATGCGGCGTATGCGGCTATTGAAATGGTGACGCTGTCTCGATCTCTTTAGGCGTTTTGCAACAGCTTTGTTATAGATCTAAAAGTGTAGATTCTGAAAGGCTAATTTTGATATAAATATCAAAAATATCTTCTTGTATGGTGGGTTCGATTTTAATGCCCAGTTTGGCATTGTAATCTTTAATGATAGAAATAATACCGACGCCTGAACCGCTTGATTTTTCATTTAGAGCATTTTTTTCAATTTGAGCTAAAAACAAACTTTCTATGTCGTTGTTTTGGATGGATTCAATGAGTTGATGGATATCTTCTACATTTTTTCTTTTTGCGAGGTTTACCGTTTCCAGTGTGATTTCATCTTTGTATTTTTTAAGTGTAATATTGACGAGTTTATTTTTGTCGGCTGTAAATTTGATGGCATTTTCCAGTAATTCATTGGCGATGGTTGAAATAACAGATTCTATTTTTTCTTTTTCTTTAAAACTATGTGCTTGATAGTTTCCAAAAAAATTGGCAATTAAGCCACATTTATCCCAATTTTTTTCGGTGTTGTTTCCGATGAGTTCTAAGGGGATGACGAAATCCATGCTCAGTTCTGCATCTAATGTTTTTTCGGTTTCTTTTTCGGCGTATAATCCAAATTGTGTGAGTTGCATGTGCTCACTCCTATTCGATGGTAACCGTAATAAGAGGACTTAGTTTTTCAAAGGATTTGAGACCCTTTGCTTGCCAAGGGATTTCCTCACTTGCGAGTAGTTTTATTTTTTTATTGAGCGTTCTGCTTGTGATCAGTAACTTTCCTAAAGATGAAATGCCCGAGCTGTTCATGAATTTGACTGCTTTTAAATCAATGACAAATTCTTCGGATGCCGCACTCATTTTAGTGACGATATCTTCGAAATACTGTTTGTAGTGATCTGGGGATTGGAATCTAAATGTCCCTTCTAGGGTGACATAATGGTCATTTTTAAAGCTTAAACTGTAATCTAGATTCATGTCACTAACCCCTTTGTGCTGTGTTTCTCTTTTTTTATACCCTGAGTTGTATTCCTTTAAACATTTTTTTATCTAAAATGGGATCGATTTTTGTTTTTTCGCCTTCGTAGACTAAAGAAAGTTCAAAATTGCTATCATTATAAATGATTTGCATTTGATGTCCATTTAATTTTGGATAGGGGACTGAATTTTTAAATATAAAATCAGTATTATGGAAATTAAACCGGTGAGGCCATTTGATCTGAAGCAGGGTTTTGGCCTTCCATTTTGTAATGGCTTCATGTTGTGTCCATGCTTTAAAAAAAGCGGCATTTGTGTCTTTTTCGTCCATCATGGAATGGTGGTTTTCAGCGCTAAAGATTCGTTTGCTGATTTCTTGATATAAAAAACGGGTTTTCTTTTTTTCTATATCAATTCCCAAGGGGGTGGCTCCTATTGCAAGGCCCCCCAATGATTCGCTGTGGCTTAGATTAAAATAAAAAGGGGATTCTATTTTGGGGTAAATGAGTTTTGGTTTTCCAGTTTTACTGGTTATAAATTGTAGCGCTTGAGGGGGGCATTTTAAATGCTCGGCAATTATTTTTTTTCGATGATATAAGGTTTCTATTTTGCGCCGCCTCGCAACAGTCCCATTTTCTATGTTTTTATATTCATGTGGGCACAAGACTTTGTATAGGCACTCTTTTTCAATGGGTGTCTCAAGACTAAAAAAATAGAGATAAATTGGGTTTGATTCTAAATTAACCAATGACCAGTTTTTTTTCGATTACGGGTTCTGTGCTTTCATTTAACTCAATGCCAATGACACTTCTTATCCCATATCCTGATTCCCATATTGTTTGGGCATTTGAATTCAGTGTCGGAAAGCTGTTTCGGATTGCTCTGGATGTCATTACTTTTAACCCATTAATACAATCCCCCACGGTTAAATGCGTT
Source organism: uncultured Rickettsiales bacterium (assembly GCA_964539135.1). Lineage (GTDB taxonomy): Bacteria > Margulisbacteria > Marinamargulisbacteria > CAZIFG01 > CAZIFG01. The sequence goes on from CAZIFG010000013.1 coordinate 31,594, forward strand.
GGGATGCTTAGGGTGGCTTCTAAGGCATTTTTTGTGATGACTAATTCTCGAAGCTCAATATCCATTTCTGTGATGGCTTTTTCACATAGCTTATGAATTTCTGTCACATTTTTTTCATTAAAATCACCACTATTTGTGCTTAATACCCATTGCACTTTGTACCAACAATCTTCTACCACGGCGTCAATGGGACGTGCAATGGCGCTGGGTTCTGAGGGGACTCTTTTATTTTCGAGCGGGCTACTGGTGTGTAAAATTCTATAGAGGTCCCAATTGGTATGAATACGATCTTTAAAGGCTAGCCACAAAAACGTATATCTTTCTTGAGGCGTTGCTTTGAGGACTTCTAAAATTTTGAGTAGGTATTCTAATTTGGGTGGGGTTGTGTTCCCTTTTTGTTTTTCAACACGGTCAATATATTGACGTGTTGCGCCTAAAATCTCTCCAATTTTTCCTTGGGTGATTTTTTTAGGTCTTACTTTTAAACGCAGTTGTCTTAGATAAGAACCAAAGTTCTTTATTTCATCATTTTTGCTCATAATGGAGCAGTTTACCATCTTTTTGTTATGTTTGCAATTGACAAATTTTTCTTTATTTCTTTTTTATTTTCTCATAAAAAAAAGGGTAGAGGAAAGCCCCTCTAAAAAGAGGGGCTTAGGGGGTGTGTTTTAAAACTTTACTTGAGGTGTTGCCGATTCTTTTTCTTCGATTTCAAAATAAGTTTTTTTACTTAGACCCATCATGTTTGCAATGATGTTTTTGGGGAATAATTTAATGGCTTTATTGTACTCTCGAATGGCGTCATTGTAGCGTTGTCTTTCTACAGCAATTCTGTTTTCAGTTCCGGCTAGTTCGTCCATGAGTCTATTAAAGCTATCTACAGATTTAAGTTGCGGATAATTTTCTGCGACCATTAATAATCTGGACAGTGCCGATTCTATGCTTTTAGAGGCTGCTATTTTTTCTCCAGGTGTTTTTGCTCCGGCCATTTGGGCTCGTGCATCTGCAATTTTTCCAAAAACTTCTTTTTCTTGTTTGGTTACGCCTTGAATGGTATTTACAAGATTTGGAATTAAGTCGTAACGACGTTTGAGTTGATTTTCGACTTGTGCCCATGAGCCGTCTATATTTTCATTCATGGAAATAAATCTGTTTCGTGCTGAAAATCCCCAAAATCCGATGAGTGCGATGATTCCAATAATAATCCATAGTTTGTTTTTACTTATAAACTCTTTCATTTTTTGTCCTTTTTTACCAGCTTCGGCTTGATCCGCCGCCGCCTGATCCGCCACCACCAAATCCGCCAAATCCGTCGTTTCCTCTGCTACCACCTCTGCCTGATAAGAGCATGAGGAGCACAAAAGTTCTAAACGTTGGGCTGATAATCATGCCTATGATAATGAGAATTAGAAGAATAAGCAAGATCAGAACTTCGCCTGGGCTCATTTGTTTAACCTGTTGATTTTGTGGCATCGCATCGGGAGCTTGATCCAGTACTTTTGGATTGAGTGTGCCGATAATGGCCAGATGGCCGGATATAATACCTTGGGATAAATTGCCTGCTTTGAAATATGGCAGGACATATTGGTCTAGAATGGCACCTACTTTTCCGTCCGGAAGATCGCCCTCTAACCCATATCCGACTTCAATTCTCATTTTTTTGTCATTGATGGCAATGATAAATAAAACACCGTTGTCTTTTTCTTTTTGCCCAATACCCCAGGATTTAAAGGTTTTTTCTGCCGCGTTTTCTATGGTGTCTCCTTTTAGAGAAGGGACAATGAGGGTGGCCACTTGTGCGCCGCTGACGGCTTCTAATTTTTTGGACATACTTGCCAGTTGATTTTTTTGATCTGCAGATAAAATATTGGCTTGATCTGTGATATATCCGGTATGGTTTGGAGGAGAGAACGCCTGTATGTTAGAAATTAGGGGGCTTAAGATTAAACAACAGGTCAAAATGATGTGGCGTAGTCTAAATTTCATGGTCCTGTTAGTATACGTTATTTTTCTTAAAATAAAAATGGACGGTCTATTTTTTGACCGTCTTCTTTTTATTTAGAGGCGTTTTAGCCTTACTGAAGATATAGTGTGGCGCCAAATTTTATGAAGCTGTTAATGCCTAGCCTTCCTGGGAAATCGTAGGCCCCATTTGTGTATCCGGGACTTCCCGAAGGGGTTGTATAGGCTCTGGTGTCAGATACGGCTAATTTTTGATAGGCGGTGTAGGTATATCCTACAAAAATGTTAAAAAATTCGACAGGACTATATTTTAATGTGAGTCCCGTTAAGAGTGTTTGGGAGTCTGAATTGTCTAAAACCTCATACCTGTTAGTAACCTCATTTCTAATGGCGTCTTTTTCCGTTACGATGTATGTCAGTTGGGGTGTCAGCGAAATGGTTTTTGTTAGATTTAAATTGCTTAATGCGTCTAAGGTATAGGTATCCCCTCTATCGACGTAAAAATTGTTATCTAAGCTATATTCATAATCTACATCTGATTTTTCATATGCGGCTGTCCATTCTATGAGGTGTTTTCCGATTTTCATATCATAAAACAAGGCATGTGTGATCAGTGTGGCGCTGGTTCCTGTTTTAAGCTCTTCAATTCCATCTTTGTATCGTTTTTCTTTTTCATCGGTACCTGTATTCAGGATACCGCCTTTGTAGCTGACAGCAAAGGCAAGTGGTTTTGAAATTCTATATTTAAATCCGAGTGTGATGTCTCCTATGCCGTTGGCGCGCGCATAGTTGGGCGCTACAATGTTATTGTCAGGATCTAGCGCTTCGAGTTCTTTTGTTGCTGCAACGTATTCATCTGTATATTTTAAGGTTTTTTGAATTAAGGGTAGCGTGACGCCTATCGTTAATTTATTTGTAATGCCCACTCCAAAATCGATGTTATGTTCTTGAACGGTATAATAGTCGGCAATTTGAATGTTGCGAAAATTTGCCCAGTCTACGTAGTCTGTATATCCTGCGTATACGGGAATATGTTTGAGTTTATAATCTGAGGGAGATACCCACTTTTTTGTGTTGCTATCGGGCTCTATAACACCTATTTTGTCGATGCTATATCGGGATAGTGTATTCTGAAAGCTGTAAACTTTTTTGGGTAGTGTTTCGGCTGTTCCAAATAGATTGGATGCTAAAAATGTGGCGATGGTTAATGTGCTGAATATCGTTTTTAAGGTTTTCATGGGATTCCCCCCTTTTTTGCTTCTATACCCATGTTAAGATCTTTTTAAACAAAAAAGGGGGGCTGTGTTTTTATTCGATTGCTTTCGCTAAAATAAAGGTGACATCATCGAAGTAAATTTTTTGGGTATAGGCATCTAGATCGGCTAAAATAAGGGATTTGATTTCTTCTACAGGCTTGTCATGGTGCTGGACTAATAGTGCTTTCAATCGTTTTTCGCCATATTGTTCTTCAGATTCTAAGCCGTTTTTGAAGGCTTCTGTGATCCCATCTGTAATAAGGAGTAAAATGTCATTTTTTTCTAAGGTGATGGTATCGAGTTCAAAAATATCCTTAGGGAGATCTTCGTCAAATCCCAGCCCAAAGGGGAAATGTTCTACTTTCTTCTCTTCAATGGTATTGGAGGCACTTCTGTAAATATAGAAATTATCATGGCTACCACTGATTTCGAAGGTGCGGCTATCTGTAGATTTTAAGGTTAAAATGGTAATGGGGCGGCCGCCATCTAAAAGACGTTTAAAGTTTTTACATAGAATTTTATTGGCATTGTAATTGAGATCATTTGGGGCAATTTTGGGATTGGAATAAATAAGGGACGCCATAATGGATTGAACCATGAACATGACGAGTCCTGAACCTACTCCATGACCTGCAACATCGCCCAAAACAATCCAGTTTTGGCCTTCAAAATTGTAGACGTCATAATAGTCGCCACCTACTTCGTCGGCAGGGTTCATGTGGCAGGATAGCTCTAGGCGGGGGAGTGTTGGGCTTTTGGGTAGAATTTCCAATTGAATGCGCTGAGCAACATCCATTTCCGCTGAGACACGGGCTTCTTTGATGCGTTGGAGTATGGGAGGGAGTGTTGCTGAAATGGATGTGAATAGGTCGATATCATCATCATTAAAGGTATCCCCTGATAGCTTTTTGCACGCCATGATTAGGGCTATGATATCTCCATTTTGATTAAAACAAGGGATTAAAGCCTCGATTTTATTGTCCTTGAGTTCGGCTTTAATGCTTTCTGGGGCTTGTTTTGTGATTAAGATGCCTTGTTCTTTTTTAAGCACTTTTATAATTTCGTTGGAGCTTTCGATTCCGAGCTCATTAAATGAAAGGGCGGGGATTGGTTCTGTTTCTTTTGAACTTGAGGGTGCGTATAACAAATGGCTAGAAATATCTCGTCGTTCTGTATAGCCTTCAGGGAAAAATACATAAATAGGGTAGATTTCAATATTGTTGAGAAAGTTATGATTTAGAATGTTAACGATTTCATCTAATTGTCCTGCATTTCCCAGTTCTGAAGAGAGTTGAATAAGGGCTTTTTTATAGTTATATTTTCCTTTTAAAAATAGTTTTTGGGTTGTTGTAATGAGGTGAAGTTTGATTTTTTCATGTGTTAATGTTGTCACTATTGTTAAAAGGAGTGACCATGCAAATATAAACCAGGAGGGGAGATTTTTTGTGAAATATAAGATGGTTTTGAGGGATAATCCCCATACTAAAGCATACAGGATTAAGGTTGTTACATAAGCGGCTGTCTTGGATATAACAACAGAGATGTCCATGAGTTTTTGTTTTGTAATGGAATAGGCGATAATGCCTATAAATAGGGATAAAAATAAATTATCTAATCGCAGATTAATGCCCCATATTAGGGTGGGAAAATAGAAAAGAGTGGCTATTAAAATAGCGCTTGTTGCAAAGAAAAAATATCGAATTTGTGCCTTTTGTTGGGCTTGATGGGTTTTTTTATAGGTTTTGATGAGTAAATAGCAGCTATAAAATAATACACCTAATACATTGATTAAAAATAGATAATATAAAGGGCCTATTTCTGTTATTAAGGTTGTGTTTTTTAGAGTTACGCTTTGAATAAAATGGCGAGATTTGATCATATCTGCGATAAAAATGAGTGCAGATGCCAATAAATAGCCGGTCCATTTTTTGTTTTTAGGATGTGCGTTTAAGTGGTAAACAAAGGTCATTAAAAAAAAGGGGGTGAATACGGCGCCGATGTGGGCCATTTTAACCCAAAATAGAGGAGAGCATAGGTGTATAAGCGATGTTAGTTGGACATAGTCGCCAAAAATCCAAAGCGATAAACTTAAAACAAAGCCGCTAAAGGCTCTGTTTAAAGGCGTATGCTTATTTTTAAGTAATACTAAGGTGACGATTATAAGGTTGAAACAGGTCGCGAAAAGAGAGGTGATTAGTAACATATAAATATCCTATTTAATGAGTTCATATTTTTGACCTAGACTTTTAAATGCACTGAGTAGTGTGTTGATTTGTGTTTCTGTGTGTTCGGCGGATACGCTAATCCTTAAACGAGATTCTTTCATGGGGACAGCTGGAAAAATGACGATGTTGACAAGTATTTCTTGTTTTTTTAATTCATGTTGAAAGGCAATGAGTTTGGCTTCATCCGGAATAATGACGGGTATGATGTGGGTTTCGCTGAGTCCAATGTTAAAGCCTAAGTTTTCTAAGGCGCTACGGATTTTTGATGAATTTTCTTGTAATCTCTTAACAAGAGATGGGGTTTTTTCAAGGATTTCAATGGCTTTAAGTGTGCCTGCCATGGTATTCGCAGGTAAACTTGTTGAAAATAAGTAAGGGTTTGAGGTGTATTTCATGAGCTCTATAATATGCCTGCTCCCTGCAATGTAGCCTCCTTCTGCGCCGAAGGCTTTACCCAATGTTCCAATTTTAAAGTCAATATCTTCTGCATTCAGATTAAAATATTCGCTGACCCCACGGCCTGTATTCCCAATGGTGCCGCTCGAATGGGCTTCGTCTACGGCGAGATGTGCATTGAATTTTTTTGAGAGTTGGACGATTTCTTTCATAGGACTGATATCCCCGTCCATACTATAAACGCCTTCTACAATGATGAGTTTATATTTACTGTCTTTGTTTTCTTTAAGAGCGCTTTCTAAATCAGCGATGTTATTGTGTTTAAATCGTATCGCAGGGGCTTTGGATAGCTTGATGCCTTCAATAATAGAGGTATGGCAGAGACTATCAAAAAAAATAAGGGTTTCTTTTCTTAAAATGGAGAAGAGTGCTAAGTTTGTCATAAATCCGGAACTGAAGACGATGGCGTCTTCAGTGTGTTTAAATTCAGCAATCTTTTTTTCGAGAGCAGTATGTACAGAGGTTGTTCCTGATAAAATTCGAGATCCTCCGGATCCATGTCCATATTGATCCAGACAATCTTTGCAGGCTTTTATGATGTCTGGGTGTTTGGATAATCCTAAATAATCATTAGAGGTAAATAGGGCGTATTTTTTTTCTTTTAGTTGGACATCCATAGGGGTAGGTAAAGGATCGTATGTTTGATTAAAGCTATCAAATCTAAAGGCTTTATTGAATACTTTGCTGTTTTTTGAAAAAAAGAGGTCTAAAAAAGATCTGTTTTTTAGCCAATTTTTTGACATGCTTCGGTCTATTGTTAACCAGTTTTTCGTTTCTATATCCAGCATTTTGATGGATTTTAAGATGAGCTCTCCCTCTATGAGGGTTTCTATTATTTCGCCATTCTTTAATAGTATTTTTAAGGCGTTTTCTACTTCGGGATAACTGATGGGCGCTGTTTTTTGGGTGCTTATGTGATCACATAGCTCTGCTTTTGTTAAGTGATGCTCTCTTACTATTTCTTCTATTTTGTTGTTTATGTCACTTGAAATTGTAAATGAGAGGGTTTCAGCTTTTAAGGGGGTGGGCTCAGATTTGTTTGTTGTTATCGATTTTTGTTCTTCGTCGATTTGGCCCATTTAGCTTTGCCCCTTTTACTATAAATTGTATCTCCATTTATGGTGCTTGTTGCGATGTCTTTCTATAAAAGAAAATTTTACGTGGAGATCTTTTTCTAGGATATCAGATAAAAAAATGAAATCAAGAATTCATTTTAGATCTTTTTTAGATCTATTAATACCTTCTTTCTATCACTTAAAACTATTGACAGAATTCTATTACTTATAATACTATTTAAAAAATAGTAAATTTTCAGCCATTTTTTAAATTTCAAATATTTACGCTCATAATATATTTAAATTATTAGGGGGTGCGTTGAAAATTTACTATCATTTTAATTCTAAAAAAGGTGGGTTATTTATGGTTTTTGAAATGGTATTGATTCAGTCTTTGCGATTGGGTGTTAGATTTCGCCATTCTATTTTGTGGTTTACTATTTTATCTATTCTTTTTCCGTCGCCTTACTTGGCGGCTGAAATTGAAGAAGACACCCATTCCTTAAATCATTCTACGCCTGGTCAAAGTGAGAGAGGTATTCCTGTTGTGAATATTGCGGCACCTAGTGATTCAGGGGTGTCAAAAAATGATTTTAAGTCCTTTAATGTGGATGCTTCTGGGCTTATTATTAACAATTCGCTTGAAAAGGACCTTTCAGTTTTAGGGGGTGTTGTGAATGCTAATTCTAATTTAAAGGGTAAAGAAGCGGATCTGATTTTGTTTGGGGTTACGGGTTCCGATGTGAGTCGTGTTTTAGGACAGATGGAGCTTTTTGGGGGCAAGGCAGATTTTGTACTTTCGAACCCAAATGGCTTATATCTTAATGGGGCTTCTTTTATTAATATGCCGTCAGTGACTCTGACTACAGGGGAAGCTCAATTTTCTTCTTTAGGAAAGCTTTCCGGGTATGCGGTTTCTCGTGGGGATGTTTTTGTGGATTACTTGGGACTCGATGCGAGGCAATCGACTTATTTTGATATTATTGCGCGTGCCACACATTTGAATGGATTGATTCAGGGAGGCGTGGAGACATCCATTTATTTTGGAAAACAGCTTTTTGATTTGACTCACAAAACAAGTACGCCTCTTTCAGACCCCCCTTTGGTGGTATCTCAGCCTGATTTTGGTTTGGATGCATCGGCTTTGGGATCTATCATTTCAGGTCAAATTCGTTTGGTGGGGACTGAAAAGGGATTGGGGGTAAATCTTTTAGGGGTTTTGATGTCGGATCAAGGGGATATTACGCTTACTGCTGAAGGCGATATTGTTTATCGTGATTCGTATTCTGCTCGGGATTTAAACGTAGAATCGGCTCAGAAATTGACTCATCAGGGGGAGACTGTGGCGGGGCGATCTCTTGTGTTATCGAGTGGTGCGGATCTTTCTTTATCTGGAGGTTTTTTGTTTGCTTCTGATGATTTAACGATACACTCTAAAAAGGATATGACGTTTTTACCTGGGGATTCGGAGACTTTAAAGATAAAAAGCAGTGCTATTGATTTGTTTTCTGGAGGCACTCTTTATATGAATCGAACACATGTTTTTTCGGGGATGGGAGGGATTCATGTTCAGTCGGATGGCCCTTTGAACCTTTTAGATAAAACAGCTCTTTTTTCAGAAAAAGAGATGGATTTGAAAAGTTTGGGAGATCTTAGTTTGGCGGGAACGATTGAATCTGAAAAAATTGATATTTTTGGCAAATCGATTGCACAGTCAGGTGTTTTATCTACGGATCACCTTCGTGTTTTTTCAGGTGATATTTTTTTAAATAGAGGGGCAGTTCAATCCATTTTGGATGCCAAGATAGATGCTCATCGCATTGAAAATTTGGGGGGTGTTTTGGATTTAGGGGGCACTGTTGAGGTGAATGCGCCGGGAGGGGTTTCTAATGTTGGGGGGACGCTTTTGCTTCATCAGTTGACTTATGATGGGGTTCTGGATAACCGAAAGGGGAAGTTGGTGCTTTCGGATTCTCAGGCGTCTCATTTTGCTTCTATTTTGAATGAGGAGGGGCAGGTTTGGGGCTTAAATTCTTTTAAAGCCTCTTTTTTAAAAGGGGTTAATAATCAGGGGGGTATCCTGGTGGCATTGGGGGATTTGTCGCTTTCCCTTTCGTCAGATTATGAACATCAAGGGACACTTCAGGTTCAAGGCAATTTGGATATTCAGGCGAATACTATTGTTAATAAGGGGGCTTTATTGTCTACGGGGTATAGCCATTTTTTGTCTTTAGGAAATTTTGATAATTATGGGTCTATTCGATCGGATGGGGACCTTTTGATTCACAGTAATACGGGGAAAGTGTCTCATTATGGCAGTATTTTTTCAGGGGGCGATTTTTCTCTTTTTTCAGGCCAGTCTATGGTTTTATCGGAGGGCTCTACTCTAACCGGATTAAAGTTAGGGCAATTGAGAACCCCTTCGTTTTTTTATAATTCGGGTAAAATTCAGTCTGGTGATAATTTGAATCTTTTTGTGGGGCATTTTTCCAATGTTAATGGCTTTATTGGAACTTTGGGCCGTTTAACCTATGATGGAGGCTCTGATTTGAATAATGCTCATGGTCAACTTTCCATGAATCAATTGTTTCTTTCAAATAAAAATTTATTGAATACTGAGGGGAAACTCCATCTTTTTTCAACCGATTCTAGAGAGGGGCATCTTTCTTTATTGAATGCGACATTTGTAAACTCATCGGGACTTTTTTTAACAGAGGGCGTTGTTGGCGTGGACGCTTATCGCATTCAAAACCATAAGGGGGGGATTTTGTCTCAAGGTGCGTTGACACTGCGTTCTCCTGGTATTGATAATACAGAAGGGCGTTTGATTTCTTCGGATTTTTTAACAGTATTGCTTCTGGAAACAAGGCCTGTTTCACGACCTTTGGTTGGTAGTGGGGCTAATATTCAGACTGGGAGTTTACCGCCTGGGTTATTTATTAACGTGGTTCAAGTGGGTCCAGATATTGAGGCAGAGCCGTTGTTGCCGCCTATGAATGCTTCTTTTTTGGATAATCGCTTGGGGCTTATTCAATCCGGGACTTATTTGGATTTGAATTTGACTCAGGGGCGTTTTAATAATTCTCAGGGACAGGTTTTGTCTCAACACTCTTCTGGTATTTTGAATGTTTCGGTGGGTAGTTCTTTTTTAAATACAGAGGGAAAAATTTATGCGACAGGCGGTTTGAAGTTTAATTCAAAGGAAAATGTTGTTTTTGAAGGTCTTTTAGAGGCAGGTAATGAATTTTATGTTTACGCGCCTTCTATTACGAATAAAGGAATTTTATCGTCTCATTCCTTACTTTCTGTTGCCTCAGCCGGGAATTTTGATAATCAGGGACAATTGGTTTCTGACGGTAATTTTTTGGCAGTATTAGGGGGACGGTTTTTGAATGATGAGAAGGCGTCGCTTTCTGTTAACAATGACGGCAGTTTTGTTTTGTATGGTGATTTTGATAATAAAGGGCGTTTATCTTTTGGGCGTCATTTTTATTTGGATCAATTGAGACATGAAGTTCGTATTTCAGAAGAATGGCAGTCTGTAGATTATGAGAAATCTAATAAATATGAACAACTATGGTACGATTCTTATCGTAATAAATACGTGGTTCTTTATACCAGTGATGAACGCACTCCGCATCATGTGGATGAGCGTTTGTCGCGTTCGGAAGTGTTTATAAAAGGAGACTTTGTAGAGAATAGAGGTGTTGTTGATTCTAAACCAGAATTAAAGTCTTTTTTATCTCGATTTCATCCGTATGAACGTTTTTCTTTGTTAGGAGATGGTAAACGTGAGCTTTATACATTTTCCTATTTACTCAAAAATCAGTCTTTTTATACCTATAATTTTGTGGAGTCTTTGAATCAGATTTATAATCAAGGTGTGTTGTGGGTTGGGGGCAATTTGGGGGTTCGTTCTACCTCTACTTTGACCAATTCGGGTACTATGCAGTCGGATGGGGAGTTCTCTATTTTTGCTGAACAGGGGATTTTAAACACTAAAGGAACCTTGTCGTCTAAAAGGGATCTTTTTTTGGTGTCCGAGGAGTTTATTGGTAATTTAGGGGGGGTGGTTCATTCAGATCAATCGCTTTCTTTGTCTACTTCCCAGGGGAGTATTGTGAATGATTCGTCTACGCAGTATCGAGATGGAAATCCTTCTGTTTTGGCTTTGGAAACTCAGGCAGAGTTGACTGCTGGGAGTGTTTTACGTATTTCATCGGCTAAAGATTATTTATCGTTGGGCGCTATTCAACGCGCTCTTCAAGATATTCAAATTTTAGCGCAAGAGGATATTGTTTTGGCGCCTAAACCGATATTTTCTAAGTGGCAATCGGGCTCAGGTCAAAATAAAGACATTCACTATGTGGATGATTCTATTGAATCTCTGGTTCAATCCGGGCGATATTTGATGGTTCGTGCGGGGGATTCTATAGACGTGATTAGTTCTAAATTGCGAATTGGGGATAGCGCTTATTTTGATTCGGGAAAAAATACTTTATTTGGGGCGTCTTATCTTACGGATTATTCTTCTTCGGAGAGGGCTTGGGAAGAATCTCATTGGTTTTCGACGGATTCGTATTATGAGTTTTCAGATTTTACCCGTAAAACCTCTAAGGGGTCCGATATACAAGTAGGGGATTCGGAGTTGGGGGCTGGTACTTTTCTTGTTCATGCGGGAGGAGATGCCGTTATTTTGGGATCGGACGTTTGGGCTAAAAATGCACTGGTACAGGCTTTAAATATTTCGCAATTGGCGTATACGGCAAATGATACGCGTTCGAGTTTTACTGACAAATCCAATAGTTTGAACCTTTTTTTTATTCCGCAAACTTTTCTTATGGCGGCTGTTGGGTTTGATCCCCATCATATTGTGATGTCTTCTAATAAGTCGTCAGACTCTTATAAAACGGATGTTCTGGTGCCCAGTATCATTGCGGTTAATGCCAATTTGGTATATGAGGCAGGTAAAGACCTCATTATTTCTGGGAGTAAGGTTTTTGTTAAAGGAGATGCTCGGTTTACGGCGGGAGATTCGATTTTAATTACTTCTGCTCCGGGCCTCACTTCTGTGGAAACCAAAGAAGAGCATTTGAAACTGGCTTCTTTTCAGACCAGTCGTACAAATTCTAGTGCAACGCTGAGTTTGGTTAATTCTGGAAATGGGTCCGAGACGGATTCTTTGGGGGTTCGACAGTTAAGGTCTTTGCTTTCTGTTGGGGGATCTTTATTGCTTGAAAGTCAAGGCAATATTGCGGTCTTAGGTTCGGTTATTGATGCTATGGGAGATGTGTTGTTTTTGGCTAAAAAAGATGTTTTTGTATCCAATCAACATGATAGTTCTTCTGTAACCAGTACCTTAAAATCTATTTCTACGGCCGTTAATTTTACTATTGGTAATGCATGGGCGGGGATGGTCGATACGGTTGTTACCTCGGTTGAAGAGGCTTCTGATTCTTATGAGAATGCGGATACTTATAGTGAGAAAGGGAAGGCTCTTATTAAATATTATAAAACTTTGGTTCAAATTGCCAAACTTGCTCGCATAGTTCAATCCGCGGTTAAAGCGGGATCTAGTTCGGCTACGTATGGATTTTATGGAGAGGTTTCTGTAACCCGAAAAGAAAGTGGTTCTTCTTTTTCGGAGCATGTGGATTCTTTGGTTTTTTCTGATATTAGAAGTCAAATGGGGCATTTGGTTTTTGATGCTGGTAATCAATTATCTGTAAAAGGGTCTCTTTTGCTTGCGAATTCGGGCAATATAGATCTTTTGGGACGTACTCTTTTTATAGGGGCTGGATATGAATCTCGTGAGTTAGAATTTTCTGAGTATTCTCATTCACAAACCATTACTTATGGGGGGACTACGGCAGCTTCTTTTTCTTTGTCGGGATCTTTGGAAACATCCAAATCCTTTGATTCCCGTACCCATAATCGTGCGGTTAATAGTTTGATTCGTGCTGAAAATGGCGTGGTGACTTTGAAAAGTGAACAAGATGCCCATTTGGTAGGGGTTGACTTGCTTGGAGGCCGTTTGAATGTTTCGGTTGGTGGCATTTTAGATATTGCTTCTGCTCAGGATAGTGAAGTGATGCAATCGGGATCTGATTCTTTATCTTTGGGGAATTCTCATATTGGGTTTACCTATACGGAATCTTCTAGTGATCGCCTTTGGATGAACTCTCGTTCTCATGTTGTGGGGCTTAATGGAGGGACAATTGTTGCCAATACCTTGCACTTAAAGGGGGCTACATTGACTTCTGGCCCTAATTCTACCGGATTGCTTGTTGATGTGAATTATCTAGATGTTGGATCTCTTGTTAATGTTTATGATCAACATAAATTTGGTGTTGGTCTTAAACTTGAATTTTCTGATAATAAGGTGACGCGTGGTACACTTTCTGATCTTTCTTTAACTAATGCCAATAAAGTGATGGATTCTCATGCTGTTTTTGGACCGGGACAGCTTAAGGTTGGCGGTGTGGTCTTAACAGATTCTGGGCTGTCTAATCTTGGTATTTTTCGAGAGGATAAGGGGGCGGATGTTACACGATATGACCGTTTATCCCCCTGGAATTTTGATTTTGATCCTATCGATATTAAGGCTTCTGATGTTGATAAAGTGAAGCCCTATTTAAAATGGAAAACGGTTTCAGATGCTTGGCATGTCGCCGGCAATTTTTATGATAAGGCTGTTCGTTTCTTTTCAAATCCCTCGAAAGGATTGGATGTGAGTGCTATTTCAGCTATCGTTTCTAAGAAAATGCCGGTTTCTTTTTCAGGTGGTTGGGAGGATTTTATGAAAAAGATAGGAAGTCAGGTCAATCAAGATATTGATTCTACACGGTTTGGAGGGACGGCTGATGCTATTGAGACTCAACTTAAGTTGAATTCATCCACTGTATCTAAATCGCTTAATAAGGGGGATGTTTTATGATTTATTTTTATATCCTTTTTTTGGGACTATCTCTTTTATTGGTTTCTTGTGGATCGAATTCAAGCACTTCGGGGTTAGAATCTCCGGGACAAAAAGGCGGGATTTCTATTGCTGAAATTCTGTCTCAGGGGGAATCTCGTACGATTGGCAATTATACCTATCAGCTTTCAACCCGTAATATTAGCGTAGACCACCCCTTTTATTTTGGTATTTCATCTTTAGATCCTGAAATGGGTGGGACTTATAAACTGATTTTTCAGGATTCTTCTGGGCTTCCCATTCGTTTGCTTTATAATCAGTCTATTCTTTCGGCCTCTATTACACGTCCTTTTGTAGGGAGTTCCACTGGAGAGTTGATTTTATCAGAACGAGAATATTTAAGTGATTCTGTTACTTTGTCTATTCAGATTTTTTCCTCAACAACGAATATACTTGTGTCTTCGATGTCCTATACGCTTCATGTGGTTTCTAAGTGAAGACACTAGCTGGAAGATAGGGTCACTGTAATGGGATCTAAGGTCATAATTCGAGTATAAGGATGCCATTTGATATTTCCTAATTTGGCTTTTATTTTATTTGCGATACTTCTTATACTGGAATCAGGAGAGCTGATGGATAAAATGAGTTTTAATTCATTTTCTGAAAATTTAATTTCTAATATGGTGTATTCTTTGGTGCTCATTTCTCCAATGAGAATGTTTTTAAGTGTGTTTTGTAATTCTGGATGAAGTGTTGTTTCATTTTCAAGTTCCCATTGGATGAGAAATCGATTTCTGTAAGTGGTTTGTTCTAAATTTGAGTCGTTTGGATTGGGTATTAATGGTGTTTCTTCAAATTGAGGTAAAAAGTTAATAAAGGGTTTATTGGATTTGTTGTTACTAAATCTATCTGTGGCGGCATAGGATAAGAGTTTTTTTTCTTCTTCTTTATTGAGTTTGAGGCATTCACAAATTTTATAACATAGATCTATTGTTGGGGGTTGTGAGGCACAGATTTCGATTTGACTGATGTATCTTTGTGATACGCCAATCATTGATGCCATCTGTGTTTGGGACATTCGTGAGCGTGTTTCTCTTAAAAATTTTAGGTATGGACCAAATTTTTCCACTTTTTTCTCCGATAGCTATTGTAAATTTTGAGGTATTGTATCAAGATTCTATTAAAGAATAAACTTCTTTTATTTTTTGATCGTGAAAATAATTTTCAATTCTTGCATTTTTTCGAACATATTGTCTTTTTATATCTATTTTTAAACACTATTTTTAATTCATCGTGGTCGTGATTTGTTTTAAGTGGTTGTATTGAGATGTATAGTGGATGACATTTTTTTCTTTATTGAGTTTCGTGTAAAACACAATGGATCTTTCGTATAGGATTAATAATAAGTTAGAAAGTTTGTTTTTTCTGGAACAAAATAGGGCGCTTTCATAGAATAGTTGCGCTTCTTCGTTGTTTTCCTTTAGCGCTTCTATTTCAGCTTGAATGGTAAGGTAAATGTGCAGTGTGTTGGGCTCTGTGTCTTTTAATTTTTTCTTGCTTTCTTTTTGAGTTTTTTTGATGAATTGTTGATTCTTTGGGGGGAGTTTATTCCATTTTTTGTAATATTGGCATAGGGCTAATACCTTGAATAAGGTGAGAATGGGATCTATATAAATTTCTGTTAGGGGGGTTTCTTTTTTTAGCGTATCGCTTATTTTGATGACCTTCATATGATTTTTTAATTGGTAATTTAATGCCAATATTCCCATATTTATGATCAGGGATGAATAGTTTTTTGTTTTGTGAATTTCTAGGTGGAGTGGCTTTTCTGATTTTGTTGTTGGATTTGTCAGATAATTTAATAAGGTATGTAGGTGTTGCCATTCTTTTTTGTAGGTGTTTTTTTTGATTAATTGGATTGCTTGCGTGATTTCTTTATTTAAACGAGGGGTGGAAGCACTGCTTAGATATAGATAATATAGTTTTAGGCTTAATGCGTTATTTAATTCAGATTCATTTTTTTCTTTTATGGCATATTTAATACTCTTATTTAATGCATAGAGTCCGTGGGGTAAGCTATATTTGATGGGGGCTATCATGGCGCCTTGAATGAACGTGAGTTTGCTTTCTTTTTTCTCCTCTTTTTTTTCTGGTGGATTTTTTTGAAACGGATGTTTTTCCTGTGGTTTTAGGTTTATTTTTTGTCCCGGAGATATTCTTTTGCAGGCGTCTATCCAGAGTTGAGCGGATTCTTTTTTTCCTGATTGTATTGCTTCTGTAGCAGCCGCTAAGAGTAGGGTGCTGTATTTTTTATGATGAGGCGATTTTGTTGCTAATCCTTCTGCTTTTAAAATTTGAGTGGCCGCTTGGTATAGCGTTAGAGGATCTTTTATCGGTGGTTTTTTTTCAATATAGTAATGACATATTTTAAAATGATAATTTTGAATTTGACCGGGATGTATGCTGCTGTAGCATTTTTCTTGTATCAAGGGATGTGAAAACTTGTAATGCAGTTCAGGGATGCTGTTTGTGATTATCGAATATTCTATGAGAATGTTTTTTTGTGTTGCGGTCCATAATAAAAGTTCTAATTCTTCTTTGGAAAGCTTTATGATTTCACTTAATTCAATGAGTTTAAATTGGACGCCTATGCAGGCCGCAAATTGTAAAATGTGTTGGGTTTTTTGGGGTAGGGATTTTAGGACTTCAATTCGTGTATGTGCTACATTTTCTGTTACATTTGTTTTGTTTAGTATTTCGTGATCCCAGTGCCACTTTCTATCTTTGAATTTGTAGGTTATTTTTTTCTCTTGATTTAATTCTTGAAGAAATTGAATGATGAACCCTGGGTTTCCGTTTGTTTTTTTATGTACGATTTTTGATAAAAGTAGCGTGTCTTCTTTTTTTGCGTTAAAGAGATCTTGAATCATATAAGATACATCTTGTGGGGTTAGGTTTCTGAGAGATAGTATTTCTATATCTGTTTTTTTTTCTATTTCTTTTTCTAAGAAACATGGCGATGTTGTTAGTAATATACCGATATAAGGCGTTTTATTTTTTATGAGTTGAATCATAAATAAAAAGGTTTCTTTTTTGAGCCATTGAATATCTTCTATGAGTACTATTAAGGGGATTTTGTGGTTGGATAGTATGTTGATTTTTTCATTCCATGTTAATTTTTTATCTATCTTTAGTTTGATTAATAGATTATCTAGGGCATTATTTAAGGTGTTTTGTATGTCTAGGCCTTCTTTTTTAAGGGGGCTTATTGTTTGATCAATGGTCAGAATTTTTGATTGGAATATTTGGGTACAGTCTCGAATTAATCGGGATTTCCCACATCCTTTTTCACCTTTAATGAGTATGGCTTTGTAGTCGCCTTTTAGGATGTCTTCTAGCGTGTTGTGTATCATTTTTTGTTCTATAGATCTTCCGTATAAAGTATTTGTAAATCGTAGGTGTTGAGGTGTGTCGGTTTCACCTAAAAAGAAGGCTTTTATCTTTCCTGTTTTTTTCCAATTTTCGAGACATTTGATGAGGTCATCATGTAATCCTAGTGCGGATTGATATCGATCGTCTGGATGATAGCTGCACAATTTTTCAATGATGTGAATTATTGTTTTAGGGATGAGTTGATTCATTTCAAATTTTAAATTCAGGGTTTTGTTTTTATTTTCTTTAGGGAGTGTTTGTGTGAGACAGTAATAAAAAAGGAGTCCCAATTCGTATAGGTCAGATCTTATGTCAGATGTGGGATGGCTGTGTTGGGGGTCGAGTACGTTGTTCATCGACAGGCTTGTTTTTTTTTCGTATGTGCTTCTTGTGTGATAGAGATGAAGTTCCCAGGTTGTTTCACAGGCCATATTTAAAAATTCTGTAAAATCATTAAAATATAGTCGCGTGTTTTTGGCTATTTTTTGAATATCAAATGATAATGTCATGCCTTGGATTGTATTATATTTTTATTTATTATTCTAGTATATATTTTTTAATTATTGTCTATTTTTTTTAATCTATTTTTATTTTTGTCTTTTTAATTTTGAATGGATTTTGTGAATTTATGGTATACTGGGCTCGCTTATGAAAATAACCTTGATAGCCATTGGAAAGCTTAAAAATTCTGACTTTGAACCTCTATTTTTGAAGTATTGTTCTCGCATGAATTGGCGTATTGATACTCACGAAATTGTACCTAAATCGTTTAAACAGATTTCGGATGTTATTGCCTATGAGGAAAGTCAAATTTTACAAATTTTGGAATCCACACAGGGGGCTATTATTGTTTTAGATGAAACGGGTATTCACTGTGATTCGCTTGCTTTTTCTAAGATGCTTTCTGGTATTCAAAACGATTATTTGGGGCGTGCTACTTTTATTATCGGGGGGGCTTATGGGCTTACAGAGGCCTTAAAAAAACGGAGCACTTATTGTTTGTCCTTGGGTAAAATGACGTGGCCTCATTTATTGGTTCGTGTGCTTTTGGTAGAGCAACTTTATCGGGCAAAATGTATTTTGGAGCGTCATCCTTATCATAAATCATGATTCGGAAAGGAGATTAAAAGAGTCGAATAAATGATGGATTTGTGGTATCCTGTTTTGATCTATGACTATTTTGGGTATTGTACTTTTTTGTACTTTTTTTCTTTTGCTTTATTTTTTTTGGCAGCCTAAATGCAAGACATCGGCTGTTCCAGTCGGGCTAAGTTCAGAGTCTTCTGTTTCTGGTCAACCGAGTAAGGAATTGGATATGGCCCGACGTGTTCAAGAGGCCCTTCTTTCTGTAGAGCCCCCTGTGTTTCCTGGTATTCATTTGGTTAAAAAATGTGTGCCTGCAGCCGAGTTAGGCGGGGATTTTTATGCCTTTGTTTCCCATACGGATCATGTGTTATCTCAAAAAAAGAAGGTTCCGGGTATTATTGAATATGTGGATGCTAAGACCAATTATTTAGGCATTATGGTGGGCGATGTGGCGGGGCATGGGGTATCCTCTGCGTTGGTGATGGCTTTATCGGCAGGTATTTTAACGCGTCTAGGTCAAAATCATCGCTTACCGTCGGTTATTTTTAATCGTGCGAATAACGATATTACGCATTTTATTTCAAACTCAGATATCAGTCATGTTACGTCTATTTTGGGTGTTTTAAATACAGATACCTATGTGTTTACGTATGCGACGGCAGGACATCCTGAGGGACTGCTTTTAAGAGCGGATGGATCTTGGGAATTTCTTGCTGGGGAGGGGGTGTTTTTAGGCATGTTTCCAAATGAAGTCTATACAGATCAGACCTGTCAATTGCAGCCTGGCGATCGACTCTTTTTTTATACGGATGGCATCACAGAGGCCATGAATGATGAGGGAGACTCTTTTGGGCTTTCTCGTATTTTATCTCTTGCAGAACACCATAAACAGGCGTCTATAGAGGTTCTTGAAACGGCTATTTTTACCGCGGTTGCGGATTTTTGTGGTGAAAAAGGGGCTCATGATGATCAAACATTGGTTATTTTAGAAATAGGAGTTTCTGTATAAGATGTGGACGCAATCTATTCCTGTGATGCGTGTTGATGGTCATCAAGCCAAAAAAAATACTGAAATTTTAATTAAAGATGCTGAGGTTTCTTTAATAGAATCAGGCGTTTGTATTCAGGTGTTGCGTTCTATATCCTCTCAGTTGAAGCCGCTTGTTTTGGGCTATTTGGTGATGATGGATCGCATTTCTACCTTAGACGATGTCGTGTCGCTTACTCAGGATGGCGATCAGGTTTTATTTTCTCTTTCTGGGACGCCTTGTTCTTTTCAACCTCAGGGGTTATCTTGTTCAAAACGATTAAAAGCAGACGCTGTTTTTCAGATTACGGATAAGATTCAAGAGCGGGCCTTCTTATTTAAAGATACGTCGATTACAGTGAGTGCGGCCTTAATTCAGGATACTGAACTGGTCTATTTTTCTGAAGATATTTCTAAAGAAAATGCGGTTTATAAACTTCTTGGTTTGCAACTTCAAGAGCCCAAGGAGGTGACGATTTTGTTTGTTTCGGACAAAATCACGCCCTTTGAAGTTCAGGCAGGGTTACGATTAGGATGCCCCTTTATTTTGAGTCGCTTGGCGCCTACAGCTCAAGCGGTAGCGCTTGCGGAGTCTTTTGGCATTTGTATTTTAGGGTTTGTGAGACGGGGTAAATTTACGATTTACTCGCATGCGGATTATTGCGCTGTTTAAGAGCGGTGTATAGAATACTTCCAATTAAAACAAGGGCACTGCCGTACATGAGGTAGCCTCTTTGTGGCTCTGTCATGATGAGAGAAAAGGCTAGAAGTGGTCCTATGGCTCTGCTTAGACTGCCGATGCCTTCGTATACGCCCATGACAATGCCTCTATGTTCGTCGTCTGTATGGAAGGTCAGTAGGGCCGGTAGAAAGGTGTTTACAAAACATATTCCAAATGAAAATACAGTTAATCCCACTAAAACCAAGCTGGTGGTGGTGGCTCTTGAAAGGATCATAAATCCGATTCCTGCTAAAATAAAGCCTAGAATGCTGGCATTTTTGGGATAGGCTACTTTTTTTCTGGAAATACCACCTTGGATGAGGAGGCCTAGAATGCCTGCAAACACATACATCCAGCTGTTTTGTTTTTCGGTTAATCCCAATAAGAGGTGGTTGTAAAGTGCAAAGGTTGTTTCAAACCCTGAAAAAACGAGCATGTATAGAAAGTAACAGCCTGCAATCACTTGAATAGGAAGTGAGGTTAGAATTTTGAGGCCTACTTTTAAATGCTCAGAGGGACTGGTCATTTTATGATGTTTTTCAGGTTCTTCTAATAAGAAAATGGTGAGTATTAAGGCTATAAACGATAAGCTTCCTGCTACTATGGCTGCTGGGACATGTCCATAGGTTGTGCCGTAGAGAAGGCCGCCTAATGCAGGGCCAAAAATAAATCCTGTGCCGAAAGCGATTCCAATGATTGCCATGCCTTTGGACCGTTCCTCTTTGGGAAGAATGTCTGTAATGTAGGCGCGAGCCACTGAAATATTACCACCTGTACAGCCGTCAATGACGCGAGATATTAAAAACAACCAATAATTATGCGACAGGGCGAGTAAAATGTAGGAAAATACGGTTCCCATTTTACTTAAAATGAGGATGGGTTTTCGACCGTACCGATCTGATAGGGAGCCCAGTATAGGTGCTGCGATAAATTGGGCAATAGAATAAGAGGCCATTAAAAGGCCAATCATGATTTTACTGGATTCAAATTTAATGGCAATTTGGGGCAAAATAGGGATGATGAGTCCAAAGCCAATGAGTTCTGTTGCTACAATTAAAAATACGGTGAATAGGGCTCTTTTTTGGGTTTGTTTCATGACAATCGCAATTTGTTAATGACTTGAGTGGGACTGACATGCCATTTGGCCTGGACATCTCCCATTTTCCATTTATGTTCAAAGAGTCGGTAAAGGTCTGTTCCGGTGAGGTCTTGCCATTGTTTTTCGGGTATTTTGCGTACAATAGATTGGTAATCTGCCCGTGTTTCTAAGTGCCAAATTCCTTTGGCTTTTTTTGTGTTTGAATCTTCTCGTTTTCTTGCCATGATTCTTGTAGTTTACTCTTAATTTTAGGCTTGGTAAAGAGCGTTTAGGATGGTTTTTCAATGCCTATTTTGGAGGCGGCGCCCAGATTCGAACTGGGGGTAGAGGTTTTGCAGACCTCGGCCTT
>CAZIFG010000014.1:0-47902 GCA_964539135.1 uncultured Rickettsiales bacterium
CTTTTACTTCCTATTTTATACTTTTCGCTGGCTTAATTTTAGGGGATTCTTACCATGTAGGGGAATTAAGGCATTAAAATCTTCTAGATTATTTAGTGTACACTGTACATTCGCAATATTTTTGTGTTCTAGGAAATCGGTAAATGCGACAATTAATTCTAAAAGAGAGGGATTATGTTCGCAACGCATGTTTAAGTGGACAAAAAATAACGGTAATTCAATACAGGGCTTTTCTTCTACTTTTATCATTTCGCTTACGCTTATATATTTGTCATGCAGTGGTTTTTTTTTAATAACGCCTTGAAGTGCTTGGAGCTGTTTTTCAGAAAACGAACATAGGGTAAGATACCCCTCTTTTTTTGCCCACGTTAAAATAGGATCATCTACAGATGAGGCTGTTTCGTAGCTCGATATTATTTTTTTGATAATCATTGTATACTTCGCTATTATTTTTTTATCTAGAGGCTATCGATTATAGCATTATTTTATTTTTTTGTATGTTTATTTTTATTTTATTGTATTTTATATTTAAATTCTCTTCATTTATCTTGACTAGGCTCCTCTCTTTTTATTTTTTGTGATATACTCCCCTATTATGATTGAACATGCTATTTCTACTGTTCACGTTTCACGATCAGAAGCTTATGACATCGTGTTGGGTTATCAGAATTTATCCCAATTTCCAGCCTATTTAAAATCCTGTATTAAAGGGAAACGGATTGTAATTGTCACGCATCCCTCTCTTTTGCTGTATGCAACGCCTTTGAAAGAGGTTCTCTTATCTGTCGGGTATTCTGTTTTTATTTTAGAAGTGCCTGAAGGTGAAGGCAGCAAACAGCTTTCTCAGGTGGACTTATTACTTACGTCTTTATTGAGGCTTAAATTGGATAGACATGATAGTTTGATTGCCTTAGGCGGTGGTGTGATTGGGGATTTAACCGGATTTGTGGCCTCACTTTATTTAAGAGGTATTGCGGTGATTCAAATGCCAACAACCGTTTTAAGCCAAGTTGATTCCTCTATTGGCGGGAAAACAGGCGTGAATCATGCCTTGGGCAAAAATTTAATTGGCTCTTTTTATCAACCTCGTTTGGTTTGGATTGATTTACATTATTTGGAGACACTTTCTTTGCGTGAGCGACGTTCGGGTTTGGCCGAAGTGGTGAAATATGGCATCATTCGAGACCCTGATCTTTTTGTGCTTATTGAATCGCATTCTGATGTATTAATGACCGATTCTATCTCAGTACAATTGCCTCTTTGGACAGAGATTATTACCCGATCCTGTGTTGCTAAATCCGAGATTGTGACTGAGGATGAAAAAGAGTCAGGCATTAGAGCCCATTTGAATTTTGGGCACACTATTGGCCATGGGGTTGAAGCGGCCTATGATTATGGCACTTTTTTACATGGCGAAGCCGTAGCGGTTGGGATGATATCTGCTCTTTATATGGCGGTTGAGCTTAAAATGGTAGCCAAAGATTTGTATGATCGTGTGCTTCGTGTATTGGGGGCTTTGGGCTTTCCGCTGCATGTTTCCGGTCTGTCTGTGGCGGATATTTTTACGCCGATGTCGTTGGATAAAAAAATTAAAGATAATAAATTGTGTTTTGTATTGCCGACGGCGTTGGGAACGGTTATCCTTCGAAACGATATTTCAAGCGAGTTGGTTCAAGCTGCGATTCATCATATTTTAAAGGAGACACGTTAACGATGGCAATTTTAATTATTCATGGCCCTAATTTGAATATGTTGGGGCAGCGGGAGCCGGATGTTTATGGGGCTCAAACTTTAGAAGATCTTAATCAAGCTATTACGGATTATGCGGCAAGTTTAAATCTTGAGGTGGCTTTTTTTCAATCCAATCATGAAGGAGAATTAATCGAGGCCATTCAACAGGCGCCGCAACAGTATCAGGGGCTGGTGATCAATCCGGCTGCGTTTACACATTCGAGTATTGCTCTTTTAGATGCTTTGTGCTCTATTTCTATTCCTAAGATTGAAGTGCATTTGTCTAATGTGTATGCACGGGAATCGTTTCGACATCATTCTTATACAGCGGCGGCCTGTATGGGCCAAATTTGTGGCTTTGGACACTATAGTTACTTTTTGGCGTTGCAGGCCATGGTGTATAAAACGCGTTAATTCACGATGATTCCGGCTCCCATTCGAGAGGGTATTCAAGCGGCATTTCACGATTTGGAGGTGCGTATTGAATCGCGCCGTTTAAACAAAACAGACTTGCGGTGGTGCTTGAAGGGAGAGTCTGCAACTCGTTTTTTTCCGGATTATTTGATTTTGAATCAATTTGGCCGCACTGATTTTGAATCTCGCTTGAATCGTATGGTTTCTTTTTTTTCTTTTCGACTGTGGCAAGAGGTTTGCTGGAAACGGGTATGCGCTAAAATGAAGGGAGCCTATTATGAGGATTTTTTGAGTTTGACTCCTGCCTCTAAAGCTGAACTTCGGCGCATTAATGCCTTTGTTTTTAAGGCTTTATTGGCATTTCCCTCTATTCGATATGGTTGTTTTATGGATGTTTTCCGTTTTTTAGGTGCGGTGTCTCGGTGTGTGCATCAGCATTACTGTGGGCATCCAGATCCTTTTTTAGACCTGAAACAGGGCCAAAATACTCTCTGCTTGAATATTTTGTCTGATATCCAATCGGAGCTTAACGCACATCCTGATACCTTTAATCTTTTGGCTGTTTTAGCGCTTCGAACCAATTGGATTGATAATTATGATCAAGATATCAGCGCTTTTTTTCATGGGTTTAGAGAAGAATTGAATACTTTTTTCGATGAAGGACCTCCCCTTTCTATTTGGCGTCAGTCGGGGTGGTTTCAAGATCAAAAGAGTTACAAAGCCTTGTCGAAAGGTCCTATGCATCTTTTATATCATTTGGATAATTCAGGTGAAGTGGTATTTGATTTGGCTTGGATTTCTTATCTTATTGGGATGGGCCATCGTGTTTCTGTGGTGGCTAAATCGGTTCCTTTTTTAAATGACGTCACTTTGGATGAGGTGAGCTTTCTTTTAGAATCGCCTTGCTTTCAGTCTTTAAAAATCGCTCAGAGACAAGGGACTTTTAAGATTGTGGATGCCAATGCGCATGTTGCAGGTTTGGATTTGGAAGTGGCCTCGAATGCGTATAAGGAAGCTTATAAAGCGGCAGATCTTTTAATTTTAAAAGGGCAAGGTCATTTTCAGTCTTTACCTATGAGGGGGCGTTTTTTAGGTAAGATTGCCCCATATTGTTATAAAAAGCCTATGATTTATGCGTTTGGACTCAAATCAGATTTGGTGATTTTGTGTTTTAGGCAATGTTGGGATCCCTCACGTATTCCTAAGATTGGGACCCCTATGATGGTACTTGCGTCTTGACGCTTAATTTAAAGAAAAATCGTATTGAATAGTCATGTCACCAAAGGCCATCATGTAAGACAGTTTTTTGGTTTTAGATGTTTCTTTGTTTACAAAATCATTGAGATTCAGGCTTTTTGCCTTATTCAATGGATTTTCAGATGGTTGTAAATTAATATTTTCCATTGAGGTCCCCCCTAAGTGACTTGCAGGGTTAATACCCCACTTTGGGATTCTTTTAAACATCGACTATTATTGTTATGTTTCTTGCATCTCTTTTTATTTTTGATATACTCCCTTTATGAGCGATAAATTCCGCATTGATTTAAGACACTTTATGTCCTTAACCGATTCTGTCGGTATTATTTCAAAAGCCAAATATAATATTGCAGATCGAAAATCGGGATATCTTACAACCGATCAATCTTTGGCCTTTTTATTATCTTGTCGCTATTACAGCGTAACGCATGATGTTTCGATTTTGGATTATATGGATTGTTTTTTGGCATTTCTTTATGATGCGTTTGATGATGTTCAAGGTGCTTTTAGACTTGAAATGACTTACGACCGAGTTTGGATAGAGGGATCTTATGTGTCTTTTCAACAACATGCCCAAATTTTATGGGCCTTAGGTGTTGGGATTGCGTTATGTCGAGAACCCTCTCGGTTGTTGTGTAAAAGCATGTTTGATCATACGATCTCTCAATTGATGCATTGTTATGATCCCGAAGCCTGTTCTTTTTTGATTTTAGGAATTGCTGCTTTTTCTACTCCAGATACTTTGGCTCCGGATTTACGAGAGTCTCTTCAACAGTGGATTCTTCCTGTTCAAGCAGATTTAGGGGCCTCGACCTCTGTTTTAAATGTTTGGGCTTTGGCTATTGGGGGGCACCTTCTTTCTAATCCGACCTTGATTACAACGGCTTTAAATCATTTTAAATGGATCATTGAATCTCAGTTGGGATCTGATGAGTTTTTTGAATTCCCCTATCAAGACTCCCCTATCCAGGCGGGTTTTATGGTTTCTGCTTGTGTGGATATGTATCGATTGACGCAAGATCTTTTTTGGAAAAAAATGGCGGAAAAAGCCTATCAATGGTTTTTAGGATCAAATCGGTACAAAACACCCTTTTTTGATGTTCGAACAGGAGGCTGCATTACGTCTGTTTCAGAAGGTCTTTTGATTTTAGATCAGCATGCAACTCAAACCTTATCTTGGTTGATTGCGCTTTGTGATTTACAATCCCTTCTTGTTAAACAAGATGGCTTTTTTGCCTTTCCGCATATTACCAGCTATTTATCAGCTGTTTCTGAGGCTTGATTTAGGCTCTCGCTTCTTAACTTAATTGATATCAACCCTTTATTTCTTGCTGTGTTTGTCGATGTACTCGCATCGATAGGCAATCCCAACGTAGGCAATGAGTGTTAAAATTAAAATGGCAATTATTTTTTTGATGGGCAGGATAATTTTTAAACCACCTTCCGTTGGCGAAATAATGAGTATTTTCCAGTTTTTACTGAAGCTATTTGGAAATTGAACCAAGGTACTCACCCATAATTCTTTATCAGGAACTTCTACTTTTGATTTTTTGACTTTAATATGTGCTATAAAGGCTTTTTTAATTAAGTTATCTTCGGATAATTCCATGACATGTTTGGATCGCGTCTCTTCTTTTGCATCTAGAATTTGTTTTGAGGCTACAATTTGATTTTTATCGTTTAAAATAATGATATGACTTTTTGGGTCAATGCGAATGTCTTGTAGTGTGGAGTTGAGTTGTTCCATTGAAATATCGGCCCCAATGACACCTTGTAAGACGTTGTTTTGAATAATGGGATTGGAAATGGTGATGCCTAATTTTTTTTCAGTGAAAAAGATATAGACATCTGTCCAATACGGTAAGCTTGTTGCTCTGATGGCTTCTGTATACCAGGGTCTTGTTCTGGGGTCAAAGGTGGCGTTTTCAATGATTTCTTTTTTGATTTCGCGTCCGGATTCGTCTCTTATAATAATGGTTTCTGTTTTGCGATTGCCATTCACTCGAACCATTTTTTCTTCAATTTTATTGTCTGAAATGCGTTTACTCATCATAAAATTACCATTTTTGTCCCCAATGTATACGGCATTGAGGTAGGGATTTGGAATGAGAGAGGACAGTAGATATTGTTGTAGTTTTTCAGATTCTGAAATGGAAATAATGTGATCTGAAATTAAGGCACTGCCCTTTTCGACAGAATATTTTGTGGGTAAAATAAATAAATTGGTTTTTTGGATGAGTGTTTGAGCAACTTGATAATTATAACGAAATAAAATTTCTTCTTTGTTTTTTAAATGGTATCCCTTTAATAGGGCTAAAATGATTACTACGGCCAGGCAGGATACTGAAATGACTGGAATGAGAATTTTGCTTTTATATCCAAAATATGGTGATATTGACATGGCAGCTCCTTTTATCTCCCCTTCTGGTATGATATCATTTTTAATCGTATTTGTCCTCTTAGATTAAGGAGTTTTTTATGTCTCGTAACGCTCAATTTTTTATTTTTTTTATTGGATTTGGCATTTTACTTTTAAGTTCACTTTTATTTTTTTTGTATGATGAAAAACATATTAGCTATTCGCCTTTAAAAGATGTCAATTGGGAGGCGCTTAAATCCGATCCTGAAATGCTACATCGGGGCGAATTTCAGTTTAAAGTGAGATGTTCTTCCTGTCATGCTTTTGATGCCAAAGGGTCTTTGAATGCCCCAGATTTAACAGATTCAGAGTGGCTTTATTCTAAGGGAGACTATGAAGGTGTGTCTTATATTATTCAAAATGGAACACCTTCTGGGCTCATGAAAGGCTGGGGTCGTGAGCTCCATCCGGATGATATTGTCGCGATTACGGTTTATGTTAAATCTTTAGGACGCTAGATCGCGTTTTAAATGGAAAAAACCTGCAAATCCTGCAAGATCTGAGCCGCCTCCCAATCCAAAATGATCAAAAATTTCTTCATAATTTAGGTGGGCTTCCCAGTCTTCTAGGGCGTCTTTGTCGTCTGAAAAAATGAAATTTTCGGCATAGTTGAATTGCTTATTTTCAGGGGACAGTGTGGGATGTTGGAACCCCCAAAAGAATTTGGGATGATTGAGTTTATAATCGTCCAATACTTCTTCATCGCAATAGATGACTTGTCCATGGTTGGCAAACACCATGTGCATGGCATTTTGGGCCTGTTTATCGGCGTGAGTTTTATAAATTTTGACAACAACAAAGGGATTTTCTTTGTCAAATGGACCTTTGACGGTTAAGGTATCCAGTTGTTCCTGTGTTAAGTATCGGATGTAGTTTGTATCCATTTCATTTAAAATATCGTACAGTGTGGCCATACTGTAGTGTCTCGGTTTTAATTTAATGGGAAATTCGGGGGCAGTCATTTTAGTTGTGTTGATGTAAGGATTCATTCAATTTAATGAGTTTTGTATTGGGCCTACATAAGACTTTTCCAGATCTAGAATCTTGTATGAATAAGAGGTACTCTCTTCCGGATAAGTCTCTTGCGTTTACTTCATTTTCGCCTTCTTTCACGACGGTGTTGTCCAGTGCGATGGGTTGTTTTTTATCATTATAAAGGGCTATTTTCATGCCTGCGTAGACATAAAGTCCGGCGGCTATGGTGCAGCCTTTTCCTAAGGAAATACCTGTGCCAGAATTGGCGCCTAGTAAACAGTATTCCCCTATAGCAATTACATGTTCATTTCCGCCGGATAAGGTGCCCATAATTGAAGCCCCTCCCCCAATGTCTGTATTTTTACCGACGACGACACCCGCAGAGATTCGCCCTTCTACCATGGTGTTTCCTTCTGTTCCGGCATTAAAATTGACATATCCTGCTGGCATAATGGTGGTGCCTTCTCCTAAATAGGCTCCGAGGCGTACCTGACTGCCTGAGGCGATGCGTACCCCAGAGGGGATGTGATAGTGGATGAGATATGGAAATTTATCTACATGTGTAATTTGAAGCGGTGTGTCTGTAAACAGTGCTTTTAAGCGTTCTGTATCTACATCTTCTAGCTTCATGGGGCCTTTATTGGTCCAGGCTAAATTATGTAGGGTTTTAAATAGACCGTTTAAATTTAAGCTATGGGGTTTTGCTTTGCGTTGGGACATGAGTTGTAATTTAAAAAAGGCTGCTTCTACAGTTGAAATATCGGCGTCGGTGTCTAAGATAAACACGCCCATATCGATATGGCTATAATGATCTTTTTGAGCGCGGTCTAACACGGATTTCGCCCATGGGTGTAATTTTTTTAATGCGCTGTGACTGGAATCCAGTATGACTTGGGGATCTAAGGGGTAAAATCCGGTTGCGTTGCTTTGAATGAGTGTTTGTAAGGCCTTGTACAATTCGCCTGTGAGGGGTGTATTAATTTCAGGATAAAGGACGTCTAAGGTTGTCTCTTCTTTGGAGCGTCTGATGCCAATTCCAAATGCCTGGTGGGGGGTGTTTGCTTGTGTTTTTATCATGGTGTGAGCATCCTCTTTTTTAGGGCCCTTTTTCAGAGCTTTACATTCAAGATCATGTTTTTTAGTGCCGCATAATACCGATTTAATTCATTTAATTCAATATATTCGTCTTTTTTGTGAGCTTGATGGGTTTGCCCAGGCCCAAAATTAAAGGCTGGAATGCCCATTGCGGTGAGCTGCGCGACATCTGTCCAGGCTTGTTTGGCCTCAATGGGTAAGTCTAATTGAGATATGATTGTATCGGATAAGGGTGTTTTGATGACTGCACCGGCTTCTACACTATCCATGATCTCAAGGGTTAAATCGGGAATGTGAAGCGTCTCAATGGTTTTTTTAAGGGTTTCTATCGCGCTTTCTAGAGATTGTGTTGGGGCAAACCTATAATTGATATTGGCTGTCCATAGACCTGGGATACTGGTTCGTCCTTTTTCACTTTCGCTTTCTGTAATGGACATGACGTCATAAAATTTTACGCCGTGAATCTCTCTTTCTATCGGTGTTAACTGCGAGAAAAATTGAATGAGCGGGAGTGCCTTGTATAAGGCATTTTCTCCATTCCAGGGTCTTGCAGAATGACAGGCTTGTCCTTTTACCGTGACTTTGGCATGAATACTTCCTACGCATCCCAATTGAACGGTTACATTTGTGGGCTCTCCTACGATTGCCAGATCTATTTTTTTAAGTATATCGGGATAGTGTTGGATTAAATCGTAGAGTCCATTTTCTGTGAGTGGGGTGTTTTCTTCTCTTGCATAACAAATGAGCGTGATATTCCATTTTTTTAGAATTTCAAGGCCTTCTTGTGCCATTAAATACCAAAAGGCGGCAAGTCCCCCTTTCATATCGGAGGCGCCTGCGCCATACAGTCGATTTTCTTTTGTGTAAGGCGTAAAGAACGCGGGTACAACGTCGGAATGTCCGACTAGAGCGAGTGTTGGATTATCTTTATTTTTCTTAAATGTACAGATGATGGAGTTGTTGTGTTCCTGGATGGTATGTGGTGGAAGATGTGCCGTCATCCATTTTTTGAGTTGGGTTGTGAAGGGCCCTTCTTCGTAGGTGGGGCTTGGGATATTTAATAGGGATTCTAAAAATGCGTGCATACTTCTCTATACCTCTAACTGAGATAGTCTTTCAATGAGTGTTGAAATCATGTCTTTTGTAATGCAGTATACCATTCTAATGTAGCCCTCGCCTTCTTTTCCAAATACATTTCCTGGGGTGACTAAGATACCTGCATCTAAAAAACGGCTGCTTAAGGTTTCAGAATCCAATCCTTTTTTATGAGACATCCAAAAATAAAAGGTGCTGTTTCCTCCGAAGATTTCAAAGCCTTTAGACTCTAAAATGGGGATTAAGAGGTCTCGTTTTTCTTTGTAGGCGGCAGCGTTGTCTTGCGGATGTGTCATGTCATTCCACGCTGAAATGGCTGCTTTTTGTATGAATGTTGGGGTCCCAACACCCATTGAAGATCGCATTTTTTTGAGATAAGTCATGAGTGTTTCGTTTTTACTTAAAAGGGCCCCTACCCTAAATCCTGTCATATGGCTTCGTTTGGAAAGGGATCTAAATACCAACCAATGCGTGCTTTCGGGGTATTGTAAGCAGGAAGCGGGTCTTTCTTCATAATAAAGATCGGTGTAGCATTCGTCTGCACAGACTAAAAAATCATATTTTTGCGCCAATTCGAGAAGTTTGTCTAAATAGGCTGAGGATGCCGTGGCTGTTGTTGGGTTATGGGGGGAATTGAGCCAAAACAATCCACAGCTTTGCCATTCTGTTTCTGAAATGGCGTCTAAATCTGGAAGAAAATGGGTTTCTTTAGAAATGGAAAGGTGTCTAATAGGAATATTTAAAAGGCCTGCAGAGGCTTCATATACGGGATATGAAAGGTTGGGAATAAACATTTTTTTTCCGTTTTTCCAATCCAAGAGTAAGGGGATCATGAAAATGGCTTCTTTGGTGCCATTGCAGGAGATGATGTGCGTTTTAGGATCTAACTCAATCTCATAATTGCGTTTGGCCCATTGTGTAACGGCATTTAAATATTCGGGGGATCCGTAGGGATTGGGATATTGGGAATACGCCATGGTTTTAAGTTGTTCGATGATTTTTTCTTTGATGGGTTCAAAGGTGTCATCTAAAGGATCTCCAACGGTTAAATTTAAGAGATCTATTCCCTTTGATTTTAACAGGGTGGCTTTTTGTTGGAGAGACTGTAAGGCATATTCTTTTTCGTTGATGAGGTAAGGATTGTAGTTCATAAGCGCCCCTTAAAATCAGCATAACCAAATGTTTTAACGATGTCGATGTTTCCATTTTCTCTTAAAATGCCGATATCTGGTAACTCTACCCCATTAAATGTGGTATTTTTAACGATTGTATATTGAGCCATGTCTTCAAAAATAAGTTTATCCCCTACTTTAAGCGGCGCATCAAAGGCATAGTCCCCAATGACATCTCCTGATAGACAGGTTACGCCGCCTAGTCTATACGAATGAGGCGTTGTTCCAAAGGATTTGGCATTGGTGATGATTGGTGTGTAAGGCATTTCCAATACATCGGGCATGTGGGTAGTGGCGGACGTGTCTAAAATGGCAATGTTTCGCTCATTTTTCAAAAGGTCTAATACGCCTGCTACTAGGTAACCGGCATCGTATACAAATGCTTCCCCGGGTTCTAAAATGACCTCAAGATTATATTTTTCCCTGAGCCCGGTGATGATTTCGATGGCTTTATGATGATCATAATTGGGTTTGGATAGAGAGTGCCCCCCACCTAAATCCAACCATTTGACGGCGTGAAGGCAGTCTGAGAATTTTGATTCTAGGGCCTTGACCACCGCTTCTAATTCATTCGCGCCTTGTCCGCATAAAGTATGGACTAAAATGCCGTCTAGTTTACTGAGATCTTCTTTTTGAAATTCGTTTTGAGTGACTCCAAATCGACTGAAAGGCGCGCAGGGGTTGTAGAGTGTGGTTGTGACTTGAGACTGTTCAGGATTGAGTCTTAACCCTATTTGTAGGTTGGGGTTTTGCTGTTTAAAAGCGGACAGGTGACGATTTAGTTCACTGTGAGAGTTGAAAATAACGGTTTTAGCGCGCTTTGCAATGTCTGGAATTTCTGCAGTTTTGAATCCAGGTGCGTAAATATGGGCTTCTTTTTTAATGTATTCATCACCTAGTTTTAATTCATTTAAAGAACTGGCGGTAAAGCCGTCTACATGAGACTCAATGAGGTTAAAACAGTGATAGCTCGAAAACGCTTTGAGGGCGATTAATAGGGTACATCCACTTTTCGATTTAAAGTCGCTCAACATGTTTAAATTTCTTATTATACAGGCTTCGTCTAGAATGTAAGCCGGTGTTTTAACGGTATTTAAACGCTTAATGTTTTCGGGCGATATCATTTAAGGTCTAAAATATGCCAAGGGAGGCCATCTGTATTTAAATAGGCCATAAAAGGATCGGGATCCATCTCTTCCATATTGAAGACCCCCTGCCCTGACCAAGTGCCCTCTAAAATTAACTTTGCCGCAATCATGGGAGGGACTCCTGTTGTATAGGATACCGCTTGGGCTTTTACTTCTTTGTAACATTCTGCATGATGACAGACATTGTAGATCATTTTTTTGAGGGGTTTTCCATCTTTAATCCCTGTGAAAATACATCCAATACTCGTCTTTCCACTGTAGTTTTCACCCAAACTAGAGGGTTCTGGGAGTACCGATTTTAAGAATTGTAGAGGAATTACCTCATGTCCATTATGAAGGACGGGTTGGATGCCTGTCATGCCTACATTTTGTAGGACTCGGAGATGTGTCAGATAGTTTTCTGAAAAGGTCATGAAAAAACGTGCTCTTTTGAGATGCGGAATGTTTTTTACTAGAGACTCTAATTCTTCGTGGTACATGAGATAACTTCTTCTTATTCCTACTTCAGGGTAATCGATGTCTTCAAATTCAGATAAGGGATCTGTTTCTTTCCACTCGCCTTTTTCCCAGTATTTACCGCGTTGTGTGATTTCTCGGATATTGATTTCAGGGTTAAAATTGGTGGCAAAGGGATGCCCGTGATTACCGTCATTACAGTCTACAATATCAAGGGTGTGAATTTCGTCAAAGAGATGTTTTTGAGCATAAGCACAAAATACATTGGTAACACCAGGATCAAATCCTGCGCCTAATAGGGCCATGAGGCCTTTTTCTTTGAATCGATCTTGATAGTCCCATTGCCATTTATAGCAAAATTTGGCCTCATCTTTGGGCTCGTAGTTGGCCGTATCAATATAATTAACCCCTGTTGCAAGGCAGGCCTCCATAATGGATAAATCTTGATATGGGAGTGCCATGTTAATTAAAATATCAGGACTTACTTGTTTGATTAAGCTGATGACATCTTCTGTAATATCGGCATCAATTTGAGAAATACTGATTCTATCGGGCGCTTCTTTCTGGAGTGTTTCACATTTGGAAATCGTTCGGCTTGCGACGTGAATATGGCTAAAAATTTGAGGATTTTGGATACACTTTCTGACGACTACGGATCCTGCGCCGCCTGCTCCAATAATAAGGACTCTTTTCATGTTATTTCTCCTGTCTCCAAAATCAACCTATTTTGATTCTTTTCTTTATTCAAAATAGTATTTTAAAAAGGAGGATCTGTCTATTCTTTTTTTATTCAAAGTGGCTTTCGCGTTTGTGTTTATAAGAGATATTTTCCAATGATGGCAGAGGCGATCATGATGAGGGGGATGGTTATTTTTTTTTGTGACTTAAAGAGTATAAACAGGCAAATTATTCCCATGGTGATTTCTATCTTTGTATGGCTTATTTCTTGGCCTATTTCTAGCGTAGAGACCCATAGCATGCTGATGATTATGCCTGTTATGCCTTCCAAAAAATGATGGATTTTTTCTATTTTAATCAGTTTCTCAAAATAGGAATGCCCGATTAAGGAGATTAAAAATGCAGGCGCAAAAATACCTAGAGTCATTCCTATTGCACCCGATAATCCGCTTATTTGGTAGCCAAAAAAGGTTCCAAACATGACCAACGGTGAGGGGATAAGGTGGGCAAATGCGATGCCATTTAAAAAAACATCTTTGCTGAGTACACCTGAGTGTATCACCAGTGAATTTTCTAAAAAAGGAATGGCTGTATAGGCACCTCCAAAGGTTAAGAGGCCTGCTTTCAGACCTTCTATGAGGACATCGATATGGGCGGTCTTATAAAGCGGAATTAGCAAGATGTTTTGAATGGTTTCATAAAATAGCGCGACGCCTGCCAATACAAGATACCCTATCCATTGTTTTTCGGGGATCTGATAGAAACTGTAAAAAAGGCTCAGTGTGATGAGAATGACAAAGGCATTCATGTTGATGAGGGTTAATGCAATCGCGAGTATTGATAAAATAATCAGTGTTGTGTTAGTGATATATTCTTTACTTAAGTTGAAACTGCTTCTGAACATGAGTGCAAATACAGCTGGTTTTAATCCGATGAGCCATGGCAATAGCGCGACGGCACCTTCTAGTTTATAGAGTATGCTTATAAGCAGCATGATGATAAAGCCAGGTAAGATGAATCCCATTCCGGAGACGATTCCCCCTAAGGGACCTCGTTTTATCATGCCAAAATAGACGGCGAGTTCACTGGCTTCAGGTCCAGGGAGGAGTTGATATAATCCCAGTGTTTTTTTAAATTGTTCTTTCGAAATCCATTTTTCTTTGTCCACAATGTCTGCTTTCATCAGATGAATTTGGGCGCTTGGTCCGCCCCAGGCTTGTAGTCCAAAGGATAGAGATTTATAAAATAAAGCCCCTAATGAGAGCGGTTTATCTTCGGGATTTGGCGTATTTAAAGGCGCTTTAATGGACATGATTTCCTCTTGATACTGATTTTTTTAGGGGCTTGAAATGCCTTGCAACTGATCCAAACGTAGATCTTTCGTCACTTACCTTTTTATCATACTACACCCTCTTTTTTTTGAAATCTTGAAATATTCAAATGTTTGTTTACATGCTTTAATGGGAGGACTAAGATGAAACACTCATGGTTTTCTTTAGATGATTTGCCTATTTCTAAGGGGCTATTTGCTTTGGCGCTTAGTTCGTTTTTAGTTCTTCCCTTCTCTTTTGTTTTGGATTTTCTTTTTCCCAAGATTGTCTGGATGACCCTTTCTTTAGGGGATCTTTTACTTCTTATTATCATTATGATTGGGTCTGTTACTTTGGGATTTCAGATTTTAAAAAAGGCCCTTAAGGGGGATTTTGGGTCGGATATTTTAGCCATTGTTGCGATCTTTACCGCTATTTTTTTGCAGGAATATATCGCGGCAACCTTGGTTATTTTAATGCTTTCTGGAGGGCAAGCTTTGGAAGAATTGGCGGTTCGCAAAGCCTCTTTTGTTTTACGTGCCCTTTCGGCCCGTATGCCTTCTATTGCCCATCGCAAAGGGGCTTCGGGTATTGAAGATATTGAGATTTCAGATATTCAAATTGGCGATCTTATTGTGGTTTATCCGCATGAAACCTGCCCTGTAGATGGCACTATTGTTGAGGGGTATGGCAGTATGGATGAATCGTATCTTACGGGGGAGCCTTATCAAATCTCTAAAGCGCCGGGGGCGGCGGTTTTATCAGGGGCCATTAATGGGGAGTCTGTTTTAGTGCTTCATGCTGAAAAAAAAGCAGAAGACTCCCGATATGCTCAGATTATGCGGGTTATGATGGATGCCGAACAAAAGCGCCCCATGATGCGTCGTTTGGGCGATCAAATTGGCACTGTTTTTGCGCCTTTGGCTTTAATATTTGCGTTTGGTGTTTGGTATATTACAGGAGATTCTCTTCGATTTTTATCCGTTTTGGTTGTGGCAACGCCCTGCCCTTTATTGATTGCTATTCCGATTACGATTATTAGTGCCATTTCTTTAGCGGCTCGTTATGGCATTATTGTGAAAGACCCGTCTATTTTGGAGCGTCTTTCAACGTGTCGTACGGCTATTTTTGATAAAACAGGGACCCTTACCTATGGGAAACCTGTACTTACAGAGATTTTTACTGCTGAAGGGCTTCAAACGGATACGATTTTGCAGTTGACGGCATCGTTAGAGCGTTATTCCAAACATCCTTTAGCCCTTTCTATTGTTTCAGCATCAGATTTGCGTCATTTGCCTTCTCTTGAAGCGGAACAGGTATCTGAGAAACCTGGTCAGGGTTTAAGAGGGCGTGTTCAAGATCATGAAATTATGGTGACACATCGCAAAAAAATGATGGACACTCATCCGGATATGCTGTCTTTATTACCTGAGACGGCGGCAGGTTTGGAGTGTGTGGTGTTAAAAGATGGGCATTACGCGGCTACTTTTCGATTCCATGATGCCCCTCGTCCTGATGGTACTTCCTTTATTTCTCATCTGATGCCCATCCACTCGTTTAATAAGGTGATGTTGGTGTCTGGAGATAGAGAGTCTGAAGTGCGCTATTTGGCGGATATTTTAGGGATTCAAGAGACACGGTCGTCTCAAAGTCCTGAACAAAAAGTGGCTATTGTTCGAGCAGAAACACGTTTAGCGCCTACTCTTTTTATGGGGGATGGGATTAATGATGCCCCTGCCCTTGCGTCGGCTACAGTTGGGATTGCCTTTGGCCAACATAGTGCTGTTACATCAGAGGCTGCTGGTGCGGTTATTTTAGAACATTCACTTTCTAAGGTAGATACTCTGTTACATATCAGTATAGATATGCGTCGTATTGTGCTTCAAAGTGCGGTAGGTGGTGTTGCCTTGAGTTTAATTGCTATGGGCTTTGCGGCAGGTGGATTTATTACGCCTGTTGGGGGCGCCATTATACAGGAAATTATTGATTTGTTAGCCATTGCGAATTCTTTACGTTTGGCTTGGAAATCATCGGTCTATATTGATTTTTAACCGTATATAAAGTTTGAAACTATAGGACATTAAATGAGTGTAGAGGTGAAGAGGAAATTTGTGTTTTTAGGCTTAAAGTTTACCACTCACTTGGCTCCCCGGGACGGATTCGAACCATCGACCCAGCGGTTAACAGCCGCTTGCTCTGCCACTGAGCTACCGAGGAACAGTGATTGAAAGAGTATACCTGACTTAAGCCCTATTTTTCAAGCCTTTCTTTTTGATATGCCTTATTATAAATGACCCTCTAATATTGTCAACTTAAATAATTTATATTATTCTTTTTTTACTCCAATGATTCATACTTTGATGGCCGATTATTTTGTTGGTATTCTTGTGTTATTTCAGTCTACTCTGTTGACGAGTATGTTGGTGTTTCCGTCTTTTATGGGCCTTATTTTAGTTGCATTTTTTGTGGGTTTTTCTATTCTTTTTTTTTCTTTAAGATCTTTTCGGTTTTTAGGCCTTCTTATTCTTGTTTTAGTGTCTGGATGTCATCTTTTTTATCTTCATGTTTCTTATCTCCGAAATCAGTCTTTATTTAATGTGCAACAGTCCCATTTTCATATGTCGCGTGTGATTTTTTTATCCCCTCTTCGTGCCTATGGAGATGTTGCTCTGGTTCAGGATCTTGATACGGGGCTTAAATTTAATCTTTATTTTCCGTCTCCTATGGGGCATTTTGACCTTTCGGATCGTCAGTTCCAATCCCCTTCTATTCAGTATGGGGATATTTTGAAGGTTTCAGGTCAGATGAAACCCAATCAACAGACCTACAATTGGGGTGACATTCGGTCTCCTTATTTTTATGAAGCGGAGGGGATTCATGGGCGATTTTGGATGCGTTCTTTTGAGAAAGAAGGCCATCGTATCTTAAATCCGCTTTCTGCGTTTTGCTTTGGCTTAAATGCGCGAATTTATGATTTGTATCATTCTCTGCTGTCTGAGCCACTGTCTTCTTTGATGCAGAGCATTGTTTTTGGGTCTGAAGGGGTGACTTTAATGCCGTCTGTTGTGTCGCTTTTTTATCAGGCGGGACTTATTCATGTCATGGTTGTCTCTGGAACTCAGGTTTCCTTGGTTTTGGGAACGGTACTGCTTTTTATGGAAGGCAGTGGGATTCCGTTTTGGGGGAAATGGAGTGTTTTAGCCGTGTTAGGGGGTGTTTTTTATGCTTTAGTGGGGGGTGGT
The DNA here is from genome assembly GCA_964539135.1 of uncultured Rickettsiales bacterium. Classification (GTDB taxonomy): domain Bacteria; phylum Margulisbacteria; class Marinamargulisbacteria; family CAZIFG01; genus CAZIFG01. The sequence goes on from CAZIFG010000014.1 coordinate 16,993, forward strand.
GCCTCTGTTTTTCGGGCGGTTTTGATGTCCGTCTTGATGTTTGGGCTTTCAAAAAGTCAAAAATCCTCTTTTCACGTCTTAATGTTTACGCTGTCTGTGTTGCTTTTTATTTATCCGTATTCTCTTTTTGATTTAGGGGCTCTTTTATCCTTTATTGCGACGGCGTCTTTATTGTTTTTATCGCCCTTGATTTCAAAAACACTCCCCTCTTTTTTGGGCGTATTTCGATCTTATTTATCTTTGGCTGTATCCCCCTTTATAGCGACTTTCCCGATTTTATGGTGGAAATTTGGGTCTGTTTCTTTGATTTCTATTGGGACCAATCTTTTATTGTCTCAGTTTATAGAGTGGTTGGTGCTTTGTGGGATGATGGCTACCCTGATAGGGCTTATTTGGATGCCACTTGTTCAGATTTTTTTTATTTTCTTTGAAAAACTGCTTCTTTTGATGTTGGTTATTTTGGATGTTTTATCTCGGATTCCCTTTGCGTCTATTTATATGCCTCGGCCGCCTCTTATTTTTGTTTTAGGACTGTATGGCTTTTTTGTTTTTTTTATGATTTCAGATTCTTTTTTAATGTCAAGGTTGAGATTAGCCTCATTTCTATGTTGCTTTTTAGGTTTTTTTTGTGTTTCTGTTTTGCCAAATCGCTTTTTTACGCTTGTTATGATTGATGTGGGCCAGGGCGATAGTTTTTTACTTCTTACGCCCAAAAGGCGTGCTATTTTGATTGATTCTGGTCATTCCCGTGCGGGACGTACTGTTGAAAATACGCTCCGTTTTTTTTCTGTTTCTTCTGTTTATTTGGGAATTTTAACTCATTTTGATTCGGATCATTTCGGTGGGTTTGAGACTCTTTTTAAAACGGTGTCCTTTGCCCATTTTATGGATAATGGGGATGGATCTAAGCGGCCTGTTTGGTATACCGCTTTTATGCGTCAGTTTTCGGGCCAGTATTTTAAAGGGGTTCAATTCCAACACACCGTGTTGGATGCCGTTTCGATTACCTGCTTATCTCCCTCTCAAGATGATTTTATTTCAGAGTCCAATAACAAATCTTTGGTTTTGAGGGTTTCTTATGGTCAGGTGAGTTTTTTATTTACAGGGGATTTGGAATCTAAGATGGAAACACGTTTGGTTTCGGATTCTAGAATGTCGACTCTGTTACATGCAGATGTTTTGAAGGTGGGCCATCATGGGAGTAAGACTTCGACTTCAGTGCCTTTTTTAAAGGCGGTTTCTCCCTCTTTGGCTTTGGTGAGTGTTGGGCTTTATAATCGGTATGGGCATCCTCATGTTTCTGTGATCCATCGTTTGAACGCTTTTAAAATTCCACTTTACAGAACAGATCATCATCATATGGTGATTTTGAAGACTGATGGGATTCATCTTTATGTGCGATCGTTTCACTCGGATGCCTAGGGAGGGTGCAAAAGTCCTGCTAGGTGTTGCTTAGACGTCATATTTTCTTTATCATAGGGGCACTATGTCGGACTTGCTTACTATTGGAACACAGACCTTTACGTCTCGATTGATGGTGGGGACAGGTAAATATGCCTCCCCTGCTCTTATGAGGGCCTCTATTGAGGCTTCAGGCGCTCAAATTGTTACGACAGCCTTGCGTCGTGTGAGTCTTTCCAATCCAGATGATTCTTTTATTAAGGCCATTGATCCTTCTTTGTTTCTTTTTTTACCCAATACCTCAGGCGCTAGAGATGCTTCAGAAGCTATTCGTCTCGCGCGTTTGGGGCGGGCTGCGGGTTTATCGGATTGGGTGAAGTTAGAAGTGACACCGGAGCCGCATTATTTATTGCCCGATGGATCTGAAACCTTAAAAGCGGCGGAACAATTGGTTAAAGAAGGTTTTGTGGTGCTGCCTTATATTCAAGCGGATCCTATTTTAGCCAAGCAATTAGAAGATGTGGGATGCGCCACGGTGATGCCCCTTGCGGCCCCTATTGGATCTAATCGGGGCATGAAAACCAAGGAATTGATTCAGATTATTATTGAATCTGCACGGGTTCCTGTGGTTGTCGATGCTGGATTGGGGGCGCCTTCTCATGCTGCGGAAGCCATGGAATTGGGCGCTTCGGCTGTTTTGGTGAATACGGCTATTGCCACTGCCAAAGATCCCATTCAAATGGGGTTGGCCTTTAAATTGGCTGTAGAAGCGGGGCGTTTGGGGTATTTGTCGGGCCTTTCGGGTACTAAAATGAGTGCGGAAGCCTCTTCTCCCTTAACTGGATTTTTACACTAGATGTTTTCATCTGTTTTTTTATCGGATCATATTCATTCCCAGGTTAATCAGAGTTTAATGGCCACACGTGTGGATGTTGAACGTGTTTTATCTCAAACTCAGTTTTCTGTTCAGGATTTGCCCATTCTTTTATCTCCTGCGGCAGAGCCCTTTATTGAAGTTATAGCGCAAAAGGCACATCAGCTTACGATTCAACGTTTTGGGCGTGTGATGCAGTTTTTTATTCCCCTTTATCTTTCCAACGAGTGTTTTAATGTGTGTACTTATTGCGGATTTAGTCGTACCTATGATTATCAGAGAAAGACACTTAATGATGCCGAAATTTTAAGGGAAGGACAGATTTTAAAATCAAAGGGCTTTGATCATATTTTATTGCTGACAGGAGAATCTCCTAAATCGGTGGATTCGCATTATATTGCGCATGCCGTTTCTTTGTTATCTCCTTTGTTTTCGTCGATTGGTATAGAGGTTCAACCCTTATCTGTTTCCGATTATCGACGTGTGATTTTATCCGGCGCGGATAGTTTGACTTTATACCAAGAAACCTATCATCCGGATGCGTATAAAAGGTATCATTTATCGGGGATTAAGAGTCGTTATGCCAATCGTTTAAATGCGGTGGATCGTGGCGCTCAAGCTGGATTTTATCGCATTAATTTAGGCATTTTAATGGGGCTTTATGATTGGCGCTATGATGGCCTGGCTTTAGCCAGCCATGTTGATTATATGCTTAAAACATATTGGAAAAGTAAATATTCTGTGTCTTTTCCACGCATTAATCCCATGGGGGGCAGTTTTAAAACGCCTTACGGGGCTTCAGATTTATCCTTTGTGATGCTTATTTGTGCCTATCGTTTGGTTTTCCCGGATATTGGAATTACATTGTCTACACGGGAGTCTCCTGAATTGCGCAATCATTTAATTCCGCTAGGGGTTACTCAAATGTCGGCTGAATCCAATACAGCCCCAGGGGGCTATACAGATTCAGATACAGAATCTCAGTTTGAAGTTTCGGATCATCGATCTTTGACTGAATTGACGGCTCTCTTAACCCAAAAAGGATATGATGTTGTTTTAAAAGATTGGGATGTTTCTTTTCTAAGAAGTGCCTAAATTTTAGGCAAAAACCCCTTCTTTTTGAGGTAAGACGTAGCAGGTGCTGCGCCCAGACCCCTTGGATTCTACGTATCCTTTAGCGACCATATCCACAAGCTCTAAATGCGCGGTTTTATGAGATACGCCAAATAAAGATCTGTAGGTTTTATTTCGAATAGAGCTTTCATCAATAATGACATCTAAGGCATTTTTTTGTCGATGATTTAAATCGGATGTGGATTTATATTCTACTTTTGTTCGAAATACTTGAGGAGTGCTTTCAATGTGAATGGCACCTTGGGTGGGCTCTGTTTCGATAAAAGAGTCTACCACGGGATTGATTTCGATAGTTGTAGATATAAGGGTTGGTGCTTTAGGTGCTTCTTCTATTTTAGGTGGAGCTTCTGCTTTAGACGCTTCGGAAGTAGCTGGCGATATTTTAGTTACAATGGGGCCTGTATAGGGCTCGTAATTTTGTCTGGAATCGGATTGTATCTCAAGTGAAGGTGATGATTTTTGTGTTTCTGGAAAGGGGGATAATTGGGAGTGGAGCTGATTGATAATACCTTTGTATTGTTTGGTTGTTGGGGTTGTTTCTATTGCTTTTCCATTTTCTAAGATGTAGCAGACATCCTTAAATACGTAGGGTTTTTGACTGCCTTCTTGTATGGATAAACATAGAATGGTTTTATCATTTTTTTTGACTTCTTCTATTTCGATTCCAAATAAAGGTGAGCAATATTCGGTGATGAGTGTTTCAATCCAATCTTGGCTGATATCTGTGCCGCTAAGATGAAAATTGTTATTATCAAACCCGATGATAATTTTCCCGCCTTTGGTGTTGGCTAAGGCAATGAGTAAAGGGCCTAATTCTTCTTCAACTTGAATTGTGGATTTGAAAATGATGGATTCTTCATGTTTTTGTGTGTAGGAAAGTATTGTTTGCCAGTCCATTTTATGTCTCCTTAGGTGCTGATATGGTGATGATTTTTTATATTATACATCATTGTTTTCTTTCATCAAGATTTCTTATTCATTCAAGTTGACGGTATGCACTTATTTCCTTAAACTGTGGCTCATGACGAATATCTTATTGATTGGATCGGGTGGACGAGAACATGCTATTGCTTTGGCTTTACTTAAAAGTCCTCGCTTAGGAAGGCTTTATGTGGCGCCTGGGAATCCTGGAATTGCTGAAATTGCGACTTGTGTGCCGATTTCTGAATTGGACTTTGATGCTTTGATTTCTTTTGCTCGTGACACTCAGATTGATTTGGTTTTTGTGGGGCCTGAAACACCACTTGTTTTGGGGATTGTGGATCGTTTTGAGTCTGAAAATATTGCCATTGTAGGGCCTAATCAGATTGCGGCTCAGTTGGAGGGTTCTAAAGAGTGGGCTAAAGAAAAAATGAAGGCCTATGGTATTCCTACGGCCTCTTTTGAGGTTTTTAGAGACTATACGTCTGCAGCGGCTTACATTCAAGTACAGACGGCGTATCCCATTGTTTTAAAAGCAGATGGATTAGCCGCTGGAAAGGGTGTGACCTTGGCTTATTCTGAATCCGAGGCCTTGTCTGCTTTACATGAGTGTTTTATTGATCATAAGTTTGGAGCTGCAGGCGCGACCGTTGTTATTGAATCTTTTCTAGTGGGTGAAGAAGCGTCTTTGTTTGCATTTTCGGATGGCAGGACGATTAAGCCCATGCTTGCTGCACAAGATCATAAGGCTATTTTTGATGGGGATAAAGGGCCTAATACAGGTGGCATGGGCGCCTATTGCCCGGCCCCATTGGTGACGCCTCTTATTTATGATCGTATTGTTAAGCAGGTTCTAAATCCCCTTATTGAGGGCTTTCAGAAAGACGGTATTGTATATAAGGGTATTATTTATGCGGGTTTGATGATTGCTCCCGATGGCGAGGTTTCTGTTGTTGAATTTAACTGTCGGTTTGGAGATCCTGAGACGCAGGTTGTTTTACCTCTTTTGGACTCTGATTTATTGACTGTTTTTGAGTCTATTTCAAAGGGGACCCTTTCAGAGTGTCACTTAAAATGGTCCTCTGATTTTGCTGTATGTGTGGTTCTGGCTTCTGGAGGCTACCCAGGGTCCTACGCCACGGGACATCCTATTTCTGGCATTTCTGTTGCCAATAGCCGCGATCAGGTGCATGTGATTCATGCCGGTACGGTTTTAAAAGACGGTGTTTTACTTACTCATGGAGGTCGTGTTTTGGGGGTGGTTGCTCGAGACCATTTTCTAAATGTTGCCATTGATAAGGCCTATATGGGGGTTTCGGATATTTATTTTGATGGCATTTACTATCGAAATGATATAGGATTTAAAGCTTTTTCCTCTTAATGAAGGGACTTGCTTAAGGGGTGGGTTCAAAGGTTCCAAAACAGAAGGGTCTATTTTGTTCTTTTCTAAAAGAGTCCCAGTGTGTTTTATAGTGGGTTGTCCAAAATTCAGTGTTTTCTATTTCTTGAAAAGAGCCCTCGGTTTTTATCATTTCTACCATGTAGGCCCATAGCGATTCGACATCTGTGCTAATATATAACTTTCCATTTTTTTTCATTTTTTGTTTTAGGGTTTGGAGTAATTTAGGTTGGATCACACGTCGCTTGTGGTGCTTTTTTTTAAACCAGGGGTCGGGATGGAAAATAAAAACAGTTTCAATACTATGGTCTTCGAGACCTTCTTCTAATACCAATTGTGCGGAGGAGTTTATAACATGCACATTTTTGAGGCTTTCTGATTCTAATCTTAGCCTCATTTCATCTACAATGGCCTGTCTTACCTCTATACCGATTGTATTTCTTTCTGGAAATGTATGGGCCCATTGTCTTAAAAAAATGCCACGTCCAAACCCAATTTCGACATCTATTGGGTTATTTTTATGTTCGAATATGTCCTCTAAATTTAGTTTAGGATGCCTGTCCCTGAATGTTAGTGGATTTGTATGGGTTCTTATTCTCATGAACTTATGATATCATCATTTGACGTTTTATTTTAGATTTGTTTTTTTTATTTAATTCTTTTCACTTTCAATATTATTACAATTGGATTATATGATGACCGTTTCACATAAAATTATAGCCTTGCAGCTTTCGCATCTCACGCCTTGTTTGGAGTCTGTATCTCTTTCTTTTTTTGGCAAGATCAATTCTGAATTTATGGCTCATTTGAACGAAACGAATGTCTTACTTTTTTTGGATTTTTTTAATGAGGACTATTTGAGAGAATTGTGTCGCGATTCTCAACAGTGTAATTATTTGGCAAACATTGAACACGGTTCGCTTTTTAGAGCGAAGGTCTTTGGTTTTTTTTCAGAGAGTTTGCGCAAGTCTTTTTTAGCATTACCTGCTTCTGAGGGGGCTCTATTTGTTTCCTGTTTTTTGGACCGATATTTTTTCTTTTATCAAGCGGGATTTTCTCTAATGGATGCGGATTTAAGGACTTTTTTATTGGAACCGATTAAAAAATCTCCTCAATTATCGCACACTTCTTCTGGAGCTGTGGGATTATACGATGTTTTTGATTCCACTTTTTCGGGGAATTCTTTAGTATATCCTTTTGATGATATGGTTTCTTTTTGGGATGCTTTTCTTTCAGATCAAACTTCTTTTTTGTTTCATCTTATGCCTTATTTACAGTCTTCTTCCTCTTCCTCTTCTTTTTCTAGTGATTTTTATTTCTCTCATGTAAATCCTATTTATCAGGCGTATCAATCCTATTGTAAGTCTTTTGATATGGAAATGTCTTTGCCTATACTTTTTTTATCAGAGACATTGTTGGGTATTATTCATGGCTCCCAGCCTGATTGTTTGGGCAGCAGTTGTGTGTTTACTCTGTCTCAATTGTCGAATTCAGACTCTTATCCAGAGCTTTCTTTTGAGAGTCGATTTGATTTCATAGCCCCTTTTCTTGATTTTTCAAACTTAGGTTTTTTTTCGGCGTTTACTATTCCTGATGGGGCTTATGGGTTTAAATTTGAGGGGGATAAAAAAGAACAGATCTATTCTTTATATCCATCGTCTTCCATGTACGCGGTTTCAACCTTTATTGGGGATGAGTCTCGTTCACTTGCTATTATGTCTCAAAAATGGGTCCTTCATTCTAAATCGGGTGTTTCTATTGGCTTAAAAATGCCCATTTCTAATGCTACCCTTGAAGGATTTTTGTCGCTTCCTTCACTTTGTTTTGTTTTTTATTCGAGTGTAAATTTTGTGCCTATGCCTTCTGCTTTTCGCGATCCTTTATTACCGGATGTGGATATTTATATGACACAAGCTTCTAGTGTGGCCCCTTTTTTTTCTTTGAAGATTTCAGAGCATCAGTTGAGAACGGTTTTTTTTGGATGTGTGAGTAAGCCTTTTAATACGCCTGTTTTTTTGGGTATTCCCGATGGGGATTATGCGTATTGTGGTCGTTCTGGAGATCTTTTGCTATTTAAAGACAAGGGACCGCTCAAGAGTGTGCTTTCGCTTCCTATTAAAAAAGATAAATAGATGATGAAATTTACTTTTTTTGTTACACTGGGGTTGGTGTAAGTCATTTAATAATAAAGGATTTTTATGAAGAATGCTTGGTTTCAACCCATTATTGATGATCGTGTGGCTTTACACGCTTGGATTGATTCTTTAGAGCAAAAAGACAGTCTCCCTTTATATACGTCTGTTGATATTCGAAATGCGGGATTTAAATTTTCTGTGGTGGATACCAATTTGTTTCCTGCCGGGTTTAATAATTTATGTCGTTTGGGCTTGGAATCGGCATCCTTTTTTTTAAAAGAAGCCATTTCGGCGCGCGTCCCTGGGGGCAGTCGTATTTTACTTGTTATTGAGGAAAATACACGCAATAAATGGTATTTAGAAAATGTATATACTTTGGAAAAAATGATCCAAGAGGCTGGATTTAATGTTTGTATTGCCTCTTTTTTAGGACAAGAACCTGATTTATGTGATGAATTTGGATATTTGAATTTAGAAACAGCACAGCATCATGTGATTAAGGTGCATTGTTTGAAACATGTTATGACGTGTTTGGATGATCAGCGGTGTTTGTTTGATTTAATTATTTTAAATAATGATTTAACGGCGGGTATCCCGGATGTTTTAAGGCGTTCTAATATTCCCATTTATCCCTCTATTCAAGCGGGTTGGCATTCTCGTTTGAAATCGCATCATTTTAGAGAAGCGGAACGTGTGATTACTGCTTTTTCTGATCGACTTTCTTTGGATCCTTGGCTTTTTTCATCTTTGTTTAAGTCGGCTACGATTGCGTCTATTCATTCGCTTTTTGATCGTGAAAATTTGATGGATTTGGCCTCAGATTTATTTAAGGACATTCAACTGAAGTATGATGAACATGGTATTTCTGAAAAACCCTTTATTTTTTTAAAATCAGATTCGGGGACTTATGGCATGGGTGTTTTGCCTTTGGAATCGCCTCAAGATCTCTTAAGTTTGAACCGAAAAGATCGCAATAAACTGGCTGTAGGGAAAGGCTCTCAAGTGATTACAAAATTGATTTTACAGGAAGGCATTCCCAGTATTAGTAGCATTCGAGGTCATGTGAGTGAAGTGTGTATTTATCAAATTGCCAATCATTTTGTGGGTGGATTTCATCGATTTCATGATGCCAAAACAGATCGTCAAAGCTTGAACTCTCAGGGAATGACCTTTCAAAAAATATGTGAATCCCGTTCAGGATGTCCTTATACGGCTATACCTGAAGGGTGTGGGGATGGTTTAGATGAATATATTGAAGTTTATAAAATTTTGGCTCGGCTTTCAGGTATTGCCGCCCACAGAGAAATTTTGTATCTTGAAGACCATGTATGATCGACGTAATTCAATAAAATAAAGGATATTTAGTATGACTTCTCATGATTTGCTTTTATATCATTTTCAAGCTTGCCCCTATTGTGACAAAGTACGGCGTTTTCTTGCCAGTGTTAGTTTGGATGTTCCCATGAAAGATATTTTGTTGGACCCCCAAGCTAAATGGAAATTGATGGACGTAGGCGGCAAAGCTCAAGTGCCTTGCTTGGTTATAGATGGCGTGGCGCTTTATGAATCCGACGATATTATTCTGTGGATTAAAGAGAATCTCTTGGCATGATCTTACGTATTAAGACCGCCATTTTACAGGATTTACCTGATGCAGAGGTTTATGTTTATGATCCCGATGGGCAGCACTTTGAGGCTATTGTAGTCAGTGCGGAATTTGTAGGATTACCGCTTTTGAAGCAACATCAACGGGTGATGAAGGCCTTAAAAGCGGCTTTAGAAACTGATGTTCATTCCATTTTGCTTAAAACATTTACGCCTGAGGACTGGGGGCTTAAAAAACATCAGTATTCGGTGTAAAATAAGCTTTTAATTCGACGGATTCAAAGGAGATTTTTATGGATTTAACCCGTGTTAAAGATCAGATACAAAAAGAGATTACTGAAATTCCTGTGATTTTATATATGAAAGGTAATAAGATGGCGCCTATGTGCGGATTTTCGGCTCAAGTGGTGCATATTTTAACGCAGTTAGGTGTTGAATTTGAAACACGGGATGTGCTTTCAGACCCCGAGTTAAGACAAGGGATCAAAGAATTTTCGGATTGGCCGACCATCCCTCAACTTTATATTAAAGGGGAATTTATTGGGGGCTGTGACATTGTGACGGAGATGTTTCAGTCTGGGGAGCTTCAAAACCTTTTAGGATTGAATGCCGGCTAATTTTTGGCCTCATGTTTTAATTTCTTGGTTTAAAACGCATCAACGCGAGATGCCCTGGCGTTCGGATCCTCAGCCTTATTATGTGTGGTTGAGTGAGGTCATGCTCCAGCAAACTCAAGTGGTGACTGTTATTCCCTACTTTCATCGTTTTTTAGCGCAGTTTCCGACGGTAGAGGCTTTGGCAAATTCTGAATTAGAGCCTGTTTTGAAGCTTTGGGAAGGACTTGGTTATTATTCGCGTGCGCGGAATTTACATAAGGCGGCCCAACAGGTGATGCGCCTTCACGGGGGTGTGATCCCGTCGGATTACGTGACCTTGCAAACTTTATCGGGTTTGGGCCCCTACTCGGCTGCGGCTGTTGCGAGTATTGCCTTTGGCGACTCTGTTCCTGTCGTGGATGGCAATGTGATTCGGGTGTTTTGTCGCTTTTGGGGCATTTCGGATGATAGTCGGTCGCCGCGTGTTCGGACTCTTTTGTTTGATCGTTTGAAATCGTATATTTCAGCGGTGAATGCCTCTTATTTTAATCAGGCCATGATGGAATTGGGCGCCTTGGTATGTACGCCGAAGTCCCCTCGGTGTTTGGACTGTCCGCTTTCTTCAGATTGTGTCGCCTATCAAGATAATCGTACCGAGACCTTACCGTATACGCCTAAAAAACCCAAGGTGCCGCATTATGCGGTTTCGGTTGGGTTTTGCTTGCATGACGCTTCTTTTTTGATTCTGAAACGGAAGGAAAAAGGCATGTTGGGCGGGCTTTGGGAACTTCCTGGCGGTAAGGTTTTGGAGGGGGAATCTTTTTCCGAGGCGATGGTTCGGGAGTTTCGTGAAAAAACGGGTCTTTCTGTTGTGTCCGATTATTTATGTGGGGCTATTCGACATGCGTATACGCATTATAAAATTACAGTTTATGTGTTTGAATGCCATTTAGACTCGGATGTTTTGCCGCCTTCCACAGATACTCTGAAATGGATTCCTAAACAGGATATTTCTTTATATCCCTTCTCCAAAGGGACTCTAAAGGCCTTTCATCTTCTTTTTAAATCCTAACTATTCTTTGAAAACCTTGCATTGGCCTGGCCTAAGGTTATATTATTGTCCCTGATGACACTCTTACTTTATTTAAAGGCCTTTCATGTTATTTTTTTAGTGGCTTGGTTTTCGGGGCTTTTCTTCTTGGGACGCATGTTTATTTACGCTCAAGATGCTTTGTCTAAACCAGAACCGGATCGCTCTATTTTACTGCCCTATTTTTTAAACGCACAAACTCGGGTCTTATACATTATTGTCTTGCCGGCTTTATTTGCGACCCTTTGTATAGGCGGCGGTTTGATGGTAGTCACTCAGGCGTATTTGCAAGGATGGTTTCATGTTAAATTACTATTGGTGTTTGGGTTTCTGGTTTATAATGTTTCGTGTATTAAAATTCACTATCGATTATGGCGTTCGGAACCAGTGATGTCTGATTTTAAATTGCGTCTTTTTAATGAAGTTCCATTTGTGTTTTTAATTTTAATTTCTTTTACCGTTTTTTTAAGATCTTTTTTAAGTGGATTGTGGCAGGCCTGTGTTTTTTTGGGGGTTATTTTTTTGGTCGCTTACAGTGTTAGATTTTTCAAAAAAAGGCGGTCTTTGTCATGAATATATCGGTGTCTTTTTTATGGGGCTTGGTGCTGCTTATTTTTGTGGTTTTTTTCGGTATTTTTTGGGCGATTAAGCCACTGAATCCTTTTTTGTCTCATTATCTTGATGTCTTTGATGTTAAAACATCCCCACGTCCTTTTACGGGTAAACTGAGGGTTATGTCTTACAATATTGCCTTTGGGGGTGGTTTGAAAAACTTAGATGGTCGTGCGGAATCTAAGGATGTTGTTTTGAAAAATTTAGACGCTGTTACGCGTATTATTAAAGATCAAAATCCAGATGTTTTGGGGGTTCAAGAAATTGATTTGAATTCGCATCGCTCCTATGGGATTAACCAGGTGGAATATATTGCTCAAGCGTGTGGCTTTAAATATGTCGCCGTTGCTTTTACATGGAACAAGCGGTGGGTGCCTTTTCCTATATTTGCTTTTTTCTCTCGTCAGTTTGGGTCTGTTTTGGCCGCTAATGTTGTGTTTTCTAAGTATCCTATTTTGTCTCAGGATATTGTTGTCTTTGATAAACCTGAAAATGCCTCTTGGATTTATAAACAATTTTATTTGGATCGTTTGGTTCAATATACACTTATTGATTTTAAACAGGGTAAAACCCTTCTTTTTGCCAATACGCATTTAGAGGCCTTTAATTCCAAAACACGGGTTAAACAGGCCTCTCTTTTGGCGGGTTATATTCATGAGCATTATTCCAATACGCCCCTTGTTTTAAGTGGCGACTTCAATGCGGTAGATGCTCAAAGTGACTTGGATAAAGGTGCTGATTTTAACATTGTTCATGACGATACCTTGTCTATTATTGAAGAAACAACAGGCCTCAAACGGGCACATTTTTTACCGACTTTTCCTTCGGATTCTCCGTTTTATGGCATTGATCATGTTTTTTATTCGTCTCGACTTACTTTAAAGCGACATACCGTGTTGCCAGATCCCAACTATGGCTCGGATCATTTGGCGGTTTTAGCAGAGTTTAATTTTTAATTAAGCGTCTGCTTTTTGGTAGTGTTCTAAAATGAGTCTTAATTCATCTGGAATTTTTATTTTTTGAAAGCTTTTTTTGTTGATGGTGACGTGGTTGGTTTTGCCTTTCCCTACCACTTCTTGAGTGTTTGTTTTGAGGAGTGTGAATGAAAATTCGAAACTGGTTTCTCCAATTTTGGATACAATCACTTGAACGCTTATTTTGTCGCCTACCCTGAGTGGGGCAATGTAATCAGATTCAGCATGTACAAAAACGAATCCATAGTCTTTGGATCCGTTGAATAAGGATTCCATGGTGATCCCATGTTCTGCCATCAAATCTTCTAAGGCATCATTCATAAATCGGAATTGGCTGCCAAAAAACAGAATTTGGGCCGTGTCGGTGTCATACATGCGTACCGTATATTTTTTTGTAAACATCTGTCTTTATAGTATTCTTTTTTATCTATTCTGGTCAAGAATACGGTGTTTATCGTATACTGGATCCTAAATTATAGATAAAGGGGATAAATGGTCTTTATCCTGTCTAAAGGAGTCAGTTAGAATGGCAGTATCATATTCAGAAATTCAACGTATTTTGGCAGATAAGTCCGAGTATTTATTGGGGCATCAGTCAAAAACAATCGATAAAAGCCGCTTACATTTGCCTGGCCCTCAGTTTGCAGATCGTATTTTTCAGCCTTCCGATCGCAATAATAGAGTATTGAGAAGTTTAGAAACTTTGTTTAATTCAGGGCGGTTATCCGGTACTGGGTATGTTTCTATTTTACCTGTAGATCAAGGCATTGAGCATTCTGCAGGCGCGTCTTTTGCGCCTAATCCCGATTATTTTGATCCTGAAAATATTGTTAAATTGGCCATTGAAGGTGGGTGTAACGCGGTTGCGTCTACTTTAGGTGTTTTGGGTATGGTATCTCGGAAATATGCCCATAAAATTCCCTTTATTTTAAAACTCAATCACAATGAATTTTTATCTTATCCCAATACCTATGATCAAATTGATTTTGCCTCTATTGAACAGGCCTTTAATATGGGGTGTGTTGCTGTAGGTGCCACTATTTATTTTGGATCCGATGAAAGTCATCATCAAATTATTGAAGTCAGCCGTGCGTTTGAGCATGCGCATGAATTGGGTATGGCTACTATTTTGTGGTGTTACTTGCGTAATGGGTCCTTTAAAAAAGATGGCGTGGATTATCATGTCGCTGCGGATTTAACCGGTCAAGCCAACCATTTAGGGGTGACGATTCAAGCGGATATTATTAAACAAAAATTACCTGAAACCAATAATGGCTTTAATGCGCTTAATTTTGGTAAAACACATAAGAAAGTGTATTCGGACCTGACAACGGATCATCCCATTGATTTAACGCGATACCAAGTGGCCAATTGCTATATGGGACGTGCGGGACTTATTAATTCGGGGGGGGCTTCTGGCGATAATGATTTGCATGATGCGGTTGCCACGGCTGTTATTAACAAAAGAGCGGGTGGCATGGGCCTTATTTCTGGACGTAAGGCCTTCCAAAAACCGATTCAAGAAGGCGTGGCTCTTTTACATGCCATTCAAGATGTGTATTTGTGTCCTGAGGTTACGATTGCTTAGTTCTTTTCAAGCCAATATCCAATTTGGAGTCGTTTATGAGTGATTGTGGTAGTGTTAAAAAAGTTTTTGTACCGACTAAGGTAGAAGTCATAGAAGCCTCTGTAGAGGCCCCTGTTTCTGGGGTTCGTATTACCGATAAGGCGGCTGAAAAAATCATTCATTTTTGTAAAACAGATCAAAAAGATCCTGCTTTATATGGGTTAAAAGTGGCTGTTGTGAATGATGGCTGTTCTGGGAAATCGTATACGATGGATCTTGCTTCTATTGAGGCGGCAAAAGCGGCTGGCGATAAAATTTTTGAATATCAGGGGGCATCTGTTATTGTTGAAAAGTTGAGTTATCTTTTTGTGACGGGGGCGATTTTAGATTATAAAGAAACCTTGTTAATGTCTGGATTTGAACTTAAAAATCCAAATATTAAAGGGGCCTGTTCTTGTGGGTCTTCTTTTTCTGTATAAATGTTTATTTTAAACTGAAGGGTGGTTATGACGCAATCAAGTTCAATTCAAATGGTGATTACAGTTGCTTTGTCTAAGGAGCTTCCTTTAGACTGGCTGTCTCAACATCATGTTTCCGTGGTTACCTTTGAGGCCTTGTCTTCAGGAGGGGTAGCAGCTTTAACGGCCTTTAAAGGCGGTATTTTGGTTATTATTACAGGGGTGGGTGCCAATCTATCCAAGCAGTGTATGTTGTGGATTAAACAGCATATAGCTCCTTTGTATGTGGTTAATTATGGCGCTGTTGGGGATGTCTCAGGTCGTCATCCTTTGGGGACCTTGATTCAACCGACCCTTCTTTCCAATCATGAAGGGGTTGTCATGGATCTTTCTAAACGATTACCCTTTTTTTTGGATTATGCTCAAGGTGTTTTGAATACCTCAGCTTTACGCTCTTCTTTGACGCGATCGTCTCAAGATCTGAAAGATACCTTTTTAGATATGGAGGCTTATTATCAGGCTGCTTATCTTAAAGATTCTCCTATTTCTTTTCATGTAGTGAAGTCTGTAACGGATTATGCGAATGAATCGGCGGCCTCTCTTTTTGAAGAAGGCCTTCTCAAGTGCCAAGAAAATTTCAAACGTGTTTTTGGATTTTTAGCGCGTTTTTCGACTGTAGGGCCTAAAATTTCGGTGGTTATTCCGACTCATAATCGTTTAGAGCTCTTAAAACGTGCCTTAAACTCTGTTTTTTCTCAGACCGTTCAACCCCATGAAATTATCATTGTTGAAGATGGCTCTACGGATGATACGCTTCGGTTTTTAAGATCTTTACGCGACCGTGTTGTGGTCGTTCAAAATTTAAATATGCGAGGGGTTTCTTCTTCTCGAAACCTTGGTGTTAAAAAAAGTACGGGCGATTGGATTGCGTTTTTAGACTCTGATGATGAATGGCATCCTGAAAAATTAGAAAAGCAATGTGCCTTTATTCGGGACTATCCTTTTTATGATTTGATTCATTCAGAGGAAATTATGATTCGAAATGGGGATGTTTTGCCTCAAAAAAATCAGCAGTTGAGACATTCGGGTTGGATTTTTGATGCTGTGGTCCATCATACCCTTATTTCCCTATCTTCTGTTTTGGTTTTCAAGCCTTTTTTTGATCGTTTTTCAGGCTTTAGTGATGATTTTTCTGTGTGTGAAGACTATGACTTTTTTTTACGGGTTACGCGTTGGCATCCTGTTGGCTTAGATCCCACTCAGTCCTTGATTCGTTATTTGGGATTGCCTGATCAACTTTCTGTGAAATACCCGCTTTTAGATTCTATTCGGGTTAAAAGTCTTTTTAAGATTTTGAAAGTGGAGAAAGATCCCGTTTATATTGAGTTTTTGTCTCAAGTTCTTCATGTTAGAGTTGAGGCGCTGATTGGTATTTATAAATCCAAGCAAGATTCGGAAAAAATTCAGTATTATGAAAACTTTATGGACAAGCTACTGGCCCTTGTTTCCTAGATGGGACTGTTCCTAACGGACTGGAATGGCTTTAATATAGTCTTCTAAAATGTCTAAAAATTGTTCTTTAATGTCGTCTCCTTTTAAAACTTTAAAGAGACTGCCATTTTGATAGACGGGAATGTTGGGGGCTTCGGAATTTCCAGGTAAGCTGATGCCAATATCGGCATGTTTGCTTTCTCCAGGACCATTTACCACGCAACCCATTACCGCAATACTCAGTTTTTCAACGCCAATATGGGATTGCTTCCATCTGGGCATATTTTCTTGAATATATTGGGTCACATCTTTGGCTAAATGAATAAATTTGTCGCTATTGGTTCTGCCACAGCCGGGACAACTTGTGACTTGGGGCATAAAATAACGGAAACTCATGCTTTGTAAGAGCGTTTTACAGGCATGAACCTCTTGAGCCCTACTCACCCCTGGTTCTGGCGTTAGGGATATTCTCAGGGTATCTCCAATGCCTTTTTGTAGCAAGATGGCTAAAGCGGCGGCACTTGCAGTGATCCCTTTTAATCCCCCACCCGCTTCTGTGAGTCCCAAGTGTAGGACATAATCACAGCGCTCAGATAGACGCGTGTAAACTTCTACCATGTCTTGAAGGTCTGACATTTTGACACTGACGACAATTTTATTTTTAGGAAGGCCTAATTCTTCGGCGCGTTTTGCACTGGAAATGGCACTTAAACACATGGCTTCATAAATGACATGTTTTGCGGATTGAGGCTCTTTTAATGCTGCATTTTCATTCATCATGTCTGTAAACAGTTGATCATCTAGGGACCCAAAATTGACCCCAATTCGAACCGGTTTATTATATTTGAGGGCGGCTTCTATCATCATGGCGAAATTTTCGTCGTGTTTATCCCCTTTTCCGACATTTCCTGGATTGATGCGATATTTATCAAGGGCTTTTGCGCCTTCTGGGCATTTATTTAATAAAATATGGCCATTATAGTGAAAATCGCCAATAATGGGCGTATTATAGCCGGCTTCACGGCATTTTTTGACAATTTCTGGTACGGCAGTCATGGCTTCCATATCATTGACCGTGATACGGACGAGTTCGGATCCTGCTTGGCTGAGTTCTATGATTTGAGCTACAGTAGCGTCTATATCTGCAGTGAGTGTATTTGTCATGGATTGGATGACAATGGGGTGTTCTGATCCCATCTTGACATTTCTTATTTCTACGCTAGTGGTGGGTCTTCTTTTGATGCTTTCCATGACTTGAAGTGTAAGAAATATTGGCGTTTGGGTCAAGTTTGTTTATATTTAAATCTTTGGGTACATCTTTTTTTGAGATTGTGTCGATTCTTGGATATACTGGCTAAGACTTAAGTTAATTGAATGAAGGAGTAAGACGATGAAAATTGATGGATCTCCAGAACCACATGATGATATGTTAGGCAATGCCTCTAAACTTTTTACTAGCATGATGTCGAGTAAATTTGGAAAGGCCTTTGATTCTCCAAAGCCTGCAGCGTCACAGCAACCTCCTTTGGGAGATCAGCTACAAAAAGCGGCACCGCCTCAGAAAAAATAAGATCCGCGCTTGACGGGACTGTTGCGAAATGCCTATTTTGGGCAGCTGCAAGGCATTCCGAGTTCGAAAGCCCGGAATTTATACGTCATAAATGAGGACTTGAGGACGAGGATAACACAGCAGATGCCCAAAATAGGCGTTTCACAACAGTCCCTTGATAGAAATACGGTAATCCGATATGCTCCTTTCATGGTGATTAGTCGCGAGGATTTTATTTCTTTATGCTCTACCCAATCGGTTGTTTCTTTTTCAGAAACAATGGTTTTGGATATGGAAACTCCTGTGACCGTCTTGAGCCGTTTAAAAGATTATCCCGACTTGGTTCTTTTAGAAGGCATTTCAGAACAGGTTAAACATGATCGGTATTCTTATATTGGCTTTGATGCGTATTTAAAAATTACCTGCCATGCTTCATTTTATGCTTTGAACTTTAAATCCGGAAAAACATCTACAGCTACAGGTAATTTTTATGATTTCTTAGAAGGCATTATGGCGAGATATTCTCTCGCTAAGGGCAGTCAGGCCCCTTTTTCTTGCGGTTTAATGGGCTCTATGAGTTATGAATGTGTTTCTTATTTGGAATCCATTCCATTGCCTCAAAAACGATCTTTAAATACGCCCTTGGCTACGTTTATTGTTCCTCATTTTGTCATTATTTTTGATAATTTAACCCATCAAGTCTCCGTCTATCGTAATTGTTTTACTGAAGATGTTGCGCCTTCAGACTATGGGGCTTTGTATGATGCCAATTTGAAGGACTTACAGTCTGTATTGGGCCTTTTGTTGGCGCCTTTGAGTCATGCTATTTCGCCTTTGGACGATTTGATTGGAAATTATGATGTTTTAAAAGGTGAGGCTTCTGTTGATGAGGCCACGTTTAAGTCTCAAGTTCAACGGTGTCAGGAGTATATCAAGGCGGGAGATATTTTCCAAATTCAAGTGTCCCGTCGGGTGTCTTTACCGTTTACAGGGGATCCTTTTGATTTGTATCGTTATGTTCGGAATTATAATCCCTCCCCTCTTTTGTTTTATTTGAAATTTGGAGATGTCTATTTGATGGGGGCTTCGCCTGAAATATTGGTGACCTGTATGGATCGTAAAATGGTGATTAGACCTTTAGCTGGAACTCGAAAACGCTATTCTAAAGATAAAACGGAATCTGAGATTATCCAGGAATTGATCCATGATCCAAAAGAAATTGCAGAGCATATTATGCTTGTTGATTTGGCGCGTAATGATATTGCGCGTGCGTGTGAGCTTGGATCTGTTAAGGTTACAGAGTTGATGAATACTGAAAAATATACGCATGTTATTCATATGGTTTCTGAAGTTGAGGGGCATTTAACGCCTGAATCTACCGCTGTGGATGCTTTAAAATATGGGTTTCCAGCCGGGACGGTTACCGGGACACCCAAAATTCGTGCCATGGAAATTATTTCGGAACTTGAGGTTGAACAGCGTGAATTTTATTCAGGCGGGGTTGTTTTTTTAGATTTTCAAGGCGATCTTAAATCGGCCTTGACCATTCGCAGTATGTTGGTTACCGATGGTCGTGTTTATACACAATCTGCAGCGGGCATTGTTGCGGATTCTATCCCCGAAATGGAGTTTAAAGAAACCAATAATAAAATGAGATCTTGTTTGTCTGCCATGATGCAATTGTCTGATAGGGAGGATCTTTGAACATGATTTTAATGATTGATAACTACGATTCTTTTACCTATAACGTTGTGGATTATTTGGGGAAATTATCGTCTCTGCCTATTCAGGTTTATCGAAATGATAAACTATCTGTTTCTGAAATTGAGGCGTTGAATCCGGATTATATTGTGATCTCACCTGGGCCTAAGACCCCTAAAGAGGCGGGGATTTCTAAGGCCGTTATTGAGGCTTTAGGCCCTAAAATTCCAACTTTGGGGGTTTGCCTAGGGCATCAGGCAATTGGGGAGGTTTATGGCGCAACGGTGGTGCGTGCGAAGCGGCTGATGCATGGAAAGACGTCTCAGGTTAAATATACGCCCCATTTCTTATTTGAGGGCTTAGATAACCCCTTTACAGCCACGCGATATCATTCTTTGGTGATTGATCCTGCTACGGTTCCGTCTTGCTTGGAGGTTATTGCGGTTTCTGAAGATGATCATGAGATTATGGCCGTAGCGCATAAGACCTATCCTATTTACGGGGTTCAATTTCATCCTGAATCGATTTGTACGCCACGAGGCTTACGTATTTTGGGTAATTTTTTGGCTCATCGGTCTTGAAGAAAATAAGGTGTTACATCTTATCGTTTAAGTCTAACTTCGTTTATTTCAGCATCTCTCGAATTGTCGAGAATGCGTACAATAAAACATAGCCCACCATGAATCCCCACAGAGCACCAATGATAGAGCCTAGAAGACCTACGCTATAAAAGGGCGCTAAATCTGTGAGCACTTTTAAACTTAAAATGCTAATGCCTGCGATATGAGAAAGAAGTGTTAAAACAAAAATAAGTAATGCTAAAAATATGCCACCTGTTGTTGCTAATAATTTGGGATCTGTCATTTTACTTCCTCCAATTTTTACGTTCACAACACATTAATTATGTTCCTCTTATGGCGACGATAAGATGTAACCTATTTATAGTTCCCATATTTTAGTTTTTTTAAACCTTCGGACTGTTGTGACATTCGCAACAGTTTTATCTTTTCTTTGATTATTTTGAGGCTTATGATATAATCCCCCCCTATGACAAATAAGACCGATTTGAACGCTATTTACCAGGCTTTATCTACCATTATTGATCCTACTACACGGAAAAATATTGTGACCCTGAATTATATTCAGGGTCTTTCTTTGACAGAGGATGGTATTTCTTTGGAATTAAGGCTCCCCCATTCTGTTAAAGTTCATGCGCCACAGTTGAAAGATATTGTTTCCGCGACACTTAAAAGTGATTTTCCGGACCTTCCTATTTTAAACCTTGCGGTGAGTATTGAGGCGGTTAAATCCAGCTTAAGTGCAGCCTCGGATGGTCTTAAGGGGGTTAAACATATTATTGCCGTTTCCAGTTGCAAAGGTGGGGTTGGAAAGTCTACCATTGCGGTTAATTTGGCATTCACCTTGTCTCAAAAAGGGTTTAAAGTGGGTATTTTTGATGCCGATGTTTATGGGCCTAGCTTGCCGACAATGGTCAAAGTCCCCTCTCCCGAACTGATTATTACTGCTGAAAATATGATTCTGCCTTTGATGCATGAAGGTGTGGCCTTAATGTCTTTTGGCTTTGCGCAAGAAACAGCCAATGAAACAGGCGCTGCGATGTTGAGAGGTCCGATGGTGACTCAATTGATTAATCAATTGCTCACTACAACTGATTGGGGGGATTTGGATTATTTGGTTTTAGATTTACCTCCGG
This sequence comes from uncultured Rickettsiales bacterium, assembly GCA_964539135.1. Taxonomy (GTDB): domain Bacteria; phylum Margulisbacteria; class Marinamargulisbacteria; family CAZIFG01; genus CAZIFG01. The sequence goes on from CAZIFG010000014.1 coordinate 38,214, forward strand.
GTACAGGAGATGTTCAATTGACTTTGGGGCAGTTGGTCCCTATTAATGCGGCGGTGATTGTTACGACGCCTCAGCATATTAGCTATATTGATGTGGTAAAAGGCATTGAAATGTTTGATACCTTGCGTGTGCCTACGGTGGCTGTTGTTGAAAATATGAGTTTTTATACCGTTAATGGGGAAAAACATTTTATTTTTGGTAAAGGGGCCGTCGGTCGATTGATCAACGAATTTGGCTTTAAACATGCCTTCCAATTTCCGATGTTACCTATTTTATCGGAGTCTGGAGATGGGGGTAACCCCTTTGTTTTGAGAGGCAATGATGCGATGGGGACCTTGTTTACCGATTTGGCCGATGCGGTTATTTCAGAAGTTGCGGCTTTAAAAGAAACGGGATTTGTTTTGCCTCATATTGGATTTGATGAAGAATTGGGTATTTTGATTAAACCTGAACATTTGCCCGGCTATGCCTTGGAGCCTAAAGCCTTGCGTTTGAATTGTCAGTGTGCGGTTTGCGTGGATGAATTTACAGGCAAACGACATATCCAACCCGATGATATTCCCGATACCATTCATCCTTTAAGTATGAATCCGGTTGGCAATTATGCCTTGGGCATTAACTGGAGTGATGGGCATTCTTCTTTATACCCTTACTCTCGTTTGGAGCAGATTTCCGTTTAATTTGGGTTGAGTTTCTTATCCCCAATTGAGTTTAGAGGGCTTTTCCAAGTAGGATGTTTCGGGTTGCGCCTGTTATTTGCACATTTACCACTTCCCCTGCTTTAAATTGGCCCTCTTCTAAAATGACAATGGTGTTGCCTTCTGTTCGGCCTTGAAATTGGGTTTCTGATTTTTTGGTGCCCATTTTTTCAATTAAGACTTCTACGGTGCTTCCAATCATGCTTTGGAATTTTTTAAGGGCGATGCCATCTTGTAAGGTATTGAGTCTGGTAATACGGTCCTTTTTTTCTTCTTCTGTGACATCGTCTGGGAATTTGGCAGCAGCTCGTGTATTGGGTCTTTCCGAGTACTTGAAAATAAAAGCTGTTTCAAATCCTACTTCTTTTACAACATTGTAGGTATCTTGAAATTCGGTTTCTGTTTCGGATGGAAACCCTACAATAATATCTGTGGATAGGGATACATTTGGCACAATTTCCTTCATTTCTTTTATCAGGTCTAAATATTCTTTTTGCGTATAGGTTCTATTCATTTTTTCTAAAATTCGGTCATTTCCAGATTGTAGCGGTACTTGAATGTAATTACAAATATTGGGTCGTTCCGCCATGAGATGGAGTAATTTTCGTGGGAAGTCTTTCGGATGTGGAGAGGTAAATCGAATTCTTTTAATGCCCTCAACATCGCTGATCATTTTCATGAGGGTTGTAAAATCCGTGCCTTCGTATTCATAGGAATTTACATTTTGGCCCAATAAAGTGACTTGTTTATATCCCTCTTTTACCAACCGTTTAACCTCTTCTACGATGTTTTGTGGGTCACGGCTTCTTTCACGACCGCGGGTATAGGGCACGACACAGAAGGTACAGAAATTATTGCAGCCTCTCATGATTGCAATCCAGGCATTTACACCATCATCGCGTGTGGGGTAAATGTCGCTATAAGTCTCAAATTCGGATAAGGTGACGTCGTAGCTTTTTTGACCGCCTTGAGCCTCATGAATGAGATGAGGCAGCTGTTTGTAGCTGTCTGGACCGGCGATAAAATCAATTTTTAATTGCCGATTGTCTAAAAGGTCTGTTTTAAAATTGGTGGCCATGCAGCCTAAAATGCCCACTAAAATGGGGCTTTCTTTGCGTTTGTTTTTGATAATGTGGACACGGTTGTATACCTTTCGGTTGGCATTGTCCCTCACCGAACAGGTGTTCAGCATCACAATGTCTGCTGTATCTTCGCTGTCTACGATATCAAAGTCGCTTTTTTTTAGAATGCTTTTGACCAATTCAGAGTCATACGCATTCATTTGGCAGCCATAAGTTTCAATATAAACGTTTTGTTTTTTCATGCGGACTGTATTTTACCTTTTTTGATCTATTTTTACTACTGGTGACTGTTGTGGAATTCCTGGCATATGATCCACACCTAGGCGTTTTGCACCTTATCTTACACCAGCCGCCCTATAATGCTTTGGCCTTCTATTTTTTCACATTTTACTGGCAGGAGTTTGTTTTTGAGGGATAGGTCAGATTTGACTCGAACTCGGCAATAGTTTCGGGTTAGGCCTGTCCAATAGCCATTTTTTTCTTGTTCAAATAAAACGTCTTGAAAGGTATCAAGGTGACGATTAAAGAAGTCTTGTCTTTTATCTTGGCTTATTTTTCTTAAAATTTGACTTCTTTTGGCAATTTCTTCCGGAGCTACTGTGCCCTCTAGTTTTTTGGATCGGGCAAATTGTCGCTCTGAATAACTAAAAACGTGTGCGTAGTGAATGGGCATGGTCAGTAAAGTGGCTACGGTTTCATCAAAATGTGATTTTGTTTCGCCTGGAAACCCGACAATAATGTCGGTTCCAATACAGACATCTTGAATACTGTTTTCCAGTTGGGTGATGAATAGTCTGAATTCATTGAGGCTGTAATGACGGTTCATGGCTTCCAAAATTGCTTGACTGCCACTTTGAATGGGGATGTGAAAATAATTACAACAAATGGGATTTTTTCGGATTTCTTCTATTGTGGCTTCTGGAATGGTTGTGGGTTCAATGGATGAAATTCGAAGTCGTTTGAGTCCCTCTAAGCGGCTTAAGGTTTGGATGACGCTTGTAATGTCTTTATCTTCGTAGGCATAGGTGCCTAGGTTTATCCCTGTGAGTACGAGTTCTTGATGGCCTCTACTGACCAAATCAATGGCCTCTTTGACTAAATCTTCAAAGACACGACTTCTTGCGGGGCCTCGTGCAAAGGGAATGACGCAAAAGGCACAGTAAAAATCGCATCCATCTTGAATTTTTAGATTGGCGCGAGTGTGGTGTCTGTCGGATAGTGCCGAATCTATTGTAAAGGGGGTTCGTGTTATTTTTTCAACGCTTAATGTAGGGCTTTTTTGATTTTGGGAGTCTTTTATAATATGGTGGATGTTCATTTTTTCGGCATTTCCAATGACCCATTGGACGTTTTGCAGTGCGAGTAATTTTTCTTTTAAAATTTGAGATTGGCAGCCGATGAGGGCGATTTTTAAGTGTTCATTTTCGGTGTTCAATTTTCGGACCAAACGACGGGTATCGGCATCGCCATTTTCAGTTACGGTGCATGTGTTTACGATGGCAATGTCGGCCTCTTGAATTTGGGTGACGATTTGAAAGCCTTCTATCTCAAATTGATGCTCCAGAGTGGCTGTTTCTGCTTGATTTAATCGGCACCCTTGTGTGTAAAAGAGGACTTTTTTCATGCCATTTCCTTTTTTTGGGCTCTTATTTTTTGGAAAAATTGACTTAGTTGCTTTTGATAGGCTTCATTTTCAATGTAGGTAATTTGGCATTTGTGATTAAAAAGCGTTTGATCCAGTAAATTCACCTTGGTTCCAGCCGCGCCCCACTTAAAATCCATGGCGGCAAAGACGACTCTGGAAATTCGTGCGTGTAATACGATTCCAGCACACATGACGCAGGGCTCTAAAGAGGTATAGAGGGTGTGGTTTTCGAGTCTCCAATCGCCTTCTTGTTTTTGAGCGTTTTGTATGACCAGAAATTCTGCATGGGCGCTACACTCTTTATGTGTTTCTTTGAGATTATGTGCGCGTGCTACAATGGTATTGTTTTTAACTAACACAGCCCCTACGGGGACCTCTCCTTTTGCTTCTGCTAAAGTGGCTTCTTTAATGGCCTCATTTAAAAATAGTTGATCCGCGTGCATTTATTTAACGCGCTCTAAGTATTCCCCTGTTTCTGTATTTACTTTGATGATATCGCCATCTTTGATAAAAGCAGGTGCTAAAATGGTCATGCCATTTTCTACTTCAATGGGCCTTAGAGAGGAAGATGCTGTCGCTTTTTTAATTTCTGGAGGGGCAGATGTTACTTTCAGATCCATGGTTTTCGGAAGTTCTAATCCCACAATTTGGCCTTCATGGTAGGTGACTTGGTAGGAGTTCCCTTCTTGTAGGAATTTTTCGGCCTCCCCTATAATGTCATCTGAAATGGTTTCTTGTTCGAAGCTTTCATTGTCCATGAAAATGAATCCTGTCGGCTCTTTATATAAAAATTGCATATTTTTAGATTCTAAAACCGCTTTTTCTACCCGTTCACTGGATAAAAATCGTTTTTCTAAATTTCTGCCGTTAATGATATTTTTGAGTTTCGTTTGCATGCAGGCATTGCCTTTTCCAGGGGTGCGATGCATGGTCCAGTTTACGCGGTAGAGTTCTCCTTCAATAACCAAAACTTGTCCTTCTCTAATTTGTGTGGCGTTGATTTGCATGCTACTCTCCTGTTTGTTTACGCTTTTTATTGTCTAGATACTACTTAATGAGTGGGTTTTTTGTCAAATTCAGATCCTGTTTTTTCTCTGCAGAGTCTAATGAAATCGCTATAATGGCTTATATCGTTCATATCGGATGCTGTGAGAGCGGCTTGTTTTTGATAAACAATGGCAGTATGTATGGTGTCAGAGGCTATTTTCAATCTGGTGTAGTTTGTGTCCTTTGGATTTGTCGGGACTATAAATACGGTGAGCATGAAGACCAGATCCTCAAATATTTCAGCCTTGTCTTTAGGGATGATGACGCCTTTTGTATATTCTAAATAAAGGGTGTAGATCGACTCTAGTTTATAGAGATTTTTCATGTATTTTAGGAGTCTTGATAGAGAGATTTCGCTTAACTGGGCATTTGCTTTTAGATATCCGCATGCCATTTTTTTAAATTTTCTTTTTACACTCTCTGTATGTGTATCGTATAAGGTTTTTAAATCTATCGTTTTCATCAGATTAAGACTATAACTATAGGCACTCTGATTTTGTTTGATTGCAACACCTTTGTGATCTGTACAATCTGCATTTCTTGAAAGGAAATAGCCTTGCTTTTCATACAAACTTTCGGTATCTGTTAAATGTTGGAGAATTCTTAAGGGGAGCCTTTTTTTTTGTTCCGTTATTGTGCTGAGATCTGCGAGTATCCATTTTGTGTCTTCTCCCAACACCCATTGTATGTAGTTTATGACTTCCATAATTTGAGTGCCTGTGATGTTAGTCCCTTTTTGTATCCTTATAATTTCGGATGTTTTTGTGCTTTTGGCTTCCTCTTCTACGCGTGGTCTTTTTTTGGATGCTTGGGTTTCTAACTCAACATCGAGTCTTAATGTAAATAGAGATTCTAATTCTAGGTTTTCTTTTTCATGAGAACAAATCCAATAGAGATGCTTACCACTTTGTCTTAAATTTATGCCTTCAATATCGCTGGGTTTTTCAAAACAGTCTGAATAATAGGGTTTATTTACCAGTTTAATTAAAAATTCTTTTCCCCCTATTTCTACCCATACTTTCCATGCTTTTTGAGGCGTCAAATCTTGGAGTTCTGGAAAAATGTCTTCACTTAAAATGGCCATTTTAAGTATATTTTGTATGGTGAGTGTCAGTTTATCAGTTTTACACTTTAATAATTCTGAATGTGTTAAAAGGGGTATTTCTTCCGTTAATTTATTTTTGATTGATATTATTTTTTTCATAGTGAATTTTATTAATATATATAAATTATTTATTTTTTTTAAGTCTTAATTTTAATGGATGGTTTTTTATGAGGGTGTGATATTCTTTTGTTTATGTTAAAGCATTTTTTAGTGGGGTGTCTTCTTTTTATTGGTATGCCTTTGTTTGGGGCGTCTTATACGACCCTTCAGTGGCTTTCGCCTGCTGATGGGGAGACTGTGCCGCGTATTGCACTTACGTTTCACTTGGCGCCTGAAGCGCATACGTATGCCATGGATCATACGGATGTTTCTATGCGACCTAAATTGTCCTGGAATTTGCCTCAAGGGATGGTGTTGGGGACGCCTGTTTGGCCTAAGTCTAAACGGCTTTTTTTTGAGGGACTTTCTTATCAGGGGTATGATCGTTCTTTTACAGTTTATTTTCCGGTTCTTTCATCTGCGATCTCCGATGAGACGACTCTTTCTTTGGATCTCTTTTGGATTACCTGTACCTCTGTTTGTACCCCACATAAAGAGACTCTTTTTTTGTCACTTTCCAAACAAGTGGGTAAAGGTTCTTTTTTTTATGGCATTCTTCTCTTTTCTTTTTTAGCGGGGGTGCTTTTAAACGTGATGCCCTGTGTTTTTCCGGTCTTGTCTTTGAAAGTTTTGGACTTGATGTATCATGCTAAACAGATGCGTAGACCTGCCTGGCATTTGGGGGCTGTTTTTTCTTTGGGGGTTCTACTTTCTTTATTGGTTTTAATGGGTATTTTGTTTGGATTACGTACTTTAGGGGTGTTTTTGGGCTGGGGCTTTCAGTTGCAAAACCCTATTTTTGTCTTTGTGATGATGATTGTATTTTTAGCGATGGGTCTGAATCTATTGGGTGTTTTTGAGCTTGGTGCGCGTTTAACAGGATTGGGGCAGCTTTCAGAACATCAAACGGGTCTTCGAAAAGCCTTTTTAACAGGTATTTTAGCGGTTTTGGTGGCGACCCCGTGTTCGGCTCCTTTTATGGGTACGGCGATGGGATATGCGTTGACGACTACGATTTCTAAAAGTGTTCTTATTTTTATGAGTTTGGGCTTTGGCATGGCTTTTCCTTATTTTGTTCTGACCTGTTTCCCTCGTTTATTGGTCTTTTTACCCAAGCCAGGGAAATGGATGTTGAGAGTGAAGCAGATTTTGTCTATTCCTTTGTTTTTGACCGTGCTATGGCTCGGCTGGGTGTTTTGGTTACAGGTATCCCCTCGTTTTTTACCGTCAACTTCTGAGTCTGTGTCCCATTCTGTTTCCGGTTGGTATCCGTATACCCCTGCCCTGCTTCAAACTTTGGAAGCGGAGAACCGTAGTATTTTTATTCAATTTACAGCGGCCTGGTGTTTGTCTTGCCAAGTGAATGATCAACTTTTGTTTGAATCTGGGAATGTTCAGCGCTTATTAAAGGAAAGAAATATCGTGCCGATTGTGGCGGATTGGACGCGATATGATGCTTCTGTAACCGCGCTTTTGTCTCGTTTTGGACGACAAAGTATTCCCTTCTATGTGTGGATTCAGTCGGATGGTACTGTTGTCCCCTTCCCAGAAGTCATGACAGAGAAAACCCTTTTAAAACGTTTGTCCGTAGATAAGTTTTAAATTGTGGGGCTGTTGCGAAACGTCTACGTTTGGATCAGCTGCAAGGCATTCCGAGTCCGAAAGCCCTTATATAGGATAAATGAGGACTTGAGGACGAGGATAACACAGCAGATGGCCAAAATAGGCGTTTTGCAACAGCCCCATTGTTTAGGCCTCAATCAGAGATTCTAGTTGTGTAATCATGGTTTCAATATAGACAAGACTCTTTTCCCAAAAGGCTGGATCTTCAATGTTAACCCCTATGGTTTCTAAGATTTCTTTTGGACTTTTTGAGCTTCCTGCCGCTAAAATAGCTTTTAGCTTGGGTTTGAATGCCTCCCCTTCTTCCAAGTAGAGTTGGTAAAGCGCGATGACCAATAAATTACCAAAATTATAGGCATACACATAAAAGGGGTATTCAAAAATATGGGGAATACTTGCCCATTCCCATTGATATTCCTCGGGTTGGATGACACTGTCCCCAAACATCTCTTTGAGTTGTTCTTTATAGAGCGTATTGAGTTCGGTGGTGCTGAGTAAGGTATTGTCTATTTTTTCATGTGTTTTCATCTCAAAGTGTGAAAACATGTTTTGTCTGTGACTGGTTGCAAACATATCTTCTAATTTTTCAGTCAGTAAGGCCTGTTTGGTTGCGAGGCTATTGTCTTGTTTTAAGAGCAGATCTGTAATAATCATTTCTGAAAATACAGATGCTGTTTCGGCCAAGGGTAAAATGGGATGGTAATTGGTTAGGACTTGTTTGGAGGCATACATATCATGAATAGCATGACCGAGTTCATGCGCCAGCGTGGCAACATCTCGGGGTTCGCCCATAAAATTGAGCATGACATAGGGTAATACATCGGGGGTGCTTGATGAACAAAATGCCCCGCCTCTTTTTTTAGGGAGTACAGGCGCGTCTATTCTGTTTTGATCAAAGATGAGCTTGGCGTAATCATAAAATTCAATATCAAAGGCTTTAAATCCATTTAAAACCAGTGTCTTTGCTTCTTCCCAGGTGAATTTTTGATCAGCTTGTGGCATGGGCGCATAAATATCGGCTAAGCTTAAGTCGGGGAGATTCAGTATTTTGGCTTTGAGTTTGTAATAGCGTTGAACTAATACATTGGATTTTTGGGTGACATCATGAAGTGTTTGAACGGCTTTGTCGGATAAATCGTTGCCTGTGTTACGTCGGCTGATGGCTGACTTATAATGACGTAGTTTTTTTTCGACGGCATAATCTTTTAAGATATTATTAAAGATATGAGTGATGACAATTTTGTTGTCTTCGTATTTTTTATAAAATAAGGCCATGGCTGAGCGACGTACGGCTTTATCTGGATGTGTGCGAAGCGCTCGAAGTTGACTGCCATTCATTTTTTTTGTTTTGCCATCTAACTCAAATTCATATTCAAATGAAGACGTTAATTCTTCATACAGTTTTTGGAAGGCATCAGATCCTGTTAGATCTTTTAAATTGATAATTTTTTCCTCGTCTTCTGTGAGATTGTGTTTTCCAGTTTCTATGCTGCGCTTTAAACTGTATTTATAGGCTGAAAATTCTGGAGCATTATAATGAGTCTCAAAGGTTTTAGGGGGCATTTTTGCCAGTTCCAGTTCAAAAAATAAGAGCAGATTTTGGATTTCAGATTGAATGTCGTCGACTTTTGCTTCCAGTGCTTTTACAGCATCATTGGAGGTATCAATGGCCAAGGTTAAGGATACAAATTGAGAGACCTTATATAAAGGTGCTATGAGGGCTTCCAGTTCTTCGTAACTTTTTTTGAGCTCGTTTGTGCTTAAACTGATTACTTTGGTTTTGTATTTTGTTTGAAATGCCGCTGATTTTTTGAGTGTTTCGGATAATATTTGATCAATTTTAGGGTCATTTATGGATGAAAAGAGGTCATTTAGATCCCATCTGATGTTCTGTGCGGTTTCTTTGGGGTTTGTCATAAGTGCCTCCGTAAACGTGATTGCTAACAGTCTAATTCAGCTTGGATATTTTGAGTAGATGTTTTTTTGTTTTATTAAGGCGCTTATTGCGTTTGGATTCTAAGGCTTTTCTTGAATATAGACGTTTATGGACATGGGGCTGCAGTTGATCACCTCTTTTTGCTTGCCAAAGGATCGAATTTGTTTACACGTTCAGATGTTTGTTAGCGTCATCGTTTGTTTTATCATCAAATTGATACTGAAAAAGCGGGGCATTATCGCAATGTACGTGTTTTTTGAGTAAATCGGATGTGGTTTTACTGCTACCTGAAGCTATTTCTGATTTAATGGCGCAATTTGAAATGGATATCTCATATATTTCTAAAACAGAACATCCTGTTGTAGTTGAGGCTATCCTTGGGAGATATTCACCCTTTTGGATGTGTAAAGATCCCAAAATATGTGCCAATTAAAACTATAAAAGTTAGGATAAA
>CAZIFG010000015.1:0-47229 GCA_964539135.1 uncultured Rickettsiales bacterium
CTTTTACTTCCTATTTTATACTTTTCGCTGGCTTAATTTTAGGGGATTCTTACCGTCACTCTATGTTTTACAAACTCATTGCTTCTTTTTCATCTATACGGCCTTATAAGCGTGCACGTGTTTCAAACTCTACAATTCCGATTGTATCGCCAACGCCTCCCCAAACCCCTTCTTCCAATCGAAATTCTTGTGCTTCAACCGATATGGCGATTTCCTTTTATACCCACACGCACCCTCTCTTGGATAGGCCTCTTTTTATCATTGAGAATCAGGCACTTATTCACGATCTTTTTGAGTCTGTTTCTCTTTTTCTAAAAACGCCCGCTCATTTTCATAGTATTCCTTATGATGTCGCTGAATGTTTTAATCATGATCCCTCTAAACCACTGTCTTTAATGACACAATTTCAAGCTCTTTTTTCTTTTTCTAATATTTCAAAATTATTTATCCCTATTTCCTGCCTTTTATATGAAGTCCCTACTCACCATGATCCTTTGATGGATTATAATCCTGCTATATCTCAATCTTCTGAAACAGGGAGCAAACTTCTCTCAGACGTTAAAGCTCTTTTTCAACGCCCTTATGCGACTTTTTTTCTTAGAGTCTCCGAGCTTTTATATGCTCCAAACATTACTCCAGAATGTCTTTTTAGTGATCAGATTCCAAGTTATAGGGCCTTTATTCATTATGTTAAATTGTATAAAACAACACATAAACACTCTTCTTTTGCCTCTTTTTGTCAGAATCCCACCGTTGATTTACTGTTTAAAGCGGCTTATCTTTCGCCTGAAGGCTTATCCGCCTCTAAGTTCACACTCCCTGAATTTTACCCCTTTTATTATAGCCAAGAAACACTGCCTTTTATATTAGGCGGGTATAGTATTACTCATCTCCTTGCCCCTTTACGTTCACGCTTTCAAACGCCTCTCTATATTACCCTCAATGAGAAACATCCCAAACCTATTATGAAATCTCTTATTTACTTTGTTAATAGCCACAAATTTGAACTTAGATCTCTAGATGATCTGACTCCTTTTTTTAGAGCCACACAAGATTTCCCGCTTCCAGATTCTTTGCGTGAAGGGCTTTCTCTTGGATTAAAAAAACACATGAACCTCGCCATGGCGAAACTGGTACTGAGTGCCAGAGAACTCTATCCGTCTTCTTTAGTTTCATTTGCAAGCCTATATACCCTGTATGCCATTCTCATCCGTTTAGGCTTCGATCCTCGATATGTTCCTAAGCGTCTCAAAACAATGGATATGCAATCTTTGATAGATCGCAAAGATCATGGGCCTCATCATAGCAAGGGCTTTAAACGGCCCGATTTTATGCAGGTATCTCAGTCTAAAAACTCCAAATATTATCTAGAAACGCTTAAGGATGGTCATTATTTATCTAAAATCCCTCTAAAAAATCGAACGACTGCCCTCTATCAAGCGGCCTTATCTCAAACGGTTTCTGCGGAACGCCATCTTCCAGATTCTCTTATAAATGCCACCTTTATGGCTTCATTATTACCTTATAACCCCATGCTTCTTTCACTCTTTGAATTTTCCAATTTTGAAGAACTCATAGATGGCCTGGGGGGACTTCCGACTATCATGGCACTCATTGATCGCTTTCAAGATGCCTTAGATTCTATTTGAATTAAGCGCTTATAGAGCGCTTCACATTCAGGTGTTTTGACGCCTAGATCATGCGCTTTGTGTATTAAATTCCCTAAAATTGCTTCTGTTTCTAAGGGTCTTCCAAACTCATAATCTAAGGCCATACTGGTCTTATAGGGTGTCATTTTTTTTGTTTCTGTGATGTTTTTTTCTATGATTTCAGGACCTAGAGGATACCCATCTGCCGTCGCTACTTGACAGACTTCGGCCATAATACGACGTACGTGGGATTCCCGCTCGGAGGTGGCGAGAAGCTCTTGGGTATTTAGCCCCCCTTCTATTACAGACAAGGGATTAAATGGGGCATTCCATACTAATTTTTTCCATCGGGAAGACTGGATTTGTTTATCCACGCTGGTTTTTGTCCCTACTCCATTTAATAACTGGGCGAGTGTCTCCGCCATTTTAGAGTGTCCCTTAGGATATGGCCCTACAACCAACCGGCCATAATCTTGATGATTAATGGCTCCAGGCCCTGTTTTACTGACACAGACAAAGGCGAGTCCACTGAGTATGTCTGTCTTAGGAAACGCCGCTTTAAACGGGGCTTCAATTTCTATCCCATTTTGAAGGATTAAAAGTGTTGTTTTCTCAGACATAACAGGGCTGAGCAAGGTCTCAACATTCATGTTGGCGTACGCTTTTGTGGATACAATCACCAAATCCTGTTGTGGGCCCTGATAGTCGGTTGAATTTGGATAAACTCCCTCCGGCTTCCAGGTCCAATCTCCCCATACACTGTGAATATGGATTCCCTCTCTAGAGACATGATCATAATCTGATCGACTGATCACACTGACCTTCGCGCCCGCCTTTGCCAGCTGAGATCCATATAAACAGCCAATCGCACCCGCTCCTATGACTAAAACAGAGATCATTCCGCTTCCTTTTGATGCGCCTTGGCCACTTCCATATATTTGGCGGCCCATTTTATATTTTGCTCATAACTGCCCTCTAGGACTTTCACCTGCCTTGCAGGCACTCCCACCCACAAGGTGTTTTCAGGCACAATTTCATGTTCTCGAATCAATGCCCCGGCGCCAATCACGGCCCCTTTTTTAATCACGGCGCCATTTAAAACAATGGCTCCCATCCCAATGAGCACGCCATTTGAAATCGTGCAACCGTGCAAAATAGCCCCGTGACCTACGGTTACATCCTCTCCAATAATACAGGCTCTATCATTTTCAACATGCAGAATGGCATTATCTTGGATATTTGTCCTTGCGCCAATGACGACCTTATTAATATCCCCCCTTGCCACAGCGTTATACCAGATAGAAGCATCCTTTCCTATTTCCACTTGGCCCATCACCTGGGCTCCTTTTGCCATAAAAAAATCGGCACTGGGAGGTACTGGTTTTGTATTTATAATCTCGGGAATATCTGCTTTATTCATGGGGTTCTCCTTTTATTCTGTGGCCATTTGGGCGCGTTGATAGACAAAGGTCTCTTGAATGCGTTGAATGTCTGCCATACTGTTTTCAATTTTAACCCATAACGTCTCTTTTGTGGCGTTCTTCCCTAAAATTTGTCGCGCAAGCACCTGTTGTTTCTCTGTATCTTTCGGGAGTTCGTGCACTTGTCGGTTGTGCAAAATTTGTAAAAAATGTTCAATGCGCCGAAATAAAAGATAATGGTCTCGCAAGATTGATACCGTGCTTAATGGCAAGGCATTATGCCGTGCCAATAAACTTAAAGCATTTAAGGTATTGCCTGTTATGATGTCCGGCAACTCTGAATATAAGAGCTGGTAATATTGGACTGTAAACTCAATATCTCGAATGCCTCCCCAATCTTCTTTTATATTAATCTCCCTCTTTTTATGTGTTTTTTGAGCTTGAGCTCTATTGCGCTTTATTTCAAGGCTATATTCCATGGGCGTAAAGCGCTTAATCATTTTGGGCATGACTTCCTCTAAAAAATCTCGCCCCATGTCTAGATTTCCTGCAATGGGTCTTGCCTTGAGTAAGGCTTGTATTTCCCAAGGGCGCGCCACCTTTTCGTAATATCGTATCAATGAATCAATGGGAATGACCCAATCACTACCTTTTCCAAAAGGCCGCAAATTATAATCCACACGATATAAAAACCCGTCTGCCGTATAGCTGGTTAATTGTTGCTGAATCTCTCTTAATATTTCTTTTATGTCATTTTCTTGCGATTTATTTTCAATTTTTGTCATCACAATTAGGTCAATGTCGGAACTGTAATTTAATTCTCTTCCGCCTAATTTCCCCATGGCTAAAATACACAATGATTTTGGATTTATAGGCTTATTTTTAGGATGTTTTAAATGTTCTATCAGCGCACTTTCTAAACTTATTCTTAACATGGCCTCTGCCAAATCTGACAACTCTGTTACAATGTCTAAAAAAGCAGTCTCTAAAGCAACATCTCTTAAAAAGATCCGTAAATATTCGCGTTGTTTATAGCGTCTCAGGTCTTGAATCCACTCACTTTTTTTACGAGATGGGGCTCTTAATTCCTGTAGTTCTTTGAGATACTGCTTCTTCGTCTTTAAACGGGTTAATGTTGCTTTTTTCATCAACCAATCCCACACAGACGGCATGCGTATTAAGGTATTGGATAAATCTTCACTCGACGAAAAGAGCTCCATTAATAAGCCTAAAAATTTAGGGTCTGCATTTAATTGATCATAATGCAGCAAGGGATCTGGCAACACTGCCATAAATCGCTCCCAATCATTTAAGGCCCGATCTGGATCTGGAATGCGTTCTAAGTATTCACAGGCCAATAAAATAAGTTTGAGTGTTGATTTTCGCCGATTACCGTACCTGTAAATTCGCTCTAAATTCATCATGGCTCTTTGTGTATTTTTAAAGCCACTTTTGATTAAAATCTCCTCTTTTTCTGCGTCTGAAATCGATTTTGCAATGAGCAAATCCACGATATTTCCTGAACGATGTGATGCCAAACTTTCTTCATCAAATTGATTCACAATAAACTGTCTTACAATGGCTGTTTGTGTTTTAAATTCTAAGGTTAACTGCTGACTTGCTTTTAGATACCCCTGATCTTCATAGCCAATACGTCTGGCTAAATGAAAAAACTCATGGGATTCTTTTGAGGGTAAATTTAATTCTTTGGCAGACCCACGCAACATTCTTAATCCATTAATCAAGCGTCTAAAAAAGGTGTACGCATCCGTAATTTGCTTTCGCGTGATCGTATCTAAAACACCTGCTTTGTTTAGCTGTAAAAGTGCGGCTTTTATTTTAGGCGTTCTGCATTTTGGATAATCATGCCCATACGTCACTTGCAAGACTTGAACGGCATATTCAATATCTACGAGTCCTCCTGCACTGAATTTGGCATTCCAACGCGATGCGGCTTTTGTTTCAAATTGCTTTTTTCTCAAGTCCCATAAGCCCTTACTATCAATGGCGTCTGGATGATAAATTAAGGCATCTCTGCTCTGACTAATCTCTAACCCTAATGCTGCATCGCCTGCAATAGGGCGTAGACGCACCAGCGCTAATTTTTCATAATCTAATGCCTTTCCGCCTTTACCATAGTAAGATTTAAATTTTTCAAATGTAATGACCTTCGCCCCACTTTCCCCATAAGGTCTTAACCTCAAATCTATTTCAAAAATCCCATCTTTTTTACTGTGAAGGGATTGACACATTAACTCTAACATTTTGGTAAAAAAAATCAGATCGGCGTCTATTTTGGCTAAATCTTGATCGTTTTTAGGGGCAATAATCATTAAAAGTTCAATATCCGATGCATACCCTAAAGACTCCCCTCCCAATTTTCCTAGACCCAAAAGCGCCCAGTTTGAGTGGATGGTACCATGCTGATGCCGAATATGATTCAAACACGCGTTTGCCATACTTTGAATGACGTATTCTGCAATTTTTGTCAGTCGCTTTGAAAATTGCCAAATATTGAGTTTTCCCATCATTTGATAGATATCTGTTTGGAAGCGATGCCTATCTTTAAATTCGTTGATGGCACTGCATTTTTTCTCAAAAGACCCTGCCTGTTTTAAGGTGTCTTCTAATTCTTTTTGAATGGTTTCCAGCGGCTCTAAATGGGAGGATGTCTGTAATATTTCATATAAATTTTCATATTGTGTTTGAACCATTTCTTCCCATAGATAATCACTGGCCCCCAAAACACGTGAAAATTCCAGCAAATATTTGGGATTAGTCAGCACGCTTTCCCATTCTGTTTTATCAGGATGGCTAAACACAGCCTTCAAGAGATCTGCAAACCGCGTTAAGGCATCATAGGGATTGGGTGCATGATGCAAATAATGAGAGAATTGTTTTGTTAAAATCATACAAAATTTCAACTGATTTAATGTGTTCGGGTCGGTAATTTTTTTCCCCTGTTGCGTTAAGACATCTATTTCATCAAAAATTGCCCCATGCACGGTTCTAATTCGAACATGTTCAATCGTCACTTCAAATTGGGTGAGTGCTGCAATGAGTGAAAACAAAAAAAAGGGGGTGTCTTGAGATTGAATTAAAATCCGTGTAAAGGGACTTGTTTCTGTATCAATATTGATAGAAATCGGGGCCATCGGCAATGGCTTATCTTTGGATAGGGCAGAAATTTGATGTGAAATTTGCGTATATACCCATTCTTTGGAGTCTTGGATCCGAACAGGTTCTTTAGAGGAAACGGCATGAAGCAAGTCTGTTAATGCTTCTTTTGTCTTTTGAATAAATTTTGTGGGAGAAACGCCCTCTTCTAGGGTCCCTTCAAAATGATCAATAATAAATCGTTCTGGTAGAGGCGTTTTTAAACGGCTTTTCATCATGGTTTTCGGCGTTGTTTTTATCTCTTCATTTTGTTTATAGGTAAAGACATTTCCTGACTCAATTCTTAATTTGTATGCCGATAAAGTGCCCACAATATAAAAAAAAGCCTGTTTGAAATTGTAACTAATAACAGTAATGGAAATGCGTTTATGCCCTTTCATTTCCCATAAAATCATGACAGGTGTTGCTTGAGACAAGTCGGCAATGGCACTTAAATGCTGGATCTGCTCTTCTCGTGAAAATGTTTTAAAGTAAGTATCGTCTAACGCCTTTAGAAATAGCCTTATTTTAGACTCCGAAACTCTAGGACACTGTGCCTTTAAATACTCATATTCTGGCTTTAGCATTTTTTTTGAAATCACCCTTTTACTATGATAGACTGATGAGGGATACTTTTAAACCCCTTGCAAGGAGATTTTATGGATAGGATGGATGAGGACAACCTTGAATATAATGATGGCTTAGGCGACATGCTGCGCCAAAAAGACCGTCTTGAATTCAGTTGGATTAAAACCATCGTCTCTCTTTTCATTATTTTCTTGGTTGTTTTTGGTATTCTTTATGCGCTCTTTACCTTCGGTAAAAAGGCCATGAGTGGGCCAGAAGTCAAATATACGGCAACCCCTACAGAACAGACCCCTGAAGAAATTTTATTTCCAGAAGAGGACGTTCCTTCTGAGAATGCTGACCCTGAATTTGATGATTTGGTTACCCTTGATCCCCAATCCAAGACTTCCTCCGAATCTCAACCGGCTCCCGCACCTAAACCTATTAAAATAGCACCAGCTCCTGCACCCAAACCCTCTCCTGTTGTCACAAAGCCTGTGATAAAACCTGCGGCTCCCACACCTAAACCTGTTAAAATAGCGCCGGCGCCTGCACCTAAGCCCAGTGAGTCTCGCATTAAATCGACGACACCTCTTAAATCCAAAGAAGCACCTATTGAAAAAACGAATCCTCGTTCTCAGGCGACCAATGCCCATCCTGTCAGCATTCAACCTGTGAGCGTTCGTGAATCACAATCCAGTGCTCAACCTAAGCGTATCCATGTTCAACATACCATTGCGCCTAAAGCAACGCCGTCGCCTGAACCTTCTTCTTTTGTTGGTCCTGAACCTATTTCAGATTTGCCTGCACCCACATCATTTAAAGTCATTGTGGGTTCCTTCCAAAATAGACCTTATGCGGCTGATTTGGTTTCTAAACTGCAAAATGCTGGTATTTCTGCCACTTTATTTCAAGATAGTGCTGGCAATTTTAAAGTTCAATCCGGTTCATTTAAAACCCGTGAAGAGGCTAAGTCTCATCAAGCCCGTTTAAGTAAGAAAGGGTTTTCTGACACCTTTCTTTTAATGCGATAAAGCGCTAATCCCAAAGAGAGGCCTTCTCTTTTTATGCTGTGATGCTGGCGCTTATTTTTTCCATCAGTGCGGTGTTTTCTAGCACTTTACCTGTCCCTTCAGCCACGCAACTTAGCGGGTCTTTTGCATAGGTTACTGGTATTTTTATTTCTTTTCGGAGCAGTTGATCTAATCCCGTTAACAAGGATCCCCCTCCTGCTAAGGTAATCCCATGAGTCATAATATCAGCACTTAACTCGGGGGGTGTTTGTTCTAAAGTTTGTTTGACCATAGAAACAATTGCACCAATGGGTTCTGACAAGGCATCGCGTATTTCATAGGATGAAACAGAAAACGTTCTCGGCATGCCTGTTACCAAGTCACGGCCTTTCACATCAATAGAGCGCTCATCGTCTAATGTCCAAGCAGATCCTATTTCCATTTTAACGCGCTCTGCCATTCTCTCCCCAATGAGCAATTTATAATTTCTGCGACAATGCGCAATGATGGCTTCATCAAATTCATCGCCTGCAATTCGAAGAGAATTACAGACCACAATACCAGAAAGTGAAATCACCGCAATTTCTGTTGTACCTCCCCCAATGTCAATAATCATGCGACCTAAGGCCGATTCAATATTTAAACCGGCACCAATGGCAGCTGCCATGGGCTCCTCTATCAAGAGCGATTCTCTTGCCCCTGCGGCATAAGCGGCATCTGTTACTGCTCGTTTTTCAACGCTTGTAATGCCCCATGGGACCCCTATCAAAATGCGGGGCTTTGAAAACTTTAATTTTACTTGTGCTTTTTCAACAAAAATACGCACCATTTTTTCCGATACATCAAAATCTGCGATGACACCATCTTTCATGGGCCTCACCGCTACAATATTGCCAGGTGTCCTTCCAACCATTTCATAGGCTTCATGACCAATGGCGAGCACCTGATGTGTTTTTTTGTCTATGGCCACCATAGAAGGCTCATTGATCACAATGCCTCTGCCTCTTACGTACACTACTGTATTTTTTGTTCCTAAATCGATTCCAATGTCCTGATTAAAATAGGATTTAAATGCTTCTATTACTGTCATCTTATACCGCTTTTCTTATAATTTATCTTCATGTCTAGTTCTGACTGAATCCCATCTCTTGCCTTTTTAGGGCCCAGAGGGGCACACTCACGACTTGAAACAATACGCATCATGTCTTTCAGTGTTTCTTCTTTTGTTGTCTCTAAAAATAGCCGAATGTCGTTTGCAAGTTCTGGATGATGCTTTACAATCGATTCATTTACTTCAGACCATTTTCCCATAATTCTTTCATATTCTGAAATCGATTTTTTATGCTGGTATTTTTCAACGCCTTTTGCATGACAGTTGAACTCAAATTCTTGAAAGGAGAGCCCATTATAGTTGAAATTTTTTAGTTTTGCTTCAACATGATTTAAAATTTCCGTCACTTTTTGAAGGGCCCATACAACCAAAGAGGGCGTGCTATCATCCGTTTCATTTTTAGGATACCTGAGCAATGCCTCAAGATGGGTCCAATTGAAATCGCCTTTTTCGGTGAGAATCCCATTATATAAACAGGCGAGAAGATCCGAATAGATATACATATACGTGTCTTCTGTATCAAAAAACCAGGTATCAGAGGCATACATCCACGCCATTCGTGTCGCTTTTTCAGGCTCTTTTTGGGATTGTTTTATCATATTATAAAAGGGGCCATGGAGATCCTCATACAGCGGTGCGATATCCGCTAATAACTCCAATAAAGCCGTCACAATGGTTTCGCCATAGTATTTGGTTGTTTCTCCCAAAGTTGCGATATTAATTGGCAATAGATAATATTGAACAATGCCATGCCCTAACTCGTGATAGGTGATGGTCTCGCCCATCTCTGCTCTAAATTGAGATTCATTTTTTTTAAATAATGCTGGGGTTGTCATGTGATACGATAAGAGTGTCTGGGCCTTAAACCCCTCTGAAATGCGATGCTCTATCTTGGATAGATCTGCCCAGTACCAGGGATTTCCCATCACCCGCCACTTATGCTCTACAATCAGCGATAAGGCCTCACGTCTTACAAAAACTTCTTTATTTCCGATTACAGCCGCCATTGCCGCTATTGTCGTCGGGGTTCTCATGAGTTCTGTTTCAATCTGGGTGATGCGATATTCGCCTTGCATTCTATAAGTCCCTTTTCCAAGAATAAGTTCCATATAGTGGCCATAGTACCCCCCTTGCAGAACCCATTTGTCGTCAAAAAATCGTAAGATTGCATTTAATTCATCCAAGTCAAACAAATAAAACGTATGGCCATCTATTGTCATTGGAAAATCGTTTAATCTTGCTTTACAGGCCTCTTGACTCAAATCCGACAGTCCCAAATCCTTTAATTTTAACGCCCACAGAGTGTAAAAAGACTCCAGTTCTCGCGAGGAAATGGTGTGCGCTTCAGGCAATCCTAAAAGACAACGCGCAAAACTGTGCTCTACCTGTTCTTTGCCTGCATCTCCCCAATTTTGGGATAACCTCATTTCCTGATATTGTAGAATACAATTATTCGTAACCGCCGCTTTCAGTTGATCTTTAAATCCACGAAACCAGGTTAAGAGTGTTTTTTCTGTGTACTTACACGATGGCTCTTTTAGCCATTCCTTAACCTTGGCGTTCGGCGTTTGTGCGCACAACAGGACGTCGGCTAAAATGCGTCCGGATTCCATGTTAATTTTAAATCTTCCATTCGGGACATAATATATTTACGATGATCATAGTTAAACGATTCCGCTACTTTTTTGCCCGCACTGGCAACAAACACTTTTTTTAAGACTTCTTTTTCACGTGTTTCAAAATAATGGTCTAATTTTTCTTTTTTACTCCCCACCTTCTGAAGCGTTTTCAATAGATAGGTCCACATTGAAGATTGCATGATATAGGAGTCCTCATCCACGATAAACCCCTTATTTCTAAAATTGTAATAAATCAGCGATTTTATTTGATCAAAACTTTCTTCTTTATCGAGTAAGGTATAGGTCATCGATTCTGCTAGTTTTTTGATGTCTGTTGTTGTCTTCACCAAAAGAGAAAATAAAAAATTAACGTATCGCTTTAAATCTTTTTGGGGTTCTAATTCGTGTTCATTAAAAAAAAGATCGTGGTCTAATTTTTCAAAATTAACGCGTTGATCCGTTTCAATATATCGCAATAAAGACAATACAATTAAATCGGAATATAAGTACATGTAGGTATCTGGGGTATCAAAAAACCAGGTATCCGACAGATATAAATAAAATAAACCCGTCGCACGCTCTGGATCTGTTTTGGCACAATCTACCATATTTTTCATGGCCCCTTTCAAGCCTGAAAATGTGGGCGAAAAATCTGCCAGAATTTCTAATAGGGCCATGGATACTTTTTCCCCATAGACTTTTGTAGCCTCTGCGATAGAGCCCACTTCCACAGGCAAGATATTATGCTGAGTTGTGACATGCCCCAATTCGTGAAACACAATGGTTTCTCCAATGTTTTTCATTACTTTTAGTTTTTTGTCTTCCAATTGCCCTTCTGAGTGTACCCCTAAAGACTGCAAGGCCTTCTGTTTAATTCCTTCTGAAATGCGTCGCTCTGGAATGGCAGAAATCCAATTTTTTTCGAAGTCATTGTAATTAAAAATAGATTTCCACTTTTGAATATAAATGGTTTCTAAAGACTCTTCTCGAATATAAACCTCTCGATCTGCACTAAATCCAGCCTTGGCCATAATGATATTTGGTGTTCGCATGTATTCTTTTTGAATCCAAAAAATATGATGGTCTTGAATTTCATCTACTTTACATTTGGCTAGAATAATTTCTTTTTCACTCCCGTAATCTGTTGCAATGACGTACAGTTTACTGCCAATAAAGCGAAGAATTTTATTAAACACACCATATTGGTTAATGGAAATTTGATTCCCCCATGCTTCTAATTTTAGGCCATTTAATTTTTGTTTTAAAAGATCTGCCGGAAGTCCCATTAACTCAAATTGTTCTAAGGCTTTTTCTATTTTCAGATCCAATTGCAGCATATGCTCCGCCGTTAATTCCTCAGAAAGGGGGCATTGTAACACCACATAAGCAAAGGCATTTTTACACTGAGATTCTCCCGCATTCCCCCACTCATTGTTTAATTGTTTTATTCTATACATGACCACAGCCAAATATAAAATCTGATCGTACACTTTTTTTTCTGTTTCTTTAATCAGCAGTTTTAGTTCTGAAGGAGATACCTCAATCTTGTCCTTTTTTAAGCATAGTTGAAGGCCTTCAGCCCTATTGTAAAGCGCAGAATTGTTTATATACGCCTTTATTTTTGGATTTAATACCTTATCTTTTAAAAAAATTTTAACCATTTTAGTTCTCACTTCATTATAATCTTAATTCATGAGTAGTCTACTCAAATTATCTTGGAACTGTTGCGACGCCTATTTTAGCCATCTGCTGTGTTGTCCTCGTCCTGACCTCATTTAGTATCATAAGGGCGTTCGAACTTGTACTACCTTACAACTGATCAAAACTAGGCCTTTTGAAACAGTCCCATCTTTTTTAAAAAAAAAAGCCTCGCTCCTAAGAACGAGGCTTTTTACATCTATACCTTTTTACTTAAATTTTAAGCTGCTGCTGCATTAAGTGGTTCTATTTCTGCCTCTGTCAATACCCCAAGAGCTGCCGCTCGCTTATCTGTATCTAAGCCCTTGAGCACTCCTAAACAGGCCTCTGCTGTCATGTCCGCTTTAAATTCTGTCTCTTTAGCATCAAATGTTCCGCTTTCCAACTTCGCCTTCAAGGCTTCAAGCGAGGTCATCACGGCCGGTGTCCCACCGACAGCGGTCGAAGAATCTCCACCCCGTCCTGCCGTATTAGATACAGTTGCTTCGGTCCTAAGCAAGTCATCTTCACTGGCAGCTCTTGAAGCAGTTGTCAGTCGAGGCGAAAGGGAGAGTGCTGTTGGAGATGATGCCCCCCCTGTTTTACTCTCCCCTACTCCCGCTGATATTGCACGATTCAACTCCCCTGCTAAAGCTGGGCTTAATTTAAATGAGGTCCTTGATATGTCCATAATTCTTCTACTCTCCTTTTTTACTTAAATCTTACGAAATAAAAAACTTAGATGTTTTATTTCTTTATGGTTTATTGTCGTCCATTATCCATTAAAATTTCATCCTAGTCAAGAATTATATATATATTTTTTTTATTTTTAATCTTTATTTTATCACGGCCTTATTTCCAAACTCTTTGTTTTATATTTCACGCTTTTTTTATTTTTTAAACTTTTTTATGAATTTCATTTCCTATTGAGCCTCAAGCCCAATTCTGATACACTTTTTGGGTATGAACTCACTATTAAATGCATTGCTGGATGACACTTTACCCCGTATTAAAGCTTCTGATAATTTAGAGACGCTTGAATCTATTCGATTGGATACTTTAGGTAAAAAGGGCAAACTTACGTCCATTTTAAAACAGGTTGTGACACTCCCCCCTGAAGAAAAACCCCTTGTGGGCGAAAAAGCAAATCAAATTAAAGGGACCATTACCAGTGCCATTGAGTCACGCCTTATAGACCTTCAAAATGAGGCTCTTTTACATCACCTACGATCTGATACTACAGACACGAGTTTACCCTCATTTGGATACCCTCTGGGCCATCTTCATCCCATTACACAAACGCTTCTCGATATTACCGCTATTTTTAAGCACCTTGGATTTTCTATTGCTACTGGCCCTGATATTGAATCTGATTATTTTAACTTTGAAACCTTAAACATCCCTCAAAACCACCCCGCTCGGGATATGCATGATACCTTTTATCTGTCTGATTCTTTACTCTTAAGAACCCATACAAGCCCTGTTCAAATTCGAAGTATGCGCACCTCTCAACCCCCACTTCGTATTTTAGCCCCTGGAAAAGTGTATCGTTGTGATGCAGATGCGACACATTCTCCTATGTTTCATCAAATTGAGGGTTTAGTGGTAGAACCAGGTGCTACTTTTGCGGACCTTAAAGGTCTTTTATCTCATTTTCTTCACACTCTTTTTGGCACCCATAAAAAGGTGAGGTTTCGCCCAAGTTACTTCCCTTTTACAGAACCATCAACAGAAGTGGATGTTCAATGCGTCATGTGTGATGGCCATGGATGTCGTGTCTGTAAACACAGTGGGTGGCTTGAAATTTTGGGCGCTGGCATGGTTCAACGCCGTGTATTCGAACAAGTCGGATACAACCCGGATACCACACAAGGATTTGCCTTTGGTTTGGGCATTGATCGCATTGCGATGTTGCGTTACAAAATCGATGATATTCGCCTCTTATATGAGAATGATGTCCGTTTTTTAAGACAATTTTAGGAGTTTTTTATGAAAGTATCGTATCGGTGGATTCAGGATTATGTTTCGTTTTCAGGATCCCCTGAAGCTCTAGCAGAACTTTTGACTTTATGTGGGCATGAAGTAGAGGGAATAGATGCGATTGGGTCTTCTATTGAAGGGATTGTAACGGGTAAAATTTTGTCTATAGAACCCCACCCCAATGCTGACCGATTGGTCATTACTCAAGTTACGGACGGTCAAACTACCCATCAAATTGTGACAGGCGCTAAAAATATTTCGGTTGGCGATGTTGTCCCTGTGAGTTTGCCGGGTGCTGTTCTTGCCAATGGCACGCGCATTCAGTCTACAGATCTTCGAGGTGTTCCCTCTCATGGGATGCTCTGTTCGGAAACCGAACTTGGCCTTATTTCAGATTCAAAAGGCATTTGGATTCTAGATCCCGATACCCCTTTGGGGCTGGATTTTGTGGACTATGCCCAACTGAAAGATTTTATTTTACATGTTGCCATTCTTCCCAATCGAGGGGATGCCCTCAGTATGATTGGCTTGGCACGAGACATTGCCGCTGTGACTCAACAGGATCTTAAATTACCGAATCTCTCCTTTCCAACTTGTCCAGGAGATGTTCCCTTTTCTCTTCATATAGACGCCGCTTCCGCATGCCCTTTATATACAGGGCGCTATCTGACTCTAGAGACTCCAGGCACGACCCCTTTATGGATGCAACGCCGATTGTCTTTATCGGGTATTACGCCCAGAGGTCTTCTTGTTGACATTACAAACTATGTCTTACTGGAATGGGGACAACCGCTTCACGCCTTTGACGCGGCAACACTACAGGCTTCCGATATTTGCGTAGCACTCTCCTCAAACGCCTTAGAGTTTCCCACTTTAGATGATAAAGTTGCGGCACTTACGCCTTCGGATCTCTTGATTTTTAATGGAAACACCCCCATTGCCATCGCGGGTGTTATGGGCGGCAAATCTACCGCTGTTACAGAAACGACTCGTACTATTTTTCTAGAATCGGCCTATTTTTTACCGTCTTCTATTCGAAAAACAGCAACACGATTGGCTTGCCGAACTGAAAGCGCCATTCGCTTTGAAAAAAGCGTGGATCCTCAGGGCGTGTATAGCGCTTCTGATAGAGCCTGTCATCTCTATTATGCACTTGCCGGGGCTTCTATTTATGATTCTTGTTTGGAACATGAAATTCCAAGTGATCCTATTTTTAATCCGGAACCCATCCCCTTTTCCTACGATGCTATTAATGCCCTTTTAGGGACCGCTTATACAGAACACGACATTCTGTCGGTCTTAACCCGCCTTGGTTTTGTCTTTCATGAGGGTAAAGCAGCGGTTCCCAGTTGGCGACAAGGTACTGTCGAAGCCATGCCCTGTTTGGCAGAAGAAGTAGCCCGTATTTTGGGGTATCATACTATCCCAGTCGTATCCCCTACCTTTACAGGTCAACTGCCTGCGACATCTTCCCTTGAAAGGCTCCAACTTGCCGCTCAAACGCACCTCTGCCACTTGGGATTTTCTGAAATTAATACCTTTACCATGATTTCGCCTGAGGATATCCACCACTTGGGCCTTTCCTTAAGCGACTGCCCTAAACTCTTGAACCCGCTCACGCCGACGGAATCCGTTATGAGACCTCACCTACTGCCTTCTTTTTTAAAGGTGATTTCCCATAATCAATCTCGTCAACACGCTAACCTTCAACTTTTTGAAATTGGAAAAGTCTTTCAAGGGCATACTCAATCCGAATCTCTTGTTTTAGGCATTGCGCTTACAGGAGACTGGCGACAAGGCGGCTATAAATCTCCTCATCACGCCATGAATACCTTGGCCTTTCCTGTGCTTAAAAGTCTTGTAGAAACCCTACTTAAAGGGCTTGGATTTGAGCCTACTTTCTTACCGCTTCCCGCGCCTATGCCCCTACATCACCCTGTTCAAACGCTTGCCATTCAGGTTCAGGGAACAGTCCTTGGCAGCGTTGGATTTTGTCATCCTACTTATTTAAAGTCCTATGACCTGGATAAACCTGTGGCTTGGATAGAACTGTCTCTGAGTCTCCTTTCTGAACTGTCTGTCCCTGTCAAAACTTATGCGCCTTTTTCTAAATTCCCCTCTACACGGCGAGACATTGCGTTACGGATTCCTAATACCTTGCGATACGAGGATATAGAAGCTGTTTTACGTCAGCATCAGCCTCAGTGGGTATCTCACTATACTTTGTTTGACCACTTTGAATCGGAATCCTTGGGTCCGGATCATAAAAGTTTGGCCATTGCCTTTACCTATCAAAATCCGGAAGGCACCCTTTCTGATGAGGATGTCAATCAAGCACATGCCGCTTATATTGCTCAAATCACGGCGGCCCTACCGGTTCAAACCCGATAACCTTTATGACAGACAGAGTCCCCATCGAGATAGATACCCCGATGATGCGGCAATTTCGTGCTATTAAGGCCGATTACTTGGATGCCATTTTATTTTTTAGGTTGGGCGATTTTTATGAAATGTTTCTTCGTGATGCTGAAATTGCCTCTAAGGAATTGGATTTAACCCTTACCGGCAGGGGTAAAGATGATCATCGGGTCCCCATGTGTGGCATCCCCTATCACGCAGCAGATGCTTATATTGCCAAATTGGTTGAACGCGGCTACAAAGTCGCCATTTGTGAGCAGGTTGAAGATCCCAGCTCCAGCAAAGGGATTACTCGCCGAGAGGTGGTTAAAGTGGTTACGCCTGGCACCATTCTAGATGACAGTGCCTTAGATGCCACAGAAAATAATTTTTTAACCGCTATTTGCACCCATCCTATTCAGGGGTATGGGGTTAGCTTTGTCGACATCTCTACCGGTGAATTTCGCGTCTGCCATATTCAAGATTCCGATGCCTTGGGGCATCTTTTAGCTCAACTTGGAAGTAAAGAAGTAATCCTTCCTGATGCCTTTAGCCTCCCATTCTCTGTTTCGATGCTGATCAACCAGCAGCCTTTTTTAACAGTTCCAAAAGCCACTCAAACATTGCTTTCTTTTTTTAAACAGGACTCCCTTTCGGCATGGGGATTAGATTCCCTTGAGCATGCTATGCCTGCGGCCGCTGCTATTTTAAGTTACCTCGAACGCACTCACTCTCATGCCTGTTCTCAACTTACACGCCTTTTACGCTATTCCATCGACGGTACGCTCCGGATTGATCCTGTCACCCTCTCTCAATTGGAACTCTTAAAAAATGCAACGGACCATACGGTTAAGGGTTCTCTTTTTTGGATTTTAAATGCCACCAAAACAGCCATGGGTGCTCGGAAATTGCGTTTTTTAATTCAAAATCCATCCACAGATATTGCTCAAATTAATGGGCGATTGGATTCTGTTGAAGCCCTTAGCCAAGATCTGTTATCTCGAGAAGAAATACGAGAGTGTTTAAGCCATTGTGTCGATTTAGAACGCCTTCTTGCGCGTATTGTTTCCAATCGCAATCATCCGCGTGAACTTATCGCTTTAAAAGATTCTCTACTTGCTGTTTCTGAATTGGGGCCTATTTTATCTCATTTAAAAGGCGATCAACTCTCCCAATATGCTACTTTTTTTATGGGTCTTAGAAAAGAAAATTCGATTTATCATCAGATTATTACACTCATTCAATCCAGTATTTTAGAGGATCCTCCTATGACACTGCGTGATGGAAATGTGATTCGGCCTGGCTTTAATGCAGAACTTGATGCACTCATGATTACCTTTCGAGATATTCGCAATTGGATTCATAGCCTTGAAGAGGTCGAACGCAAACGGAGTGGCATTAAATCTTTAAAAGTGGGTTTTAATAAAGTCTTTGGCTATTATTTTAACGTCCCTCATTCCTATCAGGGTGCTGTTCCAGACGATTATATTCGCAAACAAACACTCTCCAATGCAGAACGCTATATTACCCCTGAACTGAAAGAAAAGGAAAATATTTTACTGCATGGGCAAGACAAACAAATCCAACTCGAAACAGACATTTATCAGACACTTGTCGATGAGATCCGGTCTAAAATTGCCCCCCTTCAAAAGCTATCTCAAACACTTGCTCAATTGGATTGTCTACAATCCTTTGCTACCGTCTCTCAAAAAAATGGGTATTCCAGGCCCTCTTTTGCGCCCGCTTCTCAGGGTATCATTCACTTTAAAGACAATAGACACCCGCTTCTTGAAAAACTTCATCGCGATCATGTCATTTCCAATACGATTACAATGTCCACCTCCAATACGCGTTTTATCTTGATCACAGGCCCTAATATGGCAGGAAAATCGACGCTCATGCGACAGGTTGCGATTACCGTTATCATGGCCCAAATGGGGTGTTTTGTACCCGCCTCTTTTGCGGAATTGTCTATTGTGGATCAACTTTTTACTCGCATCGGTGCGAGTGACAATCTGCGTTCCGGACAAAGTACCTTTATGCTTGAAATGATGGAAACAGCGTCTATTTTGAAACACGCCTCCTCTCAAAGCCTCATTCTTTTGGATGAAATTGGACGAGGTACCTCTACATATGATGGCATGAGCATCGCCGCTGCCATTACCGACTATATTCACAATACCATTCAGGCGCGCA
Organism: uncultured Rickettsiales bacterium; assembly: GCA_964539135.1. Lineage (GTDB taxonomy): Bacteria > Margulisbacteria > Marinamargulisbacteria > CAZIFG01 > CAZIFG01. Next base: position 18,787 of record CAZIFG010000015.1, read on the forward strand.
CTTTATTTGCTACCCATTATCATGAACTGACCGAACTGGCCTCTCAATTGCCTGGCCTTCAAAATAAGCATATGTCTATTATTGAATCTCAGGATTCTCTTATTTTTACATATCAACTTAAAGACGGTCCTGCAGATAAAAGTTATGGCATTCATGTGGCGAAAATGGCGGGACTTCCTGACGCTGTTATTACCCGCGCTGAAGGCTATTTTTCTTACTTCGAACAACTGCCCTCTCATTCTCTATTGAGCTCTTAGTGTCTTTTTTAGATGACTGGGCTCTATCATTTTGATATACTTTCTCTATGAGACTAGAAGCTTTATCCATTCCTGATGTTAAACTCATTACCCCTAAAGTTTTTGGAGATACCAGGGGCTTTTTTATGGAAACGTACCGACAGGATCTCTTTGAAGCAGCAGGGATTACTCGTCCTTTTGTTCAGCATAATCACAGTCGCTCTAAAAAAGGCATTCTTCGCGGACTTCACTTTCAAAAAGGCGACGCCGCTCAGGGAAAATTGGTGCGCGTAACAGCAGGTAGCGTTTATGATGTTGCAGTGGATTTACGTCCAGATTCCCCCACCTTAGGCCAATGGGTAGGCCAAATTCTTACCGATACCTCCGGCACTATGATGTATATTCCTGAAGGATTTGCGCATGGCTTTTATGTTTTAAGTGAGTCTGCTGACTTTTTTTATCTTTGCACACAGTATTATGCACCCGGGCAAGAAGACTCTATTCGATATGACGACCCTAGCTTAGCCATTTCTTGGCCTTTAGATCCTTCGATTCCCGTTGATTTATCTCCCAAAGATGCTCAGGCGCCTTCCTTTCAAACCTATTTACAGACCTTATGACCCCTTTAAAAGACCATCAATGGCTTGTCAGTCCGGCTAAAGCTCTCCTTATTTTGACACATGGAATGATGGAAGATCAGGATAGATATGCTGAATTTGCTGCCTTTATGAATACGAAGGGCATCTCTGTGATTGCCTACGATGTTCGCGGCCATGGCAAAAGTTGTCCAAACCCCCAATTGGGATTTCTAGGAAAAGGTGTCACCTGGCGAACCCTTGTTGAGGATCTTCACGCTTTGCGTGTCAAGGCATCCCAAGAGTTTCCCTCTCTGCCTGTTTTTCTGTTGGGACATAGCATGGGGTCTTTTATTACTCAAAGCTATATCGCACGCTATGGCAAAGGGCTTCGCGGCGTTGTTTTAACTGGCACCAGTTACATTCCTCTGCCACTCTCTTTTATGGGGCTTTTGGCATCCAGAATTCTAGGCGGTCTTTTAGGCGATAAACGTGGGGGGAAATGGGTTCAATTCCTGACTTTTTTTAACTATAACAAAGGCATTTCCGACTCTAAAACACCTTATGATTGGATTAGCAATCGACCTCAAGTGGTTCGGGATTACCTTAAAAATCCCTATTGCGGCTTTTCCTGTACGGCATCTTTTTTTGAGTGCCTTTATATGGGACTTTTTTCTTTATTTTCCCCCAAAACAATTCCTGCTATCCCCAAAGATCTCCCTATTTTAATGTTAGGGGGCGAAAGAGATCCTCTCAGTCATTTTGGGAAGGGGCTCCTCCGTTTGGTGGATAGTTACAAAACCTCTGGTCATACTCATATTAACCATCGCATCTATCCGGGTGGCCGCCATGAAGTGCTCAATGATGTTCTGAGACACGAAACCTACACTACGATTTCGGATTGGATTTTAAGCTGAGTTTTTTCATCTTTTTTGAAACGAGTTTAAATGTGGGGATGCATTCCATCTCGGCTTTAATGGGGGCGTTTCTGCCTCTTTTTTCTGCTTACTTGCGCTTCTTGGTTGAAAGGGTGTGGATGCCATCAATTCCAATCTTGAAGGAGACGTTCCCGTTCTAACACCACCTACTCGTCTTGGTTGAGAGCGTGTAGAGGCAGCCACTGCCGATCTAACTTTACTTATTCCTCTCTCTTGAGAGCTTTTTCTACCCAAAGACGACGCATGTCTACTCAAACGAGGAGATTCCATACCCATAGATATTTCTAAAGTCCGGCAAATTGATAAATTTCTCGCTTCTTTTGCCTCCTTCTCGACATCTAGAACGCCCCGTGATGGCATAGATGGTGGATTTTCAAATTGTGGTATGGATGAAAATTCTATAGGCTCCCTGCTTTTTGATTCTGACGGTGTAGGATGATATTCTGTCATTGTACCTTGATCTGATCTACCCTTTGAAGCCACAGCATGTGTTCTCGAATGTTCTAAGACTTCATGTTTTTTATGATGCTTATGCTCTAAATATCCAGATACAAAGCCTATAACTGCCATTCCTATACTTGCTGCGATTACGATTCCTATAGACGCTGGACCTCCGGATAACGATAGGGTCCCCAAAATACCCCAAAATGCTGTCTTAAACGCCAGAATGTTTCGTTTTATTTTTAATAAATTAATCTCTTCTTGAGATAACTGATTTTTTTTCGCCTGATGTAACTTATACAGGACTCTGGCCAATCGTATAGCATAAATTCCGCAAAGCACCAATCCAGATACAGGCCCTATTATCTTTAGTATCGGTTCAATTTTGTCGATTATCTTTTCAACTTCTTCTCCTGAAAGTCCAGACATAAATTTATATACCGCGTACCCTATGTATCCCAAAGCTGCAGAGAAGGCTATGGCCCCTTTTAATCCTACGGTATACACCTTTTGAAACCTTGTTTTCAGTGTTTGAGTTGGTTTTGTATTGACTTTTTGTTTGAATTTTAAGATGTTTTTAAAGGCATCCCAACCATCTAACCATCCAGATATAATCCCCCCTAGTCCACCAATTATTTTACCTGCTGACTCTGCAGATTTAACAGCCCCCGCTAATCCGCCAACCGTATGTCCTACTACTTTTAAAAACATGGCCGTATCTTCAGAGCTTTCTTTTATTATGACACTTTTTTTGTGTCCATGATTATATTTGGATTTTGATGCCCCATCTATAGAAACCGTCACTATATTATCCCGTACTTGGTGTCCGCCAGGAGACAATCCAAAGCCCCAATTCAAACTATTTGGACGTGGCCTACTAACTAGTCTATCCGTCCTGCCTACTGGACTTAAATTACTTTGAGGACTAGAGGATGTCTCTATTCTTAAGCTTCTATATGAACTTGGAAATGAATTTGGAAATGAATTTGGTACTACATACATCTTAAAAATCCTTTTTATATTAATTTTTACTTTTTTTAAATTAAAATAACACTAATGTTTTTTGTTTGTCAACAATTTTTTTTTATAATAATCTTATTTTATGTTTCAAATTTTTAAACTATGGGTAATTACAGATAGATTATGTTTATAGGGGAGGCTATCTATGTTGGATGATTTTCATGACTTAAGCGCTTCACCTGAATCCGTTTCTTTTGATTGGAATTCTGATTCTGAGCCTGAAACCACCCTAAAATCTGAGATGGACCCCCCTTTAACGCTTGAACCTTCTTATGCCTTAAATACGACTGTTTCCTCTGAGTCTGAACCCACTTTAGATTTGGATGCGGCCCTTCGTATCATCGAAGAAGAATTGGATCTCATTTATTTTGAAGCACCTTCTTTATAAAGGCACACTTCTTGCTCAATATCTCTGAACCTAGTACACTCTAGATAGGGTTTTTATTTTCCCTATTATGCCTATGAATGGAGTCAAGTATGGAGTGGAAATTACGTCGTTATTGCGGGTCCTTAAATGAAACAATGATTGGAGCGTCTGTTCAGTGTTCGGGGTGGGTAGATACCATTCGAGATCATGGCCCCCTCCTTTTTATGCACTTACGCGATATCTCTGGTGTTGTTCAAGTTGTATTTGATGCTACTCAAAATCCTGATATCTATGCGCTTGGAAAATCGCTGCATAATGAATATGCTGTTACGGTTGATGCCACCGTTGTTGAGCGTTCAAATACCGCTAAAAATACGTCGCTTCCGACTGGATGTATTGAACTTCATGTGAATAAACTCACGCTCCATAGCACGTCTGGAACCCCTCCTTTTGTGATTACAGAAAAAAGCTTGGTTGATGATGAGTCTAAAAACTTTAACGTTGATGAAGATTTAAGGCTTAAATATCGCTATTTAGACCTTCGACGTCCCAGTATGCAAAAACATCTCAAAACACGATACGAATTGGTTAAAACCATGCGTCGCCATTTGGATGATTCCGGATTTATTGACATCGAGACCCCCGTTCTGACAAAAAGCACGCCTGAAGGTGCTCGAGATTATTTAGTTCCCAGTCGCACCCAAGAAGGAGCCTTTTATGCCTTACCTCAGTCGCCTCAATTATTTAAACAACTCTTAATGGTCTCTGGATTTGACCGCTACTACCAAGTGGTCCGTTGCTTTAGAGATGAAGATTTACGCCCGAATCGCCAACCTGAATTTACTCAACTCGACTTAGAAGCGTCCTTTATTGATGAAACCTTTATCTACCACTTGATGGAAGGTCTTGTCACAAAGCTCTATCAGGTTGTGGGTAAAACAGTTGTAGGACCATTCCCTCATATTACCTATGACGATGCCATCTCTATGTATGGAAATGACAGACCTGAGCTGCGTTTTGGGTCCACAATGGTGGATGTGACGCCGCTTTTAAAGGCCACTGAATATAAAATTTTTAATACTATTGCGAATTCCAATGGACTGATTAAAGCGATTAACATTAAAGGTAAAGCTGATGTGATGAGCAAATCTATGCTTCAGGAAGAATTAGCAAAAAAAGTAGTGCCTCAATTTGGCGGCAAAGGCATGAGCTGGATGAAACTTGAAAATGGCGAGCTGATCTCTAACATTGTTCAGTTTTTTTCTGAATCTGAAAAAACAGCTATCCGTGAAGCCCTTCAGGTTGAGGAAGGCGATGTCCTTCTCTTTATTGCCGATACCAATCATGCACTTGTTAATGACTGTTTGGGACGTTTGCGGCTTTACTTAGGCGAAAAACTAGGACTAATTGATCCGAATGCAGTGGCTGCGTGTTGGGTTACGGAATTTCCACTTTTTGAACTTAAAGATGGCGCTTTAACCTCTACCCATCACCCCTTTACATCTCCTGATCGGGATATTTTATCTTTAAATACACCGGAGGAATTGGTCAAGGTCAAATCCAGGGCCTATGACTTGGTCATTAATGGCGAAGAAGTAGGTGGCGGCAGTATCCGAATTCATCGTTCTGATATTCAACAAAAAATATTTGATATTTTGGGACTTACGCCTGAAGACATTCAGATTAAATTTGGATTCTTTGTCAACGCCTTAACCTATGGCGCTCCACCACATGGCGGCATCGCTTTGGGTGTAGACCGATTGGTTAGCAAAATTATTGGAGTAGATTCTATTCGTGAAATTATTGCGTTTCCTAAAAACAGAGTGGCCCATTGCCCACTTACACTGGCACCTGATAAAGTTTCAGCCTCTCAACTTGAAGAGCTTAATATTAAAACCGTTTTAAAGAATCCCTCTCTTTAATCTTTTTTTTAATAAATATAAAAAAAATAGTCAAATATTAATTTTATTGATATTCTCTATTTATTATGTATACTTTTCAAAAAATAGTCAGTTTTCGTCCTGTTTTTTCAAGCTGTAAAAGACGCCGCATAGATACAAGCCAAAGTGCGCCACTGCCAAAACTTCCAGACAGCATAGATAAACTTCCTTCTAATCAGATGCGCTTCCTTCAAGGATTTGAGTCTCCGCCTATTACACCTTGCATATTTAATCTTATGCTGAGTCTCGCCCAGCAAATTACCTATTACAAATTGACATTTATTGAAGAGTCTTTAATACGTAATAGCCTCCCCAAAGAGACCCTCCCTCAAGTAATTGAGTATATTGATTCTATTTTAGGGGGCGTTCCTGTTTTTTTTCTACACCAACGCGCTAGAGATATTCTCTTGCGTCTAGATACTAGCCCTCATTTTACGCCTGAACTCGAAAGTTCTATCCTTTGTGTTTATGCCAAAAGTTTGGGGATTCCCTACAAAAATATCCCCGTCCGCAGCGCTTTTTTACCCCCTCATCGACAGGATTATGTGCGCTTATTTGACCTTAGTAGAGGCTTATTTACACATAATCTAGAATCCACTCCTTCTAGAGGCGGATACCCTATTAATAGTCTACATTCTTTTCTAACTTTATTTTATGCCTCTGGATTAGATGTCTTTAAACGCGCACCTTTAAATTTAGAGTTATTGATCTGTAGAACTATGCTTTTAACCGCTCACCATGAACTTCAGCATCTTAATATTTTTAATATCCATTCTTATTTTTCATTTTATATTCAAAATCCACTCTCGAAGGGAGGCCCCGTTCTTATACCTCTCTCGCATTTTGTGCCTGAATATTCAAATTCCCATTGCACCTATTTACTCCTCCATGGAGGGCTTGACGGTGGTTTTTTGGGAAATAGAGGATTCGGCTCAGAGTTTCATTACGCTTGTTATGCTTCCCCATCCCCAGGGGTCTTCTCTCGCAAAATAACGCCTTTCATTTTTTTTAATCTCCAAAAATCGCCTCTTTTGCCCTTTTTAAAAACTTTCTTAAGCTACTCCCCCCCCCTCCATACATTTGATGCTTTTAAAACTATTCTTCAACAGACGAGCCCTTACCCACTCACACCTTTCAAGCCTAACCACCCAACCTTTTATCTTACCTACCAATCTCAACAAAAAGGCACCACCTGTTATCTTCATAGTTTCAAACACATCTTATCCATGCTTTTTTCTAAACCAGACTATAATCTGATCATGACGGCCTGGCGAACACAAACCATTGATGAACTTATGGCCCTTTATTCAAGATATGATTCTGCTTCTGAGAACGCTCGATCTATTTTAAAAGAGTTGAATCGGATTGAAACGACTCTCAGCGATTTCTTAAAGCTTAATCCTGACTTAAGTCCCGTAAATCCCAAAAAGTATCACAAATATAAAGAACTTCAAGAAACGGTATCGAAACTTAAATCCTTTCTCTTTTTAAATAAAAAGACCCCTTAAAAAATGGGGCATTTTTTATTTTTGGGCGTATAATTTTATTTTTCGGCTGCCTTCAAAGGTATCTTTTCCTTTGTTTTGAACTTTAATGGGATATTTTCCATCAAAACAAGCCGTGCAAAAATTTTTGGAAGAATGGGCTTTAATGGCCATTAACATGCCTTCTTGCGTTAAATAGCCTAAACTATCTGCCCCTACATACTCCATGATTTCTTGAATATTTTTTTTAGCTGCAATGAGCTTGCTGCGTTTGGGTGTGTCTATCCCAAAATGACAGGGAAATAAAATAGGCGGCGAGGAAATACGTAAATGGACCTCTTTTGCTCCCGCATCTCGAATGGCGGAAACACGTTGCCGAGAAGTCGTACCCCGTACCAAGGAATCATCCACAACAATGACGCGTTTGCCTTCAATAACTTCTCGTATGGGGTTGAGTTTTATTTTGACCCCAAAATCTCGTATTTTTTGATCGGGTTGGATAAAAGTTCTGCCAATATAATGGTTTCGTGTCATGCCCAATTCATAGGGGATTCCAGACTCTTCCGCATAACCTAAGGCCGCACTGTTTCCAGAATCCGGAATGGCCATGACTAGATCACCCTCTATGGGATACTCCCTTGCCAATTGGCGCCCAAATTCTTTTCGCACACCGTGAGATGTTTCGCCAAAAACAATGCTATCGGGTCGTGCAAAATAAACATGCTCAAAAATACACATGGAAGGGGTTACTTTTTTGTCGAGAAAAAGAGAGGTAATCCCATTTTTATCGATATACACCATCTCACCGGGTTCAATTTCACGAATATACTCCGCCCCAATTAAGTCCAAAGCACAGGTTTCAGAGGAAACAACATATCCTTGCCCCAATTTACCCAATACTAAGGGCCTAAATCCATTGGGGTCTCGCGCCGCTAGCAAATATTTTTCGCCTAGAGCTACTATAGAATACGCCCCTTCAATTTGACTTAAGGTGTGTTTGAATCGTGCCAGAGGTGTATCCCCTGGGGATCGAGACAATAAATGCAAAATAATTTCAGAATCTACGCTGGATTGAAAGAGAGCGCCAATTTTTTCAAGTTCTTTATAGATATTGAAGGCATTGGTTAGATTACCATTATGGGCGATAGCCACCTTCCCATGGGACATTTGGGAATACATGGGCTGAATATTATTGATATTATTGCCACCTGTTGTGCTATATCTCACATGCCCAATGGCAAAATCGCCTCTCAGGTGCTGTAAATTTTCGCTGTTAAACACTTCAGAGACTAACCCTTCTGCTTTTACTACATAAAAATGTTTTTTGTTTTCTAACGATACAATCCCTGCACTTTCTTGACCTCGATGTTGTAAGGCGTATAAGCCGAGGTAGCATAATTTGGCAGCATCTTTACAATTAAAAAGGCCAAAAACACCGCATTCATCCTGAAAATGGTCATCTATATCTATGTCGTTATCACAGCTTGAGTTAGGTTTTGTCATCATGGGAGGTATTGTACAGTGTCCCGCTCAAAATAGTAAAGATGGGGGTGATCTGGTTCCTTTGCTTATTTTAGGTTAGACTTCTTTTATGAGACGTCTTTCAGTCGATGATTTTTTATTTTCCACCCGATGCCATCGACTTTTTTGGATGGACATTCAAGAACCTCACTCTCACTATCCCAATTATTTGGAAATTTCACCCGAAGAATTAACGGAACTTTTTAGACTTGCAGCGCTTTATTTATCGGATGAATCCCTCATTCCTCAGAAAAAAATACAGTACCCTGATTTTGATATTACCCTTGATTTTTCACGAGAAACCCACTCCAATAAGGGAAGGCCTAGCATTGAACTCTTGCTGCTTAAACCTGCCTTTCATGTGCGACGCAATCATCTGTTTGAAGCCAGTTTTTATCGAGAACTCTTGATACAACAGGGGTATCTCGTCAAAGATATTGGCATTCTCTACCTGAATGGCGCCTATATTCGCAAGCAAGACCTTTCTCTATCTGATTTTTTTACCTATGAGGTCATTACGCCTGATGTTGTCGCCCTTTCTAGCATGACACAATGGCACATTACTGAAATGTTACGTTTAAAAAATACCCCAACCCTCCCTGATCCTTTTATGGCCCGGCATTGTTTTAAACCCGATCCATGTCCCTATTTTGACCAGTGCTGGTCTAAACTGCCACATCCCTCTATTTTATCACTTGCGGATATGCCGCTTAAAGAAAAAATCCTGCATTACCACCAAGGCACTGTCTCTTATGCCACGATTTTAGAAACCCTGAATCTCTCCCCGACTCAAAAAATACAATTAGAGTGTGAGTCACTTCATCAAGCTTATCAAGACCTTCCTGTTCTTCAGGCCTTTTCTGCCCGCATGCAATATCCTCTCGCGTTCTTAGATTTTGAAGCTGCTCAATTTTCTATCCCGCCCTTCCAAGGCCTCCGCCCCTTTGAACAATTGGCTGTTCAGTTTTCAGTTCACCTTCAATCGCATTCTGGTGCAGATTTAGATCATCATGATTTTATTGCACCACCTTCTGAGACGCTTCAAGACCTGCTTTGTACCGCCTTTCTTAAGGCCTTGCCCGAATCCGGCAGCATTGTGGTCTTTAATGCCTCTCTTGAAGTCCAAACTTTACGACTTTGGATTAAATTGTTTCCTGAAAAAGAAGGCCTTTTACAACAGGCACTGGACCGTATTGTTGATATTGCCCCTCTTTTCCAACGTTTTTCACTCTATGAGCCGGGTATGAATGGCAGACGCTCTTTAAAATCCATTGCTTCTGTTTTGTTTAAAGATCTTTTTGAGTCTGATTTATCAGTTCCTGATGGCAAACATGCCGCCTTAGTCTATTCCCAACTCCAGTATGTTTCCGAGTCTGAATGGCCCCCTATTTTTGAAAATTTACGACTTTATAGCACACGTGACACGCTGATTATTGCCAAGCTCATTCAATATATTCAGGATCTGCTTCGCTCTCATTCATGAGCTATGTTACACTACCTTAAAGATTATCACTTTAAGGAGTATTCCATGTCTATAATGTCAAAATCTGTTTCTCTTTCTACTAAAGGATTGGAGTGTCTCATCGTTCCCTTCGTGTCTTCTACCGCTAAACTTCCCGCTGCACTTTCTGACATTAATACCTCGCTTAAAGGCTATCTTCATGCACAGGTTAAAAAAAATGCATTATCCCAAGAGGCACTGGCTATCACAGTTGTACCCACTTATGGGCTGATTTCCACGCCTCATCTTGTTTTGGTTTCTTTAGGAAGTGAGCCTGTTTTGAATACCTTTCGTCAAGCTGCAGGCGCTGCCATTCGTTCTGCCATGTCTTTAAGAGCCGATAAGGTTGGATTTTTATGTCATGACACGCTCTTGAAAGTCGTATCTGCTGCCAATATGGCTCAGACGCTTGCTGAAGGTGTTTCCATGGGATCCTATCAATTTTTAGACCATAAAAAGCCTTCCAAAACACCCCTTCAGGTCCCTAAATTTGTGTACATCCCGGGAAAATCAGATGCCATTCGTAAGGGCAGTGTTTTGGGCCACAGCACCGTTATTGCCCGCGACTTGGCAAATGCACCTGCGAATCATTTAACCCCTGCTTTATTTTGTGACCGCATTAAAGCGCTCTTTAAGTCTACTGCTGTTTCGGTCAAAATCATCTCCAATGAACAGGCCAAAAAAATGGGCATGAACGCGCTTGTTGCTGTGGGCCAAGGCTCAAGTAACCCACCTTGTCTCGCCATTTTGAGTTATGCCGGATCTAAAAAAGCGCCCATCGCTTTGGTTGGTAAAGGCGTCACCTTTGACAGTGGCGGCATTTCCATTAAACCCTCTGCGAATATGGAAGATATGAAAGGCGATATGGGCGGCGCAGCTGCTGTTGTGGGTGCTTTTTGGGCCATTTCTCAACTCCAACCTAAAAAACATCTTTTAGGGGTTATTCCCATTGCAGAAAATATGCCATCCGGTCATGCCACTCGCCCTGGAGATGTCATTCAAGCCAAAAATGGAACCAGTATTGAAATTATTAATACAGATGCTGAGGGCCGTCTTATTTTAGCTGATGCCCTCTGTTACGCCATAGAGCAGAAGGCCAGTGCCATTGTGGATATTGCCACACTTACAGGTGCCTGTTCTGTTGCCTTAGGCTATGAATTTGCGGGTCTTTTAGGCACCTCAGACACCCTTAAAAAACAAATTCAAGATGCCAGTACCTCTACGGGCGAAGCGGTTTGGGAACTCCCCCTTCATGCTGAATTTAAAACCTATCTCAAATCGTCGGTTGCAGATATTGCCAACGCCAGTAACATTCGTGCTGGCGGCACTTGTACGGGTGCAACATTTTTACAGCAATTTGTTGGGGATACGCCTTGGGCCCATATTGATATGGCAAGCAAAATGAAAACCACTAAAACCTCTGGTTATGACGTTGCGGGCATGAGTGGTTTTGGCGCTCGGCTTTTGGCGACTCTTGTTCTTTAAATTGGAGCTTTAGCAAGAGTCCTAATTATGAAATAATACAGGACCTCCAACCTTCTATTGGCAAGAGAGCTGTTTGGCTAGGCGCCCTTGCCGCTCTCGTCTGGGTTTCGACATCCTCGTCTTTAGATTTACCAACATCCTTGTCTTTAGATTTACCAACATCCTCGTCTTTAGATTTACCAGTTTCCACAGGAGGCTGGTCCTCTGTATGCCTAGATTCCGATACCCCCCCGCCTTTGGATTCATCTGTTTCCATAGTAGGCGGGGATTCTATCAGCTCCAACTCATTCGGTACAATGCCGATTTTTGGCTGTGATCTTGTTTGTTTGTGCGATTCTCCCCATAGACTAGCTCTCTCGGCTCTAATCCATTCTTTTGTGACCTCTGGCAGTCTTTGCATGACACTATTTAAAAGCTCTGGGCTCTGTCTTGCTATTTTATGCACTAAGGCGCCCCCTGTGCAGGGTATCGCCAACACTTGATATATTTCATCCGGAGAACAGTACCTCAAAATATCCAAAAAAATACTTCTATTTTTTTGAAATAAAACCCCAATTAAAGGGTCTCCATCTGTCAGTTTTACGCTTAAAAGGCTCTTTTTCTCTTCAAAGCGCTCACAAGTAAGGAGTATGGCATAAAGGGATAAAGCCTCTGTTTGGCAGGTTTCTTCTAAAAGGGTTTTTCCCGATTCTACCCTTTCCGTAAGCACTCGGTATTTTTCTTCAAATGATTTTGCTTTTAAATGGGTTACTAAAATAGGCCCTCGGCGTTCTATTTTATCAGGAATTCTCTTTAGGCAATAATTGCTCACTATTTCTTGTATATCTTCTTGAGTCTCCACTTGATGATGTTGATACAAAAACTGTCCCTGTTTATTTTGCATCTTTAAAATTTGATATTTCTCTTCTTTTGTTTGGCAGAATTTTAGTATATTTATAATTATACTGCCTTCTACAGTTGCCATCACATGCACCAGGGTGTCTTTTCCTAGACTATCCGCTAATATGCTCTTTATCTCTTCAAAAGTGCAGTAATTTAAAAGAGACACTAATAACTTCGGTGATTCTTGGGCCAGTCTATCTATTATACGCTCTCCTGTATCCAATTTTAGATTTAAAATATGCTGCCGCCCTCTAGAGGAGAGGAAATACAGTGTGTCTCTTAAAAGCCTAAGATGTCTATTAAGACAAAGATCTATTATCCGTTGACCTGATTCTTCTTTTCTTTCCAGAAACGCTATTTTTTCGTCTTCAAAGGGACACTCTTGTATTATACCTAGCAAGAATTTGGGATTCATATCCCAAAGCTTTTGAAATATATCCTTACCCTTTACTTTTAATGCCAGTATCTGGCTTCTTGTGCCTTTTTCTCTGCACGCATTGAGGGTTTGTATTATGTCTACCCTTCCTACTAAGGCGATCTCTTCAGATTGGCCTAAACCTAAAATTTGATATTTTTGAGCATCCCTTTGTTCTAGGATCCATTTTAAAAATAAATCCTTATGCGTTTCGTTTAATATCTTCCATATCGTATTTTTAGGTCCAGACTCTAATTTTAAAATTTCTAAAGCCTCTTCTTCATCACAACTTCTTAATATTTCTATACATACATCGCCGTATTTTTGAGCAATACAATGTCCGACTTCATGCGTGGCAAGGAGTTTAAGCCGCTGTCCTTTTTTGGTATATAACTCTAAAATTTCTTTTAAGAGTGTCATATAATAGAGGTCTAAAATGTGTACGAGGGCCCTATCTTTAATTGGCACCTTTAATAAGGTTATGACTTCTTCTAGAGATTGACACTGCTTTACAATCTCCATAAACAAGCCTGGATGTCTGTCTAATATTTCTAAAACTAATTCTTCTAAGCCTGTATCCTTTATTGTTAAGATCTGTATTTTTTCATCGAGTGTGCGACAGTTTGTCAGTACGGCCCTTAAACTTTCAGGATTATATATTAACAATTCATGAGCCACTGTATACTCTTCTGAGATGATGACTGTACTTAAGTATTGGTTTTGTTCTGCCGCTTCAAACCTACTGATCCAATCTGCTACAAGGCTTCCCCCATACCGAATCAAGACCTGGATATTATCCATAAACATTTTTGGTGCTAATTCCGGATCCATATCTTCCAATGTCTTTAGGCTCTCCAAAATAAATGGACCTCGCACTTCAAGGGCTGCTACGCCTATAAAGTCTAGGTCTGTATGACTATTTCTATACTCTGCAATGGTTCCATTTCTTAAGAGTACCTGGGCACTTTCTATTTTATTCTGAACGGCGGCTATCATTAATGCCGTTTGACCTTCACTATTGGGCAAATTAAGATGAATCATAACAGATTCATCCCCATGAATCCCTCTTAATGCCTCAAGGATGATTAAAAGACTGTCTTTAGATTTTACTTTAAGCGCCTCCATCACCAGTGTATTCCCGTGAGAATCTACTTTATTTAAGAATCTTGCTTTTTTTGCTTCAGGAATGCCCTGGAGTGTCCGTGTAATCATACGAGGATTTCCAGATTGGACGGCTAACATCAAGGGATTTTCATGGGCCGTTTCATTTTGTTCAAACGCTTCTATTAATATGCCTATCTGAGACGAGTCCTTATCCAAATGATCTACAAGCTCTACAGATCCCCCTATAATGGCATATCCTAAAAGTGTTTTTCCTAAACCATCTTGTTTTGTTAAGTCATATCGAGAAACGATAGGATCTGCTGCCTGTACTTTGAGAAATCCATCATAATTTCCCCATCGGGCCGCTTCCCCTAAAAGACCATGATTTAAGCCCTTAGACTTTATCATCGCATCTAGCTCTACTACCCCTGTGACGTTCTCTTTAGCTCTCTCATCTCCTAAAAGAATTGCTCTAAAAGTTCTTGGATATTTTTCCGCTAAACTTAAAAGATTCCATATTAAATCCTGTGTTTCTTTTAGAGAAAGCAGCAAGCCCTCGCCTTTCTGAGATAAAATGCCTTTTTGAACCGCTTTTTCTATGAAGGTATGCAAGGATTCCGCTTCTTCTTTATAGAGTTCACTCACAAACTGATCCGGTCTCAAAATGGCCTTTATCAAAGTGGTTTTATATAGGTCCATTCTTTCTTTCCAGGCAACGATGTGCTCGTCTTTTAGCGCGTCGGGAATGGGCGCTTCTGGATTTAAATGGGTTAAAACTAAGACAACTCCATAATTAATGTGATGCACATCACTTACCCACTCTTCTCCTATCCCGATCAGGCGCAACACTGTTATCATGCGATCTTTGACCCAAGCCGCCTGCTGAACACAAGTGATTTCTGCCTCTCTTTCCAGAGCAGCTGTATCACTTTCTAAGATTGCGATAAGCTCTTGTTCGCCTGACAATAGTTGAAGATCCCACCCTATAGAACACATGGCTAAGAGCGATTCCTCCGTTTTTTTAAAAAACTCGCAGAGTTCTAAACACCGTGCTTCCGCTTCTTTTTCTTGGGCTTTTATATGCCTTGCCATATCGCCTATTCTCTTTTCAGCGGATTCAAATCGAGCCTTTCCTTTTTCAGACCTCTCTCTTAACCTTGCTAAAAAAGCCTTTAAGGCTTTTTGAAGTTCCGGAATTTGAATGTCCGCTATCTCTTTATCTAACTGTTCTCCTGAATTTCCTTGAGGGATAAGCGACAAAAATAACGATGCCTCTAATTTCAAGCCTAAGGCATCTGACACCAATTCAAAATAATAAGAGAAACTGTCTAGTTTATCGCCCTCTTGTCCTTTAGAAAGCGCCTTTAATAGGATGAGTGTCTCTTCAGAAAAATCTTGTGGTCTTGGATAAAATGTGGGGACTTCACTTTTTGTGTCTGTTTCTATCCCCAATGCTTTTCTAAATCTATCTCTAATAAACGCACTCACACACTTTTGACGCTCTAAGGCAATACATTGAGTTAAGAGTGAAAAATTAATATCTGGAAAAAAAAGCTGACAGGTTTGATCTATCCATCCAGATTCCTCTGGATCCTGTTCTTTAAGGGTTTGAATCGTTAAAATGGCACGAGTTACCTCTGGATGTGTGCGGTTTTTTTGCCATTTTTGAAGCATAAAACTGGCTTGCCCTAACTTACAAATATCCTCTAACTTTCCCAATAAGCCCACTTTGCCTGAAAATGTATTTGGGAATACCCCGATATGAAAAACGTTAAAAAACACTTGGATATTTGCGTCTAGAGGATTTACACAATTGATGTATTTTCCTAACTTTTGAATAGCCTGTCTCAGGCCCTTTAAAAGGGGGCCACTCTCTAAGGCACTCTTTATGTCTTGGGACGTCCCATCTTTTATCCACGTGTTTAGGGTCTTTATAGCGTTTAGAACCTTACCCCATTCTTCCTCGCCGCTGTAAACAATGTCTTTTCCCACCTTATTTGAGGCTAAAATTTTTAATCGAATCATTTCTTTCCTTTTTTATTGCGTATTTTTAACTCAAAAAAAATTATACATTAAAAATAAATTAATGTCTTTGTTTTTTTAATTTTATCTAAAATATTGATAAAACCAACATTTTACCCCCCCATTATAGAGTTTTCTATTTTTGGTCGCTTTCAATCCAAAGTAGGTTTCAAACTGTTCATGGGAGGTTAGGACATAATAGGACCATTTGGGAAATCGCTCTAAAAATATTTGCCCCATTTCTGTGTATAACGCTTGAACGGCTTCCTCTTCGCTGAGTCGTAAACCGTAGGGTGGATTGGTGATAATTTTACCTCTTTCAAATCGAGAATAGAGGTCTTTTACCGGTAATTTTTGAACAAAGACTTTCTCTACGCCTGCTAGCTCTATGTTTTTTCTGGCAATAGAAAGTACGCGCCCATCTTGGTCGGAGCCGTAAATATGATAGTCGGCATCTGGTTTGATGAGTGCTTTGGCTGCATTTCGGGCCTCTGTCCATATTTTTTTAGGCATAATCTTCCAATTTTCAGAGGCAAAGCTTCTATGAAGCCCTGGGGCTATATTTTTAGCGATTAATCCCGCCTCAATGAGAATCGTTCCTGTCCCACACATGGGGTCTACTAAAACGTCTCGCTCTGGTTTCCAGCGGCTGAGCAGGAGGAGTCCTGCTGCCAAGGTTTCTCGCAGCGGTGCGTCATCCATGTGCGCGCGATACCCACGTTTATTTAAGCCTTGTCCCGTTGTGTCTATACTTAAGATGACGATATCTTTCTCAATTTGAATGCGAATGGCGTACCAGGCCGTGCTTGTTTCAGATAAACTGCTGCATCGATATACCTCACATAGTTTATCGGCCACTGCTTTTTTGACAATGGCCTGACAATCCGCCTTGCTAAATAAAGCGGATTTTCGCGACGTTACTTTTGTCACTGGAAAGGCATCGTCAATACCTATCCACCTTTCCCAGGGCAGGGCCTGTGTTTTTTCATAGAGTTCATCAAAGGTGAGGGCCTTGAATTCACCGATTTTAAGATAAACACGGCCCGCAGCTCTCAACCATAAATTGGTTTTACAAATGTCTGTTAAATCTCCTTCAAATTCTACCTTTCCATCATAAACTTGAGTTGTATACCCCAAGTCTTTTAATTCGTGAGCGACTACGGATTCGAGCCCCATGGCAGCTGTTGCCATTAAATTCAATTTCACACTTGGGCCCCATTAAATAGATACTGAGATGATGTATAGGCTTGATTGAGCACCACTGTTTGGGGCAATACAGCGGCTTCAGGCCCCCAAAGTTGGCGAGGCCCTGGACTTAAAAAGACATCCGCCTCCATCCAGGACTGTCTATTTTTACTGAAATATTTAAAGGCTGGCGAGTCTAATTCTACTTCCGTTTTTTTAATGACCATGCTGGTTTTACCTTCTCTTATTTCGGAATGCAATAATGCAGAAAGCGGAATGGCAATGGCTTTGCCCCCTGTATCTAACTCTGAAAGGGCCGCCATGTACCCGGTTTTTTCAGCTAAGACCAAGGCCCCTGCAATGAGTCCTAAATTATAGGTATAGTCGGCATCAAATCGAGAGGGTGCCCCAGATCGCCCTTCATATCCAAAAAAATGAGATAGGGTATTTAAATGGCGTTTAGGTTCCTGGGTCGCTAACTTCGCCTTCACCCGTGTGATTAATAATTCTTCTGTTGGAATCTGAGAGACTTGAACATTACCGTGGTCATCACGATCTATCAACAGACTATTTTGAATGGATTCGGGCAATTGTTTAAAAAGATCCGATGCAGCCGCCTCAAGTTCTAGAATGATTTTCTCTCGTTTTTCCTCTAAACTTAATCCCTGCTTACTGGATAACACCAAATTTAAGTCTTGAATTAATGCGCTTAATTCTTGAATATGCTCAATTAATCCTTCTGGAATGACAATAACGCCATGATTCAATCCTTTTTGAGATCTTAGAATAACGGCATCTGCAATTTGCGTCACAACATCGTCTAAGGTCATGTTTTTGGCTTTAACTTCTTCTGAAATAAAGGTCAGCGTTGCCTGTGTTTTGAGGGCAATTTCTAAGGCCACATGACTGGCAGTTCGTCCCATCACTTTGACAAAATGCCAATATTTTTGAGAAGACGCGGCATCCTGCAAGATATTGCCCACAAGTTCGGCATAAATTTTTGTGGCGGTGTCAAACCCAAATGAAATGGGCAAATGAGGTCCAACTTGCAAATCTCCATCAATGGTTTTGGGTACGCCAACAACGGTACATCCTATGGGAATTAAATATTGCGCCAAATGTGCCGCCGTCGTATTGGAGTCATCGCCGCCAATGATCACAAGTCCCTCTAAACTGTGTTCTGAAATCACTTTGACGGCTTGATCAAACTGTTCCTTTGTTTTTATTTTTTTTCGGTTGGATCCCAATAAATCAAAGCCCCCTAAATTTCGAACCCGAGCTAGATCTTCTTGTGTAATGGGTTTTAAGTCTCCCTCTAATAATCCTTTTAATCCAGATCGAATGCCTATCACCTGACCGCCTGAGGCTGTCATCATGTCACAAAGTCCAAGAATAACATTATGCCCCCCAGCAGCGGGGCCGCCCGCAAACAGAACCCCTATTTTTTTCCCCTTTTGCTGTTTTTCGCCTGGAATGGCCTCTAAAATTTCACCCCCTTGCATGTCTATTAAGGATTGAAAATGGTCCAATACATTGGGATCTGTGGCGGTCGTGATGACGTCTGTCCCTTTTTTAAAGGCAACACAGGCCCCTGTTTTAAAGGCTTTAAATACCGATAAGGGGGCCAAAGGCAGGCTACGTAGTGCGTCTTCAAATGAAGACCCTTTTCGTTTCTTCGCCTTATTTTCCACGGGAATTGGCCTCAATCATTTCATTTAAAATCATTAAACTTTCAGACACGTAACTGTCTTTTGCCAGTGCGTTTTGCCAACTTTTATAAATGTCTAATTTTCCATTTTCTGAGCTCACATCTTCCCCTTTTGGGGTTGTAAACACAATATAATTTGCAGTCACAATGCCGGCATTAAAGCGATCACTTTCCTCATTAATTTGAAGATGTTTTTTAATGGCAGCGCGAATCTCTAAGGGTTCTGCGGAGTTTGTTCTGTAGGTTTTAACCTCTTCAAACCGATTAAAGATGTGCTCAAACTCTGGACTTTTGGCGATTCGGGCCTTGCTTCGGGTTTGAATTTCTTTGAGATTCCATTTTTCTTGGGTCCATTTTTTATAGTTCAAGGGCGGAATCGTGTCCCAAGGCAGGGAATTTTTGGCATATTTTTCCCCAATTTCTAAATCTTCTGTATCATTCGGGAAAATGATATCTGGAATCACGCCTTTATATTGCGTGGATCCTCCGTTAATACGGTAAAATTTTTGAATGGTTAATTTTAAAGAGCCTAAAGGTCTAAAAAGCGCCGCTTGTGCCGGAAATTGTTTATTTAAATCAATAATGGTTTGTACCGTTCCTTTTCCGTAACTGTGATCGGTACCCACCACAATGGCACGGCCATAATCTTGAAGCGCAGCTGCTAAGATTTCAGAGGCGGAGGCACTATACGTATTAATCATAATCACCAATGGGCCTGCATAAACAATAGAAGGATCGCTGTCTTCCAGTGGGGCAGTTTGTCCTTTTTGGTCTTTTACTTGAACAATGGGCCCCGTCTCAATAAATAACCCGCCTGTTTCTACGGCATCAATAAGGGCGCCCCCTGCATTTTCTCTCAGATCTAAAATAATACCTTGAACCCCAGACGCTTGCAGATTTTTAATCAGTCGACGCATATCATCTGTGGTATTTCGACCTTGGGAATCTTGGAAATCTCGGTAAAATTTGGGCAAGGTAATATAGCCTATTTTTTTCTGAGATCGCTTATCTGTTATGATTGTTGATTTCGCATAGGTGGCCTCGATGACAACGAGGTCTCTAATGAGGGGAATACGAATGATTTTCCCTTCGGGTTTTTTGACGGTTAAAATGACTTTTGTGCCTTTTTTACCTCGAATGTATTTGACCGCTTCTTTTACTTTTTCGCCTGAAAGCTCTTTAACGGACCCATCTTCCTGCTCCACTTTCAGCAAAATATCTTCTGCCTTGAGGTCGCCTTGTTTCCATGCGGCTGAGCCTGGCACTACATTTACCACTTTAATAAAGCCATCTTTTTCGCTTAGTGTAGCGCCTATCCCTTCTAATTTTCCTGAAATGGCAATATCAAAATCTTCTTTTTGCTCCGGTGGGAAATAATTGGTATGATTATCATACACAGACGCCAGGGTATCTAGAAACAAATCGCGTTTTTCATCTTCAGTCTGCTCTTTTATCCGATCAAAAAAATCTTTGTATCGTTTTTTAATATCTTCAATGGCTTTTTTTTCAAGATCAGGACGCATCGTTACCACTTGCTTTTTTGCAAGATCTTTAAGGCTTGGGTTTTGAGTGCCAGACCCCGCTTCAACTAAGATCATGTATTGGGCAATAACTTCATATTTAATGATTTTGCGCCACAATTCATCGAGTTCTGCTTTGTCTTTGGGGAATTGCCTCTTTTTAGGATCCATCTCCAACTTTTCAGGCTTCGATACGTTGATCGGAGATATTAAAAAATTGGGAATGGCCTGTTGAATGTCTTTAAATCGCTCATCCAATTGCTCATTTACAAATTTATAAAAGGAATCGTCGCCACTCCGAAGGTCATTATCGATTCTATTACGATAGCCTTTAAACTCTTCGATATCCCCTTGTGTAAAATATCGTTTTCCGGGGTCCATTCTTTCTATATAGAGATCAAACACCTGCTGGGAATAGGTGTCATCTAGCGGTTTGAATTGGTAGTGAGAGTCGTAAATGAGGCTAATAATCACTTGCAGAAGCGCCTGATTTTTAGTCAGAGCCTGACTAAATACACCTCCTAAAACAATGACCCCAATGACAATGGCAACTTTAACTTTTTTACTCATTTATTTTATTCTACAAGGTATTTAGAAAAGAGTCACCTGGATGAAAGTAGGACTGTCACGAAACGCCTATTTTGGCCATCTACTGTGTTATCCTCGTCCTCACAAGTCCTCATTTATCCCATATAAGGGCTTTCGGTCTCGGAATGCCTTGCATATGATCCAAACGTAGGCATTTCGCAACAGTCCCAAAGTTTGGACGGTTGATTTCGTCAACAATTGACTTCAGACTGAACTCATTCTATCCTAGATTCTTATGAGTGTTTTAACTGTTGAAAATGTGAGTTATCAGCAAGGGGACCTTCTCATTTTGGAGTCTCTTCATTTTGCCATATCCTCTGGCGATTTTGTGGCTATTATTGGCCCAAATGGCGGGGGTAAAACCACATTTCTACGTCTTCTTATGGGGCTGATTCAACCCACTTCGGGATCCATCTCTCTTTGTGGTACAAGCGTTGAAAAGGGTCGCACCCAGGTGGGCTATCTGCCACAGCATTTTAGACAGGCAAATCCGCTTTTTCCCATTTCTGTTTTGGATACGATTTTATTTTCAACCCTCAGGCAGGGCCTCTTCCATCGCAGTACAAAACTTGAAATTGAAAAAGCAAAAGAACTTTTAAATACCTTATCTTTGTCACACTTGGAATCTCGATCCATTCATCACCTTTCAGGTGGGGAACTTCAGCGTGTTTATTTGGCGCGCGCGCTTATGAACGACCCGAAACTTCTTATTCTGGATGAGCCTACTTGTCATGTGGATCAGCCCACAGGGCAGCATTTTTATGAACTGTTAAATACCCTAAAATCTAAAATGGCCATTCTCATGGTTTCTCATGATTTAAGTGCTGTTGCCAAATCGGCCACACGTGTCGCCTGTCTCAATAAAACCTTAATTTCACATGACTCTGGGACCTTATCTCGAGAAGATGTTGAAAAAACGTATTGCTGTCATGTTGATTTTATTGCTCACGGCCTTCCCCACCGTGTCTTTGGAGACCACCAGTCATGATGTTTGGCCTTTCTTTGCTGTCTCAATCTCTCATTATGGGCACTTTGATTGCCATTGCCTGCGGCCTTGTGGGGACTTATATTGTGGTTAAACGCCTGTCCTTTTTATCTGGATCTGTTGCTCATAGCGCTTTTGGGGGTGTAGGGGCTGCTTTTTTATGGGGATTTTCGCCCTTTTTAGGGGCCATGATTGCAGGTGTGATTTCTGCTTTTATTATTTCTTTTGTGCATTTTAGATACAAACAAGATCAAGATACGCTGATTGGTGTGATTTGGGCTTTTGGCATGGCTTTTGGTCTTTTTTGCTTGCACTTTGTTCATGATTATGTGCCCAATGTTTCCCATTACATTTTTGGATCTGTGCTTCTGAGCACGCCCACCGATCTTTTTTTGATTGCTAGCTTAGATGTTTTAATTATCCTTTTACTTGTTTTTTTAGGGCGTGGATTTCAGGCCATTTCTTTTGATTCTAAAGCGGTTGAAGTCCTGAATCTTCCGGTTAAAGGGTTATATCTAACATTGATGATTTTAATTTCTATCACCACCATTATGGTTATGAAATTGGTGGGGATTATGCTGGTGATGGCGCTCTTGGTTTTACCTGCAGCGACTGCCCTTAATCTCTCTCTTTCCTTTTTTACCCTTCAAATTTATGCCGTTATAACGGCCCTGGTCTCCACGCTTGGCGGTATTTTGGTCTGCTTTTATTACGACCTACCTGCAGGGCCTTGTATTATTGTGGTGTCTATTGCTTTATTTTTACTGTCTTTACTCTTTAGAAAAAAGTAAGACACCCCCTTCTTACCTTAATAAAGATAATCTTCCTTTTTTGACCTGTTTTCCCTTTGTTGACTGTATTGTAATGCTGTACAAATAAGTCCCATTGTCTAAATTATCCCCATTCCATTGAATGTGATTGTTATACCCTAATCTTGTTTTATCTTGAATTTGAGCGACTCTCTTGCCTTGAAGCGAATAAATATCAATAGTGACATCGGAACCGAAATCACTGTTGGTTGAAAATCCGAAGGTTGTAACTCCAGTTCTTAATGGATTCGGAAAATTTTGCACTTGCGTTAAACTCATGGGGTCTCCTATCTCTAAAATACCGCCTGTTCCACCTTCATAGATGGGCAACTCTCCTGAAAACAAGGTTGTTAAATTCGGAATCCCATAGCCCAATGTTGCGCTTTTTACAGGCGAACTTCCAGAATTCACTAAAAGCTGCTTCACTTGTTCCCCTGTTAATTCGGGATGTTGCCCCCAAAACGCGGCCGCAATCCCTGACATCATGGCCGCACTTTGTGAGGTTCCTGATTTGTACCCATATCCATTTCCGGGTAATAAACTATAAATGCTATTGCCATACATCATGAGTTCTAACTGTGGGGTATAAGACGAAAAAGACGATCGTTGCCCATTTGTCATCACCGATCCTATGGTTAGGACATTGTCAAAAGATGCAGGATATTCCGCAGTGGTGTTGGCATCGTTACCTACAGCTGCGATGATAATGACATTGTGCGCAATGGCATATCGAATGGCATCACTTAAATCTGTATTGTAATCGTAATACCCCCAGCTACAATTGATAATTTTAGCCCCTCTAGACACGGCATAATAAATGGCCTGCGCCGCATCTACTTGAAAGCCATATCCTGAGGGATCTAGAAACCGAATGGGGATGATTTTTGTTCTATCATATAAACCTGCAATGCCTAAATTATTGTTTTTGTTCGCGGCAATAATCCCTGCGATATGTGTGCCATGACCATGCCCATCCATGGGGTCGCTGTTTCTCAGCCCTGCTACATAGCCATAAAAATTATACCCATAGGTATCATCATAATACCCATTATGATCATTATCGATGTTATCGCCTGGATTATCTGCAGTGTTGATATCGATTCGCCCTACTAAATCTTGATGGTTGTAATCTACGCCTGTATCTACCACTGCGACTTTAATTTCTGTCCCTGCCGACAGGGCCATCAAGCTGGAAACCGCTGTGTTTTTAATGGCAGTTTGCGCCGCATATCCTGGATCATTGGGATCTGCATACAATTCCACTTTATACAAAGGCTCTGCATATAAAACGCCGGGTAGCCCTTCGATTCTTTTGGCTACAGCCAAAGGATCTTCGCCTTCTTTTACTGTCATGATGAGTTTTTCTTCGTCTGGACTCGCGCCTATTCTTGAGGCGTTTATCGCTTCATAAGGCCCTATTCGAGCCGGTTTGGAACTGGCAACCCCCAAGTTTTCATACTCCTGTTGGCTGTCTGTTCCTAACCTTGAAAATTCGCCTTGAAAGGTACGTCGCTTTACAATAATGTGGTCCGGATCGTAAGGCAAATGAGATTGCCCCATCAACAGTGATGGCCATAAGATCAATAAAACAATAAGTCCCCGTTTAGAAAACAAAACTTACCCCCAATTTATGTGTACTGTCTAACGCTGCATGTTGCCCCATCACATACGTGATGTTTAATCGCTTTAACTTTAAGTTCACACCCGCTGTTACACGTGATTGATTTTGAATGTCGTAGGTCCCTACAATTAAAGAAAGTTCTTCTGAACACTTTAATTCCCCACCCAGTGAAAAAATTGTTTTTTTCGCATTCCAAGAGGCCTCTGTTAACACTCGAATACGACGGGTGATGTCTACGCCCACTCCAGAATGAATATAAAAGGGAACGCTCTCGCTTCTTCCTGTACTCCATTGCCGAAATGAGAGCACGTTTTCTAAGGCATGCGCAACGCTCCATCTTCCTTTTTTATACAAAGCCCCGAAACCCACTCTCAGACCTAAGGCATTGGCATTGTCAATGACCTGAGAATCATAGGCAAAGGATGCACCTATGGCTAAATGTTTAATGGCTGTTTTTTTTGCATAATTGGCCACCAAGGACAGCTCCGTATCCGAAAAGGTTCCTGTTTCTGCCGATTGCCCGCCTACAGACTTGGTACGTGTTAAGCCTGAAACTTGCCGAACAGGAAGATGAAAGGTCCATACCCCTTCCTTTTTTGGCACTGCATATCCGAAATAATAGGTTTCAAAACTTCCCCCGAAATGAGATGCCGCCACTACTTCAAATTCTCGTTGTGTTAAAAAAGCAGCCGTTGCAGGATTTTTTAAGGCATATTCCATTGACCCTGTTTCTGCACTCACCGCATTCCCTTTCCCATACGATATCGCTAGGGGCTGATCTAGTAGCTCTGCATACAAATACCGTTGACTGGAACATAAAAGCACTAGGATTGATATCCAAATCATATATCCCACTCTTCTATACCGATACACTGATAGGCCCCCCTATTTCCGATTAAATCTTATTTAACGCAGTCTATTCTTTTGTATCTGCATCTGAACCTGATGCGCTCTCGACCACTATCTGTTCCACTGTTCTTCGGGAATCTTGTACTGTAGGCGTCACTGCATCTTCGACCTCCATATCGTCTCTATGAGCCTTGGCATCCCCAACTTCAGGATCTACGTCTGGTGCTACTGCCCTTCTTACAGCTGCCGCTTGAGGTGCTGGTGGTGGTTGAACCGCTACGTGTGCTGCTCTGGCTTTACATAGATACATCACACCCTTCACCGTGATCGCAATGAGTCCTATTCCTGCAACCACGGTTGCTGTAATTGCCGCTTCTTGTGGTATACCTCCCTTAGAAGACACAACAGATGCTCCTACAAAACTTACTTCAGGGCTGGGACTGCTCGATATTAAGGCCGATACACTGGGAGTTGCGCTTACCCATGCCGATATTGAAGCTGTTATACTGGCTATTTCTGAAGGCGTTGGACTTGTGGTTGGAGCCCCACTTACACTTGCCAATGCAGACAGTGAGGCCATCATGGTTGCTGTTGCGGTTGAGCTTGGACTACCAGTGGGTGTTATTGTTACCGTTCTTGTGGCACTCGAACTTCTACTAGGGGTTGGCGATACCGGAGATGATGATGTCGTTGGTGTGGGTGTCAAAGTGGTACTTGGACTGGATAGTAGAATACCTCTTTGCATAAAATCCAATCCATTCTCTGGATCGTTCCATCGGTCTATTAAGTACAGATTGGGATTGTTGCCATCCCCATCCTTTCTTGCCTCCAATTCCTGTATCACGCAATTTACAACGGCTTTCACCGCTAATTCTGCTGGGCGGACGTCTCCAGCCTGGGAGGCTGTTTCTACATAGCCTTTGAATTGATCTACTAAACTGGCATCATTTCGGTATCCGAATTCTCTTAGGGTTTCCAGTTTTTCGATTAACACGGCTTCTAATGTCGTAGAGGGATGTACCTTAGAAAAGGCATCATCCATTGTTTCTGTAAATGTACCGCCCTGCCATTCCGGATACAACCATGTTGGAATTACAGTTACGCCTTCATCCGGACCCAGTGGCGTCGCTTCTACACCTGGCCCAAAAAGGGTATAGGCTGCTAGCCCCCCTAATAGTGGATGGGCTGCAAAAGCGCCCGCTGTAAGCCCTATATTTACTATGGTATCCATCCCCATTCCCCTGCTTGGAACTACAGATGCCTCTGGCTCAGTCTTTGTTTCAGCGCCACTAGCGCCCCATCTTCCTAAAACGCCTGTAACTAATGCACCTCCAAGCGCTAATGCTGCGCCCACTACCACGCCTAGAATTATTAACCCAGTAGCTTTTAAATAATCCCCTACATTCCAGATTTCTTCTGTTTTCCCTTCTTCAATACCCCACTTCTTTACCAGTCTTTCTTTTAAGTCATCATTTTCATTGACTTCATCTAAACATTTCTGTAGTTCTTCTACTGCCTTATGAAACTCAGTATCTCCCTTTATTTGGCTTTCAAACTTTTTATTGGCTTGTACCACAATTTTTTTGGTTTCAGGGTCCACGACAAGTCTTACCCCATAAAGAGTTCTCGTTTTTTCAATAGGGTCTATTTCAACAGAACGTGGTGTCCTTACCCAATTCCACGCTGTATCCAACCTACAAATGTCGTAAGCGGGTTTCCATTTACCTCCGTTACGGACATAAATTTCAAGTGGCAATTTCCCTGCTGCTTTTAAACAGGCAACTTCTAGACTATTCAATGTATGTCCAGATTGGCTTTTCTTTAGAAAAGTTCTCAGTTCAGCTACTGTTTGAGGCCCCTCTTCGATTTGCCTTAAACGAAGGACCGTGGCGTTATGTATAACGTTCTTTTTAGATATAGACGCAGCCATTGCATCAATAAGATTTTGACGTTCTATTTTTTGTGCCTCAAGTACAGCGTCTAGAACACTGTCTTCCAGACTACTTAAGCCCCCCTTTAATTCTCTCATACGGCTAGGATCTGTACACGAAAGTCCTGAATTGCTGACATAGAATATGGGTTTTTCAAGCTTCTTACTGAGTGATTCTATCTGTTGGGGATGAATGTGGGTTATATGAGGTCTATCTACAGGACCCACCGAGGAGGGTCGATTTTTCGATTCTGAGCTGTGTGCTCCTGATTTATCTGATATCTTTGCTTGTGATGTTCGCGGTACAGTTGACATTGGGCTTCCTGCACCTATTCCACCTGATATCATAATCTATTCCCCCCTGATGTTTTAAAGTTGCTTTAACATCAAGAGGAATACCTACTTTTACTTTTTTTTAAACATCCACTTTAAAGCGAGATTATCGGGTTGTTATTTTCGTCCTAACAAAGTTATTTGTCTTTCTATCTCCTCGGTTACTTTAATCCATTCTACTATGGCCCGCCTCGCATTAGCAGATAAGGCTTTAACTTCTTTTGAGGTTATAATACGCAGAGCATCAGGTACTGATAAACCATTAAGCTTAGTTCTTAAGTCATTTCTAAGCATAATACCTTGAGTATGGCGCGCGGCTTCCACATCCTGATGCAATTGTATGGGTCGGGCCCTAAACGCTACTATAGCCGCCCTATTACTTGGGCTTCCATGTAATGTTTTAGAGCTATCATTTCCCCCACCCCTTGTCCTTCGTGGCGCGGCTGTATGAGGTCTTTTCGCTGAACCTCCATTTCCAGTTCCAGGAGGCCCACCGGGTACAACCTCTCCTGTTCCGGCCATTTCCTCCTCATCACTACCAGTGAGAGGCCTCTGTGGCACAAACGGCTGTGTAGGGGTTATTCTTCCCGCAGGTCTTGTCTCGCCATCTTTTTTTAGTCTCGAAGGTGCTGTCGGAGGCCGCCTTCCCCCACTGTCAAATTCACTGCCATCGCTATCATTACCAGAATCATTGTCCGATTCCTTAGCCCCTCCTGTCGGTTCTGGATCTATCCCCCCCACAGCCGCTGCCAAGACTGCCGCTAGTTTAGCCTCATTATCCTCGTCACCATCTCCTCCGCCTTGTGATTGTAAGCTTGTAACAGATAGTCCCCTTACGATTGAACTAGTGGACGGTGCACCTGAGAGTCCTCTTTCATCGTGTGTGGGCTTGCCTTCAGGGACGGGTTCGACTGTAGGTTGCGGGGCCACGACGCCATCTCCATCCGCAGGAACGCCATCTCCATCCGCAGGAACGCCATCTCC
>CAZIFG010000016.1:0-9915 GCA_964539135.1 uncultured Rickettsiales bacterium
GAATCATCGAAGCCCTGGTGATAAAAATTGGAAATCAAAATCCGGACCCTGAGCGCAGTCGAATCATCGAAGCCCTGGTGATAAAAATTGGAAATCAAAATCCGGACCCTGAGCGCAGTCGAATCATCGAAGCCCTGGTGATAAAAATTGGAAATCAAAATCCGGACCCTGAGCGCAGTCGAAGGGTCGTAGACGCTAGAACAATCCAAATAGTAATCAAGTCGTTACCTATTTGTGATCCAAAAAAGAGCCACTCGGGCGTTCACCGGAATCGGTCGCTCCTGTTCTGCGAACAGGGATCGCCGCTTCCTCAAAAATCGAGCTGCTTCGCGATCTCGATTTTTGCTCACGCACTCACGGCTCTGACCTTTTTTGCGATCACAAATAGGAAACGGCTTAAAATCCCAAAGCAAGACTCGGATCCTGATCTTGTTGAAGGGGCTGGCGCAATTAGGAAGAAATGAGCGTTGTTTCAGCCAAAGAAGAAAAGCCATCCGTATCTTTTGGGAAATTATATTCTATATTTTGTGGATAAACTGGATAAATAATAAAGGGGTGTAAAATACATATTCCATTGCGATCCTCTTCACCAAGGTAGGTGGGTATTATTGTATTGTCAGAAAATCCATCAGAGCCGTATTGTGCAAAAAGAGAGCAGTACAATGCCCCTAACCCATATAAAGTATTTTTAAGAGTGGCCTTAGTAAAATGCTCATTTCTATTGTGTTTTAAAAGGGTGTAATCATGATACCAAGGCGTTTTCCCATTCTCGCGCGCTAAAGGCTTAAATTGATAAGCTTCATTGCACATAAGCGATACTTTGTACTCACTCAAGGATAAAACCTCAATGATTTTATTGTAATCCTTTATGTCATAATGCTGCGATTCCTTGTAATTATTAGAAGATAAAATGCACCTCATGTGATTTTCAAATTCACATCCAATGTTAATCAAAAGAGATTGGAGCCTAATAGAAAAAGCATTGTCATTATTCTTATGAGGATCAATAAATTCAAAAATACGAATTAATTCTTGTGCAAAAGAGTTGTATATTCGTATTTCTCTTGAGCGGTCATTAGAAAATCCTTTGAAAAAAATAAAAAATGTAGTTATTCCAGTTATCATTATGCGTGTTCGGAAGCGAAATCCTGGGGAATGGTTTGTCGCATGTTGTCTTTTTTACAAGTGTCATAAATTCCATACTATCAATCTTAACTCAGTGTGAAAAGATATTTTCAAAGTGATAAACCTAGAATCTCCGCCGTTTCCTATCCGAGATCGCAAAAAAAGGTCAGAGCCGTGAGTGCGTGAGCAAAAATCGAGATCTCGGAGCAGCTCGATTTTTGAAGAAGCGGCGATCCCTGTTCGCAGAACAGTAGCGACCGATTCTGGCGAACGCCCGAGAGGCTCTTTTTGGGAGATCGGATAGGTAACGGCGGGTTTTCTCTAGAACCAACGACCCTTCGACTGCGCTCAGGGTCCGAGTTTTGTTGTTGAGTTTGTTCAAGGCAGGTTGCCGACTTCATCCTTCCCCTAACCCCTAGAATCTGATTTAATAAAAGGCATGAAAGCACCCGTTGCCGTTATTGGTTTAGGGAATATGGGCAAGTACCATGTTCAAAAATATGCTGCCATGGAGAGTGTGAGTCTAAAGGCAGTTTGCGATGCAGATCCTCAGCGTGTTCGCGAATTTTCAGAACAGTATGCCTGTGCCGGATATACCTCAGTAGAGGCATTGCTAGAACAAGAAACGATAGAAGCGGTCAGTATTACGGTACCAACTCAATTCCACTATGACGTGGCGCTAAAGGTGATGAATAATGGCATCCATTGCCTGATCGAAAAGCCCATTGCCGCCACAAAATCGCAAGCAGAGCAGATCTGTACGCTTGCAAAAGAGAAGTCGCTTACGGTGATGATTGGTCATGTTGAGCGCTTCAATCCAGCCATTATCGCCTTAAAAGAAAAAATAGAGCGTGGCGACTTAGGGCCACTCATTGATCTCTATTCAAAACGAGTAGGCCCCTATCCCAAACAAATTAAAGATGCTGGGGTCGAAATAGACCTCGCCGTCCATGACATTCAAATTATATGCGATCTTTTACAAGAAACGCCCCTCGAAGTAGCGGGAAAATCCTCGAAAATAAATCTAGAGAATCAGTCCGACACCGCGACCTATTGGATGTCTTTTAAAAAGGCAACAGCAACTGTTCATGTCGATTGGTTACATTCCGAGCCAGAGAGGCATTTAACAGTGGTCGGAAGTCAAGGCGTTGCCAAATTGGATTATGCGAAAAAGACACTTTCCATTCAAACCGCAGATGGCATGCAAAATATCGAGGTTCTGATGAGAGATCAACTGGAAGCCGAGTTAACACATTTTATAGACTGTATTCGTTCCAAAACACCGCCCTTAATCCCCCCTGAAATGGGTCTAAATGCTTTGGAAATAGCCGAAAAAATAGCCTAAAAAGAAGAGGCCTTAATAAGGGATTAAGACTTTGCATGATTTCATGGTGAGTGATAGAATGAAGTCGCTATGACATATTTATTTAGTTCCGAATCGGTATCTGAAGGACATCCAGACAAGCTCTGTGATCAAATTTCAGATGCGATTTTAGATGAAGCATTGCGACAAGATCCTCAAAGTCGCGTTGCAGTTGAGACCTATACAACCACCGGACTGGTGCTCGTAGGTGGTGAAGTCAATACAACCGCAACGCTTGATATTCAGAAAATAGTAAGAGAAACCTTGAGGGATATAGGGTACACGGATGTTTCGTACGGAATTTCAGCAGATAGTTGTAGTATTTTAACAGCCCTTCACGAGCAGTCGGCAGATATTGCCCAAGGTGTGAATGAAGGAGAAGGTCTAGATACTGCACTGGGTGCAGGCGACCAGGGAATCATGTTTGGGTATGCGTGTAAACAAACCCCAGTTTATATGCCGCTTCCCATTTATTTATCTCACGAGCTGTTAAAGCAATTGACAAGATGTCGAAAGAGTGGACGGCTGAAATATCTTCGGCCCGATGCAAAAGCGCAAGTGACCGTAGAATATGAAGGGAAGAAGCCCATAAGTGTACATACGATCGTGATTTCAACACAACACGCACCGGATGTGGATCAAAAAACGATTCAAGAGGATGTCATTCGTGAGGTCATTCAACCCATTATTCCGGAACACTTACTGTCCGATAAGGTTCGCATTTTAATTAATCCTACGGGAAGATTTGTCATTGGCGGACCCCATGGAGATGCGGGGCTTACAGGGCGGAAAATTATTGTGGATACTTATGGAGGTTGGGCCCGTCATGGTGGCGGGGCATTCTCCGGTAAGGATGCCACAAAAGTAGATAGATCAGCGGCATATATGGCACGGTATATCGCAAAGAATTTGGTTGCAGCAGGCGTAGCAGAGGAAATCGAAATTCAATTGGCCTATGCGATTGGAATTTCAAAACCTGTTTCGATCAATGTAGAGACATATGGGACATCAGAAATAAGTCATGAGAAAATTTTAGACTTAATTAACATGCATTTTGAGTTAACCCCATCCGGTATTATTAGAACGTTAGAGTTAAGAAGACCCATTTTTAAGGCAACGGCAGCCTATGGGCATTTTGGTAGAGGTGAGAATGAGTTGAGCTGGGAAGCCTTAGATAAGGTGAAGGACATTCAGGCGTCCTTAGCCCATTACGCGCAAGTCGCCTAATAGAGCAGGCAGCATTCTCTCTTCTACCTTAAGAGGTATGAGGACATCAAATGGAACGATTTCAAGATGTGTTAGACACTGAAAGTATTCAATTTAAGCGAAATATCATTCGTCAGGCGGTTCAGATTTTAATTCAATCAAAGCTAACAGTGGCCGTAGCAGAATCTGTGATGTTGGGAACGCTCTTAAAAATCATGACCCGAATGCCAAAACGGGAAGTTGTATTTAGAGGGGGGTTTTCCTGTGTGGGAACTCAAAGTTTGATATCTTTAGGCAAAGTAGCACCGCGAGATATTCAGGATCATGAGTTTTCCAAGATAGCCTTAAGCTTAGCGAAAGAGGTTAAAACGCAATGTGGGGCAAACATTGGGTTGGCAACAGCAGGAGTAATTACAGAAGTGTCGCCCGGAGAATACTCAGGAAAAATAAGTTTTGGCTACGTATTTCCTGCGTTTGAGTCGGTTAAAACAATTCAAGTAATAGCCTCAGAAGCCATTGTGGAAGAGCGGATTATTCAGACCTGCTTTGCATATTTAAGGCAGTATCTTCAGAATCATCTTGCCATTCCATTTGAAAAAGAAATGAGAATAGAGCGGGGCCCGGTCATGATGCAAAAGGCAGGCCCCTCAGTAGAGTCGCGATATCAAAAGGAGGAAGTCAGACATGGATCATAAAGCAGATAGTAATAAGGTAAAAGCATTAGAGTTTGCGGTAGCTCAAATTGAAAAAGCACATGGGAAAGGATCCATTATTAAAATGGGAGAGCGCCCAGATATGAATATAGAAACCATTTCATCCGGAGCGGTTTCTTTAGATTTAGCGTTGGGAATAGGAGGGTATCCAAAGGGTCGAATTATTGAGATTTTTGGGCCAGAATCATCCGGAAAATCCACACTTTCGTTGCACGCCGTCGCAGAAGCGCAAAAAGCAGGCGGGACCTGTGCGTATATCGACACAGAACATGCCTTAAATGCGGGGTATGCCCACGCCTTAGGCGTAAATCTGAACAGCATGCTTTTATCTCAGCCCGATTATGGCGAACAAGCACTGGAAATAGCGGAAACCTTAGTGCGATCAGGCGCGGTTGACTTAATTGTCATCGACTCTGTGGCAGCCTTGGTTCCCAAATCTGAAATTGAAGGCGATATGGGTGATTCTCAGATGGGGGTTCAAGCGCGATTGATGTCTCAGGCGCTCCGAAAGCTCACAGGGATTGTCAATAAATCAAAGTGCATCGTTATTTTTGTAAACCAAATTCGAGATAAAATTGGCGTCATGTTTGGAAACCCTGAAACAACGCCAGGGGGTAGAGCTTTAAAATTTTATTCCACCATTCGAATTGATATCCGACGAACAGAAACGCTGAAATCAGGCGTAGAATTAGTGGGGATTAAATCCAAGGTTAAAATTGTCAAAAATAAAGTAGCGCCTCCTTTCAGACAAACGGAATTGGAAATTGAGTTTGGAACAGGCATTTCGTATGTAGGCGACTTATTGGATTTAGGGGTTAACTTAGGGATTGTGGAAAAAAGTGGGACCTGGTACGCCTTAGGTGAAGATCGTTTAGGACAAGGCCGTGTCGCAGCGAAGCAATTCTTAAAAGAAAAGCCAGCTTTGGCAAAAAAATTAGAAGACATGATTCGCACAAAAGTAAGAGAAGAGAAAGAAGAAAAGTTATTAACCTTGAACCCAAAAGTAGAACAAGAGGCAGAAGAAGAACTCATTGGTGCAGGGGCGTAAACCGTCTCTGTAAAAAAATAGAAAAGGAGATTAGCAGTGAACCCAAATAGTATCTATATTGCAATAAATGCAGTAGCTGCTCTGACTATCGTTGGAGTGATTGTCCGTACCTCCTTGGCGAATAAAAAAATTCAAAATGCAGATAAACAAGCAGAACGAATGATAGAAAACGCCAAGCGGGAAGTGAATAATATCATCACCCGAGCAGAAAGAGAGGCCCAAAGTAATACCTCAAAAGCACGACGGATTGCGGAAGAAGAAATTAAACTCAGACGCCAATCGGTGGTCGAAATTGAAAACAGAGTCATTCAAAAAGAAAAGCAGTTGGATCAAAAAGAGGCTCAAATTGAGGAAAAAGAACAGCACTTAGAGGCCGAACATGAAAAAATGAGAGGCGCGCGTAAAAAATTAGATGCGACTCTGAATGAGATGGTTGAAAAAGTAGAAGTCATTTCTAAAATGAGTAAAGAAGAGGCTCAAAAATTGCTCATGGAATCCATTGAAAAAACAACTAAAAAGCAAATGGGTAAAATGATCAAAGAGATGGAAGAGCAGGCCAAAAAAATTGCCAATAGAAGGGCAAAAGAAATTGTGGTCGATGCCATTCAACGTACCGCAGTAGATCATGTTCCCGCAGCAACCACGACGATTATTCAATTACCAGATGATGATATGAAAGGCCGTGTCATTGGAAAAGAGGGGCGTAATATTCGTGCCTTTGAAGCTCAAACAGGGGTTGACATTATCATTGATGACACGCCAGGAACCATTATTGTGTCGGCTTTCGATCCCATACGCCGGGAAGTGGCAAAAATGGCCCTGACAAAATTACTGGAGGATGGTCGCATTCATCCGACTCGAGTGGAAGAAGCTGTTGAAAAAGCGAAAAAAGAATTGTATGAGATCATTATTCAACGCGGGGAAAAAGCCGTAGAAGAATTGGGGCTTCAATTTCATCCCAAAATTATTGAGTATATTGGAAAGTTATATTATAGAACCAGTTATGGTCAAAACATGCTCTATCATTCCATGGAATCGGCGCATATTGCAGGCTTAATGGCCAGTGAATTGGGTGTGAATGTCAATCTATCCAAAAGAGGTGCTTTATTGCATGACATTGGAAAAGCCATCGATTTTGAGTCTGAGGGCACGCATACCGATCTAGGTAAAGAAATCTGTGAAAAGTATGGAGAGTCTGCAGAGGTTATTAACTGTATTATGGCCCATCATGAAGATGAAGAACCCGATACCATTGAGGCTGTTTTAGTCATGATGGCAGATGCCATTTCATCGGTTCGCCCAGGCGCACGACGAGAAGCCACGGAAAGTTATATTAAACGCTTAGAAAAGCTAGAGGCCTTAGCCTATAGTTATGAAGGGGTAGAAAAAGCCTATGCCGTGCAAGCGGGACGTGAAATTCGGGTGATTGTGCAGCCAGAAGTCATTGATGATGATGAGGCTACAAAGTTGGCCTTTGATATGGCACGAAAAATTGAAAATGAGATGGATTATCCAGGAGAAATAAAGGTAAATGTCGTCAGAGAAACACGTGCGTATAGCATTGCGCAATAAATCCTATGATAGAAGCCAGAAAAATCGTTAAAAAGTATAGAAATAGAACGGTCGTCAATGAAGTCGACCTGAATATGGAAAAAGGTGAAATTGTGGGCCTTTTGGGCCCCAATGGCGCGGGAAAAACCACCACCTTTTACATGATTACAGGCTTAGTAAGGCCCGATTCTGGACAGATTTTTTTAGATGGAAAAGACATTACAAAATATCCCATGTACAAGCGATCTCGAATGGGGCTGGGATACCTGCCTCAGGAATCCTCTATTTTTAAAAAATTAACGGTGGAGGAAAATGTCTATATTTTATGGGAGCTCATTAAAAACGTCCCTAAAAAAGAGTATGACAGTAAGCTAACGGCCCTTCTTGAAGAGATGGGGCTTTCCCATTTGAGGCATGCAAAAGGGGTAGAGTTATCGGGAGGCGAAAAACGTCGAGTGGAAATTGTGAGAACCTTGGCCACAGACCCTTCTTTTATTTTGTTGGATGAGCCCTTTGCGGGGATAGATCCCATTGCCGTTCATGACATTCAGGAAATCATTCGAAATTTAAAGAAAAAGGGCTTGGGGATTATTATTTCAGATCACAATGTGAGAGAAACCTTGGAAATTACAGACAGAGCCTATTTATTACATGATGGTAAAATTATCTTGTCGGGAAGTTCTCAAGACATTGCCAATGATCCGCTCGCCAAGAAATTTTATTTGGGAGAAAATTTCCAATTATGAAGATCGTAGATCGCTACGTATTAAGCGAATTATTGGTCCCCTTTTTCGCCAGTATTTTGATTTTTACCACCATTATTGTGGGGAGTACGGTTTTATTTCAGTTGATAGGGGATGCCGTTAAATACCAAATTCCAGTGGGCCATGTTCTTCAATTGGTGATTTTTAAATTGCCTGTCATTGTAGCACTTTCTTTGCCAATGTCCGTGTTATTTTCAACCTTGATAGTCTTTGGCCGAATGGGAAATGATTTGGAGATTCTAGCCTTCCGTGCCAATGGCGTGAATGTATTGCGTCTGGTGATTCCAGTGATTGTTTTTGGATTTTTGATCAGCCTTGTAGCGCTGGGGTTCAGCGATTATATTGTGCCGAAATCGGCAACTCAAGCGCGTCTTTTATTTATCAGTTACAGGGACAAAAACAGGCCAACCATAAAACAAAATATTAATTTTACGCAATATGATATTCATGACCTTCCCAAGCGGATTTTGAATGTCGCGCAAGTAGAAGGCCAACAGTTAAAAAATATCACAGTAGCGGAGTATGAAAATGGGGAACTCAGTCGCATTATTCGAGCAAAGTCAGGCCAGTGGATTCCAAATGGAGGTTGGGAATTTTATGACGGCATCATGCATACCTTTGAAAAAAATGATTTTAAACGGGTAACTGTGATTGAATATAAAAAGGAATACATGGATATTCAGTTAAACCCCTTTTATATGTTAGATCAAGACAAGGATAAAGAAGAATGGACGCGAAAAGAGTTGCGACAAGCCATAGAAATTAAAAAAATGAGTGGGGAAGATCCCATTAAAGAAATCATGGATTATCATGTCAAATTGGCTCTAGGATTTGCCTCTCTTATCTATGCCATTTTAGGTGTGTCCATTGGCATTAGACCCCATAGAAGTTCGTCTGCAAAAGGACTTGGTATTAGTTTAGTGGTTATTATTTCCTATGTGGTGCTTCTGTCAGTTGGGATGGGACTTGGCTTAACACATACACTACCAGCCATTGTCGCGGCATGGTTTCCCAATATTGTAACGGGAATTGCAGGGATTTTATTATTACAAAGAGCCATACGACAATGACAAAATGGATTAATATCTTATTAGCGTATTCAGCACCCTTAATTTTAGGCGTTATCATAGCCTTATTCATGGCAAATAGTGCCCCGTCTTTATATGAGACGCTGATACACCATCGCTTTTTTGGACTGCCGGCCCTTAATCTTCAATTTCTGGCAAATGAGGTGTTTATGGTGCTATTTTTTGGGATTGCCGCAAAAGAAATTGTGGAGGCCTGCTTGCCCAATGGGGCTTTAAATCCCATTAAAAAAGCCGTTAACCCACTCCTTGGAACTTTAGGAGGGGTAATAGGCCCCATCGCCGTATTTTTTCTCTTAACACATTTGTTTGGATATACGGAGTTGAATAGAGGTTGGGGCATTCCCACAGCAACCGATATTGCACTGGCCTGGCTTGCCGCACGACTTGTATTTGGTGCCCGGCATCCAGCGGTTAATTTTTTGCTTTTATTGGCCATTGTGGATGATGCCATTGGGTTGGGCATTATAGCCCTGTTTTATGGCGATCCCTTGGCCCCTGTGCAGATAGGGGCCTTGATTTATGTGGGGCTAGCAATGGGGATAGCCTATATCATGAGAAAGTGGGATATCCGATATTGGGAACTTTACGTGGCTATTCCAGGAGTCGTGGCCTGGTATGGACTGCATGAGGCCCATTTACATCCGGCCTTGGCCTTAGTCTTTATTGTGCCGTTTATGCCTACAGACAAAAAAGATCATGGCTTATTTGTGGAAAAAGAGAGGTCTGGGAGTCTGCTCAGTCCGCTTCAGAAATTTGAGCATACCCTAAAAAAAGGGGTGGAGATAGGGCTCTTTTTCTTTGCCTTTGCCAATGCGGGCGTGGCATTGGAATCGGTTTCAGGCATTACCTGGATCATACTGACAGCCTTGGTTTTAGGTAAGGCCATAGGGGTGACACTATTTTCTGGTTTAGGCATTCTCTGTGGGATTCCCTTACCAGAGGGGATGAGTTGGAAGCATCTTCCGGTTGTAGGTTTAATTGCAGGGATGGGCTTAACAGTGGCCTTATTTGTATCCAGTGCGGCGTATACAGGGGAGTTGGCGTATGCGCAAGGACC
>CAZIFG010000016.1:10015-42991 GCA_964539135.1 uncultured Rickettsiales bacterium
TAAGATAACTTTAGCCATAACCCCCTCAAAGGTGTTAAAATTAAAAAAAGAGAAAATCTATCGATGAGCAGGAGCATATTTATGGCGAAACAAGATAAAAAAAACACAGTAGCCCCGTCAGAATTAGAGATTTCATACAGACCTTTTCCTGGATCTACAAAGAAATACATAAGCGGTACGCTGTTTCAGGATATTCGTGTCCCTGTTAGAGAAATTGCCTTAACCGATACCGTATTTGATGGTAAAACCCTCCCAAACGACCCAGTTACGGTTTACGACTGTTCTGGTCCCTACACAGATCCCGCCCATCCCATCAATATCGAAGAGGGACTCCCTGAGACTCGCCGTCAGTGGCTTTTAGATCGAGGGGACATTGAAGCCCTTCCGGGATCTTCTTCTGCCTATTACCACACCCGAAATGTCGATGAAAAATTAGATGCCATTCGATTCCCCAATAGACGCAATCCGTTAAAAGCAAAAAAAGGAAAAAATGTCTCTCAAATGCATTACGCCAAAAAAGGCCTTATTACAGAAGAGATGGAATACATTGCGCTCAGAGAAGGCGTAACCCCCGAATTTGTGCGCGATGAAGTGGCCAGCGGTAGAGCCATTATTCCAAGTAACATCAATCACACAGAGTTAGAGCCAATGATTATTGGGCGAAATTTCTTGGTCAAAATTAACGCCAATATCGGAAACTCCGCCATCAGTTCCAGTATTTCAGAAGAGGTAGAAAAAATGACCTGGGCCATTCGTTGGGGCGGTGACACGGTTATGGACCTTTCTACCGGTAAAAACATCCATGAAACACGGGAATGGATCCTGAGAAACTCCCCCGTTCCCATTGGAACCGTTCCTATTTATCAAGCCCTGGAAAAAGTAAATGGAAAAGCGGAAGACCTCACCTGGGAACTCTTTAGAGATACCCTCATTGAGCAAGCGGAGCAAGGGGTCGATTATTTCACCATCCATGCGGGTGTTCTCTTGCGATACATTCCCATGACGGCCAAACGCATGACAGGCATTGTCTCTCGAGGCGGCTCTATTATGGCCAAGTGGTGTTTGGCACATCATCAAGAAAACTTTTTATACACTCACTTTGAAGACATTTGCGAGATCATGAAACAGTACGATGTCAGTTTCAGTTTAGGCGACGGCCTAAGGCCGGGTTCTATTTATGATGCCAATGACGAAGCTCAGTTTAGCGAGCTTAAAACCCTGGGCGAGTTAACAGAAATTGCCTGGAAACATGATGTTCAGGTGATGATTGAAGGGCCGGGTCACGTGCCCATGCATCTGATTAAAGAAAATATGGATAAACAATTGGAAATTTGTTTTGAGGCGCCTTTTTATACCTTAGGCCCCCTCACGACAGACATTGCGCCTGGTTATGATCATATCACCTCTGCCATTGGGGCAGCTCAAATTGGCTGGTATGGAACAGCCATGCTTTGTTACGTGACCCCCAAAGAGCATTTGGGATTGCCCAATAAAGACGATGTAAAAGAAGGGATTATTACCTACAAAATAGCCGCGCACGCAGCCGATTTGGCAAAACGACATCCAGGCGCTCAAAAACGAGATGATGCCCTCTCCAAAGCCCGTTTTGAATTCAGATGGGAAGATCAATTTAATTTATCTTTAGACCCCGATCGCGCACGCGAGTATCACGATGAAACGCTACCTCAAGAAGGCGCCAAATCCGCTCACTTTTGTTCCATGTGTGGACCTCATTTTTGTTCCATGAAGATCACACAAGATGTGCGGGAATACGCAAAAGCACACGGCTATGACGCCGAAGAAGCCCTTAAAAAAGGCATGGCAGAAAAAGCAGAAGCCTTTAAAGCGTCAGGTGTTTTAAGTTAAATAAAGGGCTTTAAATTGGGTGTAAACTGCTTTTAAATCCAATAAAAGCGGGACATCCGAATCGGGACAGTTTGTGTCGTTTAAACGGTCTTCAATCTCCTGAAAAGACGCGTCAAAAGACGTAAAATCAGTTAAAGATTTATAAAGGGTCCCTGTAAGATAGCGGGGACCCACATATTTTTGAATGGCAGCGGGATCTGGGTTTGGATGATAATTGAGATACACCCGATTATACAGTCGAATAAGGTCAGTGTCTGCTTGGCAACTGCGGTTCATAAGAAGTGTTTGTAGCGTTTCCGTGTAAGAGTCGGGAGATTGGATTAGAGTTTTAACCAACTCATGAAGTTTGGGAAGTCGGTCAAAGCCCAAGCGATGGGGCAAATAGTCAATGTCCCAGTCCTTTTCAGTGAGATTAAAGTAGTGCTCTGGTTTCTGCTGCAAATGCTGAAGTAAGGATACCGTTTCCAGTCGGTCTAAGAGAGTTTGAAAGGCGGGCATTTCAAGCAAGGGCAGCGCTGTCAGAATGAAGAAATGCTTATTGGGATTACGATACGTCACCACGCTCAACCACTCATTTTCTGAAGGATCTGGTGTTGTCGCCATTAACGTTTTAGCCTTTTCAAGATCGATCCAAAGCGAATTTTTGCCCGATTGAGACAAGAAAAGATAGGGGGTTTCCACGACTTTTTGAAGCGGTTCCTCAGATAATCCCGGAAAATGACGTGTTTTTTCAAGTCCGATGCTTTTAAAAGGGACAAAAGAATCTGGGATAGAAAAGGGCTCAAAGGCACTCAAAGAGGTGTGAAAGGTGCTAGAAAGCGCATGGGTAAGTGCAATGGTGAGAAGTACATCTTCTCTGGCATCATGACTTTGAGCCTCTGTGAGAAGTCCAAAACTCGAGGCCGTATTTTCAAGGGTAAAGGAGTAAAAAGGCCCTCTGTCTCCTCGATCTTGAACCCAAGGAAATTCCTCGGGATGTTGAAAGGCCAAATACTGAGTGAAATGCAAAATATCTAAGTTTTTGAGTTTTCCCTTAAAGTAAGGATCCAATCCATATCGTGTAAACAGCGTGCGAAGCCAAGAAAGGTCAAAACGATTGCTATTAAAGCCAACCAGGGTGGCCGACCCATGTTGAAAGATAAAAGTCGTTAAAAAACGATGAATATGTTTGGCAGCTTCATACTCAGAGCTACCATTCTCTTGGACGGTTTTCAGTTGAAGCCGATTCGTTAAAATAGCACCCACTTCTGGCAGTTGAAGCCGATTCAGCTGAATGAGCCCATTGCATTCTTCGATGGGCTCCAGGTGAGACGTCGTGGCAATAAAACTGTAACTGAGAATTTGACCCAGAACACTTTTAGAGGACGTCTCAAAATCGTAAAAAATAAAAATCACAGGCGTTTAAATGTATTTATACGCAGGTCGAATGATGCGTTTTCCGGATAGATTTTCCTCGATGAAATGGGCACACCAACCACACGTTCTTGCCATGGCAAAAATCGCCGTATAAATTTCCTCGGGGATGCCCAAGCAGTCATACACAAATCCAGAAAAGAAATCCACATTAGGTGTAATCACTTTATCAATGCCTTTAACCCGATTAAAGACTTGAGGGCCTAAGGTTTCAAGCGTTAAATACAAATCATATTCCGCCTGTCTATTCACCTGAGGCGCAAGCTCTGACGCGAGTTTTTTAATTTCAGTAGCACGGGGATCTGAAAGGGTATAAACCGCATGACCCAAACCATAAATTTTGCCGGACTTATCTCCTACTTCTTGCTTAATAATGCGCTCAAGATAAGTGGTAAGTTCAGCAATGTTGCCCCAGTCTTTAACGTTGGCTTTGATATCCGACATCATATCCATCACCTTCTTATTCGCAGAACCATGAAGCGGACCTTTTAAGCTGGCAATAGCAGCCGCCATCGTACTGTAAATATCCGATTGACTCGAACTGACAACATGCGTCGCAAAAGTAGAATTATTCCCGCCCCCATGCTCGGCATGAAGTACCAAGCAAATATCCATAATATGCACATGAAGCGGATGTGGCGTCTGACCTGGGTTTAAAAGGGTTAAAAAAGATTCCGCCATAGAACCCGTTTTAGGAGGTGTTAAAAGAGGGGTATGGGGTTTATAGGCGGTTAAGTAGCTATAGGCAATAATTGTGGGAATTTGGGATAAAAGGCGTAAGGATTTCAAAAAGGCATCCAAGGGATCGATATTATCGGCATCCGCATCAAAAGCGTATAAGGCAGAGACCGCTGTTTGCAACTTATTCATGATGTTTTGAGAGGGGATAGCCTGAATCACATGGTCAATAACCGCCTGTGGAATAGACCGATGTTCAGCCATATAG
Organism: uncultured Rickettsiales bacterium; assembly: GCA_964539135.1. Taxonomy (GTDB): domain Bacteria; phylum Margulisbacteria; class Marinamargulisbacteria; family CAZIFG01; genus CAZIFG01. The sequence goes on from CAZIFG010000016.1 coordinate 14,241, forward strand.
GCAATAAGTGCCTTAAACTCCGCATCGGAAGGGACCCGTCCTACCAGGAGTAAAAAACAAGTGCGCTCAAAAAAATAAGGGTCGCTGCTTGAGGCACTATTAATAATATCTTCGAGTAAGACGCCTCTATATTTCAAAACCCCTTCAACAGGAACCATTTCCCCTTCTACTTTATGAAATCCCACAACAGAAGAAATACGCGTCAGACCCGCCAAAACACCAGATCCATCTTTATTTCTAAGCCCACGCTTAACTTCAAATTTATCATAAAGTGTAGAAGGTACGGTGTTGAACTCAATGAGCTCCTTGCGTAGGGATTCAAACGAGGCATAAGTCATGGTTTTCTCCTTGTCAAAATGAGGTTTTTAGATTATACCATAGGGATCGAACAAAATGTAAAATTTTAAACATAAATTTCAATGCAAAAAGAATATAAAAAAATAAAAAGGTGTAAAGATGCAGGGGATGTCATTCAGAGAAGCACTGTTTAGCAGAGGCACCAGGCGGAACCATAAGCCCCCCGTACAATTACCCGTACGAGTAACAGGCCTGGACGAGTCATTAACTAAAGCGCATACAGCCTTAACTGGAAGTAGTGTAAAGGGTGTAGGCGCGGTAGTCCCCACCGATACTAAAGGGCGTATATCAGGAACCTTAACTGGAAGTAGTGTACCTGCATCGCAAAGGACATCGTCTTTAGGACCAAGGTATAAGTGGGGATCAGATTTTATGCCCCTAGGTGTAGGGGACGAAAGTGTAGGGGTTGTAGGTGCGGTAGTCCCCAATTTAAGTGGACAAGAAATTAAAAAATTAGCGGTTTTATGGCAAGAGGAATTTAGAGCTATGTTTGCAGCCCATCCCTCAAATTTGTCTATTTTAGAGCTTAGAGATTTCATTAAAAGCATTGCAGATAACATGGAATTAAAAGTATCCAATTATAAGACGGAGAAGGGAACCCTAACACCTGCTTTATTTGCAGCCAATGTGATACAAAAAGACCTTTGTATTGGGGTATTCGCAAAGGCAGCCGCTGACGTGGTAGAGAAGGATGTGAAGGAAAGTTTAGAGGAACTATTTAAGAGGCTGTCTGAAATAAGGGTATTTCAACAGGCAAGAAAAATAGGGGAAATGGAACGGTCATTCGATCGTTCGAGAAAGCCCATTTACGAATTAGGGGCAGGCGAATACATACAGGCCTTAAATTATAGGGATCCCCGAAAAAAATACTTAGGGTACGGGGCCGAAGGTGTCGTGAGAAGTGTAATATATGTGACATATAAAGAAGGAGAAGAAAGTCCCGAGCGTAACGATATGGCCATGAAAAAAATGGGCAAAAGAGGACCACGTACAAGCAATAGGGAAAAAATGAGCTTTAAAATGGAAGTGTTAAGAGTCTCTGAAATAATGAAAGCGATCGATGGTATCCCCGGTATCATGCCCATAGAAAGGATTATTGAATATCCAGGTAAAAACCATACAATAGGGCTTGTAATGGTAAAAGCAAGTTCAGATTTGGCTCAGTTTTTATCGCTTAGAAAAGATATAGACCCAGTAAAGATGGTGAAATTATTAGAACCTATCATTCAAACGGTCGTTCAACTCCATCAAGTCGGGATTATTCACAATGATGTGAAATATGAAAATATACTCATAATAAAAAGAGGGGTGTGTCTGACAGATTTTGGACATGCGTTTCCAGAAACAGAGAAAGATATGTTGGGGTATTTAGGGCTTTTTTCAAGTTCCAGGAAACGTGTGCGCTGGGGGACAACCTATGTGCCTCCAGAGGGAATTACACAAAAATATGGGGATCCTAAAGCCATAGATGCCTGGTGTTTAGGGGTAATGATCTATAAGGCGCTAAGGTTAAAAGAGTCTTTTCCAATAGAAGATGCGAAAATACTGCAGTTTTTCATGCCTTCAGAAGGGGCTTCTGAAAGTCCATTTCAAGTAGTCTGTGAAGATCTAAGGACCACAAAGCCGGAGTTAGTGCCTTTGCTTACAATTTTAGAGGGAGCTTTAAACCCAGATCCTGTAGCGCGCTGGACTGCGCTTCAAATTTTAAGGGCAGTTCAAGCGCTACCAAGCTCATAAATCCAGTTTGTCTAAACGATTTTGATGTCTACCGCCTTCAAAGGCAGTGGTAAGCCAGGTGTCTACAAGCGTGCATGCCAAAGGAGCAGGTGTAGTACGTCCCCCTAAACATAAGATATTGGCATTATTGTGAGCTTTTGCCATGGTGGCAGTGAAGGTGTCATAAACCAATGCAGCACGAATGCCTTTATATCGATTGGCACGCATACTAATGCCAATGCCTGTGCCGCAACATAAGAGGCCGAGATGAGCTTTACCCTCAAGGATAGCGTGTGCCACACGATCTGCAAATTCTGGGTAATCCACAGAATCAGAGGTATGGGTGCCAAGATCCAGAATATTAAGATCGGGATGTTTCGTATTAAGGTGGTTGATAAGGGCGCGTTTAAGATCTAAAGCGCCATGGTCACAGGCGATAGCAAGTGTTTGTTTCATGTGTTCAGTCTAACAAAGTCCGTAAATACTGTCGAACATCGTCTTTCCAATGGCGGGGACGTATATCCAGATCTTGAAGTTTCGCAATAGACAAACGGCCATTTTTAGGGCGTTTGGCAGGTCGAGGGTAAGATTCACTGGATGTTGCATAGACCTTACAGTTAATACCCATAGCATCAAAAATGAAGCGGGTATACTCACACCAATTGGTTTCCCCTGCAGCGGTCATGTGGTAAATACCTGGAGTGGGACGTAGGCGTAAAAGGTCAAAAACCCATTCTGATACAGCTTGAGTCGATGTGGGAGCACCTAGCTGATCGCTCACAACAGACAGCGTAGTTTTAGTGCGGCCCAAGTTTATAATGGTTTTAATAAAATGAGTGCCCGTAGGGCCATAAAGCCACTGAATGCGACAAATGTAGGAATTGGGGCAATAATTAAGGACATTCAGTTCACCTGTCAGTTTAGAAAGGCCATAAATACTCAGAGGATGTGTGGGGTCCGATTCTATATAAGGCATATGTTTTTCGCCATCAAACACATAGTCTGTAGAAAAGTGAACCAGGGGAAGTCGAAGGTCGGCACAGGCCTTCGCAATATGCATAGGGCCTTCTGCGTTGAGTGCAAAGGCAAGTTCCTGATGGGTTTCGCAGTCATCCACTTTGGTGTAAGCAGCCGCATTGATAACAGCCGTCAGGTCGGGTCTTGCGCGGAGAACATCGTAAACAGAGGATTCGGAGCGAATATCGCAGTTTTTGGAATTAAACGGAACAACAGAGATCCCTTGTTTTAAAAAATGGTGGTGAAGACTTTGTCCCAGCATGCCACTGGCGCCAAAAAGAGCAATGGTTTCGTTCATAGTGGCAGCATTATAGCCTTGTGCCTCAAAAAGGAAAAGGGAGGGGATCACTTTCCATAACAAAGCAAATCCTTTAGAATAAAAAGCTATGTCACATCAGACCTTTTATCGAAAATACAGATCTCAAACCTTTGACCAAATGGTCGGTCAAGATCATATCAAACAAACCTTAAAAAATGCCATTGAATGTGATCGCCTGTCTCATGCGTATTTATTTTCAGGACCAAGAGGGACCGGAAAAACATCGACAGCACGTATTTTGGCCAAATCGTTAAATTGTCGAAACGGCAAAAGCATTACGCCCTGTTTAGAATGCGATTTATGTCGAGGCATTACCCAAGGGCTCTCTGTGGATGTCATTGAAATTGATGCGGCGTCTCATACAGGTGTCGACAATATTCGGGAGTTAAACGACAGGGTGAATTTCATGCCCGTAGAGTGTCGGTACAAGTTATACATTATCGATGAGGTTCATATGTTAAGCTCGGGGGCCTTTAATGCCCTACTGAAAACGTTAGAAGAGCCGCCCTTAAATACCGTGTTTATATTGGCCACGACAGAGCCTCAAAAAATCCCCATGACCATCCATAGTCGCTGCCAGCATCTTTATTTTAGAAATTTAACACTCTCTGAAATCAAAGCGCATCTTCAAGAGATTGCCACAACGGAATCGATTCAAATAGACGATGCCGCCCTGACGATTTTAGCCCGAAATGCAGAGGGATGTATGCGAGACGGCATTTCGCTTTTGGATCAGGTCTTTTCATTTAAAGGCGCATCTATTACCTATTCAGATGTCGTTTCTATTTTAGGCAGTACAGAAGACACACATTTGTTCGATCTTCTAAAAAAAATAGGATTAAGAGATCAAAAAGGGGTCCTGAGTACCCTCATTCAACTGTCTCACCAGGGCGTTAATATGAGTCAGCTCTTAAGTGAGTTAATCACGCTGCTAAGACAGTTGGTGTTGGTAAAAGTAGGCTTAAATGAAGAGATTGAAGTGGATGGTACCCGTATTGGGCAGTTGCAAGCCCTAGCTCAAGAAATGTCGCTTATGCATCTCAATCAGGCGTTGGAGCATTTTGCCAAAACAGAAATGGACCTCAGATGGTTTACGAAACCAGAGATTTTAATTCAAGTCCGGTGTTTAAGTTTAATAGAGTCTTTTACAGCCCCTACTATTCAAGTGATATCAACACCCAGTGTAAAGGTCAGTGCAAGTATAGAAAGTCCAAAGACAGTCTCGGTAAGCCCTTCAGTAGCGGCCTTACCTCCGCAGGTCAATGCGGTTATGTCGCCGCCAGAACCCAAATCCAGTGAAAGTCCAGCAAAGACTATTGTAAGCCCCGGGCCCGTGTCAGGAACGGATGCTCAAAAATGGCTCAAAGTATTACAGGTCTTAAAAGAAAATCGAAATCCCTTACAAAGCATTTTATTGGGATCTTATGTTAAGTCCAGGCAAGGGGGCTATATTATCATTGGACTCAAGCAAGATTTTAAATTTTTCAGGGAAAAGCTAGAAGAAGAGTCTCAAGCAAAAAATTTAAACAGTGTGATTTCAGAGATTTTTGGAGAGCCTCTGAAGTTTTCACTGACAGATAAAGGCGCTGGAAGTGCTCCGGAAGCATCGTCCCCGCAAGGAAATGGAAGCCTTCAAAAACCAGAAACGCCGACCTATGCCCAGCCCATGAATAAAATTGTCGAACTATTTGAAGGCACGATTCTATAAAAAATGGAGGTCGAAGAGAAAATAAAAAGGAGACATCATGCAAAGTGTAACAGGATTATCAGCCATACCGGTATCAGGATTCATAAGACAATCTCCCCAAATCAAGCAAATCAGACAAGAGCCAGATAAGACATTTGAAAAAAGTGGGGATACTGAAGGCGGTTTTCATAGGCCTTCTATCCATAGGCCGCCTATGCTCATGTTACCCAAAGCGAAACTTTAAGCCGAATGGCGGTTTCTATTTTTGTTATATAGAAAAAATAACACCATCTGATAAGATGAGGTGCTAAACGAATTTTTTATTAGGAAGAAAAGAAGGTGAAATGGCTAAAGTAAGTAAAAAAATAAGTTGAATTTTAAGTTAGATTTGTTAAACTGTAAATTATTCAAAATAATAAAGGAGAAAAATATGGATAGTGTAGGAAGAGCTTCATCTGTACCCTTAAGACTAAGCGATGTAATCGGGCCTAACGCCCAAAGTGGCCTAAGAGGACTCCGTTTGCCAAGTGAAATAGAGGCACGTTATGATGCCGGCCTATTTACACCAGCAGGAGCCCCTGTATCGGCAGTGGCTGGAGCCCCCATGCCCCCTATCGTAGCGCTATATGAGTCAGGCGCGCCCCGAACATCTCAACTCCCTAAATAAAATAGGATTTAAAATTGTGAAAATGAAATTTTAAAAAAAATAACCGATACTAGTAAAGTCAAATAAAAAAAACCTTTAAAAGGGGGAATAAATGAATAGACAGAATACTATCAGAATAGTATCGGGAATGATGTTCCTACTCATCCTATCGGGATGTGGCGCAAGTAAGAGTGGTGGTTCAGCAAGCACTACAGGGGGGGAAACCCTGCCTGCTTTTGAAAGAATATCCGGCGAAAGAGTGAACAGTTTAGAAATTCCTTTAAAGGAAGAGGGTGTCTTTACTAAAGTAGACCAAGCTGTCACATGGGTAAATAGAGCAACCAATGAATTGGGGATACTCAATACCAAGGATAAAACCATTCAGTTGTATGATGCCAAAACATTGACGCTAAAAGCGACGATTGCGGATACAGTGGGCATTTTTGAAGCTAACATTAAAAATGACGTAATCGTAACCAATACCGGCCGTGTATTTATTATATCTACAAAAGGGCTCTCAGAGCTTGTAGGGACGTCACTCAATCTTGTATCTCCAGAATTTTCGAAAAAAATGGATTCTTATGCATATGGAAATGAATCCTTGAGCAATTGTTTCTTATTAGAAAATGGCTATATCCTAAAAGAAGACACGTTAAATTGGCATAATCTGTATGGATATGGATCAAGTGCGGCACTATTGCTTTATAATATTAACACCGGCGAAATTCGCCCAGGGGTTTCATTAGATGTCAGTTTCAACGTTATAGATGTCATTGGAAATAACATTATCACAAGAAAGTTTATATCTGAGCCCATAAACAAAATTTATACGGTGGGTAGTGATGGAACCATAACGGAAGGAAATCAATTTCCTGGGTATGCAAAGACTCAGTTTACTCAAAAGATTATGGCGGTTTCAACAAGCCTAGTCTATTCGTACAGAATAAACGCAGGGGTGCTAACGACTGCACCACGCTTTGATATAGGGACTTTAGATTCTGCTAGTGCAGATATGTGGGTAAATTCTATTATCGATGCGGGTGTGAATAATGTTGCCATCTTAGGGGCATCAGGATTTCTTGATCCCTCGAAAGGTGCCAAACCATATAGAAAAGTATTTGTTGTGGATAATAACAACAAGGTATTGAGACACATTGAAGTTCCTGGAGAGTCTGAGTCGTTCATAGGTACAATAGCCGATACTTTATTTTTAGAAGGATCAACAGACAAAGGCAGCAAAGTCATTATTCAACTTTATATTGGAAAGAAGTAATCTGCTTAAGATAAAGCGGGTCGAATGACACTATCGAATGGTGTCATTCAACCGCCTGGGACCGAAAAATAGGATATAAGCCCGGACCGGCAATCATTCCCATAAGGGTGACTTTTGCCAACCCAGGTGCGAGGCGCAGCGTGATCTGATAAAAAGGATGACGCTGCGTTTGATTTAAAACCACATCCAAGCGTTTGGCTTCAAAAGGAAGGCTCGCGAGACTTCCTATAAAAAAAGCAGCACCGCCAATGATCATCGTTTGAACTGTAGAAGGCGAGGTTTTATCAGAGGGAAAAGTGCCATAAACAGTTCCTAGGACAAAGCAGGAAATCGTATTACAGATCACATTGCGTTGAACAGTAGGTAGCGTACCTAAAAACCACTCCGACTTTTTAAATTCCCGAAATTGACCCAAAAGAGTAGCGGGTCCAGAATCCGCCTGAAGTCTATTTTTAATCACTGTAACAGGATTAAAGATAAGGGCTTCAAGACAGCCGATCACCGCGCCTGAAAGGGCAGCAGTGCTGGCAGGCGATATCGGGAAGTGAGTATCTAAGGTGCTTTTTACATGATCTAAGCCCATAAATGAAAATCCAACTTTTAAAACACGAGTCGTAAGGCTGGCAGATATGCCGCGAAAAAGACGAAAAGGATGGGCAGGGATATCGTTTCCACAGGGTAGGCAATTGATATACCGGCGTGTGGCAAAACGTTCTAAGGGGTACAAAACCATGGCTTGCGTCAGACCAATAGCGCTACCTTGAGCAGCCTGAACAAGGGGGCGGGAGTAGGGTGGTAGCGACGGAGGCTGAGAGGAAGGCTCTGGAAGTGTGGCTTGGGGCCGGGGCGAATCGGAATCAGGGCCTCTCAATATACGAGAGGTATACAAAGCAGTGGGCGGAGCCGCATATCGAAGTAACATTAAAAAAACTCCTTTTAAAATGAAGTAAAAAACAAAGATGATAGAAATACAAGGATATCATATCTCTTCCCCATAAAGTAATAAAAATATAAAATCAAAACTGGCAGCTTTAATAAGTCTAGAGTACAATATCTAAAAGACGATTTCAGAAATTCAAGAAGGAGACACAGCCATGTTTGACGGATTAAAAGATATGAAAAAATTGCTGGATCAAGCAAAGGACATGAAGGCGAAAATGCAAGAAGTTCAAAAAGAACTGAAAGGCACCATTGTGGAGGGAACAGATTCCGGTAATAACATTAAAGTCGTCATGACAGGCGAAATTGAATGTACAGAGATTAAAATTTTAAACTCGGCAATTTTATCCGACAACGCAAGATTGGAAGCGGCGTTGAAAAAAGCAGTGAACGAGGCCTCTACAAAAGCAAAAAACATTGCCACTCAGAAGTTGTCCGTCGTATCTGGCGGATTAAAAATTCCAGGATTGACCTAGAAACGGTTAAACGATGGGGGACAGTTCACCCATTGAGGGGTTAATGCAACAGTTTACAAAATTGCCAGGCGTGGGGATGAAATCTGCCCAGCGCTTGGCTTTTTTTATGTTATCGTTACCTCAAACAGAAGTAGATAAATTTGCAGAGGTCATGACGTATACCCGAAAAAATATTCGGTACTGCGAGAGTTGCTACAATATTTCCTTTCAAAATCGCTGTGACATTTGCAGCGATCCGTCCCGAGACGGATCTCAACTTTGCATTGTAGCGGAGCCCAAAGACATCATGGCTTTTGAGAGAACCCGTACCTTTAAGGGGGTTTATCATGTATTGGGAGGTTTAATTTCCCCTATTGATGGTATTCATCCGGATATATTAAGGATAGAAGAGTTAAAGGATCGATGCCAAGAGACCGCGTTTAAAGAGGTTATTTTAGCCATCAATCCCACCATTGAAGGAGATGCAACCAGCTTGTATTTAACAGAAATCCTCTCTCGATTTAAGTGTCCCATTACCAAATTAGCCTATGGTCTGCCTGCGGGATCGGACATCGATTATGCCGATGAAATGACGCTACAAAAAGCACTGATGGGGCGCCGTCTGGTCACAGAAAAATTGGCATTGTTTTAAAGGAGGCAGCGATGAAAGCACAGATAGAAGTCGATGATTTAACCGCACTGATTAATATTTTACCGTATTCTATTTCTAGCTATTTAAAAGCATCAGAAGACACACCTCAACTCATTGAAATTGTCTTAGATTTGGGCCGTCCTGCAGAGGTTCGCTTTTCTCAAGTAGTCAAACGTTTGGTGGATTTAGGGGATGTGACGCAAGCGCACTTAGATGAAATGTTGGGAAAAATAGGGGAATTTAATTTAGACAATAGAGCCGGGATAGAGCGAACACTCCACCGTATTTCTGCGATTCGAAACAGACAAGGTAAGATCATAGGGCTGACTTGTAGAATAGGGCGAGCAGTTTTAGGCACCATCGATATCATTAAAGACATCATTGAAAGTGGACAAAATTGTCTGATGTTAGGACCTCCAGGAATAGGAAAAACAACCTTATTAAGAGAAACCGCACGGGTCTTAGCCGACGAGGCCAATAAACGCGTGGTGGTTGTGGATACATCCAACGAAATTGCAGGAGATGGAGACATCCCCCATCCTGGCATTGGCTTTGCGCGCCGTATGCAGGTGCATTCACCCAACGAACAGCATGCTGTCATGATAGAAGCAGTAGAAAATCACATGCCTGAAGTGATCATTGTAGATGAAATTGGAACAGAGCAAGAAACGCGAGCCGCAAGAACCATCGCGGAACGAGGAGTTCAGCTGGTGGCAACAGCGCATGGTTATAATTTAGAAAATTTAATTAACAATCCTGTACTGTCTCATTTAGTGGGAGGCATTCAAAGTGTCATTATTGGAGATGAAGAGGCCAAATTTAGAGGCACCAATAAGTCCATATTAGAGCGAAAATCAGCCCCTACCTTTGATGTAGTCATCGAGATTCGAGCACGAGATGTCTTTGCCGTTTATAATCCAGTGGCCCTGTTTATTGATGCCCATCTTAAAAATGATCCCTTAGATCCCGAGTTAAGAACCCGTCAAAGTGGTGGAAATGTCACCATTGTCAATCAAGCGGTGGCCGTAGAACAAGAGGAAATCCCTGCGGGTCATTCTGAAGTCGTGATGATTTATCCCTATGGCATGAGCCCTGAAAAAATCTTGGGAAGTGCCAAGGATTTAGAGGTCAATGTACGCATTGCCCACGACATTGGCGAGGCGGATCTAGTTTTGACCACCAAGCGGCACATGCGGGCCAAGTCCAAGCTTCAAGAAATGATGCGAGGTCGAGGCATTCCCCTCCATGTGATTAAAACAGAAGACGACTGTGCGGGCTTTTTAAGGCATCAATTCCATATCATAGAAACAAAATCCGAGCGAGAAGAAGAGGCCTATATAGAGTGTAAGCATGCCTGTGAAATGGTTTTAAGTGAAAGCCGAATTATAGAGCTTTTACCGCAAGACGAATCCATTCGTCAAAAACAACATCAGTTGGCAAGAGAGGCTGGCTTAAATTCCATGAGCGTGGGCGAAGAGCCACGTCGCCGCGTGCGAATTTTCCCGAAAGGCACTCGTTAATGTTTATCACGATGGAAGGGATAGAAGGCAGCGGTAAAACGACTCAAATGCGTCTTTTATCGGAATGGCTTTTATCTCAACAAATAGACTGCGTCCTAACCAAAGAGCCTGGGGGGACCGAAGTGGGACAGCACATTCGAGAATTGGTTTTAAATCCCAAAACGGTGTTAACTCATCCCTATTCAGAAACGCTACTCTTTATTGCCGATCGTGTCGAACATATTGCCCAAGTGATACAGCCTGCTTTAGACGCCCAAAAATGGGTCCTTTCTGATCGATACAGCGACTCAACCTTGGCCTATCAAGTGGGCGGCCGTCAATTGGATCGCACCATGGTGACCGATTTGGACAAAGTTGTGGTGCTAAAACCTGATATAACGCTTGTCTTAGATTTGCCGGTGGAAGAAGGGCTCAAACGGGCCAAAAAACGAGCGGCTTTGGATCGTTTTGAACAAGAAACAAGAGATTTTCATCATCGAGTCAGAGCCATATTTTTAGACCAGGCCCAAAAAGAGCCCAAACGTGTTAAAGTAATAGACGTTTTAAATTTAACACCGGATGAGGTTTTTAAAAAAATAAAAGAAATCCTCATTCCCTATCTGAAATCATAAGGAAGGCGCGTATGAAAGAAATCATTGTGAACGGAGCCTCGGGTAAAATGGGTCAAGAAACGGTGAAAGCCATTACCTTGGCCCCCGATATGGAATGTGTGGGAAAAGCAGGGCGAGACAATCCCCTTCGCGAGATGCTAAAACAGCGTCGTGCCGATGTGGTGGTAGATATGACACATCCTGAGGTAGCCAGAGAAAATGCAGGCATTATTTTAGATGCAGGCTGTCATGCCGTTATTGGAACAACCGGGTTTACCCCTCAAGATTTAGAGGATTTAGATGCCTTAGCCAAAGCTAAAAATCGGGCTATTTTTATTTGCCCCAATTTTGCCATTGGCGCTATTTTGATGATGAAAGCGGCTCAGGAGGCGGCAAAATATTTTGAGCGAGTCGAAATTATAGAGTCCCATCATCCTAAAAAAGCAGATGCCCCTTCTGGAACAGCCATTAAAACAGCAGAACTCATTGCCCTATCTAATCCAAGCATTAACACCCCCAAATTAGATGAAAAAGAGCTGGTTTCAGGTTCAAGAGGGGGGCTTGTCAAAAATATTCCCATTCACTCCCTGCGATTGCCGGGGGTTGTGGCCAATCAGGACGTGGTGTTTGGCGGTCTAGACCAAACCTATACCCTAACGCATCACACCCTTTCAAGAGCGGCCTTCATGCCGGGCGTTTTATTGGCCATTCGCCATACCGAAAAGCATGTGGGGCTGGTATATGGCCTGGAAAATTTGATTTAGACTGTCGACGAAGAGTCGAACGGGCGATGTATAAATCTTGCTCAAAACGCCCATCGTTGCTATGATCGGTTTCAAAAGCGCATCTTCCAGGCGCAATTAGCTAAGGAGTGACACTATCATGAGAGTAGCAGTCGTGGGCGCAACAGGCGTCGTCGGTCAAGAAATGATCAAAACATTAGAGCAGCGAAACTTCCCTGTTACAGAACTGATTCCCTTGGCATCGGCAAAATCGGCAGGAAAAGAAATCACGTTTAAAGGTCAAAAGGTCGCCGTTCAAGAACTGACAGAAGCGTCTTTTAAAGGGATTCACATTGCCCTTTTTTCAGCAGGCGGCTCTATTTCTCAAAAATTTGCCCCCATTGCCGTAGCAGCAGGCGCCATTGTCATCGACAATTCTTCTTATTTCAGAATGCACGAGGATGTGCCCTTAGTAGTTCCAGAAGTCAACGCAGATGCAATCAAATCTCACAAAGGCATTATCGCCAATCCCAACTGTTCCACGGCACAGCTGGTCATGGCCTTACAACCCATTCATCAGCTCTCCCCTATTAAAAGATTGGTCATTTCTACCTATCAATCCGTATCGGGTGCCGGAAAAGCAGCCATTGACGAACTGATCGAACACACAAAAGCAGCCTTAGACGGTAAAACAGGAACGCCAGAGGTCTTTTCCTATCCCATGGGATTTAATCTCATCCCTCAGATTGATTCCTTTTTAGACAATGGCTACACCAAAGAAGAGATGAAACTCATCAACGAAACACAAAAAATAATGGGTGCAAAGATAGACATCACCGCAACAGCGGTACGTGTGCCTGTGGTTATTGGCCATAGCGAATCGGTGAACATTGAAACAGAATCCGCCTTAAGTGTGGATCAAGTCAGACAGGCTCTCTCAGACTTCCCCAATGTGGAGGTATTAGATGATCCGGCCAATAAAGTATATCCAACACCGCGACCTTTAGCCGGCCGAGATGAAACCTTCGTTGGTCGGATTCGAAAAGACCCCTCAAATCCGAAGGTGATAGACTGCTTTGTTGTATCCGATAACCTCAGAAAAGGAGCAGCTTTAAATGCGGTTCAAATTGCCGAAGCCTGTTTAGAGCTAAACTTAGTTGCTGCATAGCAATCGCAGTTATTTTGAGGCTTCAGCCAAGACCTACGGGCATCGCATAGAGTCCGTAGGCTGGCACAGCAAAGAAACACAGCGGAAGCGATTTGAGGTCCTTTCGTCTTTTGTATCCTTAGAAGGCAAATCCATTTTGGATGTGGGCTGTGGCAAAGGCGATTTTTACGATTTTTTAAAGCAGCACAACATAACCTGTCGCTATGTCGGCATCGATATCAGTCCTGAAATGATACGTTTGGCAAAAGAAGCCTATCCCAAAGGAACCTTTTATTGTTCCGATTTTAACGAGTTTGACTACCATTCAAGCCCAGATTTAATCATCGCGAACGGTATTTTTAATTTAAAAACAGCCGTAGACATGCTGGCGATACTCGAAAAAAATCTGGTTTTTTTGCGGCAAAAAAGTAAAGAAGGTGTCATTTTAACCCTGTTAACCGGCGAAAAAGAATCCGATATTTTTTTCTACTACGACCCCACAGAGGTAGAATCTAGATTGACAAAAAATAAGTTAAACTTTAAAAAGAAAGAAAGCTATTTGATAAATTGTGTGGCGTATTATTTAATTTAAAATTAATATGAAAAACAAAAGAAAGATAATATCTTGTGAGAAAAAAATAAAATTATCAGAAGTTGTCAATGAAAAAGGTGAACTTATAAATCATACCTTTGAATTTATTACTGGTTTAGATCCAAATACAAGAATAGAAGGGCAAGATAAAACCCTGATGTCTAGAATCTTTGAAAGTTTACTCGGAGAAAAACCGGCCTGTGAGGCTACTTTAAATACGCTCATTATGTTTGGAGGAAATCCCACCCAAGGAGTACCCTCGGCGATACAAAGTCTAGAGATATTCGCCAAAAGAAATAAGGATTTAGCCAAAAGAATAAAAAACGGGCTACCCGGTTATGGACCAGATCAATATGCACATTTGGCCCAGATGATGCTGAATGTTGAAAGAGGAACATGCACACGCATACTGAGACCCGTTTTTCCCATACTAGATGGGGTGTTTTATAGAAAACTAGCAGAAGAAATACTTTTAGAAACAGTAGACAGGGTGATAGCCTCTAATTTAAAGAAAAGCCGATATGCCATGGGGCTTTTACAAAAAAGTAGAGAATATCCCAAAAAAACAACAGCAGCTTTAAAACAATTAATAATGGATTTAACACCCAAAGAATGTTTAGAATTGAGTGAGTTAGGGTCTGAAACACATGCTGTGAATGTTGTAATCGCCAAGGGAGAAGCTAGGGGGGGGGAGCTTACAGTGTGTAATAGAGGCTCAGGGATTGAGACGTATGGATATTATCGAACTTACAGATTTAACACCATAGATCCGATGGTAGAAATATTAATATCAAATACCAAAAAAAGTGCAAAAAATATAGCAGATTTTTACCTCCTTTTAGAAAGAAAAGCAGAGGAAAACAAAATACCTAGGCTGTCGTTTAAGCCAAGACCTCAAAAAGGAGGCAATTGCACTTGGGCAAGTTTAATGGCAGGGCTTCGCTTTATGTTTGACCGCCATGACAGACTCTTTGGCACCCATACAATGCAACAAGAGTTTAAACCCCTAAAATTAAAGATTATAGCCGCTACAAAAGGTAAAATGCCGCATGTTTATCAAACTCAATTAGAAGCGTATGCAACCGAAAAAAAAAGAAAACGAGAGGCCAAGCGTTTAGCCCCCTAAAATCGAGGATTTAATTCCCGTACCATATTTTTAAGTTTCATGTGTAAAAAGCCAAAAAACAGGGAAGTATCTAAACGATACTAAACCAAAATTTTGGGATAAAAGCAGGAATTTAAGACATGGCATCACCAGGGATAAGAGGGGTTCAAGTAAGTGACGTAGGCGGATTTCAAGGGACATCGGCAGCATCGAGCAGGTCTGTAGTCGAGGTATTAGATAGAAAAGAGATAAAATCAGCCCTTGAAATTGAATTAAAATCTAAAGAAATTGAATTAAAATCTAAAGACGTATCTCGAGGAACAGTGCCAGACAAAGCGACGCTATATCAAGCCGTTAATACAGTACTCAAAGAAATTGCAGGGCGTTCGGAGTTAACCTCTAGCGGGGAATTACGCAAAACCATTGAAACCGTCAAAGCCTTTATCGAAGAACACAGTGCCATAGGCGATAGCTTACAAGGCGCGTGCAAACCCATTCTTGACGGTATCGATCCAAAATCAGCCTTAAAGCGAGAAATAACGCTTGCATTTAATGAGACAAAGCCCAGCGTAAGTGGTGAATTGGCGCTCAGTATTTCCATTTCAGATGAAGTGGGTCAACCCCATGGGGGTAAACCCATCGAGAAAGCGATTCATGATCTCAAAACAGTATCCATCGAAAGAACCATTATTAAATTAGTGGCCACAGATAAGGATGTACGTGAACAGTGTAAATTGTTGCGTCAGATTGGACAAACTTTAGATAAAGCCACTGCGATGATCCAATATTTTGAGACCAAGGTTCAATACGATAGTCTTTCCGATTCAGATCCCAAGAAGCAAACCTTAGGAGCAGCCTTAAAAAGTTTAAAAGAGCAGGCGGGAGGCTTAACAGACCCGAGTACCTTCAAAGAAATTCTAAAAGATCTAGATGCAGGCATAAGTGCTTTAAAACTCAAAAAAGAAACAACCAAAGAAATGACACTGTTAAAGCAGCTGTGTGAGAGGTTGGAAGATGGCAGCAAGGTTAAAGGCAGTGCCAAACCTGTAGCTGCGTATCGTTTATCAGCAGCTCAAAAACAAACCTTAGACACAAAAATACAGACAGCAAAGGCAGCAGCAGAAAAATTAATTCAAAAGCTAAATGCTGGAAAAACAATACTTCCAAAGGCATTTAAAGAAAGTTTAGAGACTATTGAAAGCCATATTAAAAACGATAACATTGCCGCTGCCCTAGGAGAAGTAAAAGGTGCCTTTGAGCGCATGGAAGACATTGCAGCAGGGCCCTACTACAAAGACATAACAAGCAAACAAAAAAAGGAGTTAATGCCGCTTTTAGAAGGGATCCGAAAAGGGATCTCTGAAGGGCGAATGGCTCAAAAAGACGGTGTGAGTGAATCCGATAAAGCAACACCTCTGGATAAGGCCAAGAAGGCAAGATCGACGGCCGTTACAGAAGAGGGGATAAGGAAAGCGGATCACGAGGTTCAGAAAGCAACAAGCGCTGGAAACGAAGTGGTTTTAGAACAAAAAATAACAAGATTAGCCGGAAAAATAGCCCATGTAACAGTAAAAGATGGGGTAAGAACACATACCTTAAATGCGCATATTTCAGAATCAGACAGGCAAGAGTTTGAAGATCTTTTAAAAGAAACAATGGATAATTTATCAAAAATGAAAGGGGGAGAAAAAATACAAAATAGAGCCCCATTTTTACGCTTACAATCGTTGGCAGAGCAGTTTCCAAAAGGAACTTTTAAAGAACAATTAGGGGTTTTAGCTACAAAATTAAAAGAAAGCGTGGGTCCTGCAACTCAGAGTAGCGCTTTGCCAGAGAAAGAAAAACTTCAAAAAGAACAAAAAGCCTTAAATGTCATTGCAGGGCTTGTGAAACAGCGGGGTAATAATGCGGCTACTAGAAAAGACAGAGCATTATTGGCAGCGTTAAGAGAACAACAAAAAGATTTAAAATTGGAGAAAAAAGCAATACAAAAGGGGATACCTGATCCAAGGGCGGAAGCCTATATAGATAGAAAACTTACGCTGTTAGATCGTGTCTTTAAACCCTTAGATACAGTAAAAGAGCAATCCGAATCTATGGCTCCTGGAAGACATAGCAATAGCGAAAGCATTGCGATTAATCGTGCAATAAAACAAGCCGCGGATATGGCTAGGGAGATAGGGTTGGATGCAGGCATCGCAGACCCAGGAGCCGGGGCAGACAGTGTAGATGATGAGAGTTCCAATGATGGCAGGTCTGTGAGTTCAGCTGGTTCAGATGCAAGCAGCGAAATAGGCGAAGCAAAAGCAGATTTCGGAGTCAAACGAGAAGGGGTATCTCTAGAGTTAAAAACAGGAATAGACACCTTAAAAGCGCTTAAAAAAGCGGTCGAAAAAAAACTCCGAATCAATGAGGATCCAGAGCTAAAAACACAATTACAAGAGATTAATAAAGCCATTAGAAAAGCCATTTGGATTGAAAAAAGCATGAGTGCCTATACAGACGAACGTGCTGAGTTAAGAATTCAAGACCTGCAAAAAGAGATTGAGAGTATTGCAGAGAATCCAAAGGTTCAAGCCGCAGGAGAAAGCAGTGTAGGGGACCCAGATGTTCAAGATCGCTTGGATGATTTAAGCGGTAAAGTTTCCGCGTTAAGAGATCAGTTAATTCATTGGAATAAAGACACTAAAAAAGAGCAGTTACGCACAGAATTAGAGCGATATTCTCAAGAAATTTTAGAATACAGTACAAGTGAAGATCCGAACGATGATCAGAAAACAAAATTCAAAGCCTTACTCGAAGACGTCGCTAAGGTACGTAGAGATGTATGGGGTAGAACGCTGGTACGTCCTGCGGTAGAAACAGGCAACAGCAGAATAGAAGTGGGATCTACAGGCGCATCCGTCATTTCAAAATCGAAAGAGCACCCAAAAATTTTAATGCTACAAGCTCGACATTTGGCGCTTCATGCGAATGTAATTGACAATCTAGAGCCAACCAGCGAGGCACAGGAAGCCGATAAAGAATATGCCGAACTTCGCGCCATTGGGGAAGTGTACGATACGGTATTAACAGCCTTAAAATCGCCGGGAAATGGGGAAACGATAGACGGTAAAACACTGTCGATTACAGTGATGGACCCATCGGTGTTAGAACGAAATCCCAGGATGTCAGGCAGAACGGGGATGCAAGAGCGGTATGAGTGTATTCTCAGTCAATTGTTCGATCAGTCTGTAAAAATAGATGCAAATGGTAGAATCATGCTCCAAAATTTAGCAGGTCTTAAAGCGATTGCAGAAAAAGGCACAGAACATCTGACTGGGGTTGGATATAACACAAATCAAAGACATACAAAGGATGGGGCACCTTTTACCTCTGGGTTAGATAGAATTAGAAACTTGTATTTCCAGGGATTAGAAACGCCCACAAGATCCACAAGCATAGAATCTCTTTTTATAGGAGAGGCAACGGATAATAAAAGCGTGTATAGGCGGGTATTATTACGATTAGAGCCAGGCGATCCAACTGAAGAGAGATTAGCCCCACCTCCTCCAGCAAAACCAACACCAAAACAACAGTCAACGCCTCCACCACCTCCACCACCTCCACCACCTTCACCACCAAACCCAGGGACAACGCAACCAAACCCAGGGACAACGCAACCAAACCCAGGGCTTGGGGGCCATCTTGAGGATGATGGAATAATAGCGGGTCCTGATCAGGGAAAGGTAGTTGTGGTGCCGCTGGCAGGGCAAAACCCAAAACCAGGGCAAACGCCAAAAGAACCGATTCTAATGTTAGAAGACAGGAAAAAACCACCTGGAGGAGATAAAGAAGACGGTGAAATAAAAGGTGCAGAGCTACCAATACCAGCACCTAAACTGAAATCATACCAACCTATGACACCTATTTTAGGAGAAGATCACAGCATTCAAACAACACCTGTGACTATTTCAGGTTGGACAGAAGGCCCTTCCTTAGAATTTAAACCAGAGGCCATGCCAGAGTACGGAGCCGTAGACCTACCCCCTATACGCCTCAACGTGTTGCAAATTGGCGTCGTGCGACCAGAAGAAGGGGTGCAGACAAGCGATACTGCAGGTAGAATTCCAAATCTAACACCACCGCAGTTAAGGCTTTCGGAGGTAAAACCGCAAGAAATAGGCGGGCTATCAAGACCTCTTTCAGTAGAAACGGAACCGCTTGAAAGGGTGCCAGAGCACAAAGAATTGAGCGCCGCCTTACTCTATAGGACACAGCAAACAGGCGTAGATCCCCTAAGAGATACCTATCAAGCAGCGGCCTTAATCGCAGTGAAAGGGTTTCAGGCAAAGGCCAGAGATGCAGGTGTTACAGATAGAGATCGTGTCATACAAAGGAGAAATATAACGCGTGCAAAAGAATTAGGGGCTGACATTGCACGCCTACAAACAGACGTAGAGGCGAAACAGAAAGGCTTAGAGAAAGCAGTAAATAGAGAGCAGCAAGGCATAGACAAAGATAAAGCGGCGCTCACGCAAACAATCCGGACTGCAGGTGTCATTAGGCGTCAACAAGAAGCTGAATTTGCGAAATTTTCAGCAGAGGCAATGGCAGAATTTAATACAGCCGCTCGGGCCATATTAGACGAGACTCAAACAGTGACTGCCAGTGCGTCTCATACTACCTCTGTGCAAGCTGCACAGGATGAGCTCGCTACCTTTGCTGAAGGATTGGCTACAGCTCAAGATCCAGTTCTTGAAGGGCTTAAGGGGCAGCAAACCTCAAAATTAGGGGAGATCGCAACTTTAAAAAAAGAACTTCAGGTCTTAGAAAGTGAGATTTCCGCAGACAGACTTGCATTAGATCAAGTGGAAATAAGGGGGCGTGGTGCAGTAGCGTCAGAAAGTAAAGAATTGAGTGCGATACAAGACCAGTTAGAGCGTAAGCAAAGTGAATTACAACGCTATTCAATGGCATTAGAAGCCAAACGCAGTGAAATCAATGGTGTAGTGGACGAATATACAAGGATTCATAACAAATTTAAGGCGTCTATTCCTGGATCCGATGAGAGTCAGGCCTTAGAAAAAGCGCTTGATGATCTTACGGAAAAAAGACGCGTCCTTGACAAAGAGTATGGTGCTTTAAAAGGGGGTATAGATCCGGAGGACTTAAAAGCGAAGATTCGGTCTCTGGATGAAAGGCAGCAAGCCATAGGAACTCAGATTAATCATGCGAGAACAGATCAAAGCGCTCAAGAATCAGAAATACGTAAAAAAACAGAAAGATATAATAAAATAAGAGCTAATATACAAAAAAAAGGGCAGGAATTAGGCGGAATTCAAGACCAAATTCAATCAAGAACGGCAGCTGTGGTAGACGAAAGAAATGCCGCTATAGCAGATCAAAAAGAAGCATTAGAACAGGGATTAGGGCGTCGTTTAGAAACCGTAAAAACAGCTGAAATCCAAAGACGTAGTGGGCAGACGGAACGCGTAGCGCTGTTAAAGCAAGACTTAGAGACAAGACTGGCGGCTCAAAAAGAAACAGTAGAGCAAAAAATAGCCGATGCAGAGGCACGTATCAAGCCTCAAGAAGATGCATTAAAAGCCAAAATTTCAAGTTTAAATACTAAGATTGAGCGTGCAAATAGAGAATTAGCAGCTAAAAAAGCAGAAATAGAAAAATTAAGAGATGCGTATGAAGAGACCTGTGATGTGCTAGAGGAACAACATGATAGGCAAATAGAAGGGGTAAGAAATTATGGTCCTCCGCCTGCTTATATAGGTGAGGCCTTCGATCTCATCAATAGACTAGCGAGAGACGGTGCGACAGAAGATGCCAAATCAGGGGATGTGACACATCTTGCAAGTGGGGGAGATAGAGTCCAGCAACAAAT
This sequence comes from uncultured Rickettsiales bacterium, assembly GCA_964539135.1. Taxonomy (GTDB): domain Bacteria; phylum Margulisbacteria; class Marinamargulisbacteria; family CAZIFG01; genus CAZIFG01. The sequence goes on from CAZIFG010000016.1 coordinate 34,856, forward strand.
AATAATAGAAAAACTATATAGTGGGGATCCTCTAAGGCGGCCTCCAATTCCGCCAATTCCTGTAACAATACCGCCGCTGGATAGACATACACTCATGATACTTCAAAAAGGGGGAAAAATAGGAAAAGGGGCATCAGAAGATGCGATACAAACAATGAAGACATTGAAACAGTTTGGAATAAACCCCCAGATTTTAGAAGAGCTAGGTGCAGATGCTATTTCTGAAATGATTGGCACAACGTCAGGTTTAAAACTTGCCATGATGGCCACCAGTTTGTACGTTTCACGATCAGAACTGACGCCCGCACAACATCGATACTTAATGGGTACAGGGGCAAGTGCAGCAGACTATTTACTAGAAAGCCTTGTAGATATTTCAAAAAATGCCACAAGAGAAGCGATTAAACGACCCGGAACCTGATCCTAAGCAGAAGCATAAGTGCGCACCAATGCCTCATGAAACTGACCATTGCTGGTCAAAATAGAACCTGTATAGGGGCTAAAAGGAGAGCCATCAACTTGGGTCACACGGCCACCAGCTTCAACCACAATAAGCCCTAAAGGCGCAATGTCCCAAGGGGCAAGACCAAAATCAATGGCAAATTCCCCACACCCCTCGGCGACTAACATATGCGCCAGATAATCCCCCAAGCCACGTTGGCGTCTGGTTTGAGAGAGCAGTCGCATTAAAGACTCAAAATTTCCCCGTGCTTCTCGACCAAAAAGACCGCCATAAAAGGCCTGGCAGTCAGCAATTTCAGAAACTGTGGACACGGAAATAGGCTTGCCATTGTGAAACGCACCTTCACCCAAAGCTGCAGACCATCGATCGCCAGTGGCATGCTGAGCAACCACAGCCGCAACCACAATGCCGTTAATTTCAATGGCTAAAAGTGTCGCAAAAAAGGGGATGTGCCGCATGAAATTAGACGTGGCATCGATAGGATCGATAATCAATTTAAAAGGGGCATCTAAAGGGCATTGGCCGTGTTCTTCACCTAAAATGCTGAGACCGGGGTAGGATAATGCCACTTCTTTTCGTACAAGCGTTTCAATTTCCAAATCACCCTGAGTGACAGGACTGTTATCGGACTTTGTAATCACCTGTAAGGTAGACTCAAAGTAATGAAGCGCCACATCTTGAGCACCGTCAGCTAAGGTATGTAAAAATGAGAGCCATGCGGCAGGGGATACGTCTGTAAATGAAAGATTTGTGTGTGTCATAGTGGGAGGGAGTGTAGCATAAAAGAGATAAAAAAAACAGGAAAATTGCAAGAGGTCTAATTTGGTACCGAAGGCCGGAATCGAACCGGCACGAATAGAATTCATTGGTTTTTGAGACCAACGCGTCTACCAATTCCGCCACTTCGGCACCATTACGACGAGTATTGTACCGTGTAATCCAAACTCTTTCTAGCCTCTAATTATAAGATGTGCTAGAGTGAGTCCATATGAAAAAATTCAGAAAAACCATACCTTGGATACAACCCTATATGGGCTATATTCTAGGATCTATTGTGCTCACGGTATTGTACAGTGCCTCCAATGTCTTGGTTATGCCTTGGATACGAGATGTTTTAAATGAGATCGGCGATAAGGATCTCAGTCATTTCCAACAACAAATGATCAATGGGGTCCTTCTATGGACAGCGCGCGTAGCGACGAACTTTGGCCAGTTGTATTTGACGGCCTGGGTCAGTAATCGCGTGGCCATTGATATGCAGCTGATGTTTTTTAAAAAGCTCAGTAAAATGTCCCAGCATTTTTATTCCGAGTGGAAATTAGGGGATTTAATCACCCGTTTGTTTGGGGATACCTCAAAAGTACAGCAAACTGTTTTAAGCATATTTTGGGAATTATTGCCTCAAACCCTAACGTTTATAGGGGTGTTGGGGTATATGTTTTATACCAACTGGAAGTTAACACTGATTACCTGTATTACCTTGCCGGTTTTTTTTATGTTGATCGATTATTATTCCAGAAAATTAAAAAAAATTGCAAAACCCATCCAAGAGAAACAATCAGATATCAGTCATATTTCTCAGGAAGCCATTAGTAACATTAAGCTGACACAGGCCTACACGATGGAAGCCTATGAATATCATCGTATGGAATCGGAGCAATACAAAAATTTTCAATTTAATATGATGAATGTAAGAACCAAAGCAAATATGCGGTCAATTATTGTTCTATTACAAGGCGCTGTGATTTTAACCTTGCTTTTTTTTGGCGGAAGAAGTGTATCAACTGGAGGCATGACGGGCCCACAGTTGGCAGAGTTTTTCACGGGAATTTTACTTTTAATTGATCCCATTAGTGCGCTATCAAAAGTAATAGCCCAAATACAAGAAGCATCCGTGTCCTTGGATAGGGTTCAAGAAGTTTTAGAAGCCCCTATTTTGATTAAAGATTCAGAGCATGCCATTGAAAGGGACATTAAGGGGGTTATTGAGTTTGAAAACGTAAGTTTTCAGTATTCTAAGCGCAGTACAAAAGCCATTGATTCCTTTTCGTTAACCATTAAAAAAGGCGAAATGGCGGCTTTAGTGGGGTTATCAGGCGCTGGAAAAACAACCTTAATTAACTTCGTACCCCGTTTTTATGATCCGACGGAGGGTGTCCTTAAGATTGATGGGATCGATATTAAAGACTACAAATTACAGTCCTTACGGTCTCAAATTGCCATGGTTTTGCAAGATGATATTATCTTTCATGGCAGTATATTAGATAACATTCGATATGGGGCTCAGGAGGCTACCGAAGCGGAAGTCATTGAAGCCGCCAAAAAAGCAAACGCATGGGAATTCATTTCAGAGATGCCAGAAGGAATACACTCAAAAGCAGGAGACAGAGGCCAGCGCTTATCTGGGGGACAAAAGCAACGCATTTCCATTGCGCGAGCCATTTTAAGAAATCCAAAGATTCTGATTTTAGATGAAGCAACATCCGCCTTAGACAGCAAGTCCGAGCATTTGGTACAAGAAGCCTTAAATAAGCTCATGAAAGACAGGACAACCTTGGTCATTGCCCATCGATTGTCGACTATTTTACATGCCGATAAAATTGTGGTGATGGATCATGGCAAAATTATGGAAGTCGGGACCCACGAAGAACTCCTTGAAAAGGGAAAAGAGTATCATAAACTGTATAAAATGCAGTTTAAATCGAAGAAATCTTAAACTCAGAGAGACATGATTTCGGTAGTAATTCCGGTTAAAAATCAAATAGAGGACTTAAAAGCCAGTCTGTCCGGTCTAGAAGAAAAACTGCGATCGCTTCAGGGAGACGATATAGATTTGATTGTAGTCGATGATGGCAGTGAGGATGGCACGATAGACTATTTATTTGCGCATTTTCCAACAGTGCGGCTTTTAGTCAATGAAGGGCCACGCGGATGGGCGCGATCGGTTAATCGCGGCATTTTAATGGCACATCATGAGTGGATATTGGTCACATCACCAACGATCATTCACGAAACCTTGCCCAAGGAAATGGGGGCTTGTGTCACCCCGAGAGTGCAATCCTTGACGCCAACATTTAGATACGTACTCGGGTGGGTGAAAGGCAGCATGGCGCCGACACCCACGCTAAAAGGTCCCATTCAAGTCCCTTTTTTAGATGCTTTTTTGATTCAAAAAGAGGTATGGGAATCTATAGACGGGTTGGACCCCTTTTTTGATCCCTTTATGATGACACACATTGCCCTATCGGAGCAGTTAAAGCTTCAAGGGCTAACAGCGCTATGTGATCCAGAGTGGAAGGTAAGGGACTTAGATCCTTATGTCCAGCAGCTGCCCTTCCCAGAAAAAGGGGTTTTTGGGCTCGTTTGGCGATGGAACACAAGAGGAAGTGTTAAAATTTTCCTGGGCCTAATGGTGATTTTATCGGTTTTTATTTTTAATACAAAGATGCTGCGCGCCATGTGGTATACTTGTTTCAAAATGGTAAGAGGCGAATAAAGCGTGGTTTCTGTTTTTATACTCAGTTATAACAGTCCGAATAAATTAATCAAAACGATAGAATCCTGTTTATTACAACCTGAAATTAATGAGTATTTAATGATTGAAAATGCAAGTACAGATGCCATGGATGAGACCTATGCAGAGATCGAAAGAAAGGTAACCCAAAAAGGGCATGCCTTTAAATTGAAACGGGAAAAGGAAACGATTAGCTTTTCAGCGGGCCAAAATTGGGGCTTAGACACAGCAAAAAACGAGACTGTGTTGCTTTTAAATAATGATGCCTTTTTTCTCAAAGAAAACAGTTTGCATGCCGCTTTGACATGTTTAGAACCTAAAGAGGTAGGTCTTGTAGGGTTTAAAATTTTGAATCCAAATGGAACAATCAATCATTTTGGGGTCGTATTTTCACCTCATACGCGTGAGGGGCAGCATTTTTTAAGAGGTAGAAACAAGAATATCAAAAACTCAATGAAGCCAACACAGTTCTACGCCGTTACAGCCGCCTGTGTATTGGTAAAAAAATCAGACATTCGATTTAGTAATGACTATTGGTTTGAGTGGGAGGATATTGATTTTTGTTTGCAGCACATCAAAAAAGGCAAGAAAATAATTTGCGATGTAAGCTGTTTAGTAGAGCATGATGAGGGGTCTAGTCGGTCAAAAAAACAAATACCAGGATCAACATGGTGTCAAAAACAACGATATGGCACCCAACAGTTTAAGAAAAAATGGGCCTATACAATTTATAAGTTATGGATATTAGACAGTCTAAAAACGTTGGCAGATAAAGACTTAAGATACAGACTGTGGGTAAGGACCTATCAACTCTTAATTTATATAGGGCTTGCGCTGGGAGTGTGGTATGGCGTGAGTCATTTGAGACACTAAATGAAGGTTTCTGTTTTTATACTCAGTTATAACAGTCCGAATAAATTAATCAAAACGATAGAATCGTGTTTAGTGCAACCTGAAATCAATGAGTATTTAATGATTGAAAATGCAAGTACAGACGCCATGGATGAGACCTATGCAGAGATCGAAAAAAAGGTAACCCAAAAAGGGCATGCCTTTAAATTGAAACGGGAAAGGGAAACGATTAGCTTTTCAGCGGGCCAAAATTGGGGCTTAGATACGGCAAAAAACGAGACCGTGTTGCTTTTAAATAATGATGCTTTTTTTCTCAAAGAAAACAGTTTGCATACCGCGCTGACATGTTTAGAACCTGAAGAGGTGGGGCTTGTTGGGTTTAAAATTCTAAATCCAGATGGCACAATGAATCATTTTGGCATGGTGTTTCCCTTATACAGGGTAGGGCCTGAACATTTTGGACGAAATCAAGACCCGATGGCGAAAGCCTATAAAACCCCCCGTCCCTGCTTTGCAGTGACGGGGGCCTGTCTGTTGGTGAAGCGAAATAAAATTCGATTTAATGAAGGATATTGGTATGAGTTTGAAGATGCCGATTTTTGTCTACAATATATCAAACAGGGTTTAAACATAATCTGTGATGCGGAGTGTTTAATCGAACATGCCGAAAGTACCAGTAGAGAAAAAAAACAGGTTAAAAACTCACCCTGGGAAAGAAAAAGAACAGCTGGAAAAGCCTTATTTTATCGCCAGTGGCGAGGCTTAAGCTACAAGCTTAGACTCAAGGATCTCAGACTGTCTCTGCAAGATCCTGACGTAAGAAGGAAATTAAGAATAAGAGCCACTCAGATCATCATCTATATCGTGATATTAAGCAGTTTAGCGGGATCCAGTCTTTTTTTAAAAAAATAAGAAAACCCAAAGAAGAGGCATTCGCTTCCCTTTTAATCCATAATACGTTAAAATTGGAGTTCTGAGTGATGGGGGATTTAGTATTGATGGGTGTAGGCCCCGAAATTGAGTACAACACAGCCTAAAGAGGTGCGTGTTATTTAAAATAAGCAATTAAATGTAAGAGGAGTATAAATATGCGTATAAATAATAGAGAAAGATGGCATCTTGCCAAAATAGATGATTTAAGAGTCAAAAAAGTAGCAGAAGAGCTTGGGGTAGAGTTCATTCTCGCAAAAATTTTATTGGCTCGAAATATTGGCGGCGGAAATCCAGAGGAAATTAAAAAATTTATTTTTCCAGATAAGGCCCTGATTACCGATTTTGAACAGGTATCAACGCCAGATCGACTCAAAAAAGCAACATCCAGAATCATAAAAGCCATCGAAAACAAAGAGAAAATTATGGTAAATGGGGACCCTGATGCCGATGGAATTTCAGGGACAACCATTATCGTGGCAACCTTAAGAAGTCTAGGTGCGGATGTAGAATTCGATTTCCCCACACGAAGCAAAGAGGGCCATGGATTGCAAGTTCGCATTATTGATTATGCAAAAGATCGAGGTGCAAAATTAATCATCACAACAGACTGCGGCAGTAAAGATTTGCAAGCAGCACAGTATGCCAAAGAAATTGGAATGGATGTCATTATTACAGACCATCACATTTTAGGAAAAGAATTGCCAGATTGCTACGCAATGATTAATCCAAATTTGGTGGCAGAAAAAACAAATTTTAAAACCTTATCTGGAGCGTCTGTAGCCTTCAAAACCATGTTGGCGCTTTTTAATGCATTAGGGAAACCCATGCCAAAAGAGCTTCAGGATTATTTGCTATCAGTGGCGTCTTTAGGAACCTTATCTGATAGGATGACCCTGTTAAATCCCATGAATCGAGTCATGGTAAAAGAAGGCGTTCATGCCCTTTCAAATACAAAAATGGAAGGATTAAAAGCCTTAAAACGAGTTTGTATGGAATCAAACACAGAACTAAGACCGAGAGATTTAACGCGCTCTATCATCCCCCGTTTAAACGCACCGGGTCGAATTGGCGATAGAGAGGCCGGCATTCCAGATTCATCCATCGTTGTAGAGTTACTGCTGATTGGAACAGGAAAAGACAGTGAAAAAGCGGCTGAGAATTTAGCGGGTATTTTTGCAGACGTGGTGGCCTTAGAAAAGCAAAAAATGGATCAAGGCGCCAAAAAAACAGAGGCCTTTTCAACGGCATCCGATGTTGACAGTGTGAACGAAAAACGAAAGTTTATCACAAATAAGATTGAAGAAGAGATGGATAAGTTAATTGATGAACAAATCGATCCCATAGAGGATAAAATCATCATCATTCAAGGTAAAAATTGGAATGCTGGGGTTATTGGAATTGACACAGACCGACTTAAAGAGCGGTTTTTGCGTCCGGCCATTATTTTAACCAAGTATGATGGCAATGACTATGTAAGAGGATCTTGCCGAAGTATTCCAAATATTGATATGTATGGCATTATCGATAGAGTGGGCGAGCAGTTTTTAGAATTATATAAAGAGCCTCTCTATCAAATGCAAGTCACATCGCTAGAAGGCGAGACTCAGTTGGTGAATGCCTTTGGGGGACATGCACAAGCATGCGGATTTAGTATCCATGAAAAAAATGTAAAAACCTTTATTAAACTCATCAAAGAAGAGGCGGACAAATTGCCAGAAGAGCAATTTGAATATCATTATGACATTATTGATAAATTGCCATTTTCACAGGTCAGCAAACGGTTATTAAATCAATTGGATAAATTGTCGCCTTACGGACAACAATTTGAATATCCCACGTTTTATTTGCAAGGGTGTGTGATTAGCGAAGGAAAACCCTTTGGGAATAAATATCAAACCACGCATAAACCACATGTAAATTTTACGGTTATTGAAAAACAAAAAAAGCAAATGCAAGAGCCACCACGTGAATTTAAGGCAGTTGGATTTGGACTATGGGAAAAATTGTGTCTCTTGAGATCTAACTTAGACCCTAACATGAGATATGACGTTATTTTTACAGTGGAAATTGACGAGCGAAGCAACCGTAAACATCAAAAGAAAGAAATTCGTTTGAATGTATCCGATATTAGACAATCGGGCGAAAACGTGGATTCTTTCTTAGAACCAGCGCTAGAAGACTAATAAGCTCAAAAATAGTTAACCCTCTTTCCTATCCAATGAGGAAAGGGGGTATTAAATTTAAAAAAGCAGCGGGTTAAAGGAGACTGTTGCGAAATGCCTACGTTTGGATCATATGCAAGGCATTCCGAGTATGAAAGTGTAATGCCCCCAGTTAAGGCAAGAAAAAAGTAGCGAGAAAATTAGGTTAAAAT
>CAZIFG010000017.1:0-37869 GCA_964539135.1 uncultured Rickettsiales bacterium
AACAAGCATGACGCCGGTGGAAGTCGAGAATACATCCGAACTAAATAATCTATTTCAATCGTTGTTTGGAGAACAAAAATACAGTTCTGTTCGTATAAACGTAGCCCCCATGAAAAATCCCCCCGCAGATACTAAAGCACCTATCGTATTCAAACCCACTGTTCCAGGTGAAACAATTTTCTTTGGAAAAGGAGGCCCAACTCAATCACTACCAAAAAACTCTGTAGTCTGTTAAAAAAGCGACTATCCCGCCAATGTTAATAAAGAGGGGGACACCGAAATAACTTCATCCATAGGAACATCCCAGGTATTCACAGTGAGCGAGTCTATCATCTGAAAATCATAACAAAGGCCAATCTTGTAAGAGGGAATCGTGGCAAGCAATCGATCATAATGACCGCCCCCACGCCCCATCCTATTATTTTTTAAATCAAACGCAACCCCTGGAACCAAAGACACATCAATTGCAGAATAGTCTGAAATAAAGTCCCCAATAGTGGGTTCATAAACGCCATCTCTATTGGGTGTTACCGCTTCAAATTGAAGCAATTGGCGCAATAAATAGGATTCTTCAAACAAGCAGGGCACATACAACGAAATACCATTTGCCAAACAATGATAAATAAACGGAGATAAATCCACTTCATTCCCCAAAGGCATATACAAATTAAGGGTCGAGGCGCGTCGAATACGCTCATGCTTTAAAAGCGTCTGAGAAACCAATTGCCCAGCTGCCGCAACCTGACCCGGTGTCAACTGAACCCGCTTTTTAATAAAAGATCGTCTTAGTTCGTCTTTAATTGTGCTACCACCATGTCACCAATTTCTGATGTAGAATATCCCATTTTTGCCGCCTGCATGGATTTCATGCGCTGAATCACCTGAATTTTAGCGGCTTCAATCTGAGACGCCACTTCGGATTCTCCTAAAAAGTCCAGCATCATATGAGCGGCACCAATAGCCGCCATGGGATTAATCTGATTCAACCCCGTAAATGCAGGAGCTGTTCCACCAATAGGCTCAAACATAGACACCCCATTGGGATTAATATTGCCACTACCTGCAACCCCCATACCGCCCTGAGTCACTGCTGCCAAATCTGTAATAATATCGCCAAACATATTCCCCGTGACAATAACATCAAAAAGAGCAGGGTTTTCAACCATATAAATACACACTGCGTCGACATGAACATAGTCTGTTTTAACAGTGGGATAGTCCTGAGCAACTTCATTCACAACACGTTGCCACAAATCATAAACATAGGTCAGTACATTGGTTTTGCCACAAAGGGTCAATTTCCCCACAAATCCTTGGGCAATATCGGCATCCGAAAGTCCGCGCCAAGGGGCATTTTGATGCCGATTTAAAACACATTCAAAGGCATATCGCACACAACGCTCTACCTGTTTTCGGGAGTAAATCATCTGCTGAATGGCCACTTCATCCGCAGTACCCTTGTCCTGAAAAGAGCCCACACCCGTATAAAGCCCCCCTGTATTTTCACGCACCACCACATAATCAATATCTTCTGGTTTAGCATCTTTTAAAGGTGTTGCCACATTGGGATAAAGGCGAACTGGTCTTAAATTAATATAAAGATCCAAGCCAAACCGCAATTTCAGCAAAATATCACGTTCAAGAATCCCCGGTTTAATATCTGGATGGCCAATAGCACCCAACAAAATCGCATCAAATTGACGTAAGCCCTCCAATTCCGCATCTGTCATTGTAATTCCTGTTTCGAGATAGCGAGTGCCATTATAAGGCAACTCTGTAAATTGAAATTGCAAGGTCGAGCTTTCAACAGCACGAAGTACTTTTAACGCTTCTCGAATCACCTCTGGCCCTGTGCCATCTCCACCAATCACTGCGATCTGATACATCCTAAATCATTCCTCCTATAAGTTAGCTTTAATACGCTGTTGATGTCTACCCTGAAGCAATTTATTAACCGCCATGACATATCCCTTTGCCGAAGACACCAAAACATCCAAAGAGGCCCCTCTACCAGTGAAAAGACGCCCATTGTCCTTCAATCGAACCGTAACTTCACCCAAAGCATCTGTGCCACCTGTAACAGAATGCACCACATAATCTTCCAATTCGAAAGATTCTCCAATTAAGGCATCAATGGTTTTGTAAATAGCATCAACAGGCCCAGCACCCATGGCCTCTCCAGAAATAAGCTGACCTGATTTTTCAAGAGACACAAAAGCAGTCGGTTTTTCATTCATACCAGTTCGAACAGTTAAGTCAATCAACTGATACAGGGTATTTTCAGACAAATGCCCCTCATCACAAACTAAGGCATGTAAATCCTCATCTAAAACCTCTTTCTTTTTATCAGCAACCGCCTTAAAGCGATCAAAAGCTTTATTTAAAGCCTCCGTAGAAAGCTCATAGCCTAAAAGTTTCAATTTTTCAGAAAAGGCGTGACGGCCCGAATGCTTACCTAAAACCAATACATTTTCAGTCAAGCCAATCATTTCGGCATCCATAATTTCATACGTACGTTTTTGCTTCAAAATACCATCCTGATGAATACCTGCTTCATGAGCAAAGGCATTCGCACCCACAATCGCTTTATTTGGCTGAACAAAAGACCCCGTAATCGTAGACACCAAACGAGACGTTTTCATGATCTCCTTAGTCTGAATACCCGTATGACAATTGAAAAAAGCATCCCGGGTTTTAAGCGCCATCACCACTTCTTCAAGAGCCGTATTACCTGCACGTTCGCCAATACCATTAATCGTACACTCAATTTGTGTCGCCCCAGACAAAACTCCCGCTAAGGCATTGGCCGTTGCAAGTCCTAAGTCATTGTGACAATGAACAGACAGGTCCACAGATTCAATCCCAATCACATGGTCCATTAAATAGCGAATAAGATCCCCAAATTCCTGAGGCGCCATATATCCAACCGTATCTGGAACGTTCAGCGTCGTAGCGCCTGCTTTAATAACTTCATTAAAAACACGCACTAAAAAATCGGGATTCGAGCGCCCCGCATCTTCACAAGAAAATTCAACATCCGAGACAAAGGATTTGGCATGTTTAACAGCATTCACAGCTGTTTCCACCACCTGATCTTCTGTCATTTTAAGTTTATATTCCATATGAATAGGGGAGGTCGCTAAAAAGGTATGAATACGTCCTGACGCCGCCTGACGAATGGATTGCGCCGCAGCATCAATATCGATAAGTTTAGCACGCGAAAGACTACAAATCGTGGCATGCTTTACTTTTTTGGAAATATCCTCAATAGAGGCAAAATCGCCCGCAGAGCTAATGGCAAATCCAGCTTCGATAACATCCACACCCAACTTTTCAAGCTGCAAGGCAATTTCAGTTTTTTCTTGTTGATTCATAGAACAACCGGGAGATTGTTCTCCATCACGTAATGTTGTATCAAAAATTTTAATTCGACGGCTCATTTAAGACCCTCCTAATGATTAAATAGAGTAGCGCAGGGATAAAAAAAATAAAAGATGATGAAAAATACACGCTTATCCCCAGAAGGGGAGGAGAAGAAAACCTGAAGATAAAAGAAACCCAAAAGAGACGGTATTCATGCCAAAAAGTCTACCAAAAGTCAGCAAAAAAATCAACAGGGCCTATTTCCGAAGACTATAAATGGACAAAGATCTCGACTGGAAAAAAAGGCTTAAATTAGATATCATACTCGAATGATTATTACCTCCTGGAACGTCAATGGAATACGTGCTGTCTATAATAAAGAAGCCTTTCAATCCTATATAAATGCCTATGATCCAGACATTCTCTTTTTACAAGAAACAAAGGCGCATCCGGAACAATTACCCGAAGACCTTCTATCCGTAAGTGGTTACCATACAGAATGGATAGGGGCTGAAAAAAAGGGATACAGCAGCGTCGCCGTACTCACAAAAGAAAAACCCTTGTCAATAATCAGCACCTTAAATATCCCTAAATTTGATACTGAAGCGAGAATCATAGGCCTAGAATTCACAGATAAAGTCATCTTTGGCGTCTATTTCCCAAACAGCCAAAGAGAAGGCCGTCTTGACTATAAATTCGAATTTTACACTACCTTTTTTGACATGTGTCAAGAATATCAAGATCAAGGAAAAGACATTATCGTCAGCGGCGACTTTAATACCGCTCACACTGAAATTGACTTAGCCCGCCCCAAAGAAAATGAAGAATCCGCAGGGTTTTTACCTGAAGAAAGGGCCTGGATGGATAAGTTATTTACAGAAATGGGCTACATTGATACCTTCAGACATTTCCATCCCCAAGAAAAAAATCATTATACCTGGTGGAGTTATAGAGGCGGCGCAAGAGACCGGAATGTAGGATGGAGAATCGACTATGTAATCGTCAACCAATCTTTTATCCATAAAGTCAAAAACGCCTTTATTCATCACCAAGTGAAAGGATCCGATCACTGCCCTGTAGGCATTGAAATCTAAAACAGAATGAACGAGCCTCTCTCTATTTTTAAGGCACTCAAAACCCATTACCCTCCGCTCACAACCTTTTTAGTCCATAAAAACCCATTTGAGCTTCTCATCGCTGTCATCTTATCGGCACAATGTACGGATGAGCGTGTCAACGCTGTAACACCCGCTCTTTTTAAGGCCTTTCCAAACCCAGAAACAATGAGCCAAGGCCCTTTAGATAAAATCAAAAAACACATTCAATCTGTTAATTTTTTCAATACAAAAGCAGCCAACATCCAAAAAACAGCTCATATGCTGCACACCCAATACAAAGACAAGGTTCCCAACACATTAGAGGCCCTCATCGAACTTCCCGGCGTAGGCCGAAAAACAGCCAATGTCGTCTTAGGACAGGCATTCGGCATTCCAGGAATTACCGTCGATACCCACGTCAATAGAGTGTCCAGACGTTTAGGATTTACAAAAGAAAAAGAAGCAAAAAAAATAGAAAAAAATCTCATGAAAGTCTGGCCCAAAGAAACATGGATTGATTTTTCATCGCTTTTAATTCTGCACGGCAGAACTTTCTGTAAAGCCAGCAACCCAAAGTGCAGCGACTGCTTTCTAAACACACAATGTCCCAAAGTCAACATCCAAAAATAAAAAATGGGACTGTTGCGAAATGCCTGCGTTTGGATCAGCTGCAAGGCATTCCGAGTTCGAAAGCCCGGAGTTTATTGTAATAAATGAGGACTTGAGGACGAAGATAACACAGCAGATGGACAAAATAGGCGTTTTGCAACAGTCCCAAAGGAATAGACCACTTGCCTTAAAAACCCACATTCAGTATAATACCCCAACTAAAATTATGAATTTGATGCCTGACTGAGGAGCACTGAAATGGAATTAACCGCAAAAAAAAGATCAAAAACAGGAAAATCTGAAAATAAAAGATTACGAAAAGAGGGGCAAATTCCAAGTGTAATCTATGGTCTAGACAAAGAAAGTACTGCTATTTCATTAACACGAACAGAACTTGAAAAGTTATACCGCGATTCAAAATCTAAAAATACGATTTTCACCATGATGTTTGATGACAAGACAACAGAGCACGTCATCACATACAGAATTGATCGAGATGCACTGAGTTTAAAAATCACGCACGTCGATTTTTTAAGAGTCGATGACAACGCAGAAATCAAGGTCACCATTCCTATCGTTTACGAAGGCATCGCTCCAGGCACAAAAATGGGTGGGGTTCTCGTTAAGAAAATGGATAAATTAGACATTAAATGTATTGCAAAAAGAATTCCACATCATATTACCATTGAATTAGGCTCCTTAGGATTGGGTCAATCTATCCGAATTAAAGACATCCAAACAGGGGATAAATTTAAAATTCTAAGCCAGAGCGAAAACACAGTTGTGTTTATTGATTCTCCAAGAAATACAGAAGATGACTTAGATGAAGCAAGCGCAGAAACAGAAGGCGAAGAAACAGCAGCCGGAGAAACAGAGGCCGCAGAAACAGCCAAAACTCCTGCCGCAACAGAAGGCTAAAAAATAAACAAGGGGCACAAAAGTGATCAACACACTGGAAGGTCGCGACATTATTTCGGCTGAGACTTTCACACGAGAAGATTTGGAATTAGTGCTTTCCGTTTCTTCAAAGATGGAAGCCCTCATGAAAACAAAAGACGTACCGCCCCTTTTAAAGAACTATATCTTAGCCACCTTATTTTTTGAATCCAGCACAAGAACGCGTCTTTCATTTGAAGCGGCAATGCTAAGATTGGGTGGGCAAGTGATCAGTGTAGAACAAGCCTTATCCACCTCTCTAAAAAAGGGGGAAAGTCTTCACGACACGGCCAAAGTAGTGGGATCCTTTGCAGACGTCATTGCCGTCAGACATCCAGAGCCTTACTCGGCACAAACCATGGCAGATGCCTCAGACGCCATTGTGTTAAATGCAGGAGATGGCCCCAATGAACATCCAACACAAGCACTTCTAGATTTATACACCATTTTCAGTGAAAAAGGAAGAATTTCAGGCTTAAAAATTGGATTTATAGGCGATCTTCGTTACGGAAGAACCGTACATTCTCTCATTAAAATTCTACGCCATTACCCCATAGACTGTTATTTAATTTCGCCTCCAGAAATCACCATCCCCGATTACTACACACAGCTTTTAGAAGCTCAAAATTGCAAAGTCATTCAAACCCCCGATTTAAGCAGCAGCATCGGAGAGCTCGACGTTCTTTATGCGACTCGAATTCAAGAAGAACGATTCAAAGAACGTGCCCTATACGAAAAAATTAAAGATAAGTACCAATTGAACAATGCCGTTTTAATGCAATCCAAAAAAGACCTAACGTTACTACATCCACTTCCCAGGGTCTCTGAAATGGACACCGAACTGGATTTAGACCCAAAAGCGCGCTATTTCAAGCAAGCAACAAATGGAATTTACGTCAGAATGGCCCTTCTTTCATTGGTACTAGGAAAAACCCTTTAGTAAGGGCTTTTTTAAAGAGAAACCCAAAAAATTGTCAATTCTCAAATGAGGATTGAAAGTAAAGTCAAATTTTGGTAAAATCTAAGAAATTGGAACTGTTGCAAAACGCCTAAGTTTGGATCAGGTAGAAAGCATTCCGAATCCGAAAGCCCGAAGTTTATGATCATAAATGAGGACTTGAGAATGAAGAGAGCAGATCTCCAAAATAGGCATTTTGCAATAGTTCCAAATTTAAAAATCTGCAGCAAATAACCTGTTGAGACTCAAGAATCAAAAGCGGAGGATAAGATGAATCTATGTAAAACAAAGGAAGAAGTACTAGCACTCATTAAAAAAGAGGGGATCCGCGTTATTGACATTCGATTTACGGATCTTTTAGGAACATGGCAACATATTTCATATCCTTCTAGCCAATTTGACTTAGAAACATTTGAAGCGGGACTCGGATTTGATGGATCAAGTATTCGAGGATGGAAAGCCATTAATGAATCCGACATGCTCATTCGTCCCATTCCAGAAACCTGTTTTATCGATCCTTTTATGGCAGAAAAAACATTGGTTATGAGCGCCTCTATTATTGACCCCATCACCAAACAACACTATTCCAGAGATCCCAGATACATTGCTCAAAAAGCCACAGAGTACGTCAAAGCTTCCGCCATTGGCGACACCGCCTTTATTGGTCCTGAAGCTGAGTTTTTTATTTTTGACACTATCCGATATGATCAAAATGGGCACTCTGCGTTTTATGAAATTGATTCTAACGAAGGCGGATGGAATACAGGGTCTGATGAATATCCAAATTTAGGATACAAAATCCGAAACAAAGAAGGATATTTCCCTTGCCCGCCAACAGATCAACTTCAAGATATCCGAACAGAAATGATGCTAACAATGGAAGACCTTGGAATTGAAATGGAAGCCCAACATCATGAAGTTGCTACCGCAGGTCAGTCTGAAATTGACATGCGTTTTGACAATCTGCTTAAAATGGCCGATAAAATGATGCTTTATAAATATGTCGTCAGAAATGTAGCCTTTCAAAACGGTAAAACGGTCACCTTTATGCCAAAACCTTTATTCGGAGACAATGGATCCGGCATGCATGTCCATCTTTCCATTTGGAAAAATGGTAAAAATCTCTTTGCTGGAGATGGGTATGCAGGCATGTCAGAAATCGCCATGTATGCCATTGGGGGTATCTTAAAACACACAAAAGCACTCCTTGCCTTCACAAATCCAACCACAAACAGCTACAAACGCTTGGTGCCTGGTTACGAAGCCCCTGTGAACTTAGCCTATTCCAGCAGAAACAGAAGTGCCGCGATTCGAATTCCATCGTATCATACATCAGAAAAAGCAAAACGATTTGAATTTAGATGTCCAGATCCAACAGCAAACCCTTATTTAGCCTATACCGCAATTGTCATGGCCGCCTTAGATGGCATTCAAAATAAAATTCATCCTGGAGATCCTCTAGATAAAAACATTTATGATCTTCCGCCTGAAGAAGCTGCAAATGTAGAAACAACACCGCCTACATTAGCAGAAGCACTTCAAGCATTGGAAGCCGATCATGAATTCCTTCTTAAGGGAGATGTATTTACACAAGATGTAATCGATGCCTGGATTGAGTACAAAATAGAAAATGAGGTTAAGCCAATGGCACTGAGACCTCATCCCTATGAATTTGCACTCTACTACAATGCATAGTGACGCTCAGATAGCATCAAGTATTGCAAAAAAAATTAAAGACATTGCCTACCTAGAAGGGGAGTTCACCACAAGGGCAGGTAAGAAAACAAATTATTATATTGATAAATATAAATTTGAAACAGATCCGGAAACATTAAATGCTGTAACAGATGCACTGTGTGCCTTATTCCCAGCCCCTGAAACCTATGACCGTATTGCAGCCCCAGAATTAGGGGCTGTGCCTTTGGCATCCGTATTATCCATTAAACTGAAAAAACCTTTTTTTATCGTCCGAAAAGAAAACAAAGGATATGGCACAAAAAATTTAATCGAAGGCCCCTATAAACAGGGGGAACGGATTGTCTTAGTAGAAGATGTTCTCACAACAGCAGGCGCCGCCATTCAAGCCGGAAATGTCGTAGAATCAGAAGGCATGACAATCGTAAAGCTCATTGGCGTGATTAACAGAGAAGAAGGCGCTGCCGAAAACATTCAAGCAAAAGGATGGTCCTGGGAAGCACTTGTCACCACCCGTGATTTAAAAGCATGTTAGCGCCACATCCCCTGTACCAAAAATGCTTAGAAGCCAGTAAAAGAGTCGGAAATTGCCTATGCATTGGCTTGGATCCCGATCTCGAAAAACTCCCTCAAAACATCGCTCAAACGCCTGAAGGGGTTTACGAGTTTCTCCTTGAAATCATTGAAGAAACACAAGAAAATTGCATCGCTTATAAACCCAATATCTCTTTTTTTGAAGGCCTCGGAATAGAAGGGCTTCGATGTCTTGAAAAACTCATGAAACGAATCCCCAAACAAAGCATCACCATTATCGATGGAAAAAGAGGGGATATTGGAAATACCTCTAAGCAGCAAGCCAAATTTATATACGACTATTTCGGTGCAGATGCAACAACCGTGAACCCTTATATGGGGTATGACAGCATAGAGCCCTTTATAGCGTATAAAGATAAACTGAATTTTCTTTTGGCACTTACCTCTAATTCTGGCTCAAAAGATATTCAAATGGCGCCATTGGCAAACGGCAGCTATATCTATGAACACGTGATTCATTGTGCCAAAACCTGGAATGCGAAATACAATAACATCGGACTCGTAATAGGCGCTACTCAAAATGAAATCATCGAAAACTGCAGAAAAAAGGCAGAGAATATGCTCTTCTTAATTCCAGGTATAGGTGCTCAAGGTGGAACCTACAAAAATGCACATGCACTAGGGAAAACAAGCGAAGGTCTCAGCATTATTAATGCTTCAAGATCTATTTTATATCCAAAACCCAATCAAACACGGCAAGAGGCCATCCAAAACCTCATCGAAAACTAAGCCACCTCTTTAGGGTAAATTAAATTTGCTTTCTAAAAGCATCCAATTTAGTACGTCGGCTAGGATGACGCAATTTTCGAAGGGCTTTTTCTTCAATTTGACGAATACGCTCCCGCGTCACATTGTATACTTTACCCACTTCTTCTAAGGTACGAGGACGACCATCATCAAATCCAAACCGAAGCTTCAAAATCATTTGCTCTCGCTCTGTTAAAATATCCATAGAGCGAATCAATTCTTCTCTCAAAATATTACGCATCGTAATATTATCAGGCGCATCAAAGTTTTTATCTTCAATAAAATCTCCCAACTGAGAAGAATCTTCATCCCCGATAGGCATTTCTAAAGAAAGAGGAATTTGAGAATATTTTCGAATCGCCAAAATATTTTCCAACGGAATATCCGTACGCTCAGAAACTTCTTCTTCGGTAGGTCTTCTACCCAATTCTTGCATCAACAAACGAGATACTTTTTTAACTTTATAAATAGTCTCCACCATATGGACAGGCACTCGAATGGTTCGAGATTGATCCGCAATCGCACGGGTAATCCCTTGTTTAATCCACCATGTGGCGTAAGTTGAAAACTTAAAGCCTTTTGTATAATCAAATTTTTCAGCCGCACGGATAAGCCCCGTATTGCCTTCTTGAATTAAATCCAAAAATAAAAGCCCTTGCCCTGTATATTTTTTAGCAATAGACACAACCAAACGCAAATTGGCATTAATCAATTTTTGTTTGGCATCATTGTCACCTTCAACAACCCGCTTCGCAAGATCCACTTCCTCATCAGGCGTTAAAAGATCAATAGTACCAATCTCTCGAAGATACATTTTAACAGAATCATCTAAATCTAAAGAACGCTCCACTTCTTCTTCAACACGTAAAAGTTTCGCATCATCAGCCGGTTTCGAGGCAACAAGATCCGCATCTTCTTCATCTAAGACCGATTCAATTTCATCTAAAATTTCCTCAGGGGTTTCACAGATAGATAAAATATCCTCAGGGGACAAATATCCCTGTCCTTCTGTCATACTTTTTAACTGACTCATTTTATCTTCCACGACGGACTCCTGATTTCATCACAATTTTATATCAGCCTTAAAATAGTTTATACCATCATTGTAGCACAGTACTATACTTGTTTTTGTCGGCAAATATGCGAATATATTGCATCGAATATATTCGATATAAATTAAAAAGTCTGTTTATTATGATAGTTCTGAAGCGCCACATACGAAATTTTACCTGAATCAGAAATAAAATGATCAGGAAGATTTAAAATAAAAAATGGAACTTTAAAATATAACAAACGAGATTTAATGTATTCTAATAAATTGACAAGGTCATTGTCAAGGGAAGAAACATACAAAACAGGTCTAAATCCAAACGTATCATCCAGATGTTTAACAACACAAGCACGACTCACACGGCCACTTTCAAGAGCAATTTGCTCAATTTCTTCGGGATATAGGGTTTCACCCCCCGATATAAATTGTCGATCATGACGACCTAAAACAGAATACACTGAATCCAATTTAGAAATAATATCTCCCGTATCAAAAAAATCATTTTCGTCATACAAACAGGTCATACAGCCATCGTCCCAATACCCCAAAAACAAACTCTTTCCCTTAACCAAACAGGTCTGGGTTTCACTGATTTGAACCTGAAGGTGGGGGAGGACCTGACCATTCGTCATAATTTGAGACGCCGCTTCTGAACACCCATACGTTTCAAAACAAGAAACTCCCAAAGCAGTCGCTTGAGATAAGAGCTCCTGAGGGACAGGCCCACCCCCTACTAAAATAAATCGTAACGAGAGCGGCATCCCCAACTTTAAATCCAAAAATCGTTTCAATTGAAGGGTCACCATAGAAACATGAGTCACTTCAAACTGAACCATATCCCTATACAAAGCCGCAATTTGAGACTGAGAGGACATCACAAGTGCCGCAGACGCCTGCAAAACACGAAAAAAAATCGAAAGCCCACTCACATGATGGAGAGGCAAGGACAAAAGCCACCTATCGTTAGAGCCAAAAGGAATCTGAGACAAAGAACCTACTGCACTTTCAAAATGATGCCCTAAGGCATGAGCCACCCATTTTGGTCTCCCCGAAGAGCCCGAGGTCTGAATAAAAGTAGCCAATTGATCCGAAGAAAGTAATGGCGAGGGCAAGTTATTGGAAGGTAAAACAAAAGGAAGATCTGTAAAAACATGGGCAGGTTGCAAAGAATTTATAGCCCAATCCAAAGCAGAAGCGGGCGATTTAGGATTAATCAATCCCACACTTGCCTTCATCCAAAACAAAGCCCAAATCATCGATAAGGTCTGTAAAGACGTAGGAAGTGAAAGTAAAATCCGATCTCCCGCACAAATACCACGTGCTTGAAAATAAGTATAGTATCCAGCACAAAGTGAGGCAAACTCTAAAGCGGTTACAGCCCCAGACGGGGAATCTTGCGAAAAACAAAATAGAGACTGTGGCGCCTCTAAAGCTCGCCGCAAAACAGGACAAATCATCCCAAAATCCTATTCAAGATCCACTTTTTCCAAATGATCATAATTTAAAACCAGGGGCGCTGTTTCCAAGTGTAAAGTCCCAGATACCAAAGCCAAATCCTGTTGAAGGGTATTACCCACTAAAACCGACCGCATATCCAGACCATGGGCGACTCCAGGGCAAATCACAGAAGCCAAATGAGAAATCACATTAACACCAACAGGACTTTCAAAAGAAGCCGACATTACAACCAATTTTTGATTCAATTGTGCCTGTTCTGCAAGATCTAAACAACGTTGAATTCCGCCTATAAGGGTGGGTTTCAAAATAACTGCTTTGACTTCAGGCAGGGTTTGAAAATTAAAATTGGGGTTTTTCCAAACCGTCTCATCAATTCCGATATAAAAACCTGTCTCATAAAAAAAAGACTGCCACTGGGAGGCGTCTTGAAGTGGTTCTTCTACATAATCAATAGGACAATCGGATACCGATTTAGAAATCTCAATCGCATCAGACAAAGACCAGTGTTGATTGGCATCTAAACGTAAAAAACCCGCTCCAATTTCAGCCGAAACAGCACGAATAAGTTCAATATCGTGAGCAGGAGGTTGATGGCCTACCTTTAATTTAAACGTCGTAAATCCCTCTGAAAAAGCCGATTTAGCTTGAGAAACACAGTCTTTTAAAGATCCCGATAAAAAAGCATTCACACGAATATGGGAAGGCGCCCCAGAAAACAAGACATGATTCATACTGCATTTTTTGTGTTTCGCCAAAATATCCATATACGCAGATTCAAATCCAAATGCCACAGAAGGATATAGAGACACTGTATTCGGATCTGAATTTAAAAGCCGCTTAATTTGCTGCAACGTATCTGCTAAATTTTCCTGACTAAATCCAGGAAGGGGCGCAATTTCACCCAGTCCTTCAAATCCATGCTCATCCACAAGGCGTAAAATATACCCCTGACGATAAGGCTGTTTTTTAGTAGATCTCAAAAACGGAAACTGATATCGATAAAGGGTAACTTGAAACATACAGACTAGGGCTGCCTTTTAAATTGACTGAAATTAGGCGCTCGTTTTTCGACAAACGCATTACGACCTTCTTGCCCCTCTTCAGACATGTAATACAACATGGTCGCATTACCTGCTAATTCTTGAAGCCCTGTTTGACCATCGCAATCTGCGTTCAAAGCCGCCTTTAAACAGCGAATGGCAATGGGGGACTTCTCTAAAATTTCACGACACCATTTTACCGTTTCGAATTCCAATTCCGAGTAGGGAACAACCGCGTTAACAAGCCCCATTTCAAGAGCCTCCAAGGCAGTGTATTGGCGACATAAAAACCAAATTTCTCTTGCTTTCTTTTGCCCCACAATCCTTGCCATATAGCTCGCGCCAAAGCCCCCGTCAAAAGACCCAACTTTAGGCCCTGTTTGTCCAAAAATGGCATTATCCGCAGCAAGGGTTAAATCGCACATCATATGAAGCACATGGCCTCCACCAACAGCATACCCCGCAACCATAGCAATAACAGGCTTAGGACAGGTGCGAATTTGACGTTGAAACTCCAAAACATTCAAGTGCATCACACCATCTTGATCTTTATAGCCTGCATCTCCACGAATTTTTTGATCGCCACCAGAACAAAATGCAAGTTCACCCTGACCGGTTAAAATAATAACCCCAATAGAGGCATCCATTTTGGCATCCGTAAGCGCCATCATCATTTCCTGAACCGTAAGAGGTCGAAACGCATTTCGAACCTCAGGCCTATTAATCACAATTTTAGCAATACCCTCTGCCTTAAGATAAAGAATATCGGTATAGACCGTATCTGAAACCCAATTTAACACCGAGCGATCCACTGATATTTCCGTCACAAAAGACTCCTATATATCCTTAATTTTAAGGGATCATTGTACCACAAAAGGCAAAAAGCTGCCATCCTTATAAAAGCACTCCCCATCGGCAAAACACTGGCCACCATGGGTCATATCAGTGATCAAATCCCAATGCACCACCGATTGATTTTTCCCACCTGTTTCAGGGTAAGAATTACCCACGGCCATATGAATCGTACCTGCAATTTTTTCATCAAATAAAATATTTTTGGTAATCTGTTGAATAGACGCATTGGTTCCAATCGCAATTTCACCAAAGCGACGCGCGCCCTCAATCTGAAACACACGATCCAAAACAGCCTGGCCTGTTTCAGCCGTCCAAGCGGTAATATACCCATCTTGAACCTCCAATCTAACCCCATGAACATCCTGATGATCATAAATCGTTGGACAAGAAAAATAAACATATCCGGACGCACTGTCTTCTACAGGAGACGTAAACACTTCTCCAGATGGCATATTGCGCTTACCATCTGAATTGATCCATGTACGATCTAAAGTTGAAAATGTAATATCCATACGATCATTTAAAAATCGTATGGTTTGTTTAGCGTTTAAATAAGACACAATCTGAGATTGAAAGCCCCCCAATGCCTGCCACGCTGCCGCAGGATCGGCAACCGTCAATTTACACGCTTCATAAACAAACGTCGTATAATCAGAAAGTGTCATCCCACAAGCAGTGGCCGCAGCTTCTGTAGGATAAACACAAAGCGACCAACGCAAATCCCCACGAGCTGCCCGTTGAGAAAACAACTGACGAACACCCGACAATCCCAATTGATGCTGTTTTTTCCTATCAGCATCCATCCCCGCTGTTTCATACATATCATAAGGCGCCATAATGGTTAAAACACACTGAAACGAGGAAACGGCCTGTTCATAAAAAGCAGACGTTTGGCCCAAAACAGAGGGAGAGGCATGTTCCAAAAACAAAGCCTCTTGACCTTTAAAGGCAAATTGAACCTCACAAATTCCCCCAGCAGACAAAATATCCGCGTATAAAAGTCGAACCAAAGGTTCCGCTAAAAGCGTCGTGCGAATCAACACCTTGTCCCCAGGACTCACCCTCAAACAATAAGACACCAATAACTCCGAATATTTGTTTAGCATTGCTTCATCTCTCCCTTCAAAATTGATAAAACCAGTGTCGCAAAACGCGCTGGGAACATAAAATGGGTATTATGCCCCGCCCCCTCTATACCATAAGCACGGGGAAATAAAGGTGCCAGCAACTTATACTTCTGATCATAAGCCCCATAAATAAAAAGGGTAAAGGGGTGAAACACCCGAATAGGCGATTGTTTACCCAAGCTGAAACAAGAAAGGGCCGTCGCCACTGCATGTAAATCCAAAGCCTGCCGGTGTGGAAGAAGAGTGGAAACATCTAAAGGATAAAAAAGCGCTTGAGCATACCACTCTCTTAAAAAAGAATCACGTGTTGAAGATCGAATATGAGCGGCAAGCACCAAATCCGCTTGCAATCGAGTCTCACGATCTTCAAGAGAGATCATCCCAGGGTGCGCAGATTCTAATATCAAGCCCTGCACATACTCTGGATAAAGTGAATTAAAAACAAGGGCAACACGTCCACCCATAGAATATCCCAGAATATAAACCGAGGATACAGACAAAGCATCTAACATCGTCTTAAGTGCCAAACATAAAGAGTCCAAACTCATCATTTCAGAAATATCCGACTGCCCGTGACCTGGCAAATCTACCCTTAAAATAGAAAAATAGGGCTCGAGAAAAGGCAAAATAAGATTCCAATCCTCTAGAGATCCCAAAAATCCATGCAAACACAGTAAAACAGGTTTAGAACTGTCTTTAGAAACACAATAATGAAGTGTCATAGAAAAAAAATAGCACATGAAAAAGTATTTGAAAAAGAAAAAAGTTCATGGTATAAAATACGAACCAACGCATAAGTGGCCTTATCGTCTAGGGGTCAGGACGCCAGATTTTCATTCTGGAAACCCGGGTTCGATTCCCGGTAGGGCTACCACTTTAACACAAAACTATACAATCACAACTTCCTGACTAGAAAAAAATAAAATAAACCGATATAATGCCCGTCTAATTTGATCGAGGTGTAATATTATGGCCATAAAAACTTCCGTACTCGGATATCCCAGAATCGGCGAACAAAGAGAACTCAAAAAAGCAACAGAAGCCTATTGGAAAGGCGAAATTTCCATCGAAGATTTGCATCAAAAAGGACAAGAAATTAGAAAAGAAAATTGGAAAAAACTACAAAAACAAAACATAGACCAAATCCCCTGTAATGATTTCAGTTTTTATGATCAAACCTTAGACATGAGCTGCCTTTTAGGCAATATCCCCAAACGATTTAACTTCAACGGAAACACCGTAGATTTAGACACGCTATTCCGCGTAGCAAGAGGCGTTATAGAACAAAACAATTCCGGAGGAACGCCACAAGTTTTAGCAAGTGACATGACAAAATGGTTCAATACAAACTACCATTACATCGTACCCGAATTTGAATCCGCGACACGTTTCAAACTCTCCAGTAAAAAAGTATTTGAAGAATTCCAAGAAGCGCAAGCACTAGGCATCAACGCTGTGCCTGTTTTAATAGGTCCCATGACCTATTTAACGTTAGGAAAAGTACACGATACTCAAAACCCAACATTCAACCGATTTACCTTATTAAACCAACTCTTACCGGTTTACCAAGAAATCATCACCCAACTGGAAGCCTTGGGCGCAACCACGATTCAAATAGACGAGCCCATCTTCTCTTTAGATTTGTCCGAAGAACAAAAAGCCGGTTTGAAACAAACATATGAAACACTTCAATTCAAAAATGCACAGCTAAAATTAACCACCTATTTCGACACGATTGGAAATAACATAAAACTATTTTTATCGATACCTGCAGATATTTTTCATATAGATACTGTTTATGGTTCAGAAGATCTTGACGCAATCCTTCAAGATTTCCCAGAAAACAAAACTCTATCTTTAGGGATTGTAAACGGTAGAAATATTTGGAAAAACGATTATGAAGCCTCTCTAGTACAGATTCAAAAAGCTTTACAAAAAATAGGGACAGAAAGACTTATCATTTCCAGCTCTTGCTCTCTCACGCATTCACCCATTACATTAAAAAATGAATCTGCACTCGATGCAGACATTCAAAATTGGATGGCGTTTGCCGATGAAAAAGTAACGGAAATCAAAGAACTGGCAGAAATTGCAAATGGAACAGCTCCAGCATCTCTTTTAGCCGCCAATAAAGCGGCCATTGCCTCCAGACGCAACAGTTCTAAAATTCATAAAGCCGCCGTGAAAGATCGTGTCGCACAAATTAAAGCAAAAGATTTCGACAGACAGTCTCCATTTTCCGTGCGACAAGGCCTTCAAAAAGAAAAATTGAAACTGCCCTTATTCCCAACAACAAGTATTGGATCTTTCCCACAAACCAAAGAAGTCCGTGAAAAACGAGCGGCTTATAAAGCGGGTAAAATCAACGAAGCCGAGTACAATGCCTTCTTAGAAGCCGAAACCCTAAAATGCATTCAACTTCAAGAAGAACTGGACATCGACATGTTGGTTCACGGCGAATTTGAAAGAAACGACATGGTTGAGTATTTTGGCGAAAATTTAGAAGGGTTTGTCTTCAGCAAAAATGGATGGGTTCAAAGTTACGGATCTCGTTATGTAAAACCCCCCATTATTTTTGGCGATGTATCCAGAACACAACCCATGACTGTAAAATGGTCTAAATTTGCCCAAGATCACACCACACGTCCCATGAAAGGGATGTTAACAGGCCCTATTACGATTCTACAATGGAGTTTTGTACGTGACGACCAACCCCGAAAAGACACCACATTCCAAATCGCATTGGCCATCCGCGATGAGGTAGTAGATTTAGAAGCCGCAGGCATTGCGGCCATTCAAATCGATGAGCCTGCTATCCGAGAGGGATTGCCATTACGTCGAAATGAGTGGAATGAGTATCTTGACTGGGCAGTTAAAGCATTCCGATTAAGTGCCGCCGGTGTAAAAGATGACACCCAAATCCATACACATATGTGTTACTCCGAATTTAATGACATCATTCAAGCCATTGCCGACTTAGATGCGGATGTTATTTCAATTGAAACCTCAAGATCTAAAATGGAACTACTAGAAGCGTTTGTAACCTTCAAGTACCCAAGCGAAATCGGACCGGGGGTATATGATATTCATTCACCTCAAATTCCAAGCGTATCTGAAATGGAAGATCTCTTGGAAAAAGCAAATAAAGTATTACCCACTGAAAATATTTGGTGTAATCCCGACTGTGGTCTCAAAACACGAGGCTATGCGGAAGTTACACCTGCGTTAAAAAACATGGTAGATGCCGCAAAAAGAATGCGCACCAAAGTTCAAATTCACGCGTAAAAAGCACCTTATTAATAAGCCTGTGGCGTAAAACCCATGGGCTTATTATTTTTTTATAAAATAGAACATCTAGCACAGGTCTTCTTGACAACAATATACCTCGCAGGGATATCTTCTTTTTGCCTCCCAGAATGAACCTCAGCGGCAGTCCAAATACCTGCCGACAGCATCGCTGCCTTCTCAAGCATTTTTTCGTTTGTGCCATACTGCATAACAAAGCTCTTATGCTTTAATTGAAGCAAGTCCTTAGGAAGATTAACATTATTAGACGTAGGCTCTAAGGGAGGTATCTCTAAAAAATGAGAAGGCGAGACATCTGAAGGATTTTTGGGTAAGGGTACATCTGGCCTAGTATAAAAAAGGCGATACGAACACCCCTTGTCTAAAAAGTGATAAAAATCACCATCCGTCGAGCCATCCACAAAAATCACGGCTTGAGTCTTATCAGCCAAATTATATTTTAAAAGACCTATAGGTGTTCTCCCAAAATTAAAAACAGTAATCCCCACACCATCTGTGCTGGGCTTATAGGAAATAATCCCATGAAAGCGGCTATGTATCTTTGCCATTGTATAAAAAGGATCATACATCTGGCCAAAAGGCTGAACGCGAGAACCATTAAAAGAAGGTTCTGACAAAACGCTCAAAACAGCAACACCCAAGGTCCGTCTTAAATAAAGAGCCTCCCCCTCAAAATCAGGTCCATGAAGCAATTTATAAACATCAATTAAATTCACTCTAAGATCATTTAAGTTATAAGAACATCCTCCCTTAAGCCATGTTTGAATACTCTCAACGGCCAGTAAAGACACAGGCTTCACACTATCACTAGGAACATTCTTAACCGTTCCATCTGAACATAAAACGGCCGTTAAACCATTGGCAGAAGATAAAGGAACTGAAAAACAATTAAAAGACAAGCCGCTTCTTTGATGAGGAAAATAAACATAAGGGGAAGCAGGCCCATTCGTGTCACATTTAAAAAAAAAGGTAAAATCCCGTCCAAAATAAGCAGAAAGGGGTAATTTAATCGCCACACATTTATAGAAAATCATAAAAAAACACCTAAAAAAATAATATCAAATATAATATAAAAGATAATATCAAAAAAATAAAATTAAAACAAGATTAAAGTGGCTGATGAATAGAATAGGTCACAACACCCCATACCACCAAATCCTTATCTTTAACTTCAATAGGCGGGTAAAGAGAATTCTCTGAAATCAGAAAAAAGCCCCCATGATGTTTTTTAAAGCGCTTCACCATAAATTCTTGATCTATCATAGCAATCACAATTTTACCGTCATCTACAGGTAAAGACCGATCTACCACCAAAATATCACCAGAATGAATCCCAGCACCAATCATAGAATCCCCCGTAACACGCACAAAATACGTGCTAGTAGGCCGTTTCACCATAAAGGTATTCAAGTCCAGTTTATGATCAAAAGAATCATCCGCAGGAGAAGGATGTCCCGCATGGACCTTAGATAAAAACAAAGGCAATTCGTGAATGGGCCGATTTTCAGCCAACTCCGCATGATAAATATCACTAACTTTCATAATGCTCTACTATACCGCATGAGCAGAAAGCTTGCACGACTTAAATAAGCCCTCTAGAATAGGACACATGACAGCATCATTTATAAACGCCGTAGACACAAGTAAGGTCTACGACATCGCCATTAAGACCCCCCTACAACCCATGACACGATTGTCAGAAAAAGTGGGCAATACCGTCTTATTAAAGCGAGAAGATTTACAACCCATTTTTTCCTTTAAATGCAGAGGTGCCTACCAAAAAATAGGCACACTCTCTAAAGCAGAAAAAGAAAAAGGGATCATCGCAGCCTCCGCCGGAAATCATGCGCAAGGGGTCGCCCTGTCCTGTAAAAAACTCAAATTAAAAGCCACCATTGTCATGCCCAAAACAACGCCTGCCATCAAAATAGACGCTGTCAGACGCCATGGGGCAAAAGTCGTCCTCCACGGCGACAGCTATGACGATGCCTACACCCATGCCAAAACCCTACAAGCCGAAAGTGACGCGTCTTTTATCCATCCCTATGATGATGAAGATGTTATTATCGGGCAGGCCACTATAGCAAAAGAAATTTTAGAACAGCTCGATCAAAACCCCTACGCCATTTTCATTCCAGTAGGGGGTGGGGGACTCGCCGCAGGTGTTGCCCAATATATACGTATAAAATCGCCCAAAACCAAAATCATCGCCGTAGAATCTGAAGATTCCGCCTGTTTGCATGCGGCGCTTCAAGCTCAAAAAAGAGTCATTTTAAGCCAAGTCGGTATTTTTGCAGAAGGCGTTGCCGTTAAACAAATTGGCAAAATCCCCTATGCCTATTTAAAAGACACGCTTACACTCTCCATGACGGTCACAACAGACGAAATTTGCGCGGCCATCAAAGACACGTTTGATGACGTGAGATCTGTCGCCGAGCCTGCAGGCGCGATTGCCCTAGCAGGGCTCAAAAAGTACCTACAAACCCATGCTCTATCCGGAAAAACCCTCGTAGCCATTCACAGTGGCGCCAATACCAATTTTGACAGACTTAGACACATTGCAGAAAGAGCCGAAATAGGGGAGCAAAAAGAGGCCCTATTTGCGGTACAAATCAAAGAAAAACCCGGTAGTTTCAGAAAGTTTTGCCAAGACATTGGCAAAAAAGCCATCACTGAATTTAACTACCGCTACGCCGATCCTCAAAATGCCCATATTTTTCTCGGGGTAGAGCTTAAAACGCCTCAAGAAAGAGGCGACATTTTCACCTCATTAGAAGCCAAAAAATACAGTATTCTAGACCTAACCAACAACGAATGTGCCAAATTGCATTTACGTCACATCGTAGGGGGGAAAAGTCCAGACATCCAAAATGAGTGTCTTTTTAGAATTGAATTTCCTGAAAGACCTGGCGCCCTCATCCAGTTTTTAGATGAAATTGGATCTCAATGGAATATCAGCCTCTTTCATT
The DNA here is from genome assembly GCA_964539135.1 of uncultured Rickettsiales bacterium. Lineage (GTDB taxonomy): Bacteria > Margulisbacteria > Marinamargulisbacteria > CAZIFG01 > CAZIFG01. The sequence goes on from CAZIFG010000017.1 coordinate 21,806, forward strand.
ATCGAAACCATGGGGCTGCTTATGGTCGTGTTTTGGTGGGCATTCAACTGTCGCCAAAAGCCAAAAAAGCCTTTATCGCCCACCTCAAAAACATCCAATATCCGTTTGTAGACGAAGGCGACAATAAAGCACTAAAATTGTTTATATAAAAAATAAACGTGAAATTTTTATATACTTCCTAACGACTATATCTCCGTAAGTCAAAAAAAAGGAGTATCGTATGTTAAGCTTTGCACAAACATCTCTATCAACACTATCCCGAAGAGCAGCCCCCTATCTTCGTCTAGCTACAGCAACCCCACCCAAACTTCCATTAAGTCCACTGAGTGGAGTAGCATATTTCTCAACACAAGATCGAATTGAATTGGGGCTACCCAGAACAGGTCCTTTAACCTCTAGACAAGTTCAAAGCGCGTTTAATAAGCAAGCACTTAAAAAACATCCCGATGTCAGCACTAGCCCAACAGCACACACCGATTTTATTGCATTAACTCGAGCAAAAGAAAGCCTAGAACGAGAAATAAAAGGCGGTAGCATGTCTGGGGAAGGCATAGAAGATTGCACAGTAGAAAGCACGGGTGTAAAAGGCACCTTGCAAAGCATCCTTGAAGATTTATTTTTTGATTTCGCGGGAAACAAAAAAGAAGAAGTAAGACAATGGCTGATAAATTGCACGCTAGATCCTCATAATATCATTAAAAATGCCCCTCTTCATAAAAAAGAAGAACTCTTAAGAGTACTCATGAAATACAACGACGCAGAAATCATCACATTATTCTTAAGCATAGACAAATCATGCCTCAGAAACAGCCAAGTTACCTTAAACCACGCATTATTAGAGGGACAGTTAGAAGCCGCTAAAATTTTGATAAAAGAGGGCAGTCCAATCGATAAAGACTCCCTAACGGTACTTCGTAGATTCGGCTATTACAGAGAAGATAAAGTCTCAAAATTTTTAACCCTCAAAGTTTCGCGCCGTTCTTTAGAGTACTGTTTAGCCGAAATTGCGAAAGTATGTCCTATAGACGAGGCCCAAAAAGCAAGAATTATCAAAGATATTGCACCCAATAGACCCTAATCACAAAAACAAATACACATGATCTTTAAGCCATTTTTTAGCCTGTTTATACTCAGGATAAAAAATGGCCACCTGCTGCCAAAACGCTTCCGAGTGATTCATATGCACCAAATGAGAGAGTTCATGAATCACAACATAATCAATAATATCCAAAGGACATTGAATTAAATGCTTATTAAACAATAAATGGCCCTGAGACGAACAGCTACCCCAACGAGATTTCAAAAAGCGAAAAGAAACCGAATACGATTTCAGATTCATTTGTTGCTCAAAAAAAGCGACCCTATCCAAAATAATATCCTCACAACGATCTGAAATCCATTTTTTGATAAACGCATGAGGGCGAGCTTTCGCAGGAAAAAACACCTTATTTTGATCAAATAAAAGCGGGACATCTTTGCGATCCGAATAACAAATGGTATAGGGCTGGCCCAAATAATAAAAAAGGCCACCTTCTTCATAATTCAAAGCCGCTTTATGGGGTATAAGCCGCTTCCGTTTCTTTAACTGTTTCAAAATCCACGCTTCTTTTTCATCTAAAAAAGCAGATAAAGTCCGTTTGGAATATTCTTTAGGCGCATAAACAATGACCTCAGAATCTGAATGAATCATCAGTCTAACCATGCGTCTGGATTTAGAGGGTTTATACGATACCAAATAGGGGCGATCAGCCACCTAGTGTCATCCTCGCATCTTGAATAAACTGAGTATAATCCGACGCCTTAAATAAGGCTGATCCAATCACAAAAGTATCCGCACCAGCAGCCGCAATCTCTGCCAAATTCCCCAAATGAATGCCACCATCCACCTGAAGGCGTATCTGCCGTCCTGTACGATCGATACGTTCTCTGAGTATTTTAATTTTATCAATAACAGAAGGAATAAAAGATTGCCCACCAAACCCAGGATTAACAGACATCAATAAAATCATGTCACACTGATCTAAAACGCAATCCAGTAAAGACAAAGGCGAGGCTGGATTCAAGACCACACCAGCCTTAACCCCCGCAGCATGAATCAAAGATAAACTGCGATTCACATGCTTAGACGCCTCAGGATGAAAGGTAATATAATCTACGTTTCGAGCACAAAATTCTTGAATCAAGGCATCCACAGGCTCCACCATCAAATGCACATCAATAGGCGCTATAATGCCATCTTGAATCAAAGCATCGCAAACCAAAGGCCCAAAAGACAAATTGGGCACATAGTGATTATCCATCACATCAAAATGAATCATATCGGCGCCCGCAGCCAAAACAGCCTTTACGTCTCGCCCTAAATGAGCAAAATTAGCCGATAAAATAGAAGGACAAATCAAAGGTTTAAGAACACTCATAGCCTAAGTTTATCAAATGAAATCAGAAATGAAAACCAGCATAAAAATTACAGGTTAAAATAAAAGACATTATCGTTAAATAAAAGACATTATCGTTAAATAAAAGACATTATCGTTAAATAAAAATAAAATATTTGACAGATTAATAATAGAGATTTAATATGGTAGAGCAATTCAATTTACAATAAAGGGGTATAATGAATGAGTATGAAAAAGTATACGGTTTACGAGATAGAAAAGTTAACGGATGGAAAGTTGTCAAAGTACAAATTGACAAAGGCCATTAAAAACGAAGAACTAGAAGCTGAATTTGCAGCCACTGGAAAAAGAGGCCGTGGAACACCTAATTACTATGTGTATGAAGATGAATTAGAGAAATATCTTGAAAAACTTGAAAAAGAAAGAAAGAAAAAAATAAAGGTCCCTGGACAAGAAGACGCGCTAAAAACAATAAAACCTGGGGATATGGATGTTAAACAACTTCAAGATCGCTTAAAAATGTTAGAAGTACAACAGTCCAGAATTATTCCTTATATTGAAGAATTAGAAAAAGCAAAAGTGAATGAAGGCATTAAATCCAATGAAAGACGCGAACTATTATTGGAACTGTCCAACATTCCACCCTTTGCCACGAAGAAAAAACAAGAATTAATTCGAAAATTAAATCAAATCGCATAAGTAAAGCAAGCCGGGAGGCCTAAAAAACCTCCCCCTTTATATATGCCAACCCCCACATTTCGCCATAGTCTCCACACCATTTGGGTCATGCTATTCCCTAAAAGATGCTTGGCCTGCAAAAAAATCAATGGCAAAAATAATCTCTGCAAAACCTGCATTGAAGCCATGGAAAAAATCCAGGTAACCCATCATACACTTCCTCTGATTCCAAATGTAATCAGCTTATTTGAATACAACACGCCAGGTATCAAAGAAATTTTATATGCCCTAAAATTTTCGCATGAACCGACACTTCATCCAGAATTTCAAGCCTTAATCAAAAAAAAAATAAAAGCGCTGAATCTCGACTACGATATTCTCTTACCTGTACCGGCCCATCCTAAAAAAGAAAGCGAAAGAGGGTATAATCCGGTTCACATTTTATTTAAATCTCTTATAGACCCCAAAAATACGAGCCTCCTAAAACGACAAAAAAACACGAAGTCCTTACACAAACTGTCAAAAAAAGATCGAAAACAAGAATTAATCGACTCTTTTTCTATCCAAAAAAATCCCACCCCCCCTTTAAAAAACAAAAAAATTTTACTGGTAGACGACATTTTTACAACGGGTAGCACACTCCATGAAATTGCTAAACTTTTAATAGAAAATAATGTAAAATCAATAGAATCAGTAACGATATGCCATAAAAAATATGAAGATAATAATAAATAAAAGAAAACCGCCCTCATACAACGCACTAATTGAATCTCTCGTAGATCTCAATTTAAACGCCGTCCCCATGGTGCTAGAACCCGGCGAATTCTCTGTTCGAGGCCATATTATTGACATTTTTGCTCAAAATCACACTCATCCGATCCGCATTGAGTATGAAGACAATCACATTGAAAGACTCTGTTCATTTGCCGTGAATACTCAGAGAACTCTAACGCATATTCTAGAAACGGAAATTCATCGCACCACAACAAAAGATCCGTTAAATTTCAATTTAGAATCCCACAATACCGAGCTTTTATTTGAATGCAAAGAAGGGGATTTTATTGTTCATGAAGACTTTGGCATTGGTATTTTTTCGGGATGTGTACGACTCACAGTCCGAAACAAAGAAACTGAATATATTTTGATTCAGTATAAAGGCGAGGACAAAGCCTTTGTACCCTTAAACCAAATTCAAAAATGCCACAAATATTCAGGTCACATAGAAGCCATTGAAATCAATGGCCTACATGATGGCATGTGGCTTAAAAAGAAACGAAAAGCAAAAAAACATGCGGAATCCATTGCAGAAGAGATTTATTTCATGTACAAAATACGCTTGTGTAAACCTGGATTTGCGTTCAAAGAAGACAGTGAAACACAACTCTTATTTGAAAAAGCCTTCAAACATAAACTCACGCAAGATCAAGATCTCAGCCTCAAGGAAATCAAAGCCGACATGGAAAAAGACATCCCTATGGATAGATTATTGTGTGGCGATGTGGGATACGGTAAAACCGAAGTCATGCTCAGGGCTGCATTTAAAGCGCTTGAAAACGGCAAACAAGTTGCCGTACTGTGTCCCACAACCTTACTGGCAAACCAACATGGTCTGCTTTTTAAAACACGAATAGATCCCTTTTATTATCGAGTAGACACCTTAAGTCGTTTTACACCCAAAAAAGAACAAAAAAAAACAATCGAAAGACTGGAAAAGGGGCATACAGACTTGGTGGTAGGAACTCACCGTATTCTCTCTCAAGACATGCGATTTAAGAATTTAGGCCTCTTAATTATAGATGAAGAACAACGTTTTGGGGTCAAGCAAAAAGAAAGCCTCAAAAAAACATTTCCTTTGGTTGATATTTTAAACGTAAGCGCAACACCTATCCCCCGAACCCTCCACCTATCCATGACAGGGGCCCGAGACATTTCCTTGGTTAAAACACCGCCACCAGGAAAAAAAGAAGTCATCACGCAAATTTTGCGTTACGATGAAACCCGAATTCAGGATGCCATAAACCAAGAGATCCAAAAAAGCGGGCAAGTGTTTTATATGCTCAATGCCATCAAAAAGCTTAAAGACATTGAACATACCCTCAAAAAAGCCTTTCCGAACCTATCCATACGTATCGCACATGCCAAGCAATCCGCAACGTATCTTGAAACGACCATGCAAGCGTTCATAGATAAAAAAATTGATATTCTCATTAGCACAACGATCATTGAAAATGGGCTTAATTTAGAAAATGCCAACACCATCATCATTGACCATGCAGATCAGTTAGGATTATCCCAAATCCATCAATTAAGGGGGAGAGTAGGGCGAGGAAGCAAACAAGCTTATGCCTATCTGGTATATCACCCCAAAGAAGCCGTAAATCCAACCGCACAAAAAAGGCTTCAAGCGATCAAAGAGTACTCCGCACTGGGATCTGGCTATTATTTAGCCCTTAAAGATTTAGAAATACGCGGTGCAGGCAGTATTTTTGGGGCTGAACAACATGGAAATATCGCCGATGTTGGCTTTCAATTATATTGTAGACTGCTTGAAGAATCAGTCCATAAAGCAAAGGGTAAAACAATTATTCGCCCACAACAAATACAGCTTAATCCTGAAAAAATAACCTTATCTGAATCTTATATTCCAAATACACGAGAAAGACTGGCGCTTTATAACCGCATGTTTAACCTGCAGTCATTAGAAAGCCTAAAAGCCATGGAAGCCGAACTCCTAGATAGATACGGAAATTTTACAGAAAAAGAATTGGACGTATTTAACTATCTCAACACTAAAATAAGCCCCTTCTTAAAATAAGAAGCCTACTTATCCGTAGATAATGCCTTTAAAATATCGTCTGTCATGGTGTTGGCATATAAAGAAGCGTCATTGGTTTCGCCCATTTGATAGGCAATATTGGCAACCTCTTCCGCTTCTTCTAAAACCTCTTTACGTTTAATTTTAACCTTTTTTTTATGAATTTCATAAACAACAGAATCAATCCCTGAACTCCCATCTGCTTTTTTATGAGATCGTGAATCCCAATCGGCACCTCTATTTCCACTATTACCAACTTTCATAATGACAACTCCTTATATAAGGATAAGTGTAATACAGGAATAAAAAAATTCAATCTAAAAAAGAAGATTTTATCAAGGCATTCATTTCCATAACCGCTGTAGATAGGCCCACAAAAAGTGCCCGACTAATGATGCTGAATCCTATATTTAATTCTTCCAAATGGGGAAGAGTCAAGATACCTTGAACAGAGTGATAATCCAATCCATGCCCGGCATGAACACGTAGCCCGTTTTCATGCGCTAAATCGGCCGCTTGAATAAGCCTAAAAAGCGCTTGATCCTGAAAAGATCCGGTTAAAGCCGCATAATCTCCGGTATGAAGTTCGACAATATCCGCACCACAAAGGGCGCTGGCAAAAATCTGCTCCGGCGCAGGATCAACAAAATAGCTTACAGCAATGCCTTCCGCTTTAAGCGCCTGTGTCATACGAGTCAAGTTTGCTTGACCCAACACAACATCCAGGCCACCTTCGGTCGTTAGTTCATGACGTTTTTCAGGCACCAAACAACAAGCATTGGGCTTAATACGCGTGGCAATCTCAAGCATTTCATCGGTCGCAGCCATCTCTAAATTTAAATAGGGGACAACTGCACGAAGCGGCAACAAATCCGCATCTTGAATATGGCGCCTATCTTCTCTTAAATGAACCGTAATACCATCTGCGCCATTTTTAATAGCAATTTGAGCGGCATCTATTAAATTAGGATAAATTGCATGGCGCTGCTGGCGTACCGTTGCAATATGATCAATGTTAACGCCCAATCGAACAGCTTTCATCATAAAAAAGCAGTATACTGATAAAGAATTACTTTTACAATTACAAGATCTTTGCTTAAATACAAACAAACACACAAAGGAGCCCTTCATGATTGAAAAAAACAAACCAGTCCCCGATTTCTCACTACCCAATCAAGCGGGAGAAATGGTTTCTTTATCCAATTTTTCAGGTCAAAAAGTAGTCCTTTTTTTTTATCCAAAGGACGACACGCCAGGCTGTACACAAGAATCAAAAGAATTCTCTGAAGCCCTAGAATCCTTTCAACGTAAAAATACAGTTATTATAGGCATTTCAAAAGATAGCGTGGAATCGCACCAAAAATTTTGCAACAAACATAATCTTAAAGTTATACTTTTAAGCGACACAGAAGGCACCATGTTAAACCAATATGGGGTTTGGCAAGAAAAAAACAATTATGGCATTAAAAAAATGGGTATCGTTCGCACAACCATACTCTTAGACGAAGTACACGTCGTCCAAGAGATATGGAAAAGTGTCAAAGTTGAGTCTCATGTTGCAACTGTGCTCAAAAAAGTAGAATCGCAACAGTAACTCAAATTCTACCCGGCTATCTTTTTAGGATGTCCCTCTTTTGAGGTTTTTTTAGGAACAGAAGACGCAACTTTTTTTGCAGAGGAAACCTGTATATCTGGATTTCCAAACACCACAGCAACACCATCACCGCCTTTAAAGGTATTTCCTTTTAAGTTAAAATGTATGCCCCCAAAATGGTAGTCTCCATTTTGAGTCAATACAACAGACGTAGAAGTAGGCGAAGTACTAGGACTTGGTACCGCCGTTCCAGAAACGCCAGGAATACAAGCAGATAAAGCCAAAAAAGGTGTGATTAAAGCAAAAAAACGCTCCGCACCCGTCCAGGCCAAACGAAGAGCTAAATTAATCCCATCACTTACCGTAGAACCAACGCCGCCAAGGTCAGCACCTGCTGAAGCCGGCCTTGCCTGTCTTCTTACCGGACGAGGCAGTTCTTTGATAACACTAGGACTCATGGTAGATTGCATAAAAAATTCTCCTTAATATTGAAATTTAAATCAAAAAGAATAATATCTCTAAAAATTTAAAAAAACAAGATTAAAAAATAAATTAAGTAAAACTTAAAAGTTCTGATTCACCTCTATAAATCGCAAAATTATTTTCCGTTTCCAGCAATTTCACCTCATATAACTGAGTACCTAGCTCTTTTTTCAAAAGATCCCAACACACAATAGCTAAATTTTCTACGGTAGGAATAATATCTTTAAGTTCGGGGACATCTATATTCAAATGTAAATGATCAAAGCGTTTAATCACCACTTTTTCTACAATAGCTTTAAGCTCAGTCAGATTCATCACCAAACCTGTTTTAGGGTCAACAGCGCCCTTAATCGTCACCCAAATCACATAATTATGCCCATGACCATTTTTCCAATTGCATTTTTCATACAAAGCCAAGTTTTCGGACTCACTTAAATGTGGGCTAACCAAACGATGGGAGGCACAAAAGGTAGCGCGTCGCTGTAAATAAACAAAATGAGTTTTAGAGTGTGTCATTGTCATATCCTTCTAGTATAGTGCCCGTCAGTTTACCAGAAAGATCTGGATCTGCCAAAAATACGATACTTTGCGCAATATCAGACGGCTGTGTCGCCGCTTGAAAGTGAGGGAATGCCTCATTCAGCATCACCGTATTCACAGCAGCAGGTGCAATGGCGTTCACACGAATACCCAAAGGCTTGCCTTCAACAGATAAGGCCTCTGTAAGCCCTACAACCGCAAATTTACTCATAATATAGGCGCTCATACCCGGAGATTTTGAAATGCGCTGCAAACCCGATACAGAAGCCACATTCACAATAGAACCACCAAATGCTGCCATCATGCGAAAGGCCAATTGAGAACACAATGCTAAACTTCGCACATTAATCTGATAATGCGCATCTAAAACCGATAAATCCATAGTCCCAAAAGATCCAGTTTTCAAAAAAGCCGCATTGTTTACCAAAACATCCAATCGGCCATAGGTAACCTGTATAAACTGAAAAAGAGCTCGAACAGCCGACTCGTCTAAAAGATCCACCACACGATACACAATGTCAGAAAACTGATCCGCAACAGCCTTAAGTTCGGACTCAGTTCGACTGCAAATCACAACATGAAAGCCACGTTTTACCAAGGCAAGTGAGGTTGCAGCACCAATACCACGCCCGCCACCTGTAACCAATGCGATTTTTTTCATAGACAGCTCCTCTTATACACAATAAAATGATGATAGCCCGTCAATAAAGGACAAAATAATGAAAAATTATATCATGATAGAAGACCTCATCCTACCGGCAAAAATAGGCTGCCATCGCATCGAAAAAGAAGTCGCTCAACCGATTATCCTGAATTTAAAATTAACCCTTGATCTTAAAAAAGCGGCCCAATCAGACCTATTAGAAGACACTCTCGATTATGTTCACGTGATAGACCAAATAAAAGCCCTCATAAGCGCCAAACATTATACACTCAGCGAGCATTTAGCCTACACAATAGGCATAGCGCTCTTGCAAACCCATCCCTCACTAGAAAAATTCAAAATTTCAATCATGAAACCCAAAGCCATTCCAGAAGCGAAAGGGGTAGGGTGTTGTTTGAAACTATCAAGAGAGGATTTGTAGGTTTACGCATACGACCCTTCGACTACGCTCAGGGTCCGATACTAAGCGCCATAATAAAAAAAATGAAGCATTTAATATTCGAGGCGAAAAAAGGTCAGAGCCAGCGAGCGCGTGAGCAAAAATCGAGATCGCGTAATAGCTCGATTTTTGAGGAAGCGGCGGTCCCTGTTCGTAGAACAGGAGCAACCGCTTCTGGTGAACGCCTGAGCGGCTCTTTTTGAGCCGAAGGATATTCAATGCTGAATATACTGTCGGGGCGTCAACAAACTCAGGGTCCGATATTAAGCACCATAAAAGAAAATGAAGCATTTAATATTCGAGGCGAAAAAAGGTCAGAGCCAGCGAGCACGTGAGCAAAAATCGAGATCGCGTAATAGCTCGATTTTTGAGGAAGCGGCGGTCCCTGTTCGTAGAACAGGAGCAACCGCTTCCGGTGAACGCCTAAGCGGCTCTTTTTGAGCCGAAGGATATTCAATGCTGAGATTTCAGTTACGTTTACGACCCTTCGACAAGTTCAGGGTACGGAAAGGCAGGGGCTTCGACTACGCTCAACCGCCTGCTTAGCACCTCTCCTAAATAGCTACCACTCAAGTGTACCTGTTTGATACTCCCGAACAGTACCTTCAAAAAAGTTCACTTCAATCATCGAGCCTTGCGTAAATTCATCAATCCAAGGAAAGGGATTTTTAGCTGCAGGCCATTCTTTATCCAATCCCAAAGCCAAAAGACGCATATTACCCACAAAACACAAATACTCTTTCAACTGTTCTTTCGTAAGACCCAACATTCCATCGCCAATACAGGAAGCCCCCCATTGGTATTCCATCATTACAGCATCAACGATATTTTGTCGAATTCTGAGCTTAAAGGCATCATCCCAAAGCTCAGGTTGTTCCTCTTTAATGGTATTTGAAATATGAATAAAAAGCTTCAAATGCATATCTTCATCGCGATTGATAAACTGAATCATTTCAGCACTACCTGGCATTTTGCCATGCCGTTTAAGCAAATAAAAAATCAAAAAGGCACTGTAAAAGTAAATGCCTTCCAAAATAATATTGCCAATACAGGCCTCTAAAAACATTCTATCCGTTTCAAAAGTCCCCGTCTTAAAAGTAGGATCAGAAATCTTACTCACCGCTTTTAATACCGTTTGGTTTTTCTCAAACAAGTCTTTATCGGTACGATACAAACCATAAACAGATTCAGGATCCAAGGCCAAAGCCTCCACCATCGTCGCATAACTCTGAACATGAAGCGCCTCTTCAAAAGTTTGACGGGTAACCGCCATGACCACTTCCGGACTGGTAAGGTGACGAATAATATTAGATGCTAAATTGTTTGTTTGAAGACCATCCAAGTTAGACACAAAGGCCAAACTACGCTCATAAACGCGACGCTCTGTCTGAGTCAACGCCTTGGCATCATTCCACATGGCAACATCTTGTTGCATGGGCACTTCTTGAGGCACCCAGGTATTTTTAATCATGGTTTCAAAAATCTCATAGGCCCAAGGATGTTTCAACGGTGAAACCTGCATCAATCCATCATCATACCCATTAATAATACGCCTTTTGTTAATAATTTCAGCATTGGTCATTTTTGTTTCAACAAAATCACCTTGAAATAAGTCTGTTTTAGCCATTGAAATCTCCTTTAAATATTATTGACATGCTTCGCATTCCACCTCAACAACAGATGCACGCGTTTCAGAATGTACATTCATCATAACAATAGAAGCCGCCTCCTGAACAGGCTCCCCACGAGATGCCTCAGAAATCGTTGCTTTTGTCACCTGAGAGGCGCCTAAAGATCTTAAATAGTACGTTGTTTTAAGCCCCATTTCCCAAGCTCTCATATAAGTTTCACTCAATTCTCTACCACTTTTCGTTGCCATAAAAATATTGGTGCTGGCAGATTGGTCAATCCACTTCGCCCGAAGGGCAGAGGATTCCACAATCCAGCGCATATCAATTTCAAAGGTCTCTTTATATTTATCTTTAAGACGTTGGGGAATCTCATCAATCAATTGAATAGAGCCATCATTCAATTTTATTTTACCCAACAAATCCTCATTCCAAATACCCAAAGACTCTAAATCATCGAGAAGATATCTGTTAATGACCACAAAGCTACCCGATAAATTTTCCTTCATATAAATATTCCGAAATGCAGGTTCTGTACAAGGATATACCCCTGAAATATTCGCAATAGTCGCCGTAGGCGCAATGGCCATAATATTAGAATTTCGAATCCCATGCTTTTTGATGCTTTCGCGAACAACAGACCAATCTAAACGGGCATCTCTATTTACTTGAATAGGCTCACCACGCTCTTGCTCTAGCAAATCCAAACTGTCTAAAGGTAAAATATTACGGTCCCATTTACTCCCTTTAAAGGTCTCATAAACACCTCTTTCCGCGGCCAACTCCGAACTGGCCAAAATAGCATAATAGGATACCATTTCCATTGAAAGATCCGAAAAATGCATATTTTCGCGAGAATCAAAAGCAATATCCTGTTTATAAACGGCATCCTGATACCCCATAAGCCCCAATCCCACTGCACGATGCCGCAAATTCGCCGTTTCAGCCTCAGCCGTAGGGTAGTAGTTGTTATCAATCACATTATCCAGCATCCGAATACCAACCGATACTGTTTGTTTAATTTTAGCAGCATCCAACTGCCCATTTACCATCATATTCGACAAATTGATACTCGCTAAGTTACATACCGCCGTCTCAGTTTGACTGGTATTGAGTGTAATTTCTGTGCATAGGTTAGAAGAATGAACAACACCCACATGATCCTGAGGACTTCTAACGTTACACGGATCTTTAAACGTCACCCAAGGATGCCCGGTTTCGTACAACATCGTAAGCATTTTACGCCATAAATCTGCAGCTTGAAGCGTTTTAGCTGTTGGTAAATTCTGAGCCTCATACTCTTGATAGCGTTTTTCAAAAGCCTTGCCATACAAATCATGCAAATCAGGCGTGTCAGAAGGGCAAAATAAAGTCCAAACACCATTATTTTTAACCCGTTTCATAAAAAGATCGGGAATCCAACTAGCTGTATTAATATCATGAGCACGACGACGCTCATCACCTGTATTTTTCTTAAGCTCCAAAAACTGCTCATAATCTCGATGCCAAATTTCCATATAGGCACACATCGCACCTTTTCGCTTACCCCCCTGATTCACCGCAAGGGCAACATCATTAAAAATTTTAAGGAAGGGGACTACGCCCTGAGATTCCCCATTCGTCCCTTTTATTTTAGACCCTGTAGCCCGAATATACGTCCAATCTGTACCAATACCACCGGCCCATTTACTCAATTGCGCATTATCTGAATAGAGTTTAAAAATACTATCCAAGGAATCATAGGCCACGTTCAAATAGCAAGAGCTCATCTGACTGTGTAAAGTACCACTATTAAAGAGAGTAGGGGTAGAAGACACCAAATCCATTTGAGAGAGGGTATTATAAAATTGAATGGCCCAATGCGTTTTATTGGTTTCTTTAAGTGATAATCCCATCGCAACACGCATCCAAAACCATTGAGGCAGCTCAAATACATATTTTTCAGGCGTCCTGTCTCGCAAGAGATAGCGATCTGAGACAATTTGTGCCCCTAAATAATGAAAGAGTTTATCACGATCGGGCTGAAGTGCCTGAGAAAGGGCCTCTAAATCAAACTCCAAAAGACCTGGATGTAACATATCGTAAGAAACACCCTGTTGCAAATAGGCTTTAAAATTAGCTCTATAAATTGTGTTCAAAGTAGATGAATTCATTCTATCCCCAAGAACTCGTTTATAAAGTTCATTCACCATAATGCGTGATGCAAGCGATGAATATTCATAGTGCTTCTCAATGCGATCTCGAGCAGAACTCAATACCAACGCATCAATTTCTTTTTGGGGAATTTTGTCATAGACCTGAGACGTAACAGCCTCAACCATTTCAATAATGGAAACCTTAGACAAATCCGATGCCAACTGACGCAATCGATCTTCGATAATAGCTGCATTAAAAATAACAGTAGCATGATCCCCAACCCGAACTTCCAGTTGTTTATGTTCAATTTTTTCGCGAACTTCTTGCTTGCGTTTTTCTTTATGTGCTTCACGGTACAAAATATAATTTCGAGCCACCTTGTGATAACCCGAAACCATCAAGGTTTCTTCAACAATGTCCTGAATATCTTCTACCGTAACTTGCTTAATATTAAGCCGTTCTTTACAAAGATTAACCACTTTAACTGTTAATTCTTGAACAGTATTAAGATCATTAATATTGGCAGAAATAAAGGCTTTCTCGATAGCACGTTCAATGCGAATTGGTTCAAATTCCTGTAAAGACCCATCTCGTTTGGTTAATGTTTGTATTGTTTGACTGGGGGCCATATCTTAATCTCCTTTTTTTATAAAACCTATAAAGAAAGTATAGGCCTTTATAAAAAACAAAGAAACAGCTAACCCATTGATTTTTTATCGTGTGTAATGATTTTATCTACACCTAAAGGATTTTTAAAGAAAAACTCATCTTTTGTTGTACGAGTAATTTTCGGTATAAAGCTCTCTTGATATCCCCAAAAAATTATGAAGCAGCTGGGGCCGAAAGCGTTGCTGAAGAAACAGATTCAGCAGATGTCACCACGGCAGGATCTGTAAAAATTCCCGTTCTTAAAAGCGTATCTTCTTTAGAGGTAGGATCAGAAGCCCGAGATTGAACATCTAATTTTTCTGCAACCGCCTCATCCATACCTTTAATGCTAGCCAGTTCCGTTGTCAGCTCATCCGATTTATCGTACTGAATAAAGGCAAGGAAGAGATAGACCTGAATATCTTTAGTAACTGCTTTAGGGTCTTCAGAAGCAGGAAGATTCGTAAGCGGCAAAGATTCTCCTGCTTTAAAAGCCTCAATCCATCCTTTAAATAAGGCTGTTAATTCTTTTTTAAGTTGGTGATTTTCACCCAAATGAGAGTGAATTTTAACCAGTTCATCAGTTGCTTCTTCCGAACCATATTTTTCGGCTAAAATACGCAAGCGATGTATCATTTTTTTCAATAAAGAAAAACTGGCAACATCTCCGACAGGACTATGCGTTGCAAGGGTCGCTGAATACGATACATACGCAAGAAATAGGGTGACTTGCCCCGTATTTAAGGTTTTGGTTTTATCGGTATCAGAGGCATCAATTGCCATGCCTAAAGCTTCAAAAACATGCTCATTAAAGGGAATTCTTTCCGTTGCATCCGTAGCACCGAGGGAAAGCCTAGAACCCTCAGGCAAGGACTCTTGAGGATTTTGCAAGCTCTGACTGGTTAATGCCGTTTGAAACTGCGCTTTAAAGGTATCAGATAAACCAGCAAGAGAGCCTCCTGTTGGGTCTGTCGAGTCTCCGCTACTTATTGAGGGTGTTAACGATGAAAAGTCCCCAAACGCCGAACCACTGCCTAAACCACTTAAACCTGCTAATCCGCTCATAATCATCCTCCTCATTAAAGTAACACATAAAAAAGCACACAAAAAGATATGCTATATCTTCTATTATGGGGATAAAATCGCTAAATAATGCATTGATTTTTTTTAATGCAATCTAAAAAATAAAATAGAAAGCCGAAAAGCATTCAAACATGTAAAAAAGAAAAAAGGACATTTCCCCGTTAAATCCGAAGAAAGGTCCTTAAATCCAATGTCAATAATGGAGATACAATACTAAGCGCCAGATTTGAATTTGCCAGCATCTCTTGGCTGTTTCAGCGGAGGAGTTATGGTTGCACTTTTACCGCCCACTTTTTAATATCTACCTCATCCCGTCTTATAGATCCCGTTACCACTTGCGATAAAGCATTAATAAACTTATCGATAACAGAATTCGTTATTGATTCATATTTATCATATATATTTGGAGAACTGACGTATATATTTGGAGAACTAACGTATATATTTGGAGAACTAACGTATATATTGCCACTTACATCATCCGGTAACCCCACTAGCAAATTTCTTTCTACCACAACCTCACGACTCAACAACGGAGAATAACCCGTACTATTACGAGAACTCATACCTGAACTGCCACATCCAGTCAAAGAAACGACACTCACCAAAGCAATCAAAATCCAAGTTTTTTTAATAAAATTAATCATTACTACCTCCAAATTTAAGCTAAAATACGCTATAATAAACTATAATAAACTATAATAAACTATAATAAACTATAATAAACTATTTTGCAATAACAATATTTTACACTATTATTTATATTTATTAAAGTAATTTTAATTTAAAAAAACACAGTGGGATTAAGTTATATTTTCACACCCACTAACCACAAAATCGCAAATGGATACCCCTGACGTATAAGTACTAAATTCATAATAAACCTAGAGACTCGTCCATTACCATCGGTAAGAATCCCCTAAAATTAAGCCAGCGAAAAGTATAAAATAGGAAGTAAAA
>CAZIFG010000018.1:0-2050 GCA_964539135.1 uncultured Rickettsiales bacterium
ACGATTAGCACGAATGCGACTTTGCTTCGGCAAACTGCGATTTCTACGAATGTGAGTTCGGCAATAACGGGTCAGGTTTTAAAATGGTCAGGAACGAGTTGGGAAGCAGGGGATGATCAGGGCGGAAGTTATACATTGCCTACAGCCAATGCCTCTAATTTGGGTGGCGTTAAAATTAATGGTGGGGGGCTAACCCTAAATGCGTCTGGGCTTTTGTCTATTTCGCCCAGTGGGGGCGTTGTTGTTACAAAATCATTTCCTGGTTCGGGGGTCTCTGTTAGTGGTCCGAGTTCTTCTTCTGGAACGCTTAATTATACCCAAATGGGGAATGTTGTTTATTTTAGTATTTTTATGTCTAGTGTTTCTTCAGGTGTTTACACGCTTTCGGTGGCGGGGCTTCAAATGCCTTCTTATACCGCGCCTTTTAGCGGTTTTCATGTTTCTGGAGGTAATCCATTATCTGCACCTTATTTGGTTAATGGAAATTGTAATGCTTCTGGAATTCAGTTTTATATCTCTGACTCGACGTCTAATGATGACCTTTATCTTTCAGGCTTTTACTTTCTGAGTAATTAATATATTATACTTCTGTTACACTATTTCTTTTATTTCTTTTATTTTATTGAGGTGATCTTTTGTATAAAGTACTTTCTCAGAAAAGCACGTTTTCTATGGGTTCGTCTTCGGTTGCTTCTTTGAAGCCTACGGTTTCAAAAGAGCCCGGTTTTTTTGATTTTTTGACCTTTGTTGTTAGAGGCGCTCAGTCGGCCTTTGGTGGTGTAAGGGAAAAAATAGGGAAACACGATCGATTGTGGATTAAAACCCAATTTACTTTAAATGGACAATCTATTGCGTGTGAAAAACACTGTTTTGGGGGCGTTATTGAATCGGGGATTAATAAGGTCTATCGTATTTTGGATTCGAAAGTGGCGAGTTATTGCTATTTTTCTGAGGCCGAGATGCGCGCTTATTTGGTTTCAAAATCGTGGTGTAAGGTTTCTGATACCTGTGCTTATAATTTGGCCAGTTTAGAGTATTTAGAGAATCCAGGTCTGAGTCAGCAACAGTATGTGGGATCGGGTTCTTCTCCTGATGTTAACTCTATTCAATTTCGAAATCCGTATGACGTTCAGACTCAGATTGCGTTAGGAGATTTGGATTCAACTTATTTTTCTGGGTTGACACCTTCTTCTTTATTGTCTACGCGCTTTCAGCGGCTTTTTTCTTGGGGAGAACCTCAATCTCGAGAGGGTATTTCTTACCAGCAAAATCAGGGGAGGTTTTTTCCTAAAGGGTATAGAGTTCCTGTTCATGAGGCCCCTGAAACACTTCGGTTATGGGTTTTAGACCATCAAGACGTGTATCCAAATCCTTATTTTTATGTGGTATCTGAATCTGCGTTAAACGACCTTATTCAGTCTGAAAAAGAGGCCCTTCACGCTCAGAAAAGTGCTAAAGCTAAAGGGCTTTGGGATGCCTTATCTGCCCACCATAAAGGATTTTTTAATGATTTTGATGCTTTTATGGATTTTTATGTTTCCTTTGATGATGTATTTGGATGGGAAAAATCACGCACTGCCTTTCGATACGATACCGATAGAACTTGGGGGGGGCTTTTGACACAATGGGGTCTGGATGCGGGTAGCTTGGCCCTGCGATTGGCTGTGCTTCAATCTCCTGCACTTTTGATGCACTTATTGGGGATGACGCTTGCAGGATCTTTGATTCAAACGGGGTTGGAATCCGTTGTAGGGGAAGGACATTCTGCTGTTCCAGTCGCAGCTCGTTTGGCCACACATGTGGCGGCTTTAGGGGCTTCTGGTGTGGATTTGTCTTTTGTGGAATGGCAAAATTTGGTTTCTTTAACCTATTTGACGGAGATTCTTTCTGCCATTCCGGATGTGTTGAAGGGGGCTACGCAATTACTTGTTCTTGAAACGTGGCGTAATGCTTTGACTCCTGTTTTTCAGGCTATGGGATCGGGGGCTTATGCCGATGCCCGTCATTTTTTGTGCACCAATGTATTGAACGCGGTTATTTTGGAGTTGGG
>CAZIFG010000018.1:2150-37500 GCA_964539135.1 uncultured Rickettsiales bacterium
CCACATGGACGACTTCGCGGATTTTCTGTGGATGCTTCTGTTGGTAAATTGCCGGATTTGGATTCGGCGCCCTCTGGCCCTTCGGAGCCTCCTTTGGGGTCTCTTCGTAAGGGGTTGGGACATCGAGCGCTTCTCGATGGGATGAATGGGACGTGTATCGCGCCTTTCCCCCCCTTTATGGAGCCTACGAACGCTACGGTATTTGGGGATACTGAGTATTCTGAGGTTTTTCAGGCGCCTGCACAGAGTGCCGGTACCAATTTAACGGTTTTGAGTAGTGATCCTTCTCAAATTGATGCTTTTGTTCGTCCGGAATATTTGAGCCGTTTTTCTCAGTTAGGGGTGCCTTTTACGCCTTCTGCGATGGGGTATTCCAATGGGACGTTGTTTTTAGCTATTTCGAATCAGGTGGCGATGATTGATGCCGTTTCTGGAACGCCTATTTTGGCCCCTCTATCTTCTTATACGTTTAATAGTCAAACAACGGCTTTTACATCTATTACTAAAGTAGAGTCTTTACCGGATGGTTTTTTGGTTTCGGATCGTAATGTTTTGATTCGTTTTAATACAAAGGGAGATGTGGTTTCAACTTTAAATTTGAAGTTTGGAACTACTAATGTTAACGTTAAGGGCTTGGTTGTAAGCGGAAACAATGCGTATGTTTTAGATGATACGAATCGTATTAATGCTGTCGATTTAACCTCTTTTACGCTTTCTAATTCTATCTTTATTGGCGATACTGTTCGGGACTTGTCTTTATTTAACGGGTTTCTTGTTGTTGGAGGGGCGTCTAAAGTTTCTTTTATTAATACCTTAGATTCGCGACAACGACAAAGTTTGTCACTTCCTATTACGGTTTTGACGACAGATGGACATTTTTTGTTTGGGGCTACTTCTACTCAGCTTTATCGGTTTTCTCAGGATGATTCGGGTGAATTTAATGTAGATTTAGAAACGGTGATGGATTCTGCTGTTTGTTCGGCATTTACACGGTTGTTGTGTCGCAATGGCCTTTTACAGGGCGTATGTTCTTCGGGTGTTTTTTCTATCAATCCTGAAACTCTTGAAATTCGCAATATGGTTCCAGGTACTTTTTCTGCACTTGCGTATGATTCTAGAGATTGTCTTTTTATTGGAGAATCGGGCTCTCTTCTTTCTACGCTTAAAGGAGATAAAGTACTTCCTGATGGGTCGCAAAGCCAGTATCAAGTTGTGGCGTCTTCTGTGGCGCCAGGGGTTCGGACGGTGTCCTTGTCTGTTAATGGTGTGAGTACGCCTTTTTCACTGCGATCTGATCAAGTGCCTGCAATTGACTGGACTTTGGCGCAGTCTATTTCATCTTTGGCCATTTCTGTGAATAGCAGTTTGAGTGTTATTTCAGGACAGGCGGGGCAACTTCTGTCTTTTAGTTTGCCTTGTTCGGCTTTTTCAGATGATCAATCTTTATCTCTATCTGGATTTTCTTTTTTGGGACCTTTAAGTTTTTCGGTTCGAAAAAGTGCCGATAATACGTCCGTTATTTTTGAAACGGTAGTGGATCCTTCTGTTCGAGATACCTTGGAATCCGAAACGATTACCTATACAGATCCTTTTGGGGTTTCTGTGAGTCGATCTTTTTCGCTTTCTATTCCGGATGTTGCCCCTCAACTTAAGCCTGGCGTGACCTTGCCCACGCAGCAAAATCCCTTATCTATCCCCATTGGAGCTACTCCGGGTTCGGGTGGATTTATTGCGTTGAGTCCTCTTTTTGAGGGTATTGCTGTTCGATTCGAGGTGATGCAGACGCCTGTTATGCGCACGACCTCGGGTGAACTTGTACCCTTGGTGACAGCAGATGCTTCTGGGAATTTAAACGTATTTGCGTATCAGGGGGCGTCAGGGCTTCATGAAATTAGGGTTGTTCCTATAGATGATAAAGGCCTTAGAGGTGTGCCTGTTTCGTATTGGATGAATTTTAAGCCGCATGATTTGACTTTTAATCCTCAAGTGGCGTCTGTGATGAGCTCTTCCTTTCCGACGCTTTTTATAGGCGATCTTAATTACATTTTATTTTCTGCTTCTTCTTTAGTCGGCTCCTCCGATTATAGTGAGATCTCTTATAATGTCACGGTGACGATTCGAAATTCGGCCGGTGCCGTTTTGTCCCGTTACCAAGTAGGCGAGTCTGGACCTGTGAGTGATTCGTGTTTGTATCAACCTTTGGTTAGACGGGATGCCGTTTCGGAGGCTCTTTTTAGAGGAGATATTTCTCGGTTTTGTGAAGGCAATCAGGTGAGTTTTGAAATTATTGCGTGTGCTGTTTTTGAAGATGGTCCTGTTTTTTCGCCTGTTCAGTATGCGAATGGAACTGTTGTTTTAAACTCCACGGGGCAACCTGTGCTTCAAGCACTGTGTTCCAATTTGGGGACGGTTCTGAATTCAGGGTCTGTTACATATAGTCCACCTGTAATCACAGGCGGCGTGCCTGCGTCTATTGTTGTGAATGCATCCCAACGTTATGAATGGGATTTTCCTTCTGTATCTGGGCCTTCGCTTTCATCAGGCTTGGAAACGGCACAGTTTTCTTTGTCTCGTTTGGATGGGACGCCTTTAACAGAAGGCGTAGAGTGGGGGGTGGATTATTCCAGACGGAAACTTTGGATTCAGGTGGGGCCCCGTGGTTATTTGGCTCAAAATCAACTTCGGGCGCCGGTTGGATTTGTTTTGACGCCTTATGGGGATGCGCTAGGGGCTTCTCGTTCGGGGAATCCTGTTCCTTTGACTCTTGTTGTGGAAAATACCTTGAAAATTTTAGGTGTGGATTCTCCGTTGTCTCCTGTTCCAGAAGATGGCAATATGACCATTGACCTTCGTGTGACAAGTCCAGATCCCTTGATTCGGGCGTCTTTAACAGCGAGGCAGGGCTATTTTGGTACGAGAGATCGTGTGGGAATTTCCTATACAGGAGATTCGACTTCTGTTAATGCGTGGCTGGCTTCTCAACGGATAGATTTAGAAGAAAATGCTTTAGGCGATGCTGGATATGATTATTATGTAGAACCTATAGGCATTGCTGTGACGGGTGCCAGTTATTCAGGTACAGTTCTTGCGCCTATTGTAGGATCTCCGGATGGTCCTGTTCGTCGGGTTGTGTCTCTGGAACCTGTGGCTTTAACCAATGCTAAGGTTGCAGTTACTGTTATTCAAATGGGTATGCTTTTTGTCGATCGGGATCAATTACCCACCCCCCTTGTTCCGGCGAATCTTTCGGCTTATGCTTTAAATGAGGGAGGTACTTTGGGCGTGCCTTTGGTTGTGAATGCTCGCTTTTTGCCTGGGTCTACAGATGGATATGAAATTTCTGTTTTAACCACGCCTACAGGAACAGAGCCTTTGCCGCCTGAATTTAGACTTTTTATTGGGGCTCAGGACAGTCAAAATTTAACAGCGCCTCGATTGGTTCAAAAAGATTTTGTGAATAACAATATCGTAATTCCTGACACACGTTTATCTCCTCTTGAGAAATTTCAAAAATATGGCCCCCCTTTGTTCTCGGCTTCTTTTGCTGCGAACCTTATTTCGCTTCTATCGACGTCTATGATAGGTCATCTTTGGGATAAGCCGACGCGTCGTTCGCTTCGAGCAGGTTTACAACCAGCCTTGGCGTATTTTTCACAAGACGGTGGGGACATTAGAGAACTTCAAACTTTATGGAGTAATTTGGAATCTGAATTACAGGGAGCCCATTTTGGGGTTTCCATTTCTATTAATGAAGAGACTATTCCTATTTTGGAGGCCGCGCGTCTTTTTTTTGGGATGGTATTTTCGCATTTATTTGACTCCCAAACAGGTAAATTGAAAACTCAAGATCCTTTGGGTTCTGCACTTTATTTGGAGCAAGGGGGGAAATTATTAGACATTCTTAAAAACAAAATAGATACACGTGCTTTTAGCAGCACAGATTCTTTGGGGGAACAAAAACTGGCCTATCATGTGGCCCTTGTTTTGAGAACCTTTCTGTTGATTGATTATTTACGGCAGTTTATGGGGCTGCATTTGATGGATAAAGATTCTTTTGTAGATCGCTATAATGGATTTTTAGTTAATTTGCGCCAAAAATTGGCTTATTTTAAATCTCATCCGCGTTCTAAAGAAGGGGTTGCTTTAGAACATGTCTTGTCTGAAATTGAATTTTTAATTTCGGATCGTGTGACGCAGGGACATCCTACCTTAATGGTGATTGCCAAACGGGCTTTGGCGTCTGCTGCTAAGACCCCTTTTGTTCCCTTGCTTTTTATATATTATTTTTATACGCTTTTGTCTCGACCCACTGCCACTCCTTCAGCTAGCTTAGATTTTCAGATCCTTTTATCGCCGTATCAAATTTTGTTCAATCCTCAGACATTGAGTTCATTTATGAATCGTGTTTCTCGTGAAAAATTGCTAGAAAACCGAACTCGACCGGGTGTTTTGGCTAAAAATGCTTATTTTCGCTTTTTAATTTTTGGATTGTTAAATGCGTATGATTCGTCTACCCCTGATTTCACGATTAATAAATCACTCTTAAATTTATTTTTTAATGGGGGTAAATCTCGCAATGGGGGGACTTCTCTTTTGGGGCTGTCTTTTTTTAATGCCTTAGATGATGCTACCGGAATAACCTTGTGGCCTTCTTTTCATAAGGATTCACGTTTGTTGGGGCTATCTGGAGATCATCGCGTGTCATCGTTTCGATGGATGGTTTATGAATTGAGTAAGCTTTATTTTATTATGAAGCGAGCGACTACTTTAAACGATCTTTCAGGCCCAGATAGGGCCTTATATGATGAATGGGTAGCGTATTCACATTCTTTGTATATTCAACCTATAGAAACGATGTCTATGGTGGGCGCTGGGGTCAATTCAGGGCCTTCTTTGTCTATAGGGCGTCCTCGTCGGAGTAGTGCAGCGACTCTTCAATTGGCCAGTTCTAGTCGGCCGCATTATTTTAATGGGGTTCCTTATAATGATACTCCGGTTTTGTCCTGTATGACCCCTTTTTCAGCTGGAAATATTTCTTTTTGTTTGGCATCGGAGCTCCCTAACGTTTTGTTTGGAAGCTCAACTTCAGAAGGTTCAGGGGGGTTAGTGTCTCGCTTTACTCAGAGTTTAGAAGGGCAGGGGGTTGTTACCACTTCGGGGCGTTTTTATCCTTTTTTAGAGTCTTCTGCGGAAGCTGCTTTTGTACGCTTGCTTCCTATTTTTCCACGAAATGATATCCATCGTTCAGCGTTGCTACCAGATGTTCCCCCCTCCCCTCAAGTAGGGGCTACACCGCTTGCAGTTTCTACTACAGGTGCTTCATCTTCGACTACAGCTGTTTCTGTTGCGTTTCCAGCACAATCTCGTATAAATCCTTTATTTAACCTTAGGCAGGGCGCTGTGGGGTTTTTGGGTATTCAAATGAGGACTGTGCCGCCACCACCGCTACCACCAACACCAACACGACCTCTGCAAGCGGGGCAGTCTGTTGTGAATTCTTTGAAAGTGCAGAAGGTATCTTCTTCAACTCGGAAGTAGTATGTGATGAAAAAACAGATTTCTACGCTTCAACGCCCTCAATCGTCTGTAACGTCTTTTTTGGAATCTGCTTATGAGGTGATCGTGACTACTTGTTTTTCTGCTGAAAATCCCTTTTTTGAACTTTCTAGACCCTTTACCTTGGGTATTAGAGTTGATCAAAGGATTCAAAGGCAGGTTTCTACACCTACGGTTTTAGAGTTTTTGTTGACGGCTGTTAGAATTTTAAAAAAAGAAGCTGAACTGTCGACATTTTTTTCTAAACTGGCCTTGAATCCTGACACCAGACAGGGTATTTTGTCTTTCAACATTAACTACGATCTTATTTGTGAGGAGGATGGAAAACGTGTTGTTAAGCGAGTTAGCGCTTCTCTTTTTTCATCATTGTTGACAGAAAATGAAATGCGTTATGTTAAGGCCCTGACGGATCCTATGACGGATGTAGAATTGAGCCGTTTTTTGTTTACGCATAAGGCTTTTGATGATATTCGATTGATTGATCTGTTGCCTTATTGTCGCTGTCTAGATACTTATTTAGGGCTGATTCATCGATTGGATAAAACAATCCTGGAGCGTGAATTAATTCGAGCCGGAACATTGCCGCTTCCAAATAAAGGGTGGGTTTTTATCATGATGCTATCGTCCTACTACCCTCAAGTGGCCTTATCGGTGATGTCAAAATTTACCTTTTCAGAGCGGACTAAATTTTATCCTTTCTTTTCATCTATTCATCACTATTTAAAGCGTGCCCCCATTAAAAATGATTTGTCTCTTTTTTTAATGTCTGTTTTTTTTGATCAGGATAAATCCAAAATTCGACTAGGGCTTTCGGCTATTAAACGGTCTGACAATTCTTTAGTTTTATTTTTACTTCAAACCCCCGATTATTTGAAATTGATGAAAGATTTGAACTTAGATCCTCAGACAGGGGGGGTTCGTGTTCCCACTTATTTAAAGGACGGAGTTATGTCTGCGTCTTCAACGTCTATTTTGTTTCGATATCAGATTCTTTTTAATGGAAAATTTTCAGAGTTTATGAAAGCGTTTGAGTCTGTTTCTTTTTTTCCAGATGATATTGAAGATCCCGCATTATTGAGTGGTATTCAGGCCGAACTTAGCGTTGCTTCTCTTACCAAAAGTCAAGTGCTTAAATGTATTAAACATTCAAAATCAACAGGTTTGTGGAGGGATCTATTAAAAAGCTTAGAATGGGCGTTTAAGTACTATGAGCAGGAAGAAACTTCTAAAAAAAAGGACGCTGAAAAGGCTCACAAAATAGCGTCTTTTAGTTCTATTTTACCGAGCCCCTCTATTTTACCGAGCCCCTCTGTTTTATCGAGTCCAGCGTCTTCTGTTTCTGTTTCACCGCCTCAAGATGTGAGAGTTGTACCTTCTAAACTGTTAGAGGCACCCTCTAAAGTAAAACGAGAGGTGGTATGGGAGGAAAATCCTTCGGTTGTTTTACATCAAGATACACTTAAAGATCTTTTATCTTTTTTTAATTGCTGTTCTCTTAATAAAAAGCTTGATTCTAAACATAAGAAACAAACGTTAACCATCATATATGCTATTTTAACGGATTTGGAATCCTTAGATGTGCTTAAACCCGATGACAGTTTAGATTTGCCACGTCAATATGCGAATTATAATCGGGTTAAAAAACATCTAGATAAATATAAGGTGTTTGAAAAAACCTTGAAAAATCTTGGCTATTCGTAAAATTGGGGCTGTTTCGAAACGCCTATTTTGGCCATCTACTGTGTTATCCTAGTCCTCAAGTCTTCATTTATGATATATAAATTCCGGGCTTTCGGACTCGGAATGCCTTGTAGTTGATCCAAACGTAGGCATTTCGCAACAGTCCCAAGTTCTTGGCACCCCCGAGAGGGGGGTATTTAGGAACCTCTCTATGCCGCTTCTTTTTCGGTGTTTTTAAGTGTTACGGCACTGTCTTTTTTGGGCTTTGTGACTGCATTTAATTTGTCTTGCATTTCTTTTGAAAGATGGGCTTTTGCGTACTGATCTACATCTTTTACGCTTATCACAATTTCTTTTTGATCTCCGGAAGGCGCTTCAAACATGTAGTCTAACATGAGGGTTTCAAAAATACCGCGTAGAGCTCGGGCGCCCACTTTTTGAATGTTGGCAATTTGGGCAATCTTTTTTAAGGCAGCCGGTTCGTAAGTTAAGGTTACATTGTCCATTTTCATGAGTTTTTGGAATTGTTTGGTAATGGCATTTTTGGGTTCTGTCAGTATTTTTACCAAATCGGCCTCTGTCAGGCGTCGCAAGGGGGCTAAAATGGGTAGTCTGCCAATGAGTTCTGGAATGATCCCAAACTTTAAGAGATCTTCTTGTTGAATGTGCTCGAATACAGCATCACTTTCGACACTTTCTTTTTCTTGCTCGGATAAAAATCCAATGCGTTTCGTATTCAACCTAGACTCAATAATGGATTCTAGCCCATGAAAGGCGCCTCCGGTGATGAATAGAATGTTGGAAGTGTCGATGGTGATGAATTCTTGTTGTGGGTTTTTACGCCCACCTTTCGCCGGTACATTTACCAAGGTACCTTCTAACATTTTTAAGAGCGCTTGTTGAACACCTTCACCCGATACATCTCGTGTAATAGACGGGTTTTCTGATTTTCTGGATATTTTATCTACTTCATCAATATAAACAATGCCCATTTCAGCTCGTTTGACATTGAAATCAGCGACTTGTAAGAGTCGGTACAAGCAACTTTCTACATCTTCTCCCACATAACCTGCTTCTGTCAGGGTTGTGGCATCCGCAATCGTAAAGGGCACATCTAACTTTTTGGCGAGTGTTTGTGCAAATAGAGTCTTACCACTTCCTGTCGGGCCTACTAATAAAATATTGCTTTTTTGAAGCTCTACCTCTTTAAACTCGTCCGGACTTTTAAACCATAGCCGCTTAAAATGATTATAAACCGCTACGGATATAATTCGCTTGGCCTTGTCTTGTCCGATAATATAATCTTCCAAAAATGCCTTTAATTCATGGGGCTTTAGAATGGTTTTGAGATCAGGGGTGGGGACAGTCTCTTCTTTTTGTGATTTGTTGTTTTTGGGGATTGTGAGTCCTTGAATTTGGGGTTTAATGCTGGTAGGTGTAGAGGGTGGGATGACAGGCAGTAAGCCGTCATCATGCAAAATGCCAAAACAGGCATCCACACACTCATTGCAAATGTTTAAATGGGGACCCACAACCAGTTTTTCAACCAGTTGTTGGGGTTTTCCGCAATACGAACAGCTTAAATTGTCATCCGCCATTTATTTGTTGATGGGGGCTGTGATGACTTCGTCAATCAGTCCGTATTCTACTGCTTCAGCGGCACTCATATAAAAATCACGCTCTGTGTCTTTTTCAATTTTGGGTAATTTTTGACCTGTACGGTCTGCTAAAATGCTGTTGAGTGTTTTTTTAATGCGTAGAATTTCTTTGGTTTGAATTTCGATGTCTGTGGCTTGACCTTGGGCACCGCCTAGAGGTTGATGAATCATGATTCTGGCGTTGGGTAGGGCATATCGTTTGCCTTTTTCTCCGGCTGCCAATAAAAAGGCACCCATGGAAGCTGCTTGTCCCATGCAAATGGTAGATACTTTTGACTTGATAAAATTCATGGTGTCAAAAATGGCCATTCCCGCAGTGACGACACCGCCTGGACTGTTAATGTACAGATAAATATCTCGTGAATTGTCTTCTGCTTCTAGGAATAACAATTGAGAAATAATGAGATTGGCGACATTATCATCAACCCCATCATGTAAGAAAATAATACGCTCTTTTAAGAGTCTAGAATAGATATCGTAGGATCTTTCGCCACGTCCTGTTTGTTCGATAACCATAGGTACTAATGCCATGTGCTTTCCTCCAAATTGGTTTGTCTGCGGGATGTTCGGCTGTCTAACACTCGCTTACTTCTCTGTTATTTTGGCGTTTTCTACTAAAAAGTCAATGGTTTTACGCTGTCTTAACATGTTTTCAAATCCTGCTTGGTTGATGCTTTTGAAGTATTTGAGCACATTCTCACGTTTATCTTCAGGTAATAATTTTTTGTACTCTTCTATAAGGTCTTCTTCTGTGTATTTGATATTTAATTCTTTGGCTAAAGCATTTAAAACCAGTTCTGTTTTAACTTGTTTTTCGGAGTCTGCTTTTAGACCTGCTCTAAATTCTTCCATGTTTTGACCTGTCATGCCGATATATTGCTCTAAAGTGAAGCCTGATCGTTTCATGTTTTCTCTGTATTCGCTTATTTTTTGATCTATGTCTTGTTTCACCAAAACTTCGGGTACGATACATTGACTGTCTTCTACCACTTGATCAATAAGATCTGTTTTGAGTTTAATTTCACTGTCTTCTTTTGCTTTGGCATTTAATCTTACACGGATGCTTTCTTTTAAGGCGTCTACGGTTTCTTGTTTGCCTTGGCTGACTTTTTTAGCCAATTCGTCGTTCATTTCAGGGAGATTTTTTTCACGTACTTCTACGAGGGTGGTTTTAAACGCGACTGCTTTGCCTTGAACTTCTGGTGTTGCGAAATCGTCTGCATAGGTTATTGTAAATTCTTTGGTGGCCTCTGCTGCAAGTCCCATTAACTCTTTGTCAAATTCAGCGCCAAAATTACTGTTTCCCAATTTAATGGCCGCATTTTGACGTGTCCATAAGGTTAAGGGTTCGCCATCTATGCTGGCATCGATGTGGAGACGAATAATATCATTTTCTTGGCAGGCGCGTTTTGCTGTTTGAAACTCTGCATACTGATCTCTCAATTTTTCCAGTTCTGCGCTGAGGGCTTCCTCAGCGGCGGATTCAGGTTCTTTTGTGGCTTTTAGTTCTTTGTACTTGCCGAGTTTGACCTCTGGTTGTACTTCCACATTGCATGAAAATAACAAGGGGTGATTTTCTTTGTATTCCTCGATTTTAACATCTTTCGGGTAGTCAATGATTTGTAGATTGAGTTCTTGAATGGCTTTTAGATAGGCGATATTTACAGCTTCGGGGATGCCTTCTTTTACGATATGTTCTTTCCCATACTCTTTTTCAAAGAGAGATCGAGGTACTTTTCCTTTTCGAAACCCAGCGATTTTCGCGTGTTTCACTACTTTTTTGAAGGCATTGTCAAAGGCTTTTTCCAGTGTGTCTTGGCTGACTTCTATTTCTAATCCCACAATGTTATCTTTTTGACTGTTTTTTAGTACTTTCATGTTTTTCTCCAGATCATTTTTTGAGCTTAAAGGAAGATGTGTTTTTCCTCTTGAATGCACTCACGGTTATTTGATGGGTCAGTTTAGCTTAGTTCTATTCACGTGTAAATATTGTCGGGTTCTTTTGCATGACCTTAGTCGTCGATATCGTTCATTCTATTTCCTGTGGTGGGGGGCATGTTGTCATCCTCATCGTCATCTCCTTCACTCCCAGAATCTGGGTTAACCGCTGCGTCCCAACTCTGAGGGAGTTGGGGGAATTGGACGGTTATTTGCAGGGGGCGGAGAGCTGGAAGCTGTGTATCTAAAATGGGCATGTCTAAAAAACCTAAAGGGTTGATATCGTGTAGAAGTTGTTGCGCGTCCCCGCTTAAGTGTCTGAATAAAAATCTGTTTTTTACGAGTATGCTATAGGCAAATTCTTTTTGATTACTGGATACGCTAATGTTTAAGTTAGAATCTTTTATGCCTGCCTCTGTATAGACAAGGGCTTTTAATATGTTTATATTTTGAGTTGTAGCGGCCAGGAGGAGAGGTGGGGTTCCTTTTGTATTGGGGGTGTTTTTTGAAAGGCCCCATGATCCCAACAGTAATACAATAGCGTGGGCATTATGATCTATTGCAAGGGTTAACAGCGTTTCTCCGTCTTTATTTCTTAGGCCGTCTAAATAATCGAGGCTTAAGATTTCGGGGTAGTCTGATCTTAATATTTTCAGGAGGTCTTGATTTTCTGATTCTATAGCATCAAAAATTAGGAACTCTAATAGTTCATTTCTTTCTGTTATGCGATTTTCTATCGTGGCGATTTTAAGCAGAATTCGCACTTCGTTTATCTTTAGTGCTTGAAGCATTGTTATTCTTTCGGGTTCAGGTGTTTCCAGTATGGCCTGGAGGGCCTGTTGTTTATAGAGGTAGGGCGATTCGGCGGTTAGTCCTAAAAAGATTAAATGCCTATGAATACGGTCTAAATTTAGGGGATCTAGGAAATGTTCTGGGGAATGACGATCTGTTAAACTCAGTTGGATTTGGGCTCCTGTTTCAATGAATTCACAAATGCCGGCATCTATTAAAATTTTAAGACAGAACATGTCGTTTCTTAAAAATTCGGGGCTGCTTTTTGGGGCATCGATGGCGCTTTCCCATATAGGATCCCCATTACCGTATCCTATTTGTTGTGCTTCAGTGATTTCTGCTGCGCTTGTTGCTTTTAACACTTTAATTAATGTTTGGGGGTGCATTAAATCCGCTATTTTTGCGATTAATTCTTTTTGATTTTGGCGAGATTGGAGCATGTTTTTGACATACTCGTAGGCGCCAATGGCATCTACTTCTTGACATGAAATTCGATAATGGCGTCTTAAGATATTTTCAGCGAGAACCACGCTGTGTTGATCTCTTGCAAGATCTAAATTGGTCATTTTCATGATTCGACGCTTTTCTTGAATTTTTTCTTTGGGGAGTCCTTTAAAATCATCTCCAATATAAGAACCGCTTCCATCTGGGTCTAGCATATTTAATTTCAATTCAATATAACTGACGATATATCCTTGTAATTCTTCTTTCATCAAGACACTTATTTTTTGAAGTAAGGAGTTTTGATCGATACCATGGCATGTTTCAATACCACTTTTTGCCCGTCTGGAATATCCAAGGGGGCATTTTCCATCCTCATCTGCAATGACATCTTGAAGCTCTTGTCCAAAGGCATGGACTTGAGAGTCTGCGTCTGCCTTTTTTAAGAGGGTGAGTATTTTTCGCATGGTCTCTAATTCTAATTGTTCATATAGGCTTATGATTCTGTCGAGTTGGGTTCTTTGTTCGGTACTTATTTGGGCACTTTCAGGGGCTATTTCTTGTACGGCTTCTTTTTTTCT
This sequence comes from uncultured Rickettsiales bacterium, assembly GCA_964539135.1. Lineage (GTDB taxonomy): Bacteria > Margulisbacteria > Marinamargulisbacteria > CAZIFG01 > CAZIFG01. Next base: position 14,797 of record CAZIFG010000018.1, read on the forward strand.
TATAATGTTCGTTATGATTTCCTGAGCTTTTTGGATTGTTGTGTGATTTAATTCGAATTGGGATATTGCTATTGCATAGGCTTCTTTTATTTTTTCTGTTTCTACTTGGCTTAACGGGGGGGGGGTTGTTCTTAACATATGCCTTAAAAAAGCGTCAGAAGGTTTTACTAATGGTGCTAGAAGCAGGGTGTATGCTAAATCGTTGTATAGACTTTTTCCTCTTTCAAGGAATGCTTTTTCTATGTGATCGAGCCTTAAGTTTAAGTCTTTATTTTTTTCATTATGGTATCGGATTTCTTTGGCCTCTTTTTTAAAATTTTCAAAAAGGACGTCTAAATAGTCTTCTTTTATTTGGGCGCTTTTAAAGAGGCAATCGTATTTTTTGAGGGCTTGTTTTATTTCGGCTTTAGATTGTCTTACGGTGATGCCTTGAGAAGGTTCTTGAGAGGCATATGTGGCGTGGACTCGATTTTGTAAGATACCTTGCAGGACTTTAAATAGGAATTGCATGTATGGACTGGGTGGCGTTGTTAAGTCTTCAGGTGTTTTAATCCAACCCTTTTTATAAGAATCATGTAATTTTTCGATGAATACCTTCATAATGTCTAAAATAAGAGAGGGGTCTTTGTATGAGGTTTTAAGCAGAAGGGCACTGATACAATAATGGATGGCATGTTCGGCTTCTTCTAAAGGTGTAGCTGGTTCGGTTCGTGCTTTTTTTGTCAAACTTTCATGCGATGAACATGTGCCAATTGGGGATTCTGTTCCTGAAAACGCCATCTCTAGAAAGTGATTGGATATTATTTTTTTCATATATAGATATTTTTAACGTGATGGACTTTATGGTGGAGGGAGATGGATTCGAACCACCGAACAGCGTAGCTGGGCAGATTTACAGTCTGCTGCGATTGACCACTCCGCCATCCCTCCGTAGGGATTAAATGGACCTCTTTATAAGAATTCCAATAGGTTCATTAGTCTAGTGTGAAAGGGGGTGGTTTGTCAATGTGGTTTTTGCTTAAATTTCATTTTTCTATGTTGGTTTTTCTTTTGAGGGTTTGGGCGATTTTTTATCGTCTTTTTCTTTTTTGCTCGTGCTGACTTTATTTAAGTTTTTTTTGATTGTAAAGATGAAGGTAGAGCCTTTTTCGTATTCACTTTCTACGCGAATGGTGCCGTGGTGCATTTCTACTAATTGTTTTACAATCGAGAGTCCGAGTCCGATGCCGTCGTATTTTCGTTTGTCGGAATAATCAATTTGTCTGAATTTTTCAAAGATAATTTCTTTTTCATCTTCTCTTAGACCAATCCCTGTATCTTGAACTGAAAATTCAAGGCTATCCTCCAGTTCTTTGCAGTGAATATCAATTCGGCCTGATTCTGTAAATTTAATCGCATTGGACATTAAATTGAGTAAAATACGGCGTAGTTTGGGTAGATCGGCATATATTTTTAATTTTTTTGTGCCTAAAGAAGAGCTGATGTTGAGCTGTTTCCCTTTTGCTAAAGGACTTAAGGTGATGATTGTGTCATCGATGAGTTCTTTGATGACAATGGGACTTAGATGGAGTTGAACTTTTCCGGCACTGATTTGAGATAAATCTAAGAGGTCGTTAATGAGAGATTTTAAATTGGAGGCCTCTTTTAATGAGGTGGCTAAATATCCTTTTTGCTCGGGAGTTAAGGTGGCGGTGTTTTGTACCAATTCAATGAATCCCATGACGGAGGTCAGTGGCGTTCTTAATTCATGAGAGACGGTTCTTAAAAATCCATCGCGAAGGCCTTCTATTTGCTTTTCGTGGGTGCGATCTCTGAGTACGGTAATGACACCAATGGCATTTTTATTCATGTTTTCCACCAGATTGGAGTTAATCGAATAGATACGGTCTTGTCCTTTACTATCTGGAATTTTAATATCCTGTTTTAGAAGGGTGTTTTTCTTTTTCTTTTCGTTGAGTGCGGAGACCAGGTCTTTATTGTTAATATATTCCAATAAAAACTTTCCCTGTATTTTGTTGGATGAGAAATTAAACATTTCTTCGGCTCTGTTGTTGGCAATGATTAATCGGTTATCTAAATCTGTGACGATGATGGCTTCTGGAATACAGGAAATGATGGCTTCAGATCTTTGGGTTTCTTTTTGTAGGTTTTCTATGGCTTCATTTAATTGAGCACTTATGGCATTAAAAATATCGGAAAGCTCACCTAATTTATCGCGGCTTTTAATTTTTGACTTTTGATTTAAATTTCCATTTGCAATGTTTTTTGAAACGCTGGCAAGGTGGTCAATAGCATGTGTGAGGAGTTGAATGATTCTATTATAGATTAGAAATATGATACAGCTTATGAGCCCAATGAGGATTAATATAAGGCTTACGGCAGATGTTTTAAGGGGATAATTTTCAGCTGTTTTTTTAATGAGAATGACATAAAGATGGGGATCTAAGGGCCCTTTTGTGATGTGGAGTTGATAGCGAGTTCCTGCACTTTTGAAGGCGATTACACTGGGTATTTTTTGATGCTTTTTTTGTTGCTTGAATAGGGTTTTGATGTCTTTTTGAAGTGTGGGTTTTTTTGAAAGTCCTTCAGAACTTGAAATTATATCGTGGATTTCTTTTTGATGATCGCTTTTTTGATAGAGGAGTGCAATGTCAATTTTAGGGTCTGATTGTACATTTTTCCATACTTGAGCGGACTGGGTATATTTTTGGAGGGCATTTTCTTGTTTGAGGGCTTTTCTGATGAGGGTGCTTTCTTGGTCTAGATCTCGTTGCGTTTGGTGTATGGCGATTTCAGATACGGTATAGAAGAAGAGTCCTAGGCTTGTGATGAGAAAGAGACCCATTAACACGATAAAGGGGGCCATGATTTTGCTGCGAACACTTTTTTGTCCTGAAAAAGGGTTCTGCAGCCAGGGACTCATTCGTGTTGACTCATTTGATAGAGCATAATGCCCGTTGCGACGGATACATTTAAGGATTCTATATTACCTTTCATGGGGATGGTAATGCCTGCATGTAATAATTTACTAATGGGTCTGGAAATGCCTTTTTGTTCATTGCCTACAATGAGTACCCATGGGCTATTGATGACAACCTTGCTAAGGGGCTGGCCATTGTGAACGTCGGCGCCGTAGAGCCAGTATCCATTTTGCCGGAGTTTTGTTGCCGCTTGTGCGGTATTGGTGACTTGTACTAAATTGAGGTGGTAAATAGCGCCGGCAGAGGTTTTAATAACAGTGCTATTCAGGGTGCTTTGTCTGTCCTTTGGGTAAAGAATTGTGGAGACACCTAATGCTTCGCAACTGCGCAAAATGGCACCCATGTTATGCGGGTCTTCAATGTGATCGAGTAACACAATTCGCGGGTGATCTTCCATGTGAGTGACGACGTCTTCTAGAGAGATATGAGAGATATTGGCGCTGAATGCCACAATGTGTTGCGTGCCTTTTTCGCTGTATGTTTGATTGAACTCTTTGGGGTTAAGTTCTCGAATGGGGATGTTTTTAATGCGTGCGAGTTGGATGATTTGTTGCATGATCTCATCTTGTCTTGCGGAACTTGCCATTAAAATTTGATGGATATTATGGCCTGCTTTTAAGGCTTCTAAAATGGCATGTTTTCCTTTAATTTGATTCATGAATGACTCCAACTAAAAGGCTTAGTCCATCGATTAAGGTTTTAAGATCTATAATGAGAGGGGGGATGATGCGAATGACGTTGTCATGAATGCCACAGGCAATGACAATCAGCCCTTTTTCTCTGCAGCTGTTTAAAATTTGTTTCATTTTTTCTGTGTCGGGAGTTTTGCTTTTTTTGTCTGTGACAATTTCAATGCCAATCATTAATCCCGTGCCGCGAATATCGCCTACATAGTCCGTTTGATCCAGTTGTTCATGTAAGAAGCTTAAGGCTTTTTTGCCTAAATCAGGAATGTTTTGAATTTGAGTTTTAAGTACCTCTAAGGTTGCGTTTGCGGCGGCACAGGTTACAGGATTGCTGCCATAGGTGCCGCCATGTGCGCCAGGGGACCATTGACTCATGAGTTCGGTTTTAGCCATGCAAACGCCTAAAGGCATGCCGGACGCGAGTCCTTTTGCTAAGGTGATGATATCTGGTTCTATGCCCAATTGTTGGCTATAAATCCACGTTCCTGTTCTTGCGATGCCGCTTTGAATTTCATCTACGATGAGTAAAATGCCCTTTTCTTTGCATTTTTTGGCCAATGCCTGCATAAAGGGTTTCGGCATGGGGACATAGCCGCCTTCTCCTAATATGGGTTCTACAATCACGGCGGCTACTTGGTCTGTGAACAAGGGGCTGTTTTCAAGTGCTGATAAGGCTTGGGTGAGACATTCAGATTCCACTGTACTTCCCCAGGGGCAGCGATAGGCATAAGGATAGGGAAAGAAATCGATGCCTTCCAATAAGGGGTCGTAGCCTTTTCTATATTTTTCTTTGGACGTGGTCAGCGAAATCGTGGCCAGGGTTCGACCATGAAAGCCGCCCTTAAAGGCAATCAGACGGGGTCTTTTGGTGACATATTTTGCCAGTTTGATCGCGGCTTCGTTGGATTCTGATCCGCTTTGTGTGAAGAAACTTTGATACCCACCCCCCATGAGTTCTGATAGGGTTTGGGCTAATTTTAGAGGGGGGTCATAGTAACCCATGCCAATGCAGGGGTGAATTAAGGTGGCTGCTTGATCTTGGATGGCTTTAACAACAGTTGGATGGCAATGTCCGGTTGAGGTGACGGCAATTCCCGATGAAAAATCTAAATAAGGGGTATCTTGGGTATCATAAAGGTAGCAGCCCTTGCCATTTTTAAACTCAATTTCATGGTACCTGCCTAGAACAGGCGATAAATATTGGTTGTTTCGTGTTTTCATGTCATTCATAGTGGGATGATTATATCAGTTTTACCTCTATTTCGGAACAGTCACCTAAGGGGCTTGCTTTATCATAAGCTTCTTTGATTTTTTTATTGGAAATGTGGGTGTAAATTTGAGTTGTAGAGAGTTGTTTATGACCCAATAGTTCTTGAATGGCGCGTAAATGAGCCCCTCCATTATAGAGATCTGTGGCAAAACTGTGTCGTAAGGTGTGAGGGGTGACGATTTTTTCAATGCCTTGCTTTTTGGTGGCGTTTTTTAGGATGCGCTGAACGCTTCTTTGCGTTAATCGTTGTCCTTTTGTATTTAGAAATAGGGCCTCTGTTGGGCGTGTGATCCAGTGGGGACGTATGTTGTTTTGATAGTAGAGGAGGTGATGTTTACAGGTGTCGCTAAACAATACCAGTCTTTCTGTGTTTCCTTTTCCAATGCTGCGAATGGTATGGGCGTCGTATTGAATATCGCTTAGATTGATATTTACGAGTTCGGATACGCGGAGTCCGGTGCTGTATAAGAGTTCGTAAAGGGCTTTGTTTCGAGTGTCTATGTTTGTTTCTGTCGGAAGTTCGTTCAAGAAGTTGGCCATTTCGTTTTCGCTGAGTGTTGTGGGTAGTTTATGGCTTTTTTTGGGTATTAAGGTGTCTTTCCATGGATTTTTTGAGGCCTTATGTGTTTGACATAAAAAGGTCCAAAAAGAACGTAGGGCGGCTACTTTTCGATGAATGGTAGCCGTGCTGTAGGCGTTGTCTTGGAGATCTCTTAAATAATTTCGGCAGTCTTTATGGGTGAATCGGTTTAGATTGAGTGTGTTTTTTTTGGCATATTCGGCAAACTTTAGAATATCTCGTTTGTAATTGGATAGGGTATGGTTAGAATACTGTTTAAAATGAGCCAGGTATTGTAAAAAATCAGACAGAATGGAGTCGTTAATGGGGTTAATCGATAGGTGTTCCATGGTATGGTTTTTTGATGAGCCGATGTTTTTCGCGCAGTTCTGGTGTTAATTCCACATCATGAAGGGAGCCTGTGTCGATGAATAGGGTTCTTGTTTTAGCTTTATTGACTCGAATATGAACATAGTTTTTATGTTCGTTGAGGCCAATGCCCGTAATTTCGGGAATTTCTTCTGCGAGTAAAAATACCTCTTGAATACTCATGTTTTCAATGGTGATGTTTGCCGCTAATCCTTGTGTGTGAAAATTTCGTTTTACATTTCCTTCTTTTTCAGCAGAAGCGACCGTTTGAAATCCTTTGATGATATTGATGCGATTGTTTGCTTTACTTCTCAATAATTCCAGAGCGCCTACCAGGCCCGCTGAAATTTTAAATTGATTTTCTCTGGGATCCGAATGACATTGAAAGTCTCTTCTGCTGAAGTGGTCGGATATTTTTTGATGTTTTTTTTGTTTTTTCACAGCCATGGTCTTTTTATTATATCGGGAATCTGTTTTTTTTTAAACGGGGAGATCTTTTTTTGTGTAAAAAGAGAGGGCGGCTTTTACTTCTTGGATGTCTTGCCACGTGAGCCATTTTGGCGCGCCTTTTTCTTTGGAGGCATTTCTGAGTAAGTAGGCGGGATGAAATAACGGCATGATATAGAGGGGATCGTCCATGTAGGATACTTTGGATTGAAACCATTGTCCGCGTGCTTTTGTAATGGGAATTTCATTGCCTAAAATGGTTTTTAAGGAAGGCGCCCCTAAAAGTAAGAGTATTTTGGGCTGTACCAGTTGAATTTGCCTTAACAGATAGGGGGTGCAGGCTTCAATTTCACTTTGAAAGGGGGTTCTGTTTTGTGGGGGGCGACATTTGACCGTATTGGCAATGTAGACCTCTGTTTCTCTGTTAATTTCAACGGATTCTAATATTTTTGTGAGGAGTTGACCGGCTTTTCCAATGAAGGGAAGTCCACTGAGATCTTCTTGTTCGCCTGGCCCTTCGCCAATAATCATTAAATGACAGGGGACGGGTCCTTTTCCCACGACCACGTTGTTTCGTGTTTGATGGAGGTCACATTTTTTACAGGATTGGCAGACTGATACTAATTCGGGGTATTCTAGGGCATCGTAGTCTGTTTTTGTGGTTAAATCTAACATGATGAGGTGAGAGGGGCCATTCTTAAACTGAGGTCAAATGCAGGTGCGGAATGTGTGAGTTTTCCAATGGAAATGCGATGGATGTCCAAATGGCGATATAAGGGAAGTGTTTCCAGTGAAATATTTCCAGAAATTTCTAATTTTGCTGTGTATCCTTTGGCTTTACATTGAACAATGGCTTTTTCAATGTCTGAAATATCGAAGTTGTCGAGTAGAATGAAATCTACCGCTTTTAAGTCAAAGGCTTCCAATTGATCTAAGGTTTCGATTTCGATTTCTATAGGGATATGAGGAGCTGCCAGTTTAAAGGATTGAATTCGAGTGTGAAGTTCGGCTATGGCTCCTTCTTTTTTAAGGGCATCTAGGTGATTTTCTTTGATTAATACCATGTCGGATAGACTCATCCGATGGTTTTTTCCACCCCCAATTTTGACGGCATATTTTTCGAGATCTCTTAAGCCGGGGCTTGTTTTTCGCGTGTCTAAAATGTCTATTTTGGGATTGTTTAAGGTGGTGACGTAGCGATGTGTTAAGGTGCTGATGCCGCAGAGTCTTTGTAAGAAATTCAGTAGCGGTCTTTCAAGAATTAAGAGAGAAAATGCGGGGCCTTTTAGTGTGGCGATGTATTGGTTGGGAGTGAGAGGTTCCCCGTCTTTGACATGGATTTGATATTCAATGAGGGGGCTTACAAGGGCAATGAGGCTTGAAAAAATCAGTTCGCCACAAAAAATACCTGTGTCTTTACTGATGATGGTGGCTTCATGGAGCGTGTTTTTTTTGAGGAGGCATTGAGCGGTTACGTCACCAGCTGGGCAATCTTCTTCAAGTGCGATTTGAAATAATTTTTGGAGCTTCTGTTTGTTTAGGGTGTAATCACTCATACCTTTACTATGTAACACTTTTTAGATGTTTTTGTCTATCTTCGTCGTGGATGGTATAATCCTTCTAATTTTAGTGAAGGAAGTGTTCTTTTATGCCTATTATTACTCAGTGTCATGCCCGACAAATTTTAGATTCTCGGGGTAATCCAACCGTGGAGGTAGAGGTTTTTACAGATAGTGGTTTTCATGGCAGTGCCATTGTGCCTTCAGGGGCGTCTACAGGGTCTCGTGAGGCTTTAGAGCTTCGAGATGGCGGCGACGTTTATTTTGGAAAAGGTGTTTTAACGGCTGTTGAACGGGTTAAAACAACCCTCAATGAAGCGTTGGTTGGTATGGATGTAACGGATCAAAAAGCCATTGATGCTTTGATGATTTCTTTAGATGGAACGGAGAATAAATCCAATTTAGGTGCCAACGCTATGCTAGGGGTTTCTATGGCCTGTGCGCGTGCGGGTGCGGCTTATTCTCAACAGTCTCTTTATCGCTATTTAGGGGGGCTTTCTTCTGTGGTTTTACCGCTTCCAATGATGAATATTATCAATGGTGGGGCTCATGCTGATAATACAGTGGATATTCAAGAATTCATGATTATGCCTGTTGGTGCTGCCTCTTTTTCAGAGGCTCTTCATATGGGAACCCGAGTGTTTCATACCTTGAAAAAAGTGTTGCATGAGTTAGGGCATACAACTGCTGTAGGGGATGAGGGAGGATTTGCCCCCTCTCTTGCCAGTAATGAGGCGGCTATTCAAGTTATTATTACGGCGATTGAAAAGGCGGGGTATGTTCCTGGTCGAGATATTGCACTTGCTTTAGATGTTGCGGCGTCTGAATTGTATCAAAATGGTGCGTATCATTTGTCTGGAGAAGGGGTTGTGAAAACGGCTTCAGAAATGGTGACTTATTATGAAATGTTGTGTTCCAAGTATCCTATTCTTTCGATTGAAGATGGCTTGGATGAATCCGATTGGGCAGGTTGGTCTGAGTTGACGACACGATTGGGGCGTAAGGTTCAGTTGGTAGGAGATGATTTGTTTGTGACAAATCCAGCTATTTTAGCGAAGGGTATTCGTGAGGGGGTTGGAAATTCTATTTTAATTAAACTCAATCAAATTGGCACGGTTTCTGAAACTTTAGAGGCTATCGATATGGCTACTCGTGCGGGATATACCGCCGTTATTTCTCACCGTTCGGGTGAAAGTGAAGATACGTTTATTGCGGATTTGGCTGTTGCAACACAGGCGGGACAAATTAAAACCGGATCTTTATGCCGTACAGATCGTGTTGCGAAATACAATCAACTTTTACGTATTGAAGAAGCATTGGGCGATACGGCGCAATTTTTGGGTCGCAAGGGGTTATTAACGCTTGAATAAACCGCCTCGCCTGGGTTATTTTTTATTTTTACTGATGACTCTTACTTTAATGGGGTATATCTGTTCTATTGGAATTCGCAATGTTTTCCGATATAATATGTTCAAACTACAATATGCTGCATTGTGTCGAGATTATATGCTTGAACAGGAAAAGCGTGCCGTTTTAAATCAGCAGTTACTTGAAATCACAACATCAGAGTTTTGGGAGTTAGAAGCAAAGTCAAAACTGGGATATGTGAATGAAGGTGAGCGAGTGTATATTTTTATACCGCCTAAATTGTAAAAAGGAATGAGAGTGTGAGTAATTTGGATCCAATAGAAGAAATTGTAGATTCTGAAGAAGGCGGGGTATCTTCTACCCCTGAATCTAGCCTGAATTCTGAATCTTCCTCAGAACCTAAAGCTTTACCGATGACAGATGCAGAACTTCAGGGTTCTATTATTCAAGGCGAAGTGACCAGTGTGGCGCCTTTTGGTGTTTTTGTTCGTATTCATACGGGAGAAGAAGGCCTTGTTCATATTTCTGAAATTGCGAATGAATACATTACGGATATTAATAGCCTTATTAAAGTAGGGGATAAAGTTACCGTTCGTGTTTTAGGTCGCAATGAAAAGAAAAAATTGGATTTTTCGATTAAGCAGGCCAAAGTTAAAGAGCCAGATCCCGCTTTATTTATTAAGCAAAAAATCAAAAATCCGGGGTTTGAAGATCGTTTGAGCAATTTTTTGAAAAAGTCTGAAGAAAAACAAATTGATATTCGTCGTAATCTTAAAAACAAGCAAGGTGTTTCTAAGCGTCGTAAGTAGTTCAATCCGACGTGAGTGGAGAAAATATTTATGGTATGGCCCCTTCAATTATCATTGCGATACCATCAGTTAGATCTTCTAGCCGAAGATCTTTTAACCTTTTGTTATTTGGCCTTTGATTCTCATACTCAGAAAAATGTGACAGTTTGGATTTATAAATCGGAATATATTACGGAGGCTTTGGCCGATCATTTATTGATTTTATGTTCTCAACTTTCTGTTATTAAACAAGATTCTCTGTTGACTTTGTTGGATGCCTCTTACGAAGAGGGGTATTTTTGCACGGTTTATGAACATTTTGTGGGTATGGTGCCTTTAGATGTGTATCTTGAGACGCATGTGCTTTCTGTTCAAGATATTTGGACGTTGGTTTCTCCTGTTGTGTCTGGCTTGCTTAAATTAGAGTCTCAGCATTTGTGGTCAGGGCAGCTTACGATGACAGGGCTTTATGTGACAGAAGGCCATAAACTTAAGCTCACGCGTTCGATGATTTATATGACTGTTTTGAAACAGTATCTGGATTCCTTTGAAGTGGTTGAGGATTTGATGTTTTATCCGCCGGAAACCTTGCATCGTTCTGTATATTCCATTCGTTCGGATGTTTATGCGTTTGGCGTTTTGTTGTTTTATCTTTTTAGCCAAAAATGGCCCCATCCTTATACCCTGAATCCAGCTGAATTGAAAAACACGATGCTGAATGAATTTGATCCTTTTGAACCTGTATTTCCTGATTTTCCAGATAAAATTAGAACCCTTATTTATGGTTCGCTTTCTGTTTTTCCTGAAAAACGGTTTCAATCCTTTTTAGATCTTGCGCATGTGTATCAAGGCAAAATGGAACTTAAAGAGGATTATCCGGTTTTAGAGCCTTTTCATGCGTCGCCGCCCCAAGACGTGCCGTCCTCTCGTGAGGTTTGGGGGGGCCGTTTTAAATCGGGGTTCTTTAAGGGGTGGTGGATTCTTGTTCTTATTGTGGTTTTTTTTGTGGGCCATTTCTTTTTTGATCGCTATATGAACGCGCTTCCTGATCAAGCAGTTCCTTCGGTTGTGGGTATGACCTATGAAGAGGCTGTTAAAACCCTAGAGGGGGTTTCTTTAAAACCGGTGTTGGTAGGGGAACGACTGAGTGCCAATTATGATAAAGGGATTGTATTGGATACGAAGCCCCCTGCGGGATATTTTGTTAAAAAATCTCGAAAGATTAGACTTTATGTTTCTTCTGGCTTGTTGAGTAAGCCGGTACCGAGTTTAATAGGGCGTCCTTATAGTGATGTTGTTGCGGATTTACAATCTAAGGCCTTTTCTGTGAAAGTATCTGGGGGTGAGTTTTCTTTAACGGTTCCACGGGGTGCTGTTTTGAATCAATTCCCCGCAGCCCATGGCAAAGTTTCTGCAAATGAGGCCATTCAAGTGCTTTTAAGTAATGGGCTTCCGGTTCGATTTGTGTGTGGTTCGCCTAAAAAAACCTTTTTTCCAGATGAGGGTGGACTTCGACGTGTGGATGTGACGTTTTTGGTTTTACATCGCTGGAAAGCGCAATCTATTCGTCTCGCGTTTACTGCGCCTCAACAGTCTCAGGAGACGGTTATTTATTCGGATTTGCATCAGCCAGGTGATGAAAAATCATTAAGTTTTGAACTTGAAGTGGGCGGTAAGTTGACGGTTTATTTTGGTTCGGCTCAAACGTCTTATATTGTTGGCGATCCTGTGGAGGATGTTGTTTTAAAATCTGATGCACCCGTGCCACCGACTTCAGCACCTAAGCCACCGACTTCTTTTAAATCGTCTACTATTTTTTAATGGCTATGACTTGGACTTCTTTTGATCTGCGATTAATGCGACGATTGTTTAAATTGTCTCGGTCTATGGCAGGTAAAACGGGGCGAAATCCCGCTGTTTCTGCAGCTGTTTGTCGCGGTACTTCTATTCTCTCTATGTGTGTTCATGCTAAAGAAGGGGAGGCCCATGCAGAAATTTTAGCCATGGCGGAGGCCGGTTCCGCAGCTTGTAAAGGCGCGACGCTTTACATTACCTTATCGCCGTGCTCGCATCACGGTAAAACGCCACCTTGTGTGGACGCTATTATTGCAGCGGGTATTTCGGAAGTGGTGTATTCGGTGGAAGATGTGAATCCTATTGTGGCGGCACGGTCTTCTAAGCATCTTTTAATAGACTCTGGGATTCGGGTTAGGTCGGGGCTTTTGGCGTTTGAAGGGCGTCATGTTCATGGCGCTTTTTTAAACGGGGTTTTGGCTCAAAAACCCTATGTGACGCTTAAAGTGGGCATGAGTTTAGATGGGAAGATTGCGCTTGCTTCAGGAGAAAGTATGTATATTACAGGTGAAAAATCCAGGAAGGATGTTCATCGGTTGAGGGCTGTATCGGATGCCATTTTGGTAGGAATAGGGACGATTTTAACGGATAACCCGAGTTTAACCATTCGTCTTAAGCGTCAGACTCAGCGGGTCTCTAAGCTTGTTGTTTTAGATCGTCATGCTCGGTTTCCTTTGGATGCTAAGGTGACGCAATTTTATGCGCCTGAGCAGCTTCTTATTTTTGTAGATGATGCGGCACCAGAGGATCAGGTTCTAGCGCTTTCTAAGGTGGCGACGGTTATTCGTTTTTCCATGACGGATGGCCCTATGTTTTGGGATCTCTTATTAAAGAATTTGTATATTCAAGGGATTTCTACTCTTTTAATTGAGGGCGGAGTCGGTATTTTTTCTTCTGCAGTGGCTGCGAATTGTGTGGACTGCTTTGTTTTTTATGTGGCCCCTTGTTTGTTGGGTGAAGCGGCGCGTTCTCCTTTTTCTTTACCCCAAATCCAGCACTTATCTGACCGATATTTTTTGGATTCTTTTTATATTTCTCGTTGTGGAAATGACGTGAAGCTTGTATCCTATAATCAGAGATATTTTAAACCATAGAGAGGCGTTTTTTTATGATAGAAAAAAGTACACCTGTTTTAACGGATCTTGATTTTGATGGATTGCCTCTTTTTAAAAAGGGCAAAGTGCGCTCGGTGTTCGATTTTGGCGAACATCTTTTATTGGTGGCTTCAGATCGTGTCTCTGCTTTTGATTTTATTTTACCCAATGGAATTCCCAATAAAGGCCGAGTTTTAACAGAAATTTCAGCTTTTTGGTTTAATCGTTTTGGACAGGATATTCCGCATCATCTTATTTCCACACGGGTTTCGGATTTTCCACCCATTTGTCAGCTATATGCGGCTCAATTGGAAGGTCGTTCGATGTTGGTTAAAAAAACAGATCTTATTCCTGTAGAATGTGTTGTTCGAGGCTATATTATAGGATCTGGTTGGAAAGAATATCAACAAACGGGATCTGTTTGTGGCATAGAGTTGCCAAAAGGTTTGCGTATGGCGGATCGTTTAGAACAGCCTATTTTTACTCCGGCTTATAAGGCGGAGATGGGGGAACATGATGAAAATATCACCAAACAACAAATGGTGGATCTTATAGGGGCAGATTTGTCCGATTATTTGGAAAAAATGAGCTTAAAAATTTATGAAGAAGGGCGACGCTATGCGGAAACCAAGGGTATTATTTTAGCGGATACAAAATTTGAATTTGGTAAAATTGGGGATGAGGTTGTTTTGATTGATGAGGTTTTAACGCCAGATTCGTCTCGGTACTGGCCTTTAGACTTGTATGAACCGGGTATTTCGCCCCCCAGTTATGATAAGCAAATTATTCGTGATTATTTGGCTAAAACCTGGAATCAAGAAGGGCCTATCCCTCAACTTCCAGAAGAGGTTATTACGCAGACATCCGAGATGTATGCGTATCTTAAGGATAGACTTTTAAATCGTTAATACTTTATATATTTTTCTTTATTTGACAATTATTTAATTATATTTTATAATTGTTTTATAATTTTTTTAAGGAGTATTTTTATGTCTACTTCTGTTTTATCTAAGTTTAAACCTTTAGCTCCTGTAGTCCCTGCGGTAGTAGGGGGATTGGTTGCTGCAAAAATGGCTGGGCCAGGTTTCTCGCGTCTTTCAGCAGGGATTCCGACCTCGCAACCTGTTTTACCGCCACTTGCTCCTTCTCATAGAATTTTTGGTTCCGTACATTCTGGAGTTAATCGCTCTAAGGAGTTGGTTCAATCTGCAAACCGTGCTGGTCTTTCTTTTTCTTGGCATCTTGGTGAGGCTTATACACGTCCTATAACGGCAGAAGAATCTCGAGCGCTTGCGCGATTTGCTTATGCTATTCCTGGAAGCATTACACTGGCTGCTATTTTAACAGGTCTTTGGAATCCTATGGATGCTGTTAAATCTCGTTTGCAATGTAGAGGGCATTTGGCTTGGACTTGTGCAGCAGGAGAGGCTAAAATAGCACTTCGATCGCCTTATGCGGGCGCTACCGCTTCTTTTATAGGGCGTATTCCGACGTATGTTACGATGTATTTGGCTAAAAATGGAACTCTTGCTTATTTTAGTAAAGGGGATCCTGATTACAGTTTTTCTGCCCTTGAAAAATTAGCTGCCGCTACGGTTGCCGCGATTCCTACGTCTGCTATTATTACTGTTTTTGATGCGCCTAAATTGGGCGCGATGGCGACGGGCGAAAAAATAGGATTGATGCCATTTATACGGCAACATGGTTTGTTTAAATTTATGGTTCCTGCTGTTGTGGGGGCTACTTTTTTAAGAGAAGAGGCGTTTATGTGTGCCTATTCTTTTGCGACAGGGACACCTTTACCTGTTCAGTTAGGGCTTGGTTTTGTCGCTGGAATTGGCTCTAATCCTTTTGATCAATTGAAATCTCATTTAGGACATCTTGCGAATGAAGCGGTGAAAGCTGGTAAATCGGTGTCTTCTGTGGATTATGTTGCGGAAGCAAAGGCCTTTTTTAAGGCCCAGGGGTTGACTCGCTTGCTTGTTGGGCCGGCGGCTATATCTAGAGGGCTGTTTGTTGCCGGAACGATTGCTATTTTAACGATTGGGGAAGATGCGCTTGTGCGGCCTTTTAAGTTGGCCGTTCATCGAACCGATTTTTCTGATCCAAAAGAAGATGGCGGAGACGGTTTTAACCACTAAAGTAGTCGCCTTCTTTCGCTTTTTTCGGTATAATAGGCATAATTTTACTTCCATTTAAAAGGAGTTTTTTTTATGCCTAATATTCGATTTTTTCTCTTGTTTCTTTTTCTTTTATTCGGGACTCTTTCTGCTCGAGATCATTATATGTTGAGTTTGGATCAGCAGCCTGATTTAGCGGTGGGGCAGGGATTTTATGAAATTGGTCAGCGGTTTCAAGGTCATTTTTTATCTGAATCTATCGATACCTTTTTTGGCTATTCTGGGGGTGTTAACGTGGGTTTATTGGGGATTTATGCCTTGCCTTGGAATCATTTAAACCTTAAGGCCAGCTATCGTCATGGTGATCAGGGCGATAAAGATTTCGCGGCTACAGAGTATGCGTTAGGTTTAAAATATCCTATCCTGTTTACTTATCCGCCCTTAAACCCTTTTAGATTTCAACTTTCAGGGGATTATTTTACCTTTTTAAACCAACAAAAAGATAGACGGGAAGGGGGCCTTTTCTTTGTGTTTTCTTCAGAATTGGTTCGGGAGTATCATGATTTTTACCCTGTTGTGAATCTTGCCTATGATACCTTTACCAATCGTTCTGGTATGGGGGTAGGTACTACTTATACCTTGTCTGAAACGCAATTTGCGGTGGGTGAGTTTTATTTGGCTAATGGGTATCGTTCTGCTGTGCCTGTGTGGACCTTGGGGTATAGAAAGAAGCATTTGGGGCATGAATATCTTTTTTCGCTTTCTAACAGTGGGGCAATGGGGACGCGGGCGTCTATACAAGGGACAGCTCATAGCGACCTCTTTTTTGGCTTTCAGTTTTCCAGCAAATTTATGTATTAATTTGTAGGTTTAAAAGTCCTCTTTAGAGGGTATTTCTGTCTTGTAGTCTTTTTTTGAGAGGTTAATATGACAGAAATAGTTAAGTATGCAACCTTTAGGGCTCGATTTATTGCGCATGTGATTGATGTTCTCATTTGTTTCGTGGGGTTCCTTGTTTTTTCGGACCTTTATGAACTTTTTATGGATGCGTATTTTTCTGAGTGGCAGTTTGTGGGCTTTATGTTTCTCTTTTACTCGCTTTATTTTATTGTATTGGAGTCTTTTTTATTCTCGGCGACTTTGGGCAAGCATGTGATGCGTATTCATGTTGTTACAGAAGAGGGGCATCCTTTAAGCCTTTTTCGTTCGTTTATTCGATATTGTGTTGAGACTGTTTCTACGGTCTTCTTTTTTATTGGTTATTTGATGATTCTGTTTTCAGATAAGCATCAATGTCTTCATGATAAAGTAGCGGCTACGATTGTGGTTGAGGTTGGTCCTCCGCCCTTGTGATACAAGAGTCCCAATAGCCCCATTTTGGGGCTTGCGTTAATATCTTCCGGCTCGTATAATAACCGTCTCCCCTTGATGGGGGCGTAGCTCAGTTGGTTAGAGCGCATGCCTGTCACGCATGAGGTCGCGGGTTCGAGTCCCGTCGTCCCCGCCATATAAATTGTAGGGAGATTTTTGGGGCGTTTTTATTTTATTTTCTTCATTTAAATTTTTTCTCCTTTTAGTTTTTTTCTTTACTTTTTTTCCCTCTTTCCTTTTTTCTTCGGAACTTTATGTGGATCCTGTTTATGATTTAAATTTCAATGTGCCAGAAACGTGGACTTTTACCCGTTCGCGGTCTCATACGGTGTTTACTTTATTATCTCCCAATTTACGATCTAGAATTACCGTTCAAGTGTATCAAAAATCGGGGTTTAAAAGTGCCGAGTCTTTGCGAGTATTTCGAAATAAGACCTTTTATGATGGCTGGATGACCTTGCTGAATCGATGGGGTACAGAGGACGAAAATAAACGGGCGTCTGTGAATTCGAGTATGGTGTCGGTGTATTCTCGTCAATTTGTAGGGCCTGCGTTGCAGATTCGAGAAGAAATTCATGGTGAATATTGCTATCTTGTAGGGTCCACAGCTTTTGTTGTGACCTATGCGGGCTTTGCCAGCGATTGGGGGGAGATTAAAGCGGTTTTTGAGCGATTTAGAGCGTCTTTTTGGGTAGGGAAAGGCATTCGTGATTATGCGTTGATTTTTTCTGATTTTTCGCCTTCCTGGACGGCTTTTGGGGGAGATGCGGCCAATCGGTTCTTTGGGGTTGAGGCGCCGTCTTCCAAATCGATGTTGTTACCGATTTGGGAGCATTCTTTTGTTGGCGTGACTTTAAACCGTTTGGGATTGCAGCCAGTGATGGTTCAGGATCAGATTATTTTGAGTGTGTCGGGTAATGTTCAATCTTTTTCTGTGACGGATAATACCTTGCTTTGGCGTTCTTCTTTTTATATTTCAGATGATTATTCTTTGGTTGAAAGTGGGGGGATTTTATATGCGATTCAGGACAGGCCTCGACAGATTTTGGCCTTGGATTCCATGACAGGAGATTTGATTTTTTCGGTTCCTTTATTTGGACAGCACTCTCAGTTGACGGTTTCAGATCGCCGCTTACTCGTTATAGATGGGCAAAAATTGCGGGTTTTGGATGCCTTGACGGGTAGAGAATTTTGGCGTGCACGTGGTTATTGGGATCTTTCTATTTCGCCTGTCGCGGATAATCCCTATGTGGTTGTTGTGGATCAGGCGCATCGTATGACGGTTTTGGACCTCTATACGGGGCAAATTTTATGGGAGCAGCTCTTTTTGTTGCCGATTTTGCATCGGCCTGTACTGGATAAAGGGCTGATTTTTTTGAGTTTTCAAGGCGAGGATTCTCGGTCTTATTTAACCGCTTTTTCTTTGGAGACTCATACTGAGAAATGGTCTATTTCGTTTAATCCTTTTACGGAGCGGCTGACGCAGGCGCCTGCTGTTTATAAGCGCATCCTTATTTTGCCTGTTTCTACTTTTGGGCATTCTGGGACTGTTGCAAAACGCCTCTTTTGTCCATCTGCTGTGTTATCCTCGTCCTCAAGTCCTCATTTATCACATATAAACTCCGGGCTTTCAGACTCGGAATGCCTTGCAGCTGATCCAAACGTAGACATTTCGCAACAGCCCCATTCTTTGACTGATGTTTCCAGTTCGAATGCGGCAGTGGTACAAGATAGCGTGCGTTTGATGGCCTTTGATACAGAAACTGGGCGTCTGCTTTGGGATAAGCCAGGACTTGCGGTGTCGCCAGAGTTTAGACCTATGATTGTGGATCCCCTGATTTTTTTGGCGTCGTCTTTAAAGACACATCCTGTTGCCTTTTATTTTTCAACAGGTGAAGCCCTTCCGGATACTTTGTATGCGCCTTTAGTGGTTTCAGAAGGGGCGAGATTGATTGCCTATCGGGCGTATAAACGTCATTTGATAAGTCTGTTTCTTGAGTCGGATCAATTGCGTTTAAAATGCGATAAATAAGCATCTTTTTTTATTTACACCAAATCATTTTTTTAGTATTCTATAGGGAGCTTTTTTCAGAGGGATTGTGTGAATTTAAATGAGGTGATGATTTCAGGACATATTTTGGAGGATGCTGTTTTTTTTCAGTGGGCCATGGATGAGTCTTATTTAACCTTTAGTGTGAGTTGTGAAGCGGTTAATGGGGCTTTTTTTTCTGTTCCGGTATGTGCCAAAGGTGCTTTGGCGGCTTCTGGATGTCATCAACTTTTAAGTGGGGTGATGATTTTGGCTTTTGGTCATTTGGTGGGGATTCACGATAGGCTTTGGGTTCAGTTGGATGCGTATCGCTTGCTTTAGCAATAGTTCCATGTTTTGTGGCTTCAGGTCATTGCCACATTTCATCAAAACCAGTAAAATGAGTCTGCTTATGCACTGGTCGGCGCCTGTAGCTCAGTTGGATAGAGCAACAGACTTCTAATCTGTGGGTCGTAGGTTCGACTCCTACCGGGCGCGCCATTTTTTTTTATATCTTTTCTTTTCAATGTTTACTAAGAAAAGATAAGTGGGTATACTTTCTTAGTCATGGATATGCGGATTGGAACTTATATCACTCAAACGGTTGGAGGCGAATTTTTAAAGGCGTATATTCCGCCCTCATTGCCACTTAATCCTCCTATTGATTTAAATCTCCTTTATCCATATCTTGAACGGGCAGCTTTTGCTGTAGCGGCACTTAATGGGGTATCTAAAAGCATTCCGAATACATCCCTTTTTATCTATATGTATGTGCGCAAAGAAGCGGTACTTTCGAGTCAAATTGAAGGGACTCAAAGCTCTTTATCGGATTTGATTTTATTTGAAAACCAAGAAAACGTTTCAGTTTCTATTGAAGATGTCGAAGAAGTTTCTAATTATGTTAAAGCGATTCAGTATGGTGTGGATCAGCTTACTTTAGGATTTCCACTTTCTTTGCGCTTGCTTCGTCAAATTCATGCCATTCTTTTGTCTGGTGGAAGGGGGCGAAATCATTCTCCCGGGGAATTTAGGCGTTCTCAAAACTGGATTGGAGGGACTCGTCCTGGAAATGCATTTTATGTCCCCCCTCCGGTTACCCATTTAAATTCGTGTTTATCTAATTTGGAACTTTTTTTGCATCGGGATACCATTCCAACGCTTATTAAGGCGGGTATTGCGCATCTTCAATTTGAAAGTATTCATCCATTTTTAGATGGGAATGGACGTTTGGGACGTTTATTAATTGTCCTTCTTTTGTGTGAGTCAGGGATGTTGGATCAGCCTATTTTATATTTGAGTTTGTATCTTAAGCAAAATCGACGTACTTATTATGAGTTGCTTCAAAAAGTGAGGGATGAGGGGTGTTGGGAGCAGTGGTTGACGTTTTTTTTGGAGGGTATTTTTGTGTCTGCGACACAGGCACTTCAATCGGCTCAGAATATTAATGTTCTTTTTGAGTCTGATCTGGCTCAAATTAGAAGGCTAGGGCGAGCACGATTTTCATGCGAGTCTGCTTTGGAATATCTTAAGAGATTGCCCCAAGTTTCTGTGCCTCAGTTAGCAGCGGCATTGAATTGGACAGCACCTACGGCTAGAAGTGCTTTGAATCAGTTAGTGGATTTAGGTATTTTGATGGAAATTAGCGGTAAAAAACGAGATAAACGGTATGTCTATCGCAAGTATTTAGATCTTTTGACATCTGGGACTGAGCCTCTCTAAAACTGGAATTACCAGGTTCCTGTATTTGACATCGATATCCAGGGTTCGATGGGCTCTAAGGCATTTCCTTTTTGCAGTATTTCAATGGAAATGTTTTCTGGCGATTTAATAAAGGCCATGCGACCATCCCGTGGGGGTCT
The DNA here is from genome assembly GCA_964539135.1 of uncultured Rickettsiales bacterium. Taxonomy (GTDB): domain Bacteria; phylum Margulisbacteria; class Marinamargulisbacteria; family CAZIFG01; genus CAZIFG01. The sequence goes on from CAZIFG010000018.1 coordinate 35,151, forward strand.
ATTGAGGGTAATGCCATTTTGGATGCATTTTTCACAAAATGCATAGATGTTATCGACTTCGAAGGCCAAATGACCGAAATTTCTACCGCCTTGATAGATTTCAGGATCCCAATTATAGGTGAGTTCCAATAAAGGGGCTTTTGTTTGCTTTGCGGATTCTAGATCATTGGGTGCTGCTAAAAATACGAGTGTAAATCGGTCTTTTTCATTTTCAACACGACGGGTTTCGATGAGCCCTAAATGGGTAGTATAAAATTTAAGGGAATCTTCTAGATTTTCGACACGAACCATGGTGTGTAAATAGCGCATTTTTGAGACTCCTCGTGTTTTTTAGGCAATCATAGCATAAACAAGGCTATTTAGTGTTCTTTGTTATGAATGTAGTTGATAAGCGCTGCTTTGGACTTTTTTACTTCTTGCCAATTTTCTTCTGTTTTTTTCTTTAGATATTTTTTAAATTGTTTATTTATTTTTTTTATACCTTCTATTATGGATGGGGATTGTGGTGTGTCTGTATTTTCAACCAGTTTTATGCTGAGATTTAAAGTGTCAGAATTTACGGGGGATAGTGTTTTTAATACTTGCCTCAGGCGATCTAATGTTGATTTTTTTGGTGGGGATACTGCAGCGGCTTCTCTTTTTTTATTTGATATTATTTTTTTCATATTCTTTTTCCAATCTTTTCAATGCCCATTAATACCAATCGAGTGGTATTGGATAAGGCGTCGGCATTTAAATAGGGGTAAGTTTTTATTAAGTGATCCTGGATGCTCTGTATATAGGATACCATGGATTGGGACTTTTGTTCTAATGCGTTTAAAAAAAGCATACATCCTTTATACATTTCTTTGGCATAGTAGGCCCTGTGTTTTTCCTTAGAGGTTTCTAAAATTTCTAATAATTTGTCGGTTACACAGTCTTCGCAGAGCCTTTTTAGCTTGGATGGATTTTCTAAGATCTGGTTTAATTTTTCGAAATATTTATTAGCGATAGATTCAGAAAAAGAGGAATTATTAAAATCAGGGGTTGAAATGGTATCAATGACAACCAATTGCCCGTCTGTTGAAATTAGAAAATTACCAGCGTTACCACAAAAAAAATCGATGGCCTCATCCCCTGTTAGAGTGCATTCATGGAATAGGTCTCTGTATATCGTATAAAGGTTAAATCGATCATAATTTCTGACTAGAAGATCGTAAATTAAAAGCTGCCCCATGTCTTGTAGTAATTTGGATGGATTGGTCTCTGTTAAGCGCCCTGATTCTTTTAAATTGCTGCTTGGGACATATTCTATTTGCAGTAAACGATCTTCCGAATTAAGTTCGAATATTTTTTTACTGGCGTCTCTGTATAGAGTTGTATCTGAATCCGAACCTGAACCTGAATCTGAATCTGAATCTGAATCTGAATCTCTTTTACTTTTTGTAGCGATTAAGGCATCTTTGGCAGATTGTATGTTGAGATTTGATTTCTTAATAGCGTCTAAAAATGGTTCTTGCCTGGTTACTCTATTAGATTCTTTAGAATTTAGAACGGTCATCATAGGGGTGTTAAATCCTAGAAATTTCAAAAAATGAGCATGAAAGAGTTCGCTTTCTAAAAATTCTGATTTTTTATAAACGAGTGTTTTGGTCCCTAATGTTGCAATAAACACGCCATCATCGCCTGATGTTGAACGCACTACGGCTAGAAATCCTTCTGTAACAGGGGTAAAACTTATGGATAGCGATATTATTTTTTTATTCATCTCATTCTTTTTTCGTTTATTTTTTTTAAAAAATTTCATTTATTGTGCCTGGATACCCCGTTCTCGAGGTGTTCAGATATCTAATGGTTTCTGGATACCTCCCTCTCGACGTGGCCATGTATAGTTGATCTTTACGTGTGGGGTATAGCCAGAAATCAGCAGGTAACATAAAAAAAGGAGCTGGGGATGAAAAAAAGCCGATTTAGTGAAGCTGAAATATTTAAGATATTGAAGATGGGTGAAAGTGGGATGGCTGTTGCTGAAGTATGTCGAGAGTACAAAATCAGTGTCCCGACATATTACAGCTGGAAATCCAAATATGGTGGCATGGATCTACCGATGTTCAAAAAGATGAAAGCCCTTGAAAGTGAGAATCGGCGTCTCAAAAAAATGTATGCCGAAATATGCATGGACAAAAAGATATTGCAGGAGATCATCGAAAAAAAGCTTTAAAGCCGAATGAGAAACGCGAATTAGTTACCTACATAAAAGTGGCTAATTCGTACTCATTTCGGCGGGCTTGTGGGCTCGTTTTGATAAACAAAGGCACGTTTGTGTATCAAAAACAGAGAAAAGATGATTCAGAAATAATAGACATTATGA
>CAZIFG010000019.1:0-37480 GCA_964539135.1 uncultured Rickettsiales bacterium
AAGGGGGGTATCGGATAGCTGAAGATAGCGGGTTTCAGCGGTTCAATGCGGAGGGGTCCATAATAGAGGATATTTCCAGCTTGTGTGTTGCGGTGCAGCACAACGCTGTTCTTGCATTACTTCGGAAAGCAGGACTACGGTATGAGTGGGGAGAAGGGCCATGGTGGACTTATCTTCCGAGTCTGGGTGGGTTGTTTAGATAAGCGACTTATTAATGAAGATTAAGACGGGGGATTGTTAATTTGATACCAATGGTACACTTAGAGAAATCAGGGCTGTTACAAAATGCCTACGTTTGGATATGTCGTGTTGTACGATGTAATGAAAGGTTTTAAGTTTGCGATAGCAAAATATCTGAGGTATTTTTTAAATTTCTATCCTTATTCTTAGAAAAGATCATTTACCTCATCAAGAACCGATGGTTTTGAAATATCATTTAAAGAAGGGATAGGTCTATTTTCCGCCTGTGCTTTAGCCACTTCTTTTTCCCATTTATAATTCCATAGGTATAACTCAGCCGCAAACATTTGTTCAAGATATATCGAATAGCTCCAACCAAATGCAGTATAAGTTATCGTGATGCCCCACACCCACGCTGGAAACATTATGTCCATTTTATCGGAAATAAAAAATAAAAGTGTAGATGGTAAAAGGATAAGTCCCGTTGCCAATCCAGTAAGAACAAAACCTGTTGAAAATACAGATAGATTAGATTTGAAAACAGCAACACCTTTTTTGACAGATTTCCAGAAACTCAAATTTTCCCAAGCTATTGCAGGAAGAATGAGAAAAACAACCATACGAACACCTTTTTGTAATGCTTCAAGCAAGGCGTGGGATAATGAAAATTTTTGGTAACCCGCTAGGGTTTTTGCAGCATTTTCAGCATTAAATGATTCTTTTTCTTCTTTTTTTTCTTTATCTTCAGATAAAATAGCTTGAATCACCAATATAAGAAACCAAATAATTGTCCAAACCAGAACTATTGGCAATATTCTAATTGTATTATGCGTAAGTGTATATCTAAATGCATTCGTAACACTCATTTCTTTTCCTAACTCAAGTTGTTGTATTAACTCCAACAACATAGAGCAAGAAAATGAAAGCAAGAAGACAAAAACAAAAATGATTCCAAATACAATGAGAAGAACTTGAGAGTGAGTAAACGCATCCCAATTAAACGAGTATTCCAAATACAAGATAATCGGTGCGTAAATTAACCAGGTAATCAATAACGGAATAATAAACTTTGGATGACGATTAAAAGTCCTAATTGATTCTTTGATTAATCGTGATCCATCTTTTACACTTTGAAACATAATTATAGAATTAAAAACCTAAAAACAACAAGCATTCGCAAAGAGCGAGCAAAGTCAGAAAATTTTAAATTATACTGGCGGAGAGAGAGGGATTCGAACCCCCGGAAGCCTTGCGACTTCAACAGTTTTCAAGACTGCCGCATTAAACCGCTCTGCCATCTCTCCACTGAGGAGTTTACCAAAAAAATGAAATTATAAAAAGAGCTTAAGTATCGAAAAAAAACATTTAAACGGATTAATCCTCTCCCATACAAAGAAATTTAAATCGTCCGGAAAAATCCTCCAAAGACAATGAAATATCTCTAAACTGAGGTGCTGCGACAACCAAACGATGTAAATATCGAAAAAAATATTTAGATGCATCTGTACAAACAAACCGAAAAAATAGAGTAAAATTTGCAGACTCAAAGGGTTTAATAGTGTCTTTAATTTGAATTAAAAAAGAATGAAACTCATCTTGATAAGAAGATCCTGAACGATACTGTCTATAACAATAATAACGATAAGATAAATGCAAAAGCCCAAACAATTGCTCCACCAAAGCAGGCGGCCCTTCTGTATATCGTTTAGATAATAGAAGAATAAAGCGATTCAAACACTCATGAAAACGATCCGTAGACACAAATTCTTCTGAAAATTGCAAGGCAAAAAAGCCAGGCACACCATTAGAAACAGGATTCCAAGTAATAAAATGATCCACGTGAAATAAAAAACACGTATGAGAAAAAACCATTAAAGCATCCGGTAAAACCCCGGGAAGAATTAATTTCGCATAAAAAGAATCAAAATAACGCATAAAAAAATCCGTCTCAATAGGAGCAATCTTAGACTTTACGGCTCTCAATGTACCCGTCAAAGAATAAAGTTGATACAACTGAGATAAAAAAGAATGCGGCACCACAAAAGAAAGCGTTTCCGAAACAGGCGCACTCAACGCTAAAGCAACAGATTCCAACTTAAAGACATAGTCTTTAAATTCCAACTTAACCCCCAAAAGACGCACAGAGCGTTCTTTAGACTTCGAATGCGCCTTTGAAAAAACCGCTTTATCCACAGCTAGACGGGCATTAACAAGAACATGCGATGTACTAGAGATCTCCTGTTTTGTAGAATCTAGAACAGTAAGAGTTCCCTCAAAAATAAGGCAAGAAAGATCCGAAACTGAAAATTCTTGAGTTTTAACCCGAGATTTCAGGCCCAAAATAGAACTGGAAACCAAAACCAAAGAAATCGACTGATTCGGAAACGCAACAGGGTCCGAAAAAGAAAGAGCCAAAGGTTCCGTTAACTTTACAGGAAAACGACAAACTTCCAAATTTTGCGGAGCATATTGTTCTGACAAACACCGACTGGCTTTCAGCAAAACATCCAAAAGAGAAGGAATACCCTCCATAACCTGATCTAAAATAGAAGCAGAAACAAACGGCGTAAGCCTCAATCCATGAAGAGGGCCAAATGAAATAACAGGCATCAATTTAGGTTGAAGAAGCCTTATAATATGATGCATCATTTCATATAAGGTATCGCCAAATTTGAACAAGAGTAAAACAGGGGAAAAAATCGACTTCTGACTCTCAAAATCTCGTTGAGAAATAAGCGACGAAAAAGTGAGCAGATGATCTCGGGACTGATCGTCTGAATAAAGGGTCCCAAAATAAAGAAGAGATTCCTGCAAAAAAACATGCGTAGACCAGTCCAAAAAAGGAGTACTACTATAAAGTTTCTTATACACAGGAATCAAGCGATTAAAGGCCTTAAAAATAAAACAACCTAAAGATTCAAAACTCAAAAAAGGGTCGCCTACATGAGATAATTGAGAATTCCCCACAACCAACTTCGGAATAAGGGCAGACAAAGAAGAAACCGCCAACGACATCACAGAATCATTATCTTTCAACGCTGAAAGGTGCTCTAAAATAAAAAGAAGCCGTTCAAGTTGAACCGATAGTGAAGGAGGTCTTAAAGAAGGCTGATCTAGACCCATTAAACTTAAAATAGCCTCCGACTCTAGAGTAGAAGACTGATGCTCTTCTAACAAAACACGAGACAGGAAAATCATTTGCAACTGAGTCGATGATTTAGGCTGTGTTAAAAGAGAAAAACACTGTTTAAAAAAAGAATCCGAATCCGAATCCGAATCCGAATTCAACCCAAGCGATCGAGTATAAAAAGAAAGAGACCCTAAGTCATACACCAATGCAAACACAGGATGATCCAATGTAGAACAAGTTACCCCTTTTGAAAGGGAAGTCGGAAAAGATTGATCTGAAAAAAGATAAGGCGTAGCCTTTAAATGCTGCAAAAACGGCTGTGCAAAAGACATAAAAACATCCGGATTCAAACGAGGCACCTGATCCAAAAGATGGTGAAGAAAAAACATCAAAAAAGACAAAAAAAGATTGTCAGGCGCTGGAAGACTATCATCCAATGTAAGCACTGTCTCAGAAACAGAAGCCCTTTGATGAAGCGTATAACTATCAGCCGGAGAAAAGCTCAAAAGGTGAAGTCCTGCAGTCAGAAAATCAGAATCAAGAGAAAGGGGTAAACGCCCTGGGTTTAACGCCCTTTGAATGGTATCCGAAATCCTCAATCCCACATTTAAAGTTTTAAAGTGAAGAAAAATAACAAGAAGCTGAGTATGAAGCCGTAAAAAAGGACCGTCTTTCATCAAAACATCTAAATAGGGTTTGCTATATAGCGTTTTAAAAGAATCCTCTAAGGCCTTAAATAAAGGAGAAATAAGAGGGGAATCTGGCCGTTCTTGAGACAAAAATGACGCCACAGCAACTAAAATCTTCAAACGAAAAGGATCGGGATAGTTAAAGGCTAAAAATAAAGATTTAAATCCCTCTGGATCATGATCTACAGCAAAAAAATCGCCTGATAGTAAAGGATCAAACACCGTTAAAAGGCTCAAATCAAAAAGACGATGGTAGCGGTCACAAATTGTTTGTTTAGATGTATCATGAAGTAAAACAATGGTTTCATTCATAGCCAAACGTGTTAATTGTTTCGAATATTTAGGACTCAAATCCGGTCTCACGATAAGAGAAAGCATCTGTTTTAAAAAAAGATCATGATACCCCCAAAAATGCCGTGAAAGGTCACAGTCCGGTCGATGCTTCCGAATCAAGTGTAAAAAGTAAAATGCGGAAACAATAAATTCAAATGAAACAGCTTCCATTGTAAAAAAAACAGGCATCAAGGTATTAAGAGTCTCTAAAAAAACAGGATCCAACATCGGTAAAAAATAAGCAGCAAAATCAGCTTCTTGAGAAAGCGGTCCCTTTTGATTAAAATAATGGGTCACGCCTTGTATGAAAAAATGAAACAAAAACAAATAGTTGTCGCTCAATTGCAACGATTTGTGTTCAGATAGAATCTGCTTAAGGTAAAATAAGCTCCCCATTAAATTCAGATCTTTAAAAGAAAGGGATAACAAGGCATCCTGATAAGAAGCCAAAACATCCTTATCAGAATCCAAAATAAAATGCGTCAAAACCAAAAAACGGTCATTAGGATCCGCAGGCAAACTACCTTCTAAAAGGTACTTAAACTGCTTCATCTCTAAAAGGTAGGTATTAAAACGAGATTCAAAAACAGATCGTTCAAGCAGTTCCTCTTTGGAAGCCCCTAAATTTTGAACCAAAAAAGAAAGTAACGGAGACTCAAACACACGATTTAAAGCCAAGCACAAACGCATCAAGGGCTTCAAAAAAGGCTTAGACCACAAATCTGAACGACTGTCTTTTAACCGAACCAAATACAAGTGAATAAAAGATGAAAACCCAAATGGAAGTGCCTTTTTTTCAGTCTGTGCAGAAAAATTGGTCCCTTCGAGAGTGCGTAACACCAAATTTGTAATGTGAGTAAAAAAATCCACATGATGTCGAATCATCTCTGAAGTAAGAGACATAGACTCAAATTCAGAAAAGAAAAACACCCAAAAAGAAATGGGGCGTGGGGCTAAAAGCGGAAAAGACACAAATTCCAAAAAGCGCATTTCCCCTTTATTTTTAAAGTGAAACTGCTGAGACGCAAATACCACCAAAGTCTGTAAATCCGTATCTGAAAGAGAACCCAAAAAGAGCGCATACAAACGGTCTTCTAAAGGTATTGGATTCAAATATCGCGTATAAGCCTTTAAAAATTCAGCATAAAACCGAGATTGATCCAAACCCAGTAAGGCAACAAAAGTCATAGGAAAGGTCTCGAGTTGATCTTTTCTTAAACAAGAGTGTTCTAAAACATACATACAAAGAGAAACCGCCGCTGCAATGGGATCTTTACCCTTAATGAGAGGCAATAAAACCTGTGTTTTTTGGGGTACAAAAGAAGGAGAGTAAAACCAATCTAAAACAGGGGACTCCCCCTTGAAAATTTGAACCGATTCCAAATACGCACACAGTTGAAAAAGAGACGTTTCTAAAATCCGTTCGGAAGCCTTAAACTCAGGCCCAGAAGGCGCTTCCAAACACGTCTGCCACAATAAAAACACCATAGAAGATATAGAAGGAAGCTCAAAAATATTAAAAAAAGGAGATCTTGTATCTTGGAAAGACAAACGTCGAGCCGAAAGAAAAGACCTCGCAACCGAATAATCCAATAAGCAGGAATCAAGATTAGACAGAAAAGCATGTGCATGTCCTTTATCCTGACAATGATCCGCAACATATTTATTTAACACCAACTGCGCCTGGTAGTCTCCAGAGTTTAAAGCCTTCCCCATAAAATCCCGCAAAGCCAAATAAAATACCGGTTGAAAGACTCTGTATCCGCGAGTCATCATATCCACCAATTTAAGCCCATTTTTAAGATCAATAGGCATGCGTTCATCCAGTAATAAAAGAGGTTTGGCATGATAAAAAGAAAGTTCTTTTAAAGAAAAATGTCGAGAAGTAAGAGAATGGGAATCTGCCCGTGTTTCAGTAGAACAAACCAAAGGCGTAATATCTGTCACTACCGCCATAGACGAAAACACAAAAGGTTTTGATAAAAACGAAGCCTTATCCTCAACAAGAATCACCAGATCACAAAGCATAAAACTCAACATGGCATAACCTGGAACACAGACAAGATTTTTAAAATCTGGCAAAAACCCTGGTAATAAAAACGCGCTAAATTGCTGAATCAATCGAGAGATATGCGTAGAATAAAATAAAGAATCTTGGTGAGAAGAAGGCGCCAATAAAACAAAACAATCATAATCTTGAAAAGGACGAGACTCTGAAAGTGCAGGAAAAGAAGACACTTGAGCCGCAGCCCGAGATCCCCCTAATACATACGTAACATCAGAAAAAACATGAGGATGTTCCGTTTTGTAGGCTAAAAAAGACCGATGAAACAAGCGCAATAAGTCCCGTGGAGAAAAAACACGCATAGACGATACAGGTGGTCCAGACTCCACAGAAAAAAACGTAGGAGGCGCAGGAGGTGACGGTGGAAGCGGTGGAGAAGAAGAAAAAGAAGAAGAAGAAGAAGAAGAAGAAGAAGACGTTAGGGAATGAGATGGCAAAAAAACCGCAGGAAATAACGGTGAAGAAAGGGGCCGTCGATTAAAATAAATTTCAATAACGGGACTAGAAAGCAATTCTCCAACAAAAAAAGTGGAAGCATGAAACACAGGGGCTGCCATGCTTAAAAATTTAAAATACATAAAAATTCCTGTGAAAAAAGATAGAAAGTATTATGAGAAGAAAATTCAAAAAAGACAATAGATTAAATAAAAAAATCAAAAAATAGAAGGGCGAGTCACACGTTTTTGGTACAAAAAATCCTTCCAAGCCTTATTGGCGGATAAAATAGAAGCTGTGGAATGTAAGCGCCAGCTTTTTTTAGTCATTTCATTTAAAAACAAGTAGAGTTTACGATCTTCAATATAAAAAGAGGTTCCAGAGACAGGTGAAAAAAATCCTGTACTCAGGGTCTCTGCACAATACCCTCCATACTGGGGAATATAGGATTCTGGGTTATTTTGAAACATAATTCTATGTTTTTCAGTAGCAAAAAGCCAAGTTGTGCCCATATAAAACAGTGAAATTTGAGAGGCCCCTTTAGTGGGAAGAGGATCTGTAAAATAAGAAACAGCATCATAACCCCGAAGGGCTACGCCTTCATAAGAAAAAATACGATCTTGTGAAAAGAGTGGAATAGAAAAAACAAAAAACAGAAAAACGAAGAAAGGAATTTTCATAGCAACCATCTGAATTATACTGTAAAAAAGAATGACATCAAAGTAATAAGATAAAAAAGAGAAAGGAAGTTGTTTAAAAAGTCGCAAAGTGATAGGATAAAGTACCTGTAAATACAAGTGCGGAGGAGTACCCAAGTGGCTGAAGGGGACGGTTTGCTAAACCGTTAGTGTTCGTAAGGGCAGCGAGGGTTCGAATCCCTCCTCCTCCGCCAGGAAAAGAAAAAAATAAAAAATAAATAAAAAAACTAAAAAGGAGCCTAAGGGCTCCTTTTTAGTTTTTAGGTCATTCTTTTTTTAGGAAGAGAAGATCGAAGGCGAGCTGCCCTGGGCAGCGAGGGTGAGGAACACAGGGCGCGCAGCGTCCTTGTGTGACGGAACCGACAGCCGCCGACCGAATAGGGAGGGATAGCGCTCCCGGTAGGGAGTGCGGCAGGCTGGAGGCTGGCCGGCTCTGCTGGAGCGCGAGTGCCAGCAGATGAAGGCCGAATCCCGACAAAAAATCCCAAAAAGGAGCCTTTAGGCTCTTTTTTGGGATTTAGGTCATAAATAATCTGCAATCACAATTTTTTTCTGCCCCATCATAATATTCCAGGCATTGGGTTTGCTCAAAAGTGCATCTAAATTTTTAGGAATAACTTGAAACCTCAGGCCAAATTTATCATGACACCATCCACACTGAACCTCTTGACCTTCTTCTGTAAAGGCATGCCAATAATAATCAATCTCCGCTTGATCTTCACAAAAAAGAGTCAAACTAAAGGCATCATTAAAGGACACATGGTCCATTTCTGTCGCCAAAAAAGAATATCGCTGTCCAAAAAGATGCACCTGACAAAACGATGTTTTACCACTAGGGGATTCCCCCAAATCTGTCACAGCCCCCGGTTCAAACTCATCGCCAAAAATACCTTTATAATAGGCTAAAATAGCCGAAAGTTCGCACCCCGTTGCACTAAACCAAAGACTTGGCATTATTTTATTTTGCATATTAAAAACTCCTTGTGAACCATCCAATCTCTATATTCTAGCTAAAATCGCTTTAATAAGCGATACCGCACCCGAATATCCCGGTAAATGGGAAATAGAGCAATCCCCGTTAAAATAGCACCCAAAAGAACCAAAGTACTCAAACCAAATACATTCGCAAAAAGGTACGCACCTGAAATTCCACCACAAAAAAAGGAAAGAAAAATAATCCCTAAAACCTTAAACCGAGTTAAATCATAAGATTTAAAAAATAAAATCTTACCACATTCAAGCCCCAAATCTGTAATAACGCCCGTCATGTGAGTCGCGCGCACTTCCGATCGAGATAATTCACTCACCGTTGCATTTTGAATCCCCATAGAAAAAAACAATCCCCACAATAAAAATTGAGAAAAGTTAGGATTATATAAAGAATTTAGACCCAAAAAAATTAAGACAAGACCACTTAAAAATAACGCAAACGCATACTGTGAATGTAATTTAAATACCCGTGCAATTTGGATCAATAAAGACGTTAAAAAAGCCCCTAAAAAAAAGACAAAAACAAATAAGCACGCTTTATAAAAAACAGAATAATGTCCCAAAACAAGGGCATCCGCACTACCCGCCACTTGCCCCGTAATATGAGACGTATAACGCCCCACATATAAAAACCCACCCGCATTAACAGCGCCCGCTACAAACGCACACACCCCTCCCAAGACCACATTACGTGAAGCCGTTCGTTTATCTGCTGTTAACTTAAAAATGCGTTTCACTTCAATATCGAATCACAGGCCCATCTAAAGATCAAGCATATTCAGATACATTAATAACAATGAAACAGATACCAAGCCACATTCATTGAAAATAAAAAATTATACCCTATACTAAAAGATAAGAAAAATAACATTTGGAGGCTAAAACATGAAAAGTAGATTACTTGCAACCGCTGGAATTTCCGTTGCATGGATGGGATTAGATTTTGTCATACATGGCAAACTGCTCGCAAATCAGTATGCCGCGACAGCACAGTTATGGCGCCCTATGGCTGAAATGTGCCCCATGATCATGAATGGAACCACAATACTGGCAGCACTTGCATTTACACTCATTTATTGTCAAATGGTCGAAAATAAAACACTAAGAAAAGGCATAAAATTAGGCATTTTAGTAGGTCTTTTAATCGGCATAGGATCCCTCGCTTGCTATGCCTATATGCCTATCACCAAAATCATTGCCTTAGGATGGTTTGGCGCCAATTTCATTAAATTTACCGTTGCAGGCGCCATTGTCGGCAGCTTGGTTAAAAAGAATCTAGGCGACAAAGCATAAACACCGGCCCTTTATAAGGGGCTATCCAAAACACAGGAAGCCCCTTATAATGCTCCCATGACCATCATCATCCGAAAAAGTAAGGAAAGAGGCCATGCCGACCATGGGTGGCTAAAGAGTGCGCACACGTTTTCATTTGCCAATTACCATGATCCGAAGTGGATGCACTTTCGTGCGCTACGTGTCATTAACGACGATAGAGTTGCTCCAAAAAAAGGCTTTGATTTTCATCCACACAACACCATGGAAATCATCACCTATATGATTAAAGGCAGCCTCACGCATCGCGATAATTTAGGCAACGAAGAGGTCATTCACGAAGGCCAAGTCCAAATCATGAGCGCCGGATCCGGCATCATTCACAGCGAGTACAATGAAACAAACGAACCCTGTCACTTACTCCAAATCTGGATACTCCCAAACGAAAAAAGTGGCACCCCTTATTACAAAATTTTCACCCCTGATCATCTAGAAAAATGGGGCCTCGCCGCCTCCGAAAACGGTCAAGACAATGCTGTCAAAATACGACAAAACGCTCAGCTTTATATCCTCAATTCGGGCGCTCTAAGCGACATAGATCTACCTCAAACCACTCAAAAGCATGCCTGGATCCATATCGCCACAGGTAAAGTTAAAATAGGGAATCTAGATCTAGAAGAAGGGGATGCCATAGGCCTCACTGCACCCCATGAATTCAGCCAAATGGCATTCATAGAACCGTCTAAAGTCCTGGTCTTTTATCTGGATTAAAGAGACGCATAGGCGTCTAAAGCCGCTAGTCTAGACTCTGAAAGAGACACAATAGGATAGGGGTAATCATCACCCAGTACAATACCTGCTGTATTCAAAACAGAAACAGGCGCTTCCCAAGGTTTAAATAAAAACTTCAGAGGTAGATCTTTCAACTCAGGTAAAAATAGACGAACATAAACACCCTCTGGATCAAATTTTTCTGCTTGAGTCACTGGATTAAAAACACGAAAGTAGGGCGCTGCATCCGCACCAGATCCAGCCACCCATTGCCAGCTGGCACTATTATTAGCCAAATCCGCATCCAAAAGACAGTCCCAAAACCAAGCAGCTCCCAAACGCCAATCCACTTGTAAGTTTTTAACCAAAAAAGAGGCCACAACCATACGCACTCTATTGTGCATAGACCCAGTCTCCCACAATTCGCGCATCCCAGCATCGACAAGGGGATAGCCTGTTTTGCCCTGCTGCCAAGCCTTTAAATACGTCGGATGAGACTTCCAAGGAAAAGCATCAAATTTAGCATTAAAATTTTGAGTTGGAAGAGCTGGAAAATGATATAAAAGGTAATAAGAAAATTCACGCCACGCCAACTGTTTAAGAAAGCAGTCCACATCCGCCGTAGGTGCATCTACAGAATGGGTTTGAAAATAATCCCAAACCTGATGTGGGGATAAAAGGCCAAAATGAAAAGCCATCGCCAATTTAGAAACACCTAAGCGACTGGGATAATTCCGAAAGTCCTCGTATCTCACAAGCCCTGTAGACACAAAGCGTAGAAACTGAGCCCAAACCTCTGTTTCGCTAAATACAGCGTGAGGCGTCAGTTTATCCTGCCAAGACGCTTTAGAAAAAAAAGACGCCCGAAAAGAAGCCTCAGCATCCTTTAAAAAGGAGGCCTTCTCAATAGAAGGAAACAACTCTCGAGGCGGCTCAGACTGTAAGCACCCCCGATTATAATAGGGCGTAAATACCTTATAGGGCGTCCCATCCGATTTTAAAACCGCCCAAGGCTCCCATAATAAGAAGGCATTAAAGGTAAAAATAGCAATGCCCTGAGCAGATAAAGTTTCCATCAAAAGAGAATCTTGTGCCAAGCGATAAGGCTCATAACATCGATTCCAATACACAGACCTAATGTCATATTTTTGACACAAAGACAGCAAAATCGTTTCCGTATCTCCCGAATAAAAATGAAGATGTCCGCCTAAAGCGTCATTTAAATGTGTCAAAATAGAAGATAAGGCAAAACAAGTCGCAGCGCCTCGTTTAAAATCGCCTTGAGCGGCCTCATCCCAAATATAAACAGGCAAAACTTTTCCCGATTGTACGGCAGTCCAAAGCCCCGGATTATCTGCCAATCGAAGGTCTTGCCTAAACCAAAAAATACCGTTTGGAGTGCTCATAATTTCAAGTATAAAAGATGTCCAGAGCTTTATCTATAGACCAAAAATAACTGGATAAAAAAAAAGATAAATGGTACAAATACAAAAATGGAATACCTCGTAAGTTATGAATTTTGGGCAAGTTTACTTGCTTTAACCGGATTAGAAATAGTATTGGGAATAGACAATCTTGTGTTTATTTCTCTTGTTGTAAGAAGTTTGAAAGCAGAGTATCGAAAAAAAGCCCAATACATTGGATTAGGGCTTGCACTCATGTTTAGAATCCTCATGTTACTCGGTATTGGCATCATCATTAAAATGACCGCGCCCTTTGTCACCATCTCTAATCTTGTTTTTTCAGGAAAAGATCTCCTGATGTTAGCCGGCGGACTTTTCTTAATTTATAAAGGAACATCCAGCATTCGTGAAGAAATCACAGGAGAGCAAAAAAAAGAATACAAAAGCATTACAGGGGGGCTCGCAATCAGCATCGCTCAAATTACCATCATCGACATCATCTTTTCATTTGATTCTGTTATTACCGCAGTGGGCTTAACCACACATATTGAAACCATTATCATTGCCATGAGCATTGCCATTTTTGTCATGCTAAAGTCTGCCAAATTTATTGGCGATTTTATTCACGACCATCCCACTGTTAAAATGTTAGCACTAGCCTTTGTCTTAATGGTCGGCGTCTTTTTAATAGGGGAAGGCTTTGGGGCTCATATCTCCAAAGGATACCTTTATTTTGGTATGCTCTTTTCACTGCTAGTGGAAGGACTCAATACCGTTGTTAGAAAAAAAATCCCACCCCCATACTAAATCAAACGCTAGAAGCATCTGAAAAAACATGATACCCTTTCTGGGGTCTAAAGAAAATGAATCTAATAACAAGACAAAAAAGTCAATTTAAAATCATCGCATCTCATACAAAAAGGATAGAAATGATAAAAAGAAAAGAAAATATGCCCGATATTACGGCAAGTAAACCCACTTCAATTGAATACCCTTTAGAAAAGGTGGGAATGAAAGGCGTTGCCATCCCCATTCAAGTTCCACAAAGTAACGGTTCTAGTTTAACGCTATACGCAAAAGCAGAACTCAAAGTAAATTTAGACGACCCCAAATCAAAAGGCATTCACATGTCCCGCCTCTTTACAGAGGCCACCAAAAAACTAAAAGAAAAACCACTCACTCACAGCCATGTACTCAACTTACTCGCTTCTTTTATAGATAGTCAGAAAGGATTAAGCTCTAAAGCCTTTATTACCTTGAGTTTTGAATACCCCTTCGAAAGACCTGCACTAAAAAGTGAATACAGCGGCATGCGTTACTATCCCGTTAAATTAAACCTAGAATACGACGCCAATAGAAAAAAAAGCACCTTAATAACAGAAGTGGTAATCACCTATTCCAGCACCTGTCCCTGTTCAGCAGCCTTATCCAGCCAACTCATTGAAGAAAAATTAAAACAAGCCTTTAAAGATCATCCCACACCGTCTTTCGAAGAGATTGCCAAATGGATGGGACAACCTGAAAATATAGGCGCAACACCTCATGCTCAACGCAGTTTTGCCACACTGAAAATAAAACATGCAGGTCCAGACGATAGTGCATATCTTGACAATTTAATTGAGCGCATAGAATCGACGCTTAAAACACCCGTCCAAACCGCCGTAAAACGCGAGGATGAACAAGAATTTGCACGACTGAATGCAGAAAACCTCATGTTCTGTGAAGATGCGGCAAGACGACTAAAAGCGCTTTTCGAATCTCTACCTAACATTGCAGACTATAAAATTCATGTATCTCACGAAGAAAGTCTTCATGCTCATGATGCCGAAGCCACCACCGTAAAAGGGGTAGAAGGCGGATTTAGAGTCTAATGAATTTAGCTGTACCCTCAACCCTCTGTTACGTTCAAACAGAGACACATACCCTCATGCTCAACCGAAACAAAAAAGAAAAAGACATTCATTTGGGAAAATTTAATGGACTAGGGGGAAAATTCTTAGACGGAGAATGCCCAGAAGACTGCGTCCATCGAGAAGTAAAAGAAGAAAGCGGTCTCACACTGACAAACCCAAAAATCAGAGGCATCATGACCTTCCCAAAATTTAAAGACAATCTAGACTGGATCGTTTTTTTATATACCGCAACTCAATTTTCAGGAGAACTGATAGAATGTAATGAAGGCAGTTTAGAGTGGATCGAAACCTCAAAGCTTAAGGAACTTCCGTTATGGGAAGGGGATTATCTCTTTCTAGAATGGCTTAAAAAAGACCAGTTTTTTTCAGCAAAATTCAATTATAGGGATAAAAAACTCGTAAGCCACAGCGTCACCTTTTACTAAACAACAGGATCCAAATAAAACGACTTTAATTCTTCTTTTTTAGCATAGGCATCTTCATAGCCTAAGGCCACCAATCGCGTTGTAAAAGAAGATTCAAACAACAAATAGCTAATCAAATCCGAAGACTCTCGACGCGTACCCACCCCTTTTAATAAATGACGCATCGTCTTAGGTAAATGCATGGCTTCCTGCGCCGCAATCGCCCCCACATCTTCTGTCGGACGAATAGAACACACTTTAATTTTGGAATAGTGCCCCATACGATCCACTCCCAATTGATCTAAAGTCTCATTCATACGCGACAAGCGTTCTAAATCCAAATCCACCGCATCTAAAAGAACAGAATTTAAGAGCATACTCAATACTTTCCCAATACTAGGGGTCATATTTTGGCGGGGTTTAACTTTAATCGCAGCTTGAGAACGCCCAACACCTATGACCAACAAACGCTTTGCGCCCATTTTAATGGCAGGACTAAACGGCGTATAGTTACGCAAACTCCCATCCCCAAAATACGACGCCCCTATTTTCATGGGCGGAAAAAGCATGGGAATCGCGGTAGACGCCATAATATGATTGGCATTAATTTTATGTTTAACACTAATCCGATTCATCCGTTTCCAAGTATTGATACTTTGATCTGCATGAAGAAAGGTCTCCGAAAACCCCGTAGAATAATTGGTCGCTTTAACTCCCAACCCAAAAAGTTTCAAGGTATCAATATTTTTTTGAATTTGAGTATAATCAATTTCTCGAGTCAAAAGCTCAAATAAAGGGGAGGTATCCAACAAAGACCGGGACACTTTTCGCTTTCCAAAAAGATTCCCCGTAGAAAGCTCCATCACAAAGGTCAGTCCAATTTTAAAAAGAGACCAAGAATCCACCTTAAAAACATGATTGGGCTTAACCGTATCCCATAATTCACACAGTTTTTGAGTCGTATAATCCAATTCATGAATGCCTGCCGCCAAAAAAGCCGCATTAATAGCGCCCGCACTATTACCAGTAATAATAGGGAAGGGATCCGAAATACCCCATTCTTTACACAATTCCGTAACAGCACGAATAGCACCTGCTTGGTAAGCGGCACGGGCACCGCCTCCCGTAAGAACAAGCCCTGTAGGGGTAGAAAACTGAGTATGTAAAGGCATAGATCAAGGATACCAAAACAGGCCTAGAAATCAAGAGGAAAAATAAAAATAATTGACGAGAGGATGTAAATTAAATAGTATAACAAAATGGGAGCAACATCACAAAATCCACTGGGAAAAACCAGCCATTATCCAGAAAAATACCGCCCAGATCTTTTATTTAAAATCAAAAGAAAAGAAAGCAACAGGCCTTACCAAAACCACGGCATCGACAGATGGACCTGCTATGAACTATCCTGGCTCAACGCCCAATCTCAACCGGAAAGTAAAATTGGAGTGCTAGAAATACCAGAAAGTAGTCCCTATATCGTCGAATCCAAATCCGTTAAACTCTATTTAAACAGTCTCAATTTCACTCCCTTTGAAAGTGAGGAATCACTTGCCAATACCCTAAAAAAAGACATTTCGACATGTATTGAAGCACCTGTTCACTGCAAAATCCTCTCCATTTCAGATCTATTAAACACACCCACACTTTCAAAAAATAGTCGATGTTTAGACACTAAGATTCACGAAAAAAATACCAAAAAAAATGTAAAAGAAAGCTTGTATTCTCATCATTTCAGATCGCGCTGTCCCGTAACACAACAACCGGATTGGGCCAGTATTGAAATCGCCTATGAAGGCCATAAAATACCTGAATCCGAACTCTACACCCTCATCACAAATGACAGGCAAAAAGAAGGCTTCCACGAAACCTGTATTGAAGCACTTTTTGATACAATTTTAAAACAATACGAATGCCAAAATCTCACTGTTTATGGCTATTTCACACGAAGAGGGGGCATTGATATCACTCCCATTCGATCCACACACACCAACTACCCCAAAGACAAACGCATCCCCAGACAATAAAAACTCAAGGCCCTACATGCACCCGTGTGGGATCCAAAATATAAGAGTGAAGCGCAAAGGCAACAGACTTAAAGCCAATCTCATCCCAAACAATCTCAGACGGAGATACAAACTTAACATCAGACGTTTCATGTCCCATCACATAATCCGGAGATATCATATCAGCTAAAAAAATAAGATGGACCTGATTACCAAATCCATTACTATAAACAGACAATAAAGACCGAATTTGAACCGAAATACCGGCTTCTTCCTGCGCTTCTCTCAAAGCCCCCTCTAAAACAGTCTCTCCATTTTCCATAAACCCTGCAGGCAAGGTCCACATGCCATACATAGGCTCAATATTACGCTTACACAAAAAAATCTTTTCCTCCCAAACAGGAAGAACACCCACCACATTAATAGGATTTTGATAATGAATACGACCACAAGAAGGACAACAAAAACGGGACCTATCATCTAAGTCTGGAATCTTTGAAATGAGCGTAGTCCCACAATCTGAACAAAAAATCATCTCCGAATAGTACAGGAAAGCGATGAAAATAAAAAGAATAATAAATATTAGTTATTGATAGAATTAAAATATAACTATATCATAGTAAATAAAAAAAGTTAAAAATTACGCACAAACCTGCATAGTAATTGATATTTAAAATAGTTATGTCATAATCGAGAGTGAAATGCTAAAAAAAGAGATTCAAGAACAGAAACCATCCTTAAAAGAAGAAACAGGGTTAGGCCAAACACTGTCACCCTTCAGTTTGTTTTCTGTATTGCTAGAATGGAAAATCATGGATGCCACCAATCCAGATTTTTCCTATATTCCCATTGAATATCTCGAGTATTTATCAAAAGCCAGCCAAACCCCAGACGAGCAAGGAGAAATCAACCACATTATCATGTTATTTTGTGAACATTTGCAACTGTCTCAAACCGGAAATCGGAAGGTGCTACTGGACAGTGAAAAATACCATCAAATGTCACTTCAATTTTCAATCACCTGCGAAATGGAAATTTTAAGACGGAAAGGCATCATTAAAAGCATTGATATTTCATACCTCTTTGATCCCAACCTCAAAACTGAAATTGCGCTCAAGGTCAAAGTCCCTTTAACCACCCCTTTAAAAGATAAAATTAAAGAAATGGGAATTAACTTAAAACTAGAAAAATAAAAACCATGTTTAACCCTTCCGAAAAAGGGTATTCCCTATAGTAGGCCTGTTTCGCAACAACCCCATTATAGTCAAATAAAAAAAGTATTGATAGGATAGGGGCATGGAAAGAGAATTAAAAATTGACCGCGTTATTCCCATTACATTGATCATCATTGCGTCTATTTTAGTAACCGCCTCGCTCTACATCATGAAATCCGTCCTCATTCCCTTTACATTCTCTATTTTTTTATACATGCTCATTTTACCCGTTGTCATTTGGATTGAAAAAATAACCAAAACAAATAAAACCATCGCATTAATCATCACATTTTGTATCTTAATGCTGATTTTTATAGGCCTAACAATAGGAGTAGGTCTAATGCTTCAACGCCTCGTCAATGATAGTGGCGAGTATCAAACACAAGTACTTAGTATCTTGGACCATGCAGCAATCACCAGTGCCCAAAAGGGATATCCCATCGACATCACAGCACTCAAAACATCGGTTGAAGAATTCCCCATCATGAAATATATTGCCCAAATCAGTAAAAGTATTGTTAAAATTATAGGCAATATTATCTTGGTCTTTATTTTTACCTTATTCATTCTCATGGGTAAAAAAGATCACAAAAAAGAAGGCTATATCGATGCTGAAATACACAATAAAATCACCCATTACATTTTTTTAAAATCCATACTTTCAATTATTTCAGCCAGCATTTGCGGTTTAGTTTTATTTATTGGCAATGTTAAACTGGCTATTTTATTCGGATTTTTTACATTTTTTCTACATTTTATACCCAACATAGGCGCTATTATTGCGGTGCTACTCCCTATACCCGTCATCCTGCTGCAATTTAATTCCATTGCTCATATCGTGCTTATCATTGCCTCTCTAGGCACAATTCAATTTATTATTGGCCATATTGTAGAACCCAAAGTCATGGGAAATAATTTAGGGCTACATCCCGCCATTGTACTATTAGCCTTCTTATTTTGGGGCTTTATTTGGGGCATTCCTGGCATGTTTTTGTCCGTACCTATCACAGCTATCATCAAACTCATTTTATCTCGATCGCTACGAACAAAAAAACTGGCAAATCTTCTAGAAGGTCATTTTCATTAAAAAGGCACTACCCCATGAAAAACATTTTTAAACAACATCCTCACATTACCACATTTGGCATTATGATGCTCTTTTTTTCAGCACCCGGGCAAACATTTTTACTCTCTTTATTTATACATAAAATATTCACAGACTTAAACATTTCCATGAGTGTCTTTGCCGCACTATATTCAGGCGCAACACTCTCAGCCTCAATCCTTTTAAATCCCTTTGGCCGACTTTTAGATCGATTAAATTTAAAACTCATTTTAATCGGAAATGTCATCATGATGGCTGTAGGCTGTTTGATCTTAGGCACAGCCCAAAATGAAATCATGATATTTATTGCCTTTTTCTTACTTCGTCTCTTTGGACAGGGGGTTTTTTTATTAACAGCAAGCACCACCATCTCCAAATCCTTTCATCATAACAGAGGACGCGCACTCTCTATCATGAGCTTAGGATTCCCATTATCAGAATTAATTTATCCGATTATTACAGTCATTTTAATCAGTCATTTTGGATGGCGCACAACCTATATTTTATTTGGAATCAGCACACTGCTCATCATGTTGCCACTGGAATGGTACTGTATCAAAAAAAACAAATTGGAAAAAGGTGTCTATTTAGAAGAAGAAATGAGCGTTCAAGCCCAAACTCTCAATCTCCAAGATCCAATAATGCCCCATGATCCAGAAGGAATATCTCTAAAAGTAGCCCTTAAAAAACCCGTTTTCTACGCCACACTGGTAGCCAGCTGCGTCCCACCCCTCATCATGACAGGCATTTTCTTCCACCAAGAAACACTCTTCAAAATACACCATTGGCCACTTTCACTCATGGCGACCGCCATTATGACCAGCGCCATCTGCAAAGCAAGCGGCGCCATGCTCATTGGGCCTTATATTGATAAGCACAAATTAACGCCGCCATTCGCAATTTTAATTGCCATGCTTGGAATCGCCAGTATCATTGCAGGTTTTGGCGGCCCTATAGACATGATTTTTGTACTCTACGCCTTAATGGGAAGTGCCTTAGGCATGGCAGGGACCATTTTAGACGTCGTTTTACCCAATTTATTTGGCACAAAGCATTTAGGAAGTATCAAAGGATTTGTGGGCACATTCCGAAATGGACTCACGGCCTTCGGACCTTTACCCCTGGCACTGGCCTTTGATTACGGCATCAGTATCCCCAAACTCATGCTAGCCACAGGCGTAGTCATCATGAGTATGGCCATCATTCCCATTGTCAGTGGCAGAACCAATCCAGAAATTAATACCCCATACCAAGAATAGCCCCATCTATAAATAGAGCTAAGACAGGTCCAAAGATACCTTGTAGCCTGTAAATTTTCGAATATTTAAGACCATGCCCTCATCAAAAATAAGATATTGCCCTTTAATTCCGAGCAAAATACCCGAAAAAAAAGAAGATCGATCAAAAGAAAAACTGATCACTTTACGCGGAACCTCAAGAACGGGATATTGAAACAAGTGCATACTCACATCGGAAAGCAAATACATTGAAAACTGAGGCATTAAAAAGGGTTTAATTTCAGAAAAAACATCCCATAACGAGCGATCATCAATGACGTTTTTAAGCATGGCTTGCCACGCAGTTCTATCACTCAGATACTGTTTCAAAAACACCTCTATACACCCCGCAAGATAGCGATTAGGTGTTTCTGCAATCGCAATAGCTTCAACCGCACCCTGATCAATCCAGCGCGTAATCGCATTGGATTTACGAGTGACCCCAACCTTAATGCCCGATGTTTTAGACAAATAGACAAAATGAGGGCTCAAATGATGTTCTTTTTCCCAATCCAAATCCCGACCTTCATTCAAATGGGCACGGCATAACTCCGGTCGCATGATACAATCCGAGGTAAAAGGGGAAGATAAAAAGCAGGCATAACAATAGCCCTGAAAAAAAGATTTTTTAGTTCGTTTTTGACAGCCCTGGCAGATAATTTCATTCAAAAAACGAAAGGTAAATTCGTGATTTAAATAGGCATTTAAATCCAATTTATCCTCACCAAGGATGAGCGTATAACGAACAGGATCGTCATGGCTAACCTCTAATTTTGTTAAAACACCGGAAAAAAGCATGGTAGGCAGTATATCATAAATTAAAAAAGAAAGCGTTTAATATCAGAGAACTATACTGCCCCCAGTTAAGAATGGATAAAAAGAAGGAGGTGATTCTAGCCTAATTTTCTCTTTACTTTTTTCTTGACTTAATTGGGGGAATTACAGAAACCAAAAATCTCCTCGGGGCTTCGACTACGCTCAGCCGCCGATTTTAAACCTCAAACCTTTATTTTTTTAACGATGAAATCCAATACTTCCGAGGTAAAAGAGCCAAAGAAACAATCAAAAGTTGAGAAAAAATAAAAAGCATCAACCACATAAAAGCACCCTCCATAAACCCATAAGAATGAAGCCCAATGCCCAGCATATTAACGCCAAACCAAGACAAACTCGTCACAATATTGCCCAAAACAGCCATCACCATAAAACCTCTAATTTTAATCAGTTTCCCCATTCTCATATGTAAGGCAAGCGCATTCCAGATCACAATAAGCAAAGCACCATTTTCTTTGGGATCCCAGCCCCAAAAACGCCCCCAACTTTGGTCTGCCCAAATCCCCCCTAAAACAGTGCCCACAAAACTAAAAAACAAGGCAAAACAGACAATACCAAAAACAAGTTTAAAATAATCTTGCTCTTGCTCAGATGACAGTTTAGAACTTAATACCGCTTGCAAAATATACAAAATGGCAAAAAGACCTGCCAAAAAAGCCCCACTATATCCAATGGTAATGGTCACAACATGGGTCGCTAACCAAAAATTAGTATCTAAAACGGCTTGCATCATCTCCATCGTATCCCCAGTTAAAGCCAAATGATGCGCCACAATAAGCGTTAAAAATCCAATAATAGACGACACAATAATACCCAATCTATTTTTAGAATATCGTTCTAAAAGAAGGGCAACAAGAATGCCAATCCAGCCCACAAAAACAGCCGAAGAATATAAATTCGTCACTGGAGGACGTCCTTGAATATAAATACGAGAAAGTAGGCCAAAAGTATGCAAAATAAAACTCACCTTTAATAAGGCGTAACTCCAGTCATACCAAAATTTCCGAGTTGAAAATAAAGACACAAAAACAAGTAAAAAACACACCACATACAAAACCATGCTTTTATAAAACGGTTCAATATGATGAAAAAAGTATTCAAAATGTGTTTTTCGATAAAGAGAAGGGGACAAATTCGAAGAAACCTCTAAATAGCTTTGAGCCTCTTGATTAAATCCCTGAATATCATGGGCGTGATACAAGGTAAAAATATTGGCGTAAGCCACAAGAGCAGGGTTAATCGCTTCTTTTTGAGCCATCAAAGACAAAAGGGCTTGTCCAGAATCCTGCCACTCATGCGCATCATCATAGTGAGAAAAGGAGGGCGCAATTCTAACCATAGAATATTCAGAAAGCGATTTATGATATTTAAAGGCCGCATTAAACATCCCCAAAACCAGACCTTCTTGCTGAGAAAGGGGCTGCCCCTGATTATATCGAGAAAACAAACGTAAGCCTTGGGGCAAAATGCGTTGGTATTGATCCAAATAAGCGCGAGGAGAACCATGAACATCCCCAAAAAAGCTATATCGAAGACGTTGATACAAAACGACTTGAGTATAAAGATCTAAAATTTCTTTTTGAAACACAGACCGCTGCTCTTTTTTAAGTTCCTGAGCAGCAGACGCTTGCGCAATCAAAGCATCCATATGAGGCGCCACCTGATTAAAGGACACATAGCGATTTTTTCCTTTTTCTAAGCCCAAAAATTCAGGTACAACATGATCGGGATTTAACAAGCGAAATAAAGGTTGATCATTCATAACCTTAGGATTCACAACAGCCTCTAAGACCCACTGGGTAGGAGAAAGGGATTCCCCCTCTAATTTAAAGGATTGTTTACCATGAATCGTAAGCAGCACCGTTCTTGCCATAGAATCAAAAGGTTTAATACGCCCATTGTGAAGAACCTGCCAATTTCCAAATCGATAAAGATCATAATCAGAACGAGATAGCCCCCCCACAAAAGAAAAACACCAGGCTAAAACACACACACTCACCCAAAAAAAAGGAGACTTAAAAAAACGCATTACTTAAACCTCCTAGAAACAAAGTGTTTTAACATCAAAAGGAAGTGAATCAAAAGACCCAAAGAAATAATCAAACAGGAAATATAAGGAATACGCCAAGTGGGGTTTTCAACAACTTGCAAGACGGACAATGTATTGTTTTTACCAAAACTGGCCTGATAAAAGGTTTTACCTCTATATCGAAGCGGATGATTCATATAAATCAAAACCTCCCGATCTTCACCGGTTTCAAAGTCATGCAATCTGACTTTACTGGAAAAATTCTTAGGAATGGTAGTCCCAGGATACACATCATGAGAAAAATCAAGTAAGGTTAAGCTAAACGGAAAGTAATAACGATGATACCGCAACACAAATCCATAAGGAAGTGAGGCATCTGAAGACCGTTGCAAAGCCACCATATCCGTACTCAATAAAAAAGAATCTATTTTCTGACCCGATTTAAAAAGAGTCAACACAAGAGCTGGATTATTTTGCATGTCATCCTGAACAAAAACAGGAAGAGACTTCAAGGTTAAATAACGACCTATGCCTGTCGTATAAGGAGAATGAACAGAAGCATCTTCAGACAATTCTAAAAGGACATTCGGAAAAAACTGATCGACTTGAAGTTCAAGCCCCAATTGAGACAAAGGAATCCGGTTTCCAGGCTTTAATAAGGACTCTGGAATGCTAATCACGCGATCCTCACTCGGCTGAGAGGTATCAATAACAGCCAATTCGAGCAAACGTCGATCTTGCGAATAAAAAGACGTTTGTCCCTCTTCAATCATGCACTGAGATTCTCGCCCTAAATACGTGGTCAAGCCAGACCCTAAAACCAAAATAATAAGCCCTAAATGAATCAAGATAAGCCCTGAATTTCGAATAGACCATTTCAATTTATAAACCGTCGCAGAGATCAAGGAAAGTGAAAAAAGAATGCCCCAAAAAAGCCCCCCAGGAAACACCGGAATAGAATAAGCCCCAAAGGGCACAAAAATAAACCAAGATTGAAAAAACAGTTTTTGAGTATAAAAAATACCATGATTAACCTGAGCCAAAGTGCCCCAAAACACCAATATAAAAAGACCCAACAAAGACAAAGAGGCCAGTTTTAACGAAGAAAAAAAAGACGATAGTTTTTTAATGAGATCCAAATGACACTCCTTTCAAAAAGGTCTTAAATTCATCCAAATGGGCCCCAACGAGAGAAGAAGCCCCACTCAACTTAACAAATAAAACCTGATCATCATGTCGAATCATCCCAATTAAAAACCGTTTTTGAAAACCGTCTTCACTGGAAAGATCAAAAAAAAGACATTCAGAATGGCCAACGATAAAGCGATCTTTAATTTCAGATTCAGGCGAGACAGAAGGTCCCAAATTCAATTGTCCGCGCCAACGGTCCAAATTAGGCCGAAGCTCTCCAGCAGATTCTGGCAACAAAATCAGTGTAATAACACCCCGTTCATCCGAAGAAGAAGGCACAATAAAGGTACCCACTCTCATCCCGGAAGCAGGGCCCACAAGCCAAGTGGAAGGCGCAGTAAACTGAAGATCGGAACTCTGAGAAAAAGAAGGTCGAGGCGTATGATCATGTTTGGGAGTCGTAAAAAAATGAATAGATTCAGACTTACAACTTAAAAGTATAGAAGGTAAAAATAAAAGGACAAAAAAGCGACCCGTCATAACAGGGCGCATTATCATATAGATCTTAAAGAGCGTCAACACTCCAACCCCCTTATTGATTAGATTCCCACATAGCCCCACAAAGCAAGTGAAGCACACGCGCCCCCACATTTTCATCCCATTGTTTAGCAGAATCTGGAGACACTTCAACCAAGTCACACCCAATAATTTGCCGCTTAGATTTGACCAATTGCCTCAATAAAAAAGAAAGTTGTGAAAAAGACAGCCCTCCAGGAACAGGAGTCCCTGTATGTGGACACAGGGCCGGGTCCAAACCATCAATATCCATAGAAATATACACTTTATCAGGTAAAGCATTCACAATTTTTTTACAGAGAGATTCCCAACTTTTCCCCTCATGAAGATGATCCTGAATCTCTGAATCAAAAAAAGTTTTAATACGCCCATGAGACGATTTCATGCGTTGATATTCGTCTTCACAATAATCTCGAATCCCCACTTGAACCAAACGAGAAACAGGCGATAAATCCAAACAATTTTTCATAATACTTGCATGACTGTATTTAAATCCCTGATAGGTATCACGTAAATCCATATGAGCATCAATCTGTAAAATCCCAAATCCGTCTTCAATCACTTCTGAAAGTGCCTTTACAAGACCATAAGAAGTAGAATGATCACCCCCAACAAGTGCCAATAAACGATCCGACTCGATCCAACGTTGAGATTCTGCATAAACCCAATCCACCATGGTTTGACACCCTTGGTTAACGGTTTCAAGCAAGGCCAAAATTTCAGGCGTAAGTTCCGCATCCGACTCAGAATGGGCAACAATGGCATTGGCCTGAGGTTTAAGCGTCTGGTTAAGCGCCAAAAGGTCTGGATTAAAATCAGCCATCATCATATCCGTGGGTACTAAATTCGGAAAATCAGGGTTAAAAAGATCCAATTGATACGAAATATCTTTAATAGCTTGAGCCCCATTTACGGTACCCGAATGAAAACTAGTGGTGAGATCCCAAGATACAGGGATCAAAATCATTTCCGCCGCCTCTAATGAAGGGGCCACCCCAAAAAGCTCTCCTTTAATCCCTACACCATTGTCTAAACTCATTGCCATCCCATCCTATTATAAAATAAGCCTCATTATAATAGAGAATGTAAAAATAAAATAGGTAAAACCCCTGTTTAAGGGACTATTGCAAAACGCCTACGTTTGGATCAGCTGGAAGGCATTCCGAATCTGAAAGCCCTTATACCTAATAAATGAGGACTTGAGGACGAGGATACCACAGCAGATCTCCAAAATAGGCATTTTGCAACAGTCCCTTTAAGCAAAAGGTCTCATAGAAATGTCATGTTTAAAGGTATAGGATAAAAGCGCTTTAAGCTGGGCGTTTGAAACCCGTTTCCCTAAATGCCCATCATCTGCTAAAAAAGAAGGGCTAAGCCCCAAAGATGCCCCTAAAGCGGTGTAAAATTCCCGCCGAATAGGGTGCGCATCTTCAACAACATTCAAAATACAGGAATGCGAAAGCACTTTCACAGCGGACACAATCACAGAAACCACATCCTCAACATGTACCACATTCATATATCGAGAAGGCATTTCAATCGATTTACCCGAAAGCAAACGATGCCTCAAATGCCGATCCCCGCCATAAAGCCCTCCCAAACGAAGAACAATACTGGTCACAGGTAAGGATAAAAAAAGTTGCTCCACCTCATGAAGAACAGCGGCACGCTTAGAGTGGCGATCATAGGCATCTAATTCCGTAGCCCACTCATTTTCATCTCCATAATAAGAGGTAGAACTGGTAAAAATAACTTTTTGAATGGAAGAATTTTGAATAAACGAAACCAGGCACTGACACTGTTCCAAATAAAGCGTAGGATCTGAAAAAGAGCGCGAATAGGGGAGAGTCACAACCAAAACATCACTGTTGAAAAAATCCAAATCTCCCTCAAATGTAACAGGAGAAGAAACAGAAAAAGAACCATAAAACGGTAAAACACCTAAAGATTCCAAATTTTCTTTTGTACCCAAAGACCGATAAAGGCCTTTAACCACAGAAAAAACAGATAGACTCCGTTCTGAAAGCGGAAGACCTACAAACCCACACCCTAAAATTGAAATAGATTCACTCATAACGATAAGCGTACACTATAATACAAAGATATAAAATATTTCAGTGGAAAATAAAAAAGAATGGTATAATAAAAATCGATATGAATATCGAACCCATTCCATATTTAAAAAAAATAATGGCAATTCCCCAAACCCCCTTGCAACGCGCTCAAAACAGATTAACACAGGCTCAAAACATCATCTTAATCGTTGAAGACACCGAAGAGCAATTTACAATGAGCATGAAAATGGCCGAAAGATATTTAAGCCGTCTTAAAAACACGCATACAATTATTATTGGACTCAGAGATGGAAGCGAAGGGCTAAAATTGCTCAATGAGCAAAACTTTGAGGATGTCATTGTTCGAGACTCTAATCAAGAAATAAAACCCAAAATTCCCTTTGATACAAACAGAATCATAGCCATTATCACAGATTTTAATATGAAACTAGATGGCGACGCGTTTATCAAAGGCATTCGCCACATTCCAAGTGCCTGTACCCATATCAGTTGCTTCACAGCAGATGACGCCAATTTAGTCGATATTCAAGCCAAATTTACCGTCGCAGGCGAAACAACATCCAGGTTAACGCATTATGGAAAAAAAGCAGATGGCCTCCCACCATTACTCAAGACAATAGCACTTCAAAATCCTGCAGACACAGAAAAAACCACAGAAAAAGTTATAAGTACTAAAATAGTTGTTACAACTGAAAAAGATCTAAGAATTGAAACAGTTGTAAGCAGCCAAATACCAGTAAATCCTCCAGAAAAAAGAGAATCCCCCTCAAGAACAGCTTCCGGTAAAAGCAGCCTCATTCTTAACGCAACCAAGCCCAGAACCCTCACACCACAGCCCCATCATATTCAAACTCAAATCCCTAAAAGAAACTGTCTAACTCCTAACAATATTAGTCCTAAGCTAGCTGCTCGAAAATTGCACGGATTTCAGCTTTATCATCGTCCTGAAATGTCTACGCTCTCACTCTAACCGCTTAATTTCAAGACCAATAAATACGCTTTAATAGGGGCATATTCAATTTCACCTTTAAGGAGCATATAGCCTAAAACAAGCGCTCTATGCATGCCATCAATAATTTTAAAGCTACTATAAGGACAATCTTTAAGTTCATGATGGTTGGGCCTCAAAAGCAACATAGGTCCAAAGGTCTCCATTTTTAAGGACCTATAAATCCCCTGGCAATGAGAAAACCAATCTAAAGCATAAGTTCCTGGAATATCACCCTTAGAAAGGGCCTCAAAGGTATACCCCTTTTCAATCATACGCATCGCAACCTCGCGCACCGTGTACAATTTCCCCCCTCCAAACCAAGTGGGCGGGGTCAAAATTTGAGTACGTTTCATATAATGCCAAATCAAATCAAAAAAAACATTGGGATCTTCCAAGTAAAATTGGTCAATATGATGCACTTGAGGCAAAATCTTATCTTTTAAAACATCATTTACCAAAACGGTATAATCCTTCATCTCGGAATTAAATACAGTTAAATCAGCGCGTTTCATGCCATACCTTCTTGAAAAACTGTCTTGCAAATAAACTGTTTAAGAGATGTCACATCAGCAGGCAAGTCAAAAAAACGCTGTGGTTTAGACTCCAATCCCACAAAAGCAGCCGGTCGATCTGGAACAATCCCTAAAGCAGCCTGAACCGTCTCTTCAAATTTAGCAGGCTTTGCCGTTTCCATACAGACCATAGGAATCGCATCGCACTGATACTCATAGGCCACTTTAAGAGCCGCCGCAGTATGGGGATCCACAACAATCCCACTGTTGCGATAAACAGATTGAATCACAGCCTGGCGTTCATCATGCGTACTACTACCACTCACAAAGCCATACTCATTCAAAAGGGATGGTAAACACGCCTTTAAGTCTAAAGACGCTGTAGATTCAAAAGCCTGCATGTTTTGAGAAAGAAGTGCCGCATCTCGTCCTAAAACATCAAAGAACAAGCGTTCAATATTCGAAGCCTTAGAAATATCCATAGAAGGACTCGACGTGACATGAACAGGAGTTTGAACATACAATCCCGTTTTAAAAAAGGTATCCAAAACCTTATTTTCATTGGTAGACACAATCAAGCGTCGAATCGGAAGGCCCATACGCTTCGCAATATATCCCGCCAGCACATTTCCAAAATTACCGGAGGGCACAACCACATCAAAACAGTCATTGGGCCCCTTACAAACTGAAAAATACGCATAAAAATAATACACCATTTGGGCACAAATACGGCCCCAATTGATAGAATTCACAGCCCCAATATGATAGCTTTCTTTAAAAGAAGCATCGCGGTTAAGTGCCTTAACTAAATCTTGACAAGTGTCAAAAGGTGCCGGAATAGACACATTGAAAATATTATCGGATAAAATAGACCCTGCTTGGGCCTTTTGAAACGCACTCATACCGGTTTTAGGCGTCAGCATCACAACAGAAAGACGCGCCTTATCCTTAAAGGCCTCTTCTGCAGCAGAAACCGTATCCCCAGAACTCGCACCCACAATGGTTAACCGTTGATTTCGACGCTCCAATTCATAAGACATAATATGCCCTAAAAACTGCATGGCAATATCTTTAAACGCTAAGCTCGGTCCAGAGGAAAGATCTTGAATAAATAAATGGGGAGAAACAGAAGAAAGCGGCGTAATCGACTCCGAACCAAAAACAGCCGAGGTATACGTTTTAGCAATCATTTCCTTTAAATCCAAAGCTGGAATAGAATCCCCCACATAAAGAGAAATCACTTCATAAGCAAGCGCCGAATAAGACAAATGACGCCAGGTTTCTAACTGATCATAAGAAAGAGAGGGATAAGATAGGGGACAATACAAGCCACCATCGGGCGCTAATCCTTCCAAAAGAACATCTGTAAAACGGTACTGTTTCTGATCGGGATCCCGACTACTCACATATTTCATAACAAGTATAATCTACACCATTGTAGTTTTTTTTAAAAGAAAGTATTTGGAGCCAGCCTCTAAAAAACAAGACGCTAATTTCAGTATAAGAATCCATGTGGGGACTGTTGCAAAATGCCTAGGTTTGGATCAGCTGAAAGGCATTCCGAGTCCGAAAGCCCTTATGCGTCATAAATGAGGGCTTGAGAACGAGGATAACACAGCAGATGTCTAAAATAGGCGTTTTGCAACAGTCCCCTGCGTCATACCTACAAAAATAGAGCGATAGGTACGATCAAAATAATCAATCACAGATTCTGACTTTCGAGGCATCGTAGACAGTGTCACAAAAGGAACGCCCGAAGAACGCGAAAGATGAGAAATATAATCGGTATTAAAATAAGACGAGATTAAGATAACATCCACCTTACCAGTAGAAAGTGTGCTCAGTAAACTTGAAAGCTGAGACGGTAAAATAGGCATCCCCGGCTTAGGCTCAAAACTCCCCATATGCTTAAATCCATACTCCTCCAATAGGTAATTCCATCCTTCATGATAGGTCATCACCTGCCAAGGACGCGCCGCCTTAAACGTATCCGTCCAACGCGATTTTAGGGCCATAACACGCGACACAAACCGCTGCTGCCGTGCCTGATAAAGGTCCGCATGAGCAGGATCCAATTGCGATAATGTCTTACAAACTGTCGCCGAAACCACACAAACATTGTCTAAATCATAAATATAATGAGGGTTCATGCCAACATCCGAATGATGAGAATGCGAATGCAAATGAGAATGCAGATCCTGAGGCATTAAAAAAACGCCTGAAGACACAGGCACAAAATAACGGGGCTGAATGGCCCGAGGTTTAATCCAAAAATCCAATCCCATCCCATAAACAAACACAACATCCGCCTGCATTAAAAGGCGCCCCATATAAGGGGTCATGGTCACCTCATGAAGTTCTTCTGTTCGATTTAAAAGGGCACGAGAGTCTATTTCTTTTCCGCCAATTTCAGAAACAATCTGAGACAATAACAAATCCGTAGAGACAACCAAGGGCCGCGCAAAAAGAGTAGGGCACAAAAAAGCCATCCACAGCAAGCCAACTAAAAAAAAACGATACTGCATAAGGTCAACTCCAACCGCCATTTTAAGGGCAATACGGCTTAGCGTAAAGATCCAAGTTGACGAATCCCCTCATATAAAACAATCCCCGCAGCAATCGCAAGGTTAATACTTCTCATGCCTTTATCTCGATTCACCATAGGAATTTGAACCAATCGATCTTCATAACAGGTATAAAACTCAACAGGAAGGCCTACCGTTTCAGATCCAAAAACCAAGGTATCGCCAGAACGATAAGACACATCCGTATAAAGACGTGTGGCTCTTGCACTTAAAAAGTGACAGGACTCTGGATTTAAAGCCGAAAAATACGCCTCTATATCCGGAAAAAGTGTAATATCCACCAAGTGCCAATAATCCAATCCTGCACGTTTAACAGCCGAATCTGAAAGATCAAATCCAGGTTTGCCCACAATGTGTAAGGCTGAATTTGTAGCCCCAGCCAATCGAGCAATGGTTCCCGTATTCGGTGGAATTTGAGGGTTAACCAAACAAAGTGTTAAAGACGACATAATAGGCGTATTAAGAAAGAATCGCCTCAAACTGTCAAGAGCATCAGACCTTAATCATTTTCTAACATAAATAGACTAAACTCCAAAACTATGAAAACAACACTCAAACACATGATGATTTTTGTTTTATGCCTTGGAACTCCCATAATGGGTCTAGAAAACAAAATTCACATTGTCACAGGCGCAGGCGCAACCTTTCCATATCCGCTATACGAAAAAATGTTCGCAACCTTTCAAGAAAAAGAGAACATAAAAATCAATTATCAACCCATAGGATCCGGTGCAGGCATCACCCAACTTCGACACAAAATTATCGATTTCAGTGGATCCGATACCTTTATGCCCAATAAAATCACCAATCAATTTGACAATGAAATTATTCACATTCCCATATGCCTAGGCGCTGTAGCCATTGCCTATAATTTACCGCAACTCAATGGAATTAATTTAGATGCCGATATCCTTGCCCTGATTTTTCTAGGGAAAATAAAAACGTGGAATGACCCCAAAATTAAAGCCCTCAATCCAAAAATTGCCTTGCCCAATATCCCCATCACCGTGGTTCATCGCTCAGACAGTAGTGGAACCAGCTTCATTTTCAGTGAGTTTTTATCAAAATCCAATAAAGAATGGAATAAAACCATTGGAAAAAGTCAGTTAATTCGATGGAAAACAGGAATAGGGGCCCTTCGAAATGCTGGCGTCGCGCAAAATGTAGCTCAAATTAAAGGCGCTATTGGCTATATGGAATTGGTTTATGCGCTCAATTCTGAATTAGAAGTTGCTAAAATTAAAAATCGATCGGGGCGATTTATCATGCCTTCTTTAAAGTCCACATCAGAAGCCGCAAACACCCCTTTTCCAAGAGATACATTCGTCACCTTTACTCATACATTAGCCCCTGGCGGATACCCACTGAGCAGTGCCACATGGATCATTATTTATAAAGACCAAGCTTACAATGGTAAAAAACGAGAAGAAGCCAAAAATCTCATCACACTCTTAAGATTTATGATAAACGAAGGGCAATCTCTAGCAGAACCCATGGGATATGCCAAACTCCCTGCACAAGCCCAAACACGTGCCAATGCCCTCCTCGAAACAGTCTTATATAATGGCAAAAAAATATATTAAATCAAAACATAAAAACAAGTTCATATTCACCCTTAAAAACAAGGGAACACAAGCCCTAATGTGGATCTGCACACTCCTCTTAATAGGGATCATCTTAAACCTCTTTATCACACTCTTTATCGGGGCACTCCCTGCCATTAAAACCTTCGGACTCTCTTTTATAAGCGCCACAGAATGGATCCCTTATGAAAATAAATATGGCGCCGGCATCTTCCTCATTGGAACAGCCATCACCTCAGTACTGGCCTTAATCATTAGCATTCCAACAAGCCTCAGTCTATCACTTCTTTTGGGTCATTATC
Source organism: uncultured Rickettsiales bacterium (assembly GCA_964539135.1). Classification (GTDB taxonomy): domain Bacteria; phylum Margulisbacteria; class Marinamargulisbacteria; family CAZIFG01; genus CAZIFG01. Next base: position 32,504 of record CAZIFG010000019.1, read on the forward strand.
TTAAAAAAGGATACATTCGCAACACACTCACACTTTTTTTGGATATTGGAGCCAGCATTCCCTCCGTCATTTACGGATTTTGGGGCATAAAAATCCTATTTCCCCACATTCAAAACCTACAAATTCAAATGGGAATGCCACCTTATGGAGCCAGTATTTTATCGGCAACCTTAATTTTAAGCATGATGATACTGCCATACTCTGTCTCCCTGGGAAAACAAACCATAGCACAAACCTCAAAAGACCTAAAAGAAAACGCCTTTGCTTTAGGAGCCACTTCTTACGAAATGATTCAAAACATCATTTTACCCCAAGCAAAATCCGGCATCCTATCAGGATGCATGTTGGCTCTATGTAGAGCCATCGGCGAAACACTGGCCGTCACTATGCTCATTGGCAATAGCTACGAAATGCCGCAACATCTTTTATCCCCAGGAAGTACCTTCTCCAGCTTACTAATCAACGAATTTTCCATGACCAGCGACCCCATGCACAACGCTTCTTTACTGTATATCGCACTGATTTTAATTGTCTCTACAAGCGTATTTACCGCACTTAGCAAAGGAATAGCCCCCAAAAAATGGACATTTCGGTAACCAATCAACCAGTAGACAGTCACAAACTCAAACAAAAAAGACTACTTAAAAATAGACTTTTTGTAATTGCTATAGGCCTATTCAGCAGTCTGATTTTTATACCTATACTACACATCTTTTTAAACATCATCCGCAACAGTCTCCCTTTAAAAACAGTGGCCACGCTGTCTTTAGAAAGTCCTCTCGTATACGCAAGCATCGGCTCCCTCATCATGATTAGCATTGCCACACTAATCGCAGTTCCAATATGTATAGCAGCAGGTATTTATCTGTCTGAATACGCCAAAACCTCAATTGCTAGGATTTTATCGCTACTCATTGGATGTCTTCTCACAACTCCCACGATTATCATCGGTATGATCGTCTATACATGGATTGTCACTCCCATGCATTCCTTTTCAGGTCTATCTGGAAGTTGTGCTTTAGCCCTATTAATGAGTCCTTCTTTAGTTCACGCCATCAAAGAGGCCAATGATAAAATTCCAAAATCCATCAAAAAAGCAGCATATGCACTAGGCGCTCCCTTTTACAAAGTCATTTGGCATGTCAATCTACCCTTAATAAAATCCCATCTCAGAAACAGCTTAAGCAGCACCTTAAGTAAAATATCAGGAGAAACAGTTCCCTTAATGCTAACCGCATTTGGGTCTGGATTTTTAACCCTCAACCCATTAGACCCCATGGAGTCCTTACCCTTACTCATTTTTAAAAATGCCATGATGCCAGACACCTATCATCAACAAATGGCTTGGACAGGGGGACTACTATTGTGTACACTCATAGCAACCATCAGTATCGCTGTCAGGAGTCCAAAAGATGTCCATTAAAACCACCTTAAAACTCCAAAACGTCAGTGCTTTTATCAACTCCGAACGCATTTTAAACACCATCAATCTAGATATCCCGCATCATGGCATTACCGCCATCATGGGACCTTCAGGGTGTGGCAAAACAACCTTATTAAGGTGCATTAACCGCATGCACGAATTGGTAGATGGGGGTAAAATCGAAGGCCAAATCACCCTATATGACATCCCCATTACCAGCATGGACTCCTTTTACTTGCGAAAAAAAATAGGAATGGTCTTTCAAACGCCCACACCGTTTCCCCACATGAGCATTGGTGAAAATGTAGTGGCCGGGTTCAAACTTAACAGCATCAAACTCTCTGAAACCGAAAAAAAAGACATCACAGAAAAAACACTCATCATGGTCAATCTCTTTGATGAAGTCAAAGACATATTAAATAAACCCGGAACCAGTTTATCAGGAGGACAACAACAACGCCTTTGCATCGCAAGGGCTTTAGCCATGAAACCCAAAGTTCTTTTATTGGATGAACCCACCTCGGCCTTAGATCCAGACGCCACCGCAAAAATGGAAACACTATTAAAAACCTTAAAAGACAGCCTCACACTGGTAATGGTGACACATAATTTAGGTCAAGCCCTTAGAATTTCAGATTACACCTGTTATATGGATAAAGGCCATCTCATCGAGTTTAATACCACCAAAAAAATTGTAAAAAATCCAGACGATCAAAAAACAAAACAATTCATGCAAGGAGGGGCTCAAACTGTCGATTAAAATTGCCATTATTGAAGATGAACCGGGTATCATCGAACTCATTCAAATCATTCTAAAAAAAGAGGGCATAACATCCATCTATTGCCAAAATGGACGAGACGCCATGGCCTTATGCCAATCAGAAAAACCCGATCTTATTTTATTGGATGTCATGTTACCAGGAAAAAATGGCATCCTAGTCTGCCATGAAATAAAAAAAGAGCCAAGTCTAGCCCAAATCCCCGTCATCATTTTAAGTGCAAAAAATGATGAATCCGACATCGTCAAAGGCCTCCAATCAGGCGCAGACGATTATATTGAAAAACCCTTTAGCCCCAAAATTTTAATGGCCCGAATCCATGCGGTCCTAAGGCGAAACACACACAAAGAGATGCCCAAAATCATTCGATATAACACGCTTGAAATCCACACCCTCAATCGAAAAGTAACCCTAGATCAAACCGAAATTAAACTCACATATTCAGAATTCGAAGCCTTAGCACTCTTATGTGGAAATCCAGGACGTGTATACACCCGCTATCAAATTATTGAAGCCATACATGGCAGCGATCATGACGTTACAGACCGAACAATTGATGTTACATTAGTAGGACTACGAAAAAAATTAGGCGACCAAAACCATATCATTGAAAGTGTTCGCGGCATTGGCTATAAATGCCAAGAGCCCTAAAAAAAGGAGCGCTATGAAACCCATTAAAACCATTTTTAATTACATCATGCTCCCTACAATTCTGATTATCTTTATCAGCATCATTTCAGCCGTTTGGATCACCACAATCAGTCTTGAAACACGCCTACATGAAACCATCAAACAAGACCTAGTGGCCACACTGTCTCGAATCAAAAAAACAGTCCACTCTAAAGAGAGTTTAAATCAAGAACTCAGTGCACTCAAAACTCACCCCCATATGGGAACAACTCTCATTTCAGAAAAAGGGGATATCCAATACGATTCTAAATCTGCTTACATTGACTATAGAAATCAACTCAACGAACCTGAAATTCTAAATACGCAAAATTCAGGGATAGGGACCTCTATTCGGTATAACCCCATGACACATTCCATGGCCATTTTTGCAGCCGCTAAACTCAATATAGGCGCTAAAATTATCTATATTCGCATTAATTATCCCGCATCTACCATTCAAGACCTAATGATCTCCGTGATTCCAAAAATCGCCATTCAAACCGCCCTGATTATTCTTTTGGGAATCAGCATCATCATCATTTTAGCAAGAAGCATCACCAAAGAGCTCAGCATCTTAGGCGAAACCGCCACACAACTTTCAAAAGGGAACTTCGTCAAAACAGAACCCCAATCCAATATTGTAGAATTTAAACAGCTTTTTAAACATCTCAATCAAACCAGCACAGAACTGGAATACACCCACAAAGAACTCCTCAAAGATAAAGAAATTCGAAAAAATTTCGTCTCCAATGTATCTCACGAACTCAAAACCCCCATTACACTGATCCAAGGATTCGTAGAAACCCTAATAGACGACCCCAATCTAGACGCCAAAACCCGTCAGTCCTATTTAAAGATTATGAGCACCCATACCAATCGAATGACACACATCATTGAGGATCTGCTCACCCTCGCAAAAATCGAATTAGAAGAAGAAAAAGCCGAAAACATTGAATTCAAAGAAAGCAATATCCATGACTTACTCCAAAGGTTAAAAGGCTATTATCAGTCAAAAGCCACTGAAAAAAACATTACACTCTCCATTAGCTGTGAGCCCGACTGTTATGGCGTCATCAATGCACATTTCATTGAACAAGCTCTGGGAAATTTAATTGACAATGCCCTCAACTACACAGACAACAACACTCAAATCACCATAAGTGCGGAAACAAAAGAGGACATGCTCATTTTATCAGTAAGCGATCAAGGGAAGGGGATTCCAATCGAACACCAAGATAAAATATTCAATCGATTTTATCGCATTGAGGAATCCAGAACCCGAGATAATGGTGGCACAGGACTAGGTCTCGCCATTGCGAAACACATTGCTGTTTTACACCATGGCAGCATTGCCGTAGAAAGCACAGAAGAAAAAGGTAGTCATTTTTATATTAAAATCCCCATTATACCCACTTAAAAGGAGATAAAAAAAAATGGACAGCCCTAAAAAAACAGCCGAAGAACACATACAAGCCTTAAAGTTAAGCATAGAAAGACAGGATGTCGAAAACTTTTTGTATGATTATCTACTATGGATGGAAACTGCCAACTCCATCACAATTCCAACCACTCTGATAAAAGAAAAAACCCTCATCGAATGGACAGAATGTCTGCCCAACGCCTTACAGCCATTACCCCCTCTTTTTCTGGATAAATTGGCTGATTATTTTATCAGCATCGCCACACAACTGACACAAAGCAATGCCCAAAATTTGGCCCGAAATATGATCCACATCATTCAAAAAACAAGTTACAAAAAAATGCCCCCTGTATCCAAAAAACAAGGTGTTAATGTCAAAATCAGCAAAGATTACACTCAAAACAAAAGCTGGAATCCCTTCTCAGGTCTCTTCAAAAAAAAGACCTAAAATAAATGCAATTCCTGAACATTTTATTTCGATAAAAAAATATCAGAAATAAAAAACAAAAAGGAATATAGCATGAGAAAAAAGAGTTTAAATAAAAAAATAATTGCAGCTCCAAAATTAGACTGTTATCAATTACTGACTTTACAACACGAACAAGAAGTAGCAGCAGCAAATCAAAAAGAAGCTGCCAGTGGAAATAGCAGCAGCACAGCTGCCAGTGGAAATAGCAGCAGAACAA
>CAZIFG010000020.1:0-30087 GCA_964539135.1 uncultured Rickettsiales bacterium
GTCTATTCCTGCTAAACGTATCCCAATATTTTCACCCAAAATCTCTGGAAATTCTTGAATGGATACCCTTATGGTGTCGCCATCGTAGACACTATGTACCTCCGAAATGAGGACATCACCATATTCCTTTTTGTCTATAGCTAAAACAAATCCGCTAAATGCCATCAGTAACATTAGCGTCATTAGTATCTTCTTTTTTATCATGATGTCCTACTCTACCATATTATCCACACCTTTTTATCTTTTCTATGGATAACCCTGTGGATAACCTTGTGGATAACCCTGTGGGTAATTGTTGTGTTTGATATTTTAAGGTTGGGTATTCCTGGCTCTACTTACCTAAAGATGCACCTTAAGTTATCCCCAGACCTATGGATAACCTTGTGGATAACCTTGTGGATAACCCTGTGGATAATCTTGTGGATAATCTTGTGGAACTGATTAAAATTATGCATAATGACAGGATATGACGCTAGAAACTATTTGGATGGATGTACAACTTTGTTTAAAAACCCACCTTTCAGGACCTGGGTTTCAAACTTTTTTGTCTTCCGCTACCCCTGTTTCTTTTGAGGATAATGTCTTAACACTAGATGTTTCCAATGACTTTTCTAAAGAATGGATTGTGGATAAGTGTGAACCTATTTTAAAACGGGAACGGCCAGATCTGTTTGAATCCTGCCGATTTATTTATCGTGTGAATGCTGCTGTAGATCCAGATCCCGATGAACAACTTGATTTTTTATCTGGCGAATTGGAAGATGCCCCGATTTCTCAACCCCAACGTAAAATAGAATCTGTTACTTTAAATCCTAAATATAATTTTGATTCTTTTATTGTGGGACATAATAACCGCTTTGCCTATGCGGCCGCTATTGCTGTTGCAAAATCGCCTGCAAAAGCCTACAACCCTCTTTTTATTTATGGCTCTGTGGGATTGGGTAAAACCCATTTACTTCATGCCATGGGGCTTCAAATTCAAGAGCGTTTTTCTGGTAAAATTGTTAAATTGGTCTCGTGTGAAAAATTTACCAATGATTTGATCAATTCTATTCGCGATCGAAAAGTGGAAAGTTTTCGGGAAAAATATCGCAAAGTCGATGTTTTAATTGTTGATGATATTCAATTTTTAGCTAAGAAAGAACAAACTCAAGAAGAGTTTTTCCATACCTTTAATGATCTTTATAATGAAGATAAACAGATTATTTTAACGTCAGATAGACCGCCAAAAGAAATCCCCACGCTTGAAGATAGACTTCGTACTCGATTTGAATGGGGACTGATTGTGGATATTCAAGCACCTGAATTGGAAACGCGCATTGCCATTTTACGTAAAAAAGTCGAAACCAATCACTATGTCATTCCTGAAGACATTTTGAACTTTATTGCGACTCAAATTCCAACCAATGTTCGTGAAATGGAAGGTGCTTTAACGCGCATTATGGCTTACTCCGCACTCATGGATTCGCCCGTTACCCTCTCTATGGCCAGCAGTATTATTCGAGACATGATTGGTACGAAACAAGAAAAACCTCTTACCATTCAGGCTATTTTGAAAGTAACCTCTGATCATTTTCAAATTACCATTTCCGATCTTTGTTCTAAAAACAGAACCAAGGAAATTGCTTATGCCCGCCAAATTGCCATGTATTTATGCCGAGAACTCACCCCTTTATCTTTACCTAAAATTGGTCAAAGCTTTGGGAAACGCGATCATTCTACCGTCATGCATGCGTGTGACAAAATTAAAACGATGATTGCATCCGATAAAGAAACGGAAAGCATCGTTCATATTTTAACTGAAGATATTAAACAAATTTCTGCTTCCTCTTAGTTTCCCTCTCCCCTATTTAAGCTCATTTATTCCCCCTTTTTTAAAGTTATCCATAGCCTGTGGATAAGTTCTGTGGATAACTGTGTATAAGGTGTTTATAAGTTGGGATGGATTTTTTTATCGTCTTTTTATCCCCATGTTATGAGTTGGTTATTTTTTAAATTATTTTCTTTAGGTATAGTCTTTTTTTAAGTTATACACATATTCACAGCCCTCTATGACTACTTTATTATTTATATAAAGATATTATTAGTCTCTCTTTAGGAATTATGGGGGTGTTTTTTTGATTGACGTTGTTTTTTGAGCGTCGTATAGTAAGAGTCTATTTTTTTGTGGGTAAATTAAAGGGGTTTTGATATGAAATTTCGGTGTAAAACAAAAAACTTTCAAAAAGGGATTCAGTTGGTAGAAAAGGCAGTCAGTTCACGGTCTTCTTTGCCTGTTTTGGAAAATGTATATTTAGAACTGTCAGATCGTTCTCTTCGGATGCGTGGAAATGATTTAGAAATTGGGATTGAAACGTCTGTTGATGTGGAATCTGTTGAACGTACAGGCAGTGTGTTGGTTAAGGCTAAAACCTTAAGTAGCATTATGTCTAAAATTACAGATCCTTTTATTGATATTGAAGTGGATTCTAATGCTAAGTTTATTTTAAAAAGTGCCAAATTGGATTTCGATATTTTAGGTATGTCTTCAGAAGATTATCCTGTTTTTCCCAGTTTGGAATCTGGAGAGTGTATCTCCATTAAGGTTTCAGACCTTATTCCTTTGATTAAATATACTATTTTTTCAGTTTCTTTTGATGAAACTAAACAATTTTTGAATGGAATTCACATTAAAAATGAAGGCAATAAGTTGGTTTTTGTAGCAACAGATGGCTATAGATTGGCCTTAAAAACTTTGGAATTTCCTGTTTTGGATGGCCAGTTTTCTATTATTGCGCCGTTTAAAGCCATGCACGAATTGTTAAAAATGCTTCAAAGCGAAGCGGAAGATTCTGATGTGATTATGTCTATTTCTAATCATCAGATTTCATTTACATTGAATTCTTTTTTATTGATTTCTCGGGTTATTCAAGGTCAATTCCCCGATTATAATCGGGTGATTCCTCAGACTTGTGATTTTTCTTATCGCGTTTCGTCGAGTGAGCTTGCTTCTGCATCCGAACGGGCGTCTATTATTTCATCCGCTTCGAATAATGTGGTTCGCTTTTCATTTCATGACACGTCGCTTCATATTGCCGCACAAGCTCCCGGTGTTGGGGAATTTAAAGAGGATATCGATCTTCAAAAAAAATCTGGAGAGGGCGTTAAAACCATTGCGTTTAATATTCGTTTGGTTTTAGATGTTTTGAAAATTATTGATGTGGAACAGTTGTCTATTTCTTTTAATTCAGAGTTAAGCCCGTGTCGATTTGAATCCGGAATGGATAGCAGTTATTTATTTATTGTGATGCCCATTCGAACCAGTGACTTTCAAACACCTGTTTCTCCTGCTGCGGCATCGGTTTCTGCTTAACGTTTCGCTTGATTACGTCACTTTGGCTTAAAGGGTATCGTAATCTATCTGAGACGACACTTCGCTTTGAGACTTCAGATCCTGTTATTATTTTTGGTCGTAACAATCAGGGTAAAACTAATTTTTTAGAATCTTTGTATTGGTTGGGTAATGCGGCATCTCCTTTTAAATTGCCTCAGGCCTCTTTGGTTTCTCATGCACAAGATACCGCTTTTATTGGAGCGGATATTTTGTCTTTAGATGCTAGGACTTCGCAAGAGTCCCATGTTATAACGTCACGTGTCTATCATCGCTTGGATAAATCTCTTAAAAAGTCGATTGAAATCAATCAGAAACCGGTTAAATCCCTAGATGTTTTGCGTCAAACCATTTGGACAGAATATCTGTCTTCGGATGTGATTCGATTGTTTCAAGATAGTCCGGAAGGTAGAAGGGCGTTTTTAAATCGTTTTTGCTCTGTTTTGTATCCTGACTATGCCACAACACTCTCTCGATATGAAAAGGTCTTAAAACAGAAGCATAGGGCCCTTAAACAAGGGAAATCCTTTCAAGATGTTTCTCTTTGGAATCAACAGTTGTCCGTTTTGGCTCCCTCAATCGTTTCTTTTCGCCTTCAGGCCTTATCTTTGTTGGAATCGGAACTTGTTTCAGTTTTAAGGGGCTTGTTTCCTGAATTTATTGAGAGTGTTTCTTTTCGATATATTACCCATCGTTTGGACTGGAACACTTTAGATATTCAGGATTATCAAACTCTTTTTTCACATCAACTTTCTTTGGATTTTATAAAAGAAGGATTGTTGGGGTACACACTTATTGGCCCTCAACGAGATGACTTGATTGTTTTTTTAAATTCTAAGACTCTTAACACCGATTATTCTCGCGGTATTAATCGATTGGTTGCGTTGTTGCTTTATATTGCAAGCTTTGCCATTTTATCTCAAATAAGAGGGGGGGGTCCTGTTGTGCTTTTGGATGATGCCTTGGCAGAAGTGGATACCTTTAATAAACATCAAATTCTTTTATATTTGTCCCAAAAAACACAGTTATTTTATACCTCTGTTTTACCTGAAGATAAGGCGTTGTTTCCCCGGTCTTTTTATTATACCCTGGAATCAGGGAGGCTTCATTAATGGATGATATGGATATGATTTTAAGAAAAATGAAGGCTCCTGCTTTAAAACAAGTCATTGAAAATTATGCGAAAACAGCATCGTTCAAATCAAAATGGCAGGAAATTTTTGGCGCCCTTGCGACAGATTTGGTTTTTTTGTGGGTTCGAGAGGGTACTTTAGCTGTTGGGACTCATAATCCACTTTGGAGCACCGAAATTAAATATTATCAGGCTCAGCTTTTAAAAAAAATAAATCAAAAAGTCAGTTCTAAAACACCCATTACGCAAATTAAAGTGCTGTTTTTATCGGCTCCTGGGGATTTATCGTCTGCAGGTGATTAAATTTAGATGACAATGACGCTGTTTTCATGGTAGTATGAATTTCCTATTGTTAAAAATGGGATTAAACATCGTTTTTTATGTATGTTATTAAGTTATGGATATTTGTTATGGAGGCTATGAATGGGAAGTTTAGTTAAGAAACGTAGAAAGAAAATGAGAAAACATAAGTACAAGAAGTATGGTAAAAAAATGAAGGCCAGAAAAGGCTAATCATCTTTAGTTTCTAGTTTCTTAAAAAAGCGAGGTTTCGACCTCGCTTTTTTTATGTCTTTGAGATTATGGGGCCTTTCGCAATACTCCAGACTGTTATTTTTTTGTTTTATGGTTGTCTTTTGTAAAGGCTTTGAATAGGCTAAATCCTGTATCTTCATCTTTTTCATTGGGATCTTCTACTTCTACATAAGTTTTGTTTTTTAGGGCTGTGAAGTAATTTAGAATGCCTTTATATAAGGCCATGGATAATTTTTCTCTGTATTCGGGATTAAATACTTTTTTTCTGTCATCTGGATTGGTTAAAAATGCGGCCTCCACTAATATTGCTGGGGCAATTGTGTTTCGGATCACAAACAGACGGGCTCTTTTTGTTCCTAAGTTATTGCTGTTTAAGGTTTCAACCAGTTCTGTTTGCATGATCTTGGCGAGTTGCTTATCTTTAAATTTATAGTAGTAGGTTTCCACACCATTCATACTTTCTCTGGGATAAGAGTTAAAATGAATACTGACAAAGATATCAGCATTGTTTTTATTGCTTAATAAGACTCTGGAGTTTAAAGATCTATAGGTATCGTTTGTTCGTGTCATGATTACAAATGCACCTTTTGAGGCTAGCAGTTGCTGTAATTTTTGTGCTATTTCTAAGGTGAAATCTTTTTCAAAATAATCGCCCCCTGCAGGGGCTCCTGGATCTCTTCCACCATGCCCGGCATCAATTACAATGACTTTTCCTGATAAAGTATGGTTACTTGGAATGAGTGTTTCTGTTAAGACGGCTCTGGTTATGTCTTGATTGGGGTATCTGGGTTGGCTTAATTTAACCTCATTTTTAGCAGTAAGGGCTTTTTTTACGGTGGTTATAGGAGGATCACTTAAAATAAAGGTTAGTGTGTTTTTCTTGGCTTTGACGTCTATTTTAGGGGGGTCCGTGTCTAGATCGATCACAATTCGTGTGTTTGAGCTGCGATTAAAATTGATGGATGTTCTGATTTGAGAAAAATATCGCGTATTTTGCGTGATGGTTTGGGGTAATGTCGATTCTGTATTTGGAATATCAATGACGCATCTTGGCGGATCATCTAATGTCATTATTTTATAATTTAGAGGACCGGTTCCTGTTATTTTTAAGCTTACAATTTTATTTTTTTCTTCTGTGCTTAGGGCGGTAATCATGCCTGTAAAGCCTATGTTTATGCCTTTATTTGTGTCTATTAGATTGGGATAGGGCATGTTCGTGTTGCCTAAAATTTTAAGTGTTGTTGTTTTGGATTTGCTGGCCCATTCTATTTTTTCGATGTTGTTTTTAGACACTTCTGTTTGTGTATCTGGAAGCAGTGTATAAGTGTTTGGGAAATTAATTTCATACCCAATATCCCATTTTAGATCTTCAATGTTTTGAGATTCTAAAGGGTGGGGCGATAGTACTTCTACGATTAAATTTGCATTTTTTGTGATTATTTTAATTTCACTGATTTGGGCAATGAGTTGAATGGTTTGGGATTTTTTATCTAGGGAAACGCGGTAGCTTGTTGCTGCAATAAAGGCATCCAAGGGGATATAATATTCAGATTCTTTTGTATCCGCTGGTACAGATGTTTCGGGTGTCGTGAGTTGCTTGTTTTTTGTGACTTTAATACGGGCTTCTTTGGTTGAAAAAACAAATTTTGTGCTGTTTTGAGCCACTGTCATTTCATTCTTTTTTTGTGTGACGGTGTAGCCTTGTTTTTCAAAAATTTCTCGAAAATTAATCATGAGGCTATTATTTTTGTAGTAAAATTTCCCCGTTAAGTCGTAGGGCGTATTTCCAAATGAAATGAGCAGGGGGAGCTTTTCATTAAATTTGGTTGATTTTGATAGGGGGTCTTTTGTGCTACTTTTTAGTGTTTCTGTGGGTTCTGATTTTTTTGGATTAAAACTACGTACTTTTTTAGGCGGAATGAGTTGAACATCTTGATCGGATTCTTGGATAAAGTAACCTAAAAATGTGTAAAAACTGGTAGGGACATAGACTTTTGTATTTAAAATCATGACTTTTTGATCGATATAGTGCGCCGTATCATCGATCATGATTTGATTGGATTCAGGTGTAAGCATTAATGTTGTTTCTTTTGTTTCATGTTTTAAAACAACGGTGTAGGTATTTGTGTTTCGATTATAGGTCATTGTTCCGTTTAACTTTTTTAAGGCATCTCTTAAGGGGATATAAACAATTTTATTTACCCGTTCAATGGGGGTGTTGAGCTGGATTTTATCTTTGTTGATATATAAAAATTCAGGTTTCTTTTCAGCTAGGGCGGAGAGTGGCGTTGTGATGATGACGAGACCTATTATCAAGATACGTTTTATTTTTAAGGTGTTTTTTACGGATAGCATGTTCTTATCACCTCCTTTTAGGGTGTTTGGGACTGTTGCAAACGCCTATTTTGGCCATCTGCTGTGTTATCCTCGTCCTCCAAGTCCTCATTTATTAGATATAAGGGCTTTCAGACTCGGAATGCCTTGCAGCTGATCCAAACGTAGGCATTTCGCAACAGTCCCTATTTTGGACTGTTTTTATTTCAGTATATCAATAAATTTGGACTCTTAATAAATGAAGATTTAGAGATTAAAAATTAATGGTGCTTTTCACTAAAATACCGCCAATAGACAATGAGTTTCTATTTTGAGGCGCATATTCTGGGTCTAAATTATCTGTAATGGTTTTGAAATACCCCTCTCCTTGGAAGGTTATATTTTCAATAAAGGGTTGAGATTTTATGGGAACGACTACATTGATGAGAACAGAGGCTTTTGTTTCGACGTTGTCTGTTTTTACAATTTGAGTTTGAATTAAGTTTCCTGTTCCGGTTATAGTTTGAGATTGGGCGAGTCTATTGGTTAATTGTCCTTTTTCTGTTCGCATTGAAAAGCGAATGTCTATGTTCACATTTTGTGTTCGTATGGGGGTGTAGGCAATGGTTAATACACTTGTATTTCCGAATCTTTCGCTTTCTAAAATTTTATCCGTTAAGGTGTTTATCGTATAGGTATAATCTATAGTCATGTAAGGAAAGGGTCTTAGACCGGTTCCAAGGCTGATAATGGACTCATTAATGATGTTTGAATTTTCTGTTGCTTGGTTGAAATTTAAGGTTTTTATTTCTTTTTTGGTGAGTCCTGCAGACACACTCCATTTATTTTCGTATTTCTTTAAAAATGGCAGAATACTTAAGGGCGTTAGACTCAAACCGCCGCCTAAAATACTTGATTTATTTTCAGTGAATTCTTTAAAATTATTAAAGGTGCGATTGGTTGCTTCTTCTTTTAATTTCGATAAGGATTGATCGAATTTTCCACCTGCAAATTTTGTTTGTTCTGCTGTTTCTATGTTTCCATTTAAGCTTAACCATCGGATGGGGGAATATATGGCTGTGTAGGCATTACTACGTTCAATAAAAAAGATACTTTTAAGCACGGGCTCTTTACTTTTTTGTGTTTCTGTCAGGTTGTCTACCCATTTTCCGGTGGATGAAAAAATATTAAAAGGCGAATAAGCCGCTTGAATGATTTTTCCATTAAATAAGGAGCTGTCTTCTGTTTGGGTTGAGATGATGCTTTTTTCCGAATCTGTTGGAATTTCAAGTGCCAAGGTTGTGTTTTTGATGTTTTTAATGTCATTTTGGTAGGAGGCTGAAAAGGTTCCAAAATCAATATGTTTCGATTTTCTCCATGGCATAACGATATTACCGGGTGCCCAATTTATTTTTTGATTTTGTGTGTATCTTGGACTGTTCACGATACTTCTGTTATCTGTTGTTGAAATATTGTCATATTCGTTGATGGCAGTATCTGTAATATTTTCTATATATAGGGTGTAATTGAATGCTTTTAAGAAGGGAAGTGTGGGGGCTACAGATAAAGATCCACCGGCAGTATTTCGGTTTGTTTGTGACTGATATCCTTGTTGAACAGCGGTTATGATTTTATTTATGGATTCTGATTTTGAGTTTGAAATATTGACGTTTTCAAACGTAATTCCATTTATGGGGCTGAAATTGTTGAGATCATATTTGTTATAATTACTGTTCGTCCCTGTTAAATTATTATTACCACTGGTTTTATTTTGGCCTGCATTAAATGACATGAAGGATTTTCTGAGTGGCTTTAGATATTTTTTATATTTTTTTAATCGGCCCAGATAAATCAGTCCATCGTAAAGTTCAAATCTGGAAATTCCATACTGTGCTGCATCCGAGATGTTACCGACTTGGTTTTCTCCAAATGCATAGGATTCAGAATGTTCTGCGCTGTATCTGGATTTGAACCAATATATGGGTTCAAAACTGGCAATATATTTGGTGTTTAAGGCTTCATTTTTGTTTAAACGGGCATTTTTTCCAGCCAAACTTTCCGCTCGACTGAAACTATAATCGCCGCTTAGTTGTAAAAATTTAAAGGGATCTATGCTTGTGGATAATGAATACAGTTGGGTTTTACTTTTTCCAACATCATCGGAGTAAATAAAATCATTGGTATCATTGGTTTGCTGGTAGGTGGGGGCCACTCTAAATCTGTATAACCACGGGAATTTTTTGGGGCTATATACACTTCCAACTTGATAGGCTTCTTCTGTGTGTATTTTATAATTTTCGTTGTCTTTATCTGTAGATTCAAAGGTTGTTTTGGCAATATTAGCTAGTAAAGAGGTTTTAAAAAAATCAGGGCCAAATGAAATGTTGTTTTTGAGGCCTTGACTGGAATTGTCTACCTCATGGCTATTTTTTGCAGCTGTTAAATTTTGCGGGTCCTGAAGGGCTTCTGTTAGTTCTAAACTGTGTGAGGATTGAATGGTCCATGGCCATTGAATAGCGGTGCTTCCTTTGAAGTAATTTTGGCGTAAATAGATGGGTTTACTGTTATCGTTGATACCTCGGTCTATTTTTTGATGATTATATTCTACAGTTGCCGTATTTTTTTTGAGGAATTTATAGGTTGCATTTCCACCGAATGCTTCTGTTCCAGACGCCGTGTTTAATTGTCCAATGGGTCTAAATTTTTTATCAATATATTTATAATATCCAGCGGCGTTCCAGTCTTCGTTTTTGTAGTCTGTTCCTAATTTGAGTGCCATTCCAGATTGGGTTTGACCTTTTTTGGTGACACTTGTATCTGTGTATAAATAATTTACAACCAATAAACGACTGCTATCTAATGTTATATTTCTTAATTTGATGGTTCCCGAGGCATAGTTGATGTAATAGTCGTTGTCTTTTGTCAAACTGATGGGGTCAAAGGGGATAAATTGATTTTTTTCATCTTTTAAAAGTGTGTTATTCGAGGCGACGCGCGCTTTTGCGATGAATACTTGTTCAGAGCCTTCTACAATGAGTTTTTTTGCTAAAACGTATTGAAATAAAGGATCCGGGTTACCTTGTATGATTTCAGGTCTGTCTAAGGCCAACTCTTCATGATCAAAATTATATTGAGATGCGGCAATTTCAGATTGGACATTCCATCTTGGATTAATGGCTTTTTCAATGGTGAGTCCTACGGCAGTTTGTTCCACTTGTCCGGAACTTTCTACAGCTGGAATGTAGTCAAAATTCATAATCACAGTGCCTTCAGGATATTCATCTAATAAAGAGCTGTGATTGAGGGTCTCGGAATTTTTAATAAACGTGAGTCGAATAGAAGTTCCGTTATCGTTATAGTCTACTTTGAAACTCACTTTATTATTTTCATTTCTAATTTCTTGAGTGACGCCATTTTGTGTGATTCTGAAACTTCGAACCCCATTAAATTTTACGGGCAGATCTTTGATTTGAAATTCTATACTTGATGCAGAGTCATAAATATTTTTACCGCGATCGGCTATAAAAAATAATTTACTGGGTGCACTTTTAAGGTATTTATACGATACTAGAAACTCTGCATTTGCTGCGATGTTTGAAGAGGTAATTTGAATTTTTCCTTTGTAGGCGTCTATAAGTTGATAATCTGTACCTTGTGTTAATACAAGGCCTGACCTTAATTTTACAATGAGATTTTCAGGCGTGGTTATGGGACTTTCTTTTGTATACATTACATTGCTTGTGATATTGCTAGATACGTTTGTTTCAATGTTGCTGGTTATACTTTCATCTGTGATGGTCATTTTGTTATCGGCGTCTTCTGGCTTGGAACTTTCATTGGCATAGGTTATCCCTATTTTAAACGGGTTTTTTTGTGTGGTGGATATGGCCGTTTTTGTTTCGATGATTTTGTATTGTATGGAAATGACATGCGGAAAATTAACGGGATAATTAAAATAAAGGCGGCCTTGAGCATTGTCTAAAATATAGTCAATATTGGGAATTACTTTTTTACCATCAATGAAAATAAGTTCGGAATTTTTGATGATATTGTTTTTTTCGAGTTTGTAGGGACCTGTTGTGTTTTGACCTAAAATCTCTTGTTCTTTGAGTTCTGTTAAATAATATTCGTAGTCGATTACCAGGCCATCTTCTTTTGAAAGTGGTTTTTCAAGCATGATTTTTCCCTTTGAATAATCAATGAAAAAATCTTTTTGATTGACCAGTTCTATTTGATTCATTTTTAACGTGACGCTTCCCATTACAATAGGTGTTTTTTCCAGCTGAAATTCTTGATTATTGAGGGTTACGCTATTTTCAGAAGGGGTTATGGCGTTTCGTTTTGGCCATAAAATTTCTCGGTTTTTTGCGGTTTGGCTATTGATTTCGATGATGTCTTTAGATCTGTATTTGACTTGGGCGCCTATAAAGTTTTTTCGGGTTAAACTGGGTATAAAATCTTGTATGGGGTTGGTATATTCGTATACGACTTTGATATATTCAAATTTTTGGATGGGTCTTTTAAAGGTTATTTTACCTTCAAAATAATTTATAGTGTAATCGCCGCCCTCACTTTGTTGAGAATTATTGACGTAGACGGCGACAGATCCGTATAAAATATACTGACTTCCAAGGGCGTATGTTGTGGATCCATTTCCGTAACTTTCAAATTTTTTAGGCTCCGATCTTTCTTTACCCAGTGCTAAGGTTGTTTCCCACTGAGATTCTTTTTGGGTATATCGTACGCCGTCTAATGATTTTTTGATGTCTGTAAACTCTCCATCTTTGAGTTGGGTGTCAAAGTGGAAAAATTGTAATTCTTTGTTTTTATGATTGACTCTCACGTCATATTTATTGGGGAAGTCGGGCTCTTGTTCAATGTCAAAATGAACGGTTAGATCTTTATTCAGCTTACCATCTATTTGAATGCTGACTCGGGTTTCCGGTTTGAAGGTTCCATTGGCAACGTCAGGGGGGATTTTAAGATAGGTTTCATCTCGGATGATTCTATCCCATCTGTGATCGTTGGGGTCGCTGGGTTGGAAATTTCTACCACTGTATTTTAATTGATAATAGCCGCCGACATCAATTTCAAAGTCGCGTCGTTTGGGTAATGTGGGGTAAAAATAATTTTCTTGTCCTTTGTAGGTGTATAGCGTGAGTCTGGAGGGCTGCGCTATTTTGGCTGCTGTCGAGACGGTTTGGTTTTCTGTGATATTTTGATTACCTGTCATGACTTGGTTTTCTGTGAGGGTACTCATATTTAGAGATATGCTGGATTCTGGGAGGATTTCAGGAGAGGGGGTGCTTGTGATATTGAGTGAAATGGGACTTGTATTTTCCGTGGGCAATGTGTTTTTTAGATCTGCATTTTGTGTTATTTCGGACCTTCCTATCGTGTCATTTCTGGTTATTACGGCGGTTTCGTTGGGTGTGTTTTCGAGACTATTGGGTGTTACATTTGAGATTCTCTGCATCAAGGGGGAGGCGTTTCCATAAGAAATGGAGAGTCTCTGTGGTGGCGTGGTTTCATTTGGAGTCACCGCAATATTGTTGCTAACAGCGCCTATGCTGTTTGTCAGTATCCATCCAATAATGATGAGTTTTTTAATCATTTTTTTCCTTACGTGACCATCATCGCATCTCCAAAACTGTAAAATCGATACTGTTGTTTTATGGCGTCTTGATATAGGTCTGATAAAGCGTCCATTCCCATGAAACTTGCGATTAAAACTAGGAGGGTGGATTTGGGTAAATGGAAGTTTGTAATCAGGCCATTAATGGCTTTAAATTCATAGCCTGGCGTGATGTAGAGATTGGTTTGATGGGTGCCCGATTCAAAGGCCTTGTTTTTATAGGCACTTTCCAGTGTTCTGATACTGGTTGTGCCTACTGCAATGAGTCGTTTTCCGTCGTTTTTGTAGTGTGTCAGTCTTTGGGCGGTTTCAGGGTCTATCGTGTAGGTTTCAAAATGCATGATATGGTCTGTAATCCTTTCTGTATCAATGGGTTTAAAGGTTCCATAGCCAACATGCAGTGTAATGGTTTCTACAGGGATCTTTTTTTGACTGAGAGCCTTTAAAATTTCAGGCGTAAAATGCAAACCCGCAGTGGGGGCTGCGACGGATCCTGCTTCTTTTGCAAATACGGTTTGATAATTGTCTTCAAATTCGGGGGCATTTTTGTCTTTAGATTGAATGTAGGGGGGAAGTGGAACATGTCCAAATTGATCCAGTTTTTCAAGTATGTTGACGCTTTCCTCAAAAAAGAGATCGATAAAAGGAGGCTCTTTTTTGACAACACGTGCTTTGAAGTCTATTCCAAAGTGAAGAATATCGCCGTCTTTTAGTTTTTTTCGTGGTTTTGCCAGTGCGGTCCAGTGATGCGGTGTTTGCTGCGCAATTAATAGGCACTCTATGTCTTTTCCTGTTTCTGTTTTTCCGAAAAGTCTTGCTTTTAATACTTTGGAATTGTTGGTGATGAGGACATCTTGGTCTGTGAGTTGGTCGGATAAGTCCGAAAATAAGAGGTGTGTTTTTGTTTGGGTTTTTCTATTGAATGTGAGCAGTCGACTTTGAGCCCTGTTTTTAAGCGGGATTTTTGCGATTAAGGATTCTGGTAAGGTATAATCAAATAGGGATGTTTTCATCTTTGGTTTATTTTAATCTACTTTCTTTGTTTTTTCACCTGCTTCAGGTTTTTTGGTTTTATAATTTTTATTGATCCCTATTTCTGACTGAGTTATTATGTTTCTGTGTTTGTGATGCAAGTTTTTGGTGCATACTGTCGTTAAATGAGATAAAAAGAAGGAATAAAAATTATGTTTTCACGATTTACAGAGAAAGCGATTCAGGCCATTATGCTCGCTCAGGAAGAGGCCAAACGGTTCCATCACAGTTATGTGGGAACAGAACATATTCTTTTGGGCATTGTAGGAGAAGGGGATAATAGTGTTATTAAAACACTACAGGCCTTGGGGATTACTACGGATCAGGTAAAGTCTGCTGTTGAAGAGCGTTTGGAATATGGTGGCGCGTCTTCAGAATATTCCAATATTCCTTTTACTCAACAGGCTAAGCAAGTTTTGACCTATGCTTGGGATGAAGCTCGAAAATTGGGCCATAACTATGTGAACGTAGAACATTTGTTTTTATCTGTTTTTCGAGATCCTACCAGTATTGCCGCGCGTGTTTTGACCGAGTTGGGCGTGAATAGTAATGCCTTTAAAGAGGCGCTCTTTAAGCAATTGGGTGATAAAGTTGCGGTTTCTCATAAACCTAAAACAACAGTACCTACTCCTACTTTGGATTTGTTTGGGCGTGATTTAACCTGGCTTGCGCGTGAGGGGCAGTTGGATCCTGTTGTGGGACGTTCCAATGAAATTGAACGCATGATTCAAATTTTATGTCGGCGGACTAAAAATAATCCTGTTTTGACAGGAGAACCGGGTGTGGGTAAAACCGCCATTGTTGAGGGCTTGGCTCAGAAAATTTCAGCGGAAGGCGTTCCAGATAAATTGAGAGATAAACGTGTTATTTCCTTGGATTTAGGTCTTTTGGTGGCTGGTACAAAATACAGAGGCGAATTTGAAGATCGGGTTAAAAAAGTAATGGAAGAGTGTCGTAAAGCCGGCAATATTATTGTGTTTGTTGATGAACTTCATACCATTATTGGAACGGGGGGATCAGAGGGCAGTTTGGATGCGGCGAATTTGTTTAAACCCGCTTTGGCCCGTGGCGAACTCCAATGTATTGGCGCCACTACTTTGGATGAATATCGTAAGCATATTGAGGGCGATGGGGCATTGGAGCGACGTTTCCAATCTGTTTTAGTGGAAGAACCTTCTCCTGAACAGGCTTTGCAAATTTTAAAAGGCATTCGCTCGCGATATGAAGAATTCCATGGCGTTCATATTACAGATGAGGCACTGGAAGAAGCTGTTGAAATGTCCACTCGATACATTACAGCCCGCTTTTTACCGGATAAGGCGGTGGATGTCATTGATGAAGCAGCCTCTAAAATCATGCTTAATGCGACGCGTGTTCCTCAGGAATTGCAGGACTTACTTAAAGCGCGGGATAAGGCTCAAAAAGATCTTGATTCGGCCAAAACAAAAGGACAGTCGGATAAAGTGGATGCGTTAAAAGCCAGTCTTAAGCAACTTAATGCGGACTTTAATGCCTTTCCTGTAGAGCATCGTAATGCCGTTAAACGTGTGGTGGATGATAATACAGTGGCAGAAGTGGTTGCGGCTTGGACCGGTATTCCTGTGACTAAAATTAATCGTAATGAAGCCAAACGTCTGATGAAAATGGAAGATGAAATCACGCATAAAGTGGTGGGGCAAGTGGATGCGGTTAAGGCCTTGGTTCGCGCTGTGAAACGGTCTAAAGTAGGCTTGAAAGATCCAAATAGACCGGCGGGATCCTTTTTGTTTTTGGGGCCTACGGGTGTGGGAAAATCGGAACTTGCTAAAACCTTGGCTGAGTTTATGTTTGGCAGTGAAAAGGCACTGATTCGCATTGATATGTCGGAGTTTATGGAAAAGCATACCGTTTCTCGACTTATTGGGTCGCCGCCTGGATATGTTGGCTTTAATGAAGGCGGTCAATTGACAGAACCCATTCGTCGTAAACCTTATTCTGTGGTTCTTTTTGATGAGTTGGAAAAGGCTTCTCCGGATGTCATTAATATTCTTCTTCAAATTTTAGAAGATGGTCGTTTAACAGACTCTACAGGGCGTACAGTGAGCTTCAAAAATGCGATTATTATCATGACGTCCAATGTGGGTAGTAAATATATTCAAAATGAAACCAGCTTTGGATTTGTAGATCCTTCTCGTGTGGAAGAAACAAAGTATGAGGCCATCAAAGTTAAAATGCGAGATGAACTACAACGTGAGTTTAAACCCGAATTTTTGAACCGTATTGATGACATTGTTATTTTCAAATCCTTAACCAAGGAAAATATTCAGTCTATCGTTACGATTATGTTAGATGAGGTTAAAACACGTCTAAAAGAACGTGGGATTGATCTTTCTTATGATAAAAAAGTTCAAATGCTTCTTGTGGACAAAGGCTTTGATCTTAAAATGGGAGCAAGGCCGCTTCGACGCTCGATTCAGGAACATTTTGAAGATCGGCTTGCGGATGAAATTTTAAAACAAGGGTTGGATTGTGACCTGATTGTGGCCTCTACCGTTAAAAATGATGCGGTTGTCTTTGATTTGGTTAAAAAACCCAAGCGTGTGGTTCGGAAACGTGAACTTCCTGTTCAGGATGAAGTCGAGTTAGTCGTCCATTAGGCGTGCCTTTATGAAGGTCAAAACAAAATCTCAATTTGAGTGCCAAAATTGTGGGACCCAGTATCCTGTTTGGCAGGGACATTGTCATTCTTGTCAGCAGTGGAATTCCTTGTTGGAAATTTCTCAAGATGACGCTGGTGGGACTTTTACGTCTGAGGGTGGAGTGTCTCGGAAAAAAACGAAGCCTACTCGAATTGTGGATATTTCTCAGGAAAAATATCACAGTGTCTCGTCTGGAATTCGTGATTTTGATGCCGTTTTAGGTAAGGGATTTGTGAAGGGATCGGTGTGTTTATTGGGGGGGGAACCTGGCATTGGAAAATCTACGGGATTGCTTCAGGTTGCCCAAAAAATGGCCTTTCAGGGTTTAAATGTTTTGTATGTGACGGGGGAAGAGTCCGCGTCTCAGATTCAATATCGTTCTCACCGTGTGGGTCAAAATCCAGAGACGCTTTGGGTGCTTTCGGATTCTAATATGGGCGCTATTTTGTCCCAAATGAAGCATTTAAATCCAGATGTTGTGATTTTAGACTCTATTCAAATGGTGCACCATGAATCTTTATCTGCGATGGAAGGTACTGTGACCCAGGTTCGGTTTTGTGCGCAGGTTTTTATTCAGTGGATTAAAGCTCAGGGTGCGATCGGGATTTTAATTGGCCATATTACCAAAGAAGGGAATTTGGCGGGGCCCAAAGTTTTAGAGCATATGGTAGACGTCATTTTGTCTTTGGAAGGGGAAAGAAATGAGCGGTATCGATTGCTGCGCTGCTTTAAAAATCGCTATTCCAGTACGCAGGAAATAGGGGTTTTTGAAATGAAGCAAGAAGGGCTGTCTCAGGTGGATAATCCTTCGGCTGTTTTTATGGATGAAATGGCGTCTTCTCATCCTGGGTCTGTTATTGTTCCTGTGCTTCAAGGTAATCGGGTCTTTTTAGTCGAAATTCAGGCCTTGGTGGTGTCTTCTCATTATGGGATGGCCAAACGCAGTGTTGTGGGCGTTGATTCGCATCGTGCGACCCTGATGATTGCGGCTTTAGATAAAAGCGCCGGGGTTAAATTGGGGGATAAAGATATTTTTCTAAATGTGATCGGGGGGCTTAAGGTTTCAGAACCGGCTGCTGATTTGGGGATGGTTGTGGCGATTATTTCGTCTTTGCAGGATAGGCCTTTACGAGATAAAATAGGGGTTGTAGGGGAAATTGGATTAACGGGCGAAATTCGGCCGGTTCCACTTCTTCAAAAACGCTTACTTGAATTATCCAAGCTTGGATTTACCCATTGTATGGTTTCTGTTAAGGCTAAGGACTTGATAGAAGATTCGCTAGGACTTAAACTGGTGTTTGTATCACACATTCATCATGTTATTGAATACTTTATAGGGGTTCCTGCGTATGACTAAACCAACACTTGATTCTATTGTTCAGCGGTTGCGCTCGGAAGACGATAGATGGAATGCTATTTTAGATTTAAAACTTCATGCCACTGTAGAATGGCTTCCGGAGTTATTGCCTTTATTGAAGGATTCGGAATGGGTTGTCAGATGGTGTATTAGTGAAATTTTGGGGGATTTAAACGATAGATCGGTTGTTCCGGATCTTTTAACTTGTCTTCAGGATGACGACCCTCATGTGGTTAAAAATGTTAAAAAAGCCTTGATTAAATTTAGAGGCAGTATGATTCCGGATCTGGTTCTTTTATATGGGGATAAAGATGTTCGCATTCGTCGGCATGCTCACGATATTGTTACGGTTTTAGGCGAACGGATTTTGGATGCTCTTTTTGGGGAAGTGCGTAAGCATGATTGGGTGATTGCCAATCGCTTAGCGCATGCGATTTATCAAGTGGGGACTCGAGATGCCGAGCATATGCTTGTGGCGCTTTTAGATTATGAGCTTGTTCAAAAGAATGTGGCGGTTATTTTAGGTCTGATGAAAAGTAAAGCTGCGATACCTTATTTTATTCGCTTTCATGAAAATCCCCGCATTCGTCGGGTGGTCTTACAGTCTATTAAAATGATTGGAAAAGATGTGGCGTTTCCTTTAATGATTAAAGCCTTGGCTAAACCCGCCTATGCAGAAGGCGCTGAGAGCCTTATTTTACGCATTGGACCTGCCATGTTTCCACCGCTTCAATTGGCCGTTGTTCGCGAAGATATGCCGCGTACCGCTATTTTTAAATTGATGATTCAGATTGGGCATCCTCAGCTGGAAGAACGCTTGGCTACCTTGATTGAAAATCATCCTCAGTTGCAACCTTTTTTAGATCAAGCTTTGGCTTGATCGGACTGTTGCGAAAGGCTTATTTTGGCCATGCAGCTGATCCAAACGTAGGCCTTTCGCAACAGTCTTTTGATTCTTCTATTTTAAATAAGGCTTCATTCGCTAAAAATGGCGCGATGTATGCTGCAAAGGAGGTTTCTTTTTCGACGGGCATATCCTTGTCTATTCCAGACAAAATGAGTAGGTCTCTGGCACGCGTGAATGCCACGTATAAGAGTCGTTTTTCTTCTTCTTTGGCTTCTTTTTGGATCTCGTCTAAAATCGGATTATTTTCGGGTGTGGGATCTTTGTATATGAGGTTGGATACAAGTATGTCTTTGGTGTGAAACATGATGGGGTCTGGTCTTGATATTCTGAATTCTTGGTATAGTTCGGGTAAAATCACCACCGGAAATTCCAGTCCTTTAGCGGCATGAATGGTCATGATGGAAACGGCGTTTTCGTCACTGGATTCTTGGGAGGGACTTTCGTTATTGTCGACTTTATATCGCAATTCTGTGATGAATTGGTGCCGATTGCCATGGCAGTTTTCTTCTAGTCTTTGAGTGAGTGTGATGAACAGAGAAAGGGCTTCTATTTGATGCCGTCCTTGTGGGCCATTCGCGTAATAGGACCAGGCGTTTCTTTCGGTTAAAATTTGGGTTAAAAGTGGCGATATCATGGAATTAAAGGTCTCTGCTTGCCATCTTTTTAATTCTTTTCCGAGTTTTTGATGGTCTTTATTTGGACTGTGTTCTAAGAGATAAGGTATCGATGCTTTTGGGTTTTGGAACTGTAATTCGAGAATCTCTTCTACTGGGAGTCTTCCAATGGGGGAACTGAGTACATGAATCCATGCAAGAGTGTCAAAGGGTGACATCAATGCTTTTATGAGTGCGATGCTGTCTAAAATAATTTGTTGCCGATAAAATCCGGTGGGTTTTTCTACTTTATTGGGAATGTTGAGTGTATTTAATGCCGTTTGATAGAGTCCGAAGTTGCTTCTTTTTCTGCAGATGATGGCAATGTCTTTGGGCCTTAGACTTGGCGTTTCTTGAAGAAGGGATTCTATTTTAAGTGCCACATTTTGACATTCTTCTTCTTTAGATTGTTTTTGAGTGTAATGGAGGGCTAAAACCTGGCTTTTTTCTTGATTTCTGGTGGCTTTGAGTGGGGAATAGGGATGCTTTTCTTGATCCATTAAGGCTTTAAATAGCGTGTTTGTGGTCTGAATGATTTGGGGTTGTGTTCTAAAATTTTCTTGCAAGGAGATGACGCTACAGGATTTTGGGTGTGTTTTAAATTCTGCCATGATCTCTGAAAAGAGATGCGGTTCTGCGCCTCTGAAACTGTAAATGGATTGTTTAACATCACCGACTAAAAATAATTTAGGGTCTTTGATGTAGCTGTTTTCTTGGCATAAGGCTTGAATGATGGTCCATTGTAGGGAGTCCGTATCTTGAAATTCGTCGACCATAATGGCTTTGTAATATTTTTGACAGCTACTTCGACTGTGGTCATTTTGGAGTACTTTTAGGGCGCCTTGGATGAGATCGCTATAATCTAAAGCGCCTTTTTCTTTCTTTTTTGACATGTAATGTTGCCATGTTTCTTCTATGACGACCTTGAGATCTTCAATGAAGGGATGCTCATGAGGGATGCCCATGTGTGGGGTTAAGAGTTCTTTTTTTTGGCAGGCGGAGACAAGTTGTGTTTTGAGTGTGTGTAATTTTATTTTAAAGAGAAGGGCTCTTAGCGATGGGTTGTGGGTAGATGCCAAGCTCTGGATGGTTTGATTGACGGCTTCTTGTATCATAAAATTGGCTTCGTCTTGCTGTAAAACGGTGAAGGCGGGGTCTACTTGTGCTTCAATGGGGAATTTTCGAATGAGGGTGCTACAAAATCCGTGTATGGTGGTGATTGGAGCCTCTTTAATGTCATTCCTGTACCCCATTTTCTTAAGGAGTCGTTCTTGAAGTTCTTTGGCGGATAATGTTGTAAATGAAATGGCGACAATTTGATTCGCAGACCAGTGGGGATTGGCTGTTAAGAGGTGGCAGTAGCGCTCTACAAATACGCTGGTTTTTCCGGAACCTGCGCCGGCTTCCACTAAAATATTGTTGGGCGTGTAGACTGCTTTATGTTGGTTTGGCGTGAGTTTCATGTTTATCCATAGCCCCCTTTGAATCGATCTTTATAGGTACAATGATGTTTGTAGGGGCAGTAGGAACAGGTTTGGGCGCGTGTGCTTTTGACCGCTTCTAAGGGAGTGGGGTCAAAGTTTCCGGATGATAATTTTTGATATAACATGTTGAGGTGGTTTTTCAGTTCGTTAAAAAAATGATCTTCTATGATAAAGGGGCGTTTTCGACCCAATTCGAAAACGTCTTGTTTGCTTTCTTTTGTGCAACATAAGACGGACTTTTTGATGGTGTCGCCGTCTTTGACCTGATAAATAATGCCACCAATGACAAAATCGTCGGGAAAGAGGACATCATTTAAGGCCAGCATGTAAATGGGGAGTTGTAGGGATCTGAAGGCCTTGATATCGGCCGCTGTAGGTAGCTTACTGCCTGTTTTATAATCTAGTACTGCGACGTTTAGTCCGTCTTTTAAGATGACATCGATACTGCCTTTTAATTTAAAAGGGGACTCCAGTGTGAAGCTTGCTTCAAAGGCAAAGGGTTTTAAGGGGAGGACTTCTTGGGTTTCGGCTTCTAAAATACCGTAAAGGAGGGAAGGGGTTTGATCGGATCCCAAGAGGATTTCTTTTTTAATGTTCCAGAAAAAATGATTAGACGGGACTTTTTCCAGATGCCTTAACGTGATTTCTTCCATCCACTGTTCTTGAATGTGAAAGGGGGCGGTTGTTTGTGATCGTTTTTCAAAAAAATCTTTTAAAATGGCGTGAACGAGGGATCCCCAAACGTTGGCACTGACTTCTTCATTTAATCCTGTTTCAGGTGGGATTTTTAAGATATATCGAAATAAATACTGCAATTGGCAATTTTGAAAATTTTCCAATTGTGTGGCGGATAGTGCTCTTTGATTTAAGCTGTTTTTTAAGGGTTCTTGTAGGGATTCTTTTTTAAACTGAAATACAATGGGTGGGGCTTCTTGTGGGTTTAAAGTTTGCTTTTCTTTTTGTGTTTGTATGTTGAGTGTGGGCATGTCGGTCCACTTTTTTTCTGGATGATATAGCGTGCAGTAGGTTTGAATGTCTTCCAGTTCAGGATGGGCTTCCGATTTACTTAAAATGAGTGGAGATTCTAGGTTTAATGCCATGAGATGTTTGACTTTGTTTCTGTTTTTTTGAGGCAACAGGACCGTGGGTATCAGGGCATTAGAAGTCCAGGCTTCCCATTCGTTGCCTTGATTGCAGTAGGGTAAATAGAGTGCATCCCATTTTTTTTCGCGGGCGTCTTCTATAGGAATCAGTTCTATTTGAGCCATGCTATTTTTTATTTCAGGTATTTGCAGCGTTTCTAGTTTGCTTTTTAAGGTTGCAATCAGTGCGTTTCCTGTAAGGGGAGTTTTTATGTTTTGGGTTGTTTTTTCTAGTTGCTTTAGTTGCCTGAAAATTTCCTGATAGAGTGTCGGATTGTTTGTTTTTTTTTCAATTTTGAAAAGATGGAGCATGCTATGAAGGGTTTTAAAAAAAGTAGGTATAGGTTCTATGGGTTCAATTTGTTTAAATAGGGGGGTTAAATAGGCTAAAACCTGTTCATATTGAGTGAGTTTCATCGCTATAGAGAGTGTATTTTCTTCTGTTTTTTCGGTATTTTTTAGTGTTGTGATGGCTTGGGTTATTTTAGTGAGCCAGATGTCTTTTCCTTCGGAAATGTAGAGGTCGGAGGCCAGTTCATTGATGGCATTTGGTGGCATGCTTATTTCGGTGCCTTGCGATTGGAGCGTGCCTGAAAAAGGATTGCTGACAAATTCATTGAGGAGACTGGGTGTAATGGGTTTAGAGAGGAGTTTTAAATAACAGTCTAAAAAATGGAATAAGGGGCTGTGCTTAAAGGCGAGCGGTGTTTGTACGGGTAACTCATGGGCTTTGAGAGCTTCCAGTAGGGCGATTTGCAGTGTGCGGTTTTGTGGCCATACAATGCCTATTTTTGGGTTGGGTAGGGCTTGAAGTTTTGCCTTGCAGTTTTTGGCGATCCATAGGGTTTCTTCTTTTTCGTTTGGGCAGCTGATCATGTCCAATTCGAAGCGCTTTTTTTGAGGCGGTGTTTGAAAATAATGGGTGTTTTGGGGTAGAGATTCGAGGATTTCTGGTATTTCGTCTGGTAGTAGCGGGTAAAATAGACTGGAAACAGGAATGCTTTCAAGGATGGGGGCGAGTATTTTTTGTTCGTAAGGCAGTAGGGGGGCTTTGAGGATGATAAATGCATTTTTAAAGGGAGATAAATAGGATTTAAGGCGCTTGAAGTTGGTTTGGATTTCGCTGTATAAGGCGGCACTTTCGGTGTTTTGATGCTGGGTTTTATGAGCCTGTTGGATTTTTTCTTTTAGATCCCAAAAATAATGGACCCGGTCTTTTTGCGTTTTAGGATAGGCCTTATAAAATGCGGATTTTTCCCATTGATAGGTGTAGCTGTAGGTGTGAAGTTCTTTTAATTTTTCTTTGAATCCGGGTGTTTGGAGGAGCGGGGTTAGTTCTTTGGGGGCAAGGTGGTTTTGAAGATGGATTTCAAATAAGAGGGCATTTAGGGTATCGATGTGAGAGGTATCTATTTTTAAGGCCTGATTTAAGAGCTGTTGAAACGTTATGCTGGGATGGTTTGGAATAGGGCCGTTGCTGATGATTAAGGTTGTTCCAGGTTCTTTTTCTAAGGTTGTGTTCAAAATGTCCCAAAAGGGACTTTGTTCCAGTTCGCAGTGGCTGGATGTGTGGATGAAGCACGTTGTTGTCATGGGGGTATTATAGCGTATATGGGGCTTGATGTGGGGCGTTTACTTGTTCCCTGTCGGTAAAACCCGGACCCTGAGCGTAGTTGAAGGAGCGTAGGTGCTATTCCAATTTGAATTTCAGCGTTGAATATCCTTCGGCTCAAAAAGAGCCCCTCGGGCGTTCACCAGAAGCGGTTGCCCCTGTTCTGCGAACAGGGATCGCCGCTTCCTCAAAATTAGCCTATTTTTTATCTATGGTTACGCTAAAATTCAAAGAATTTGCAGCGGCTATTACGGATTATAATGTTCAAAAAGAGGACATTTTTGGTACAAATCCAATTGCAAAAGAGTATGTTAAAAATAACGGAGATGTTCATGGGTTTTAGAAAAAAGTGATATTTGACCTGAAGATCTTGGGCCTGAGGAAGATATCCAAAAACTGAAGCGACGTCTTGAGAGTCAAGAAATTGGGGGGTGATGGGGGCAGTATACGATGATACAACTTCTCGGACACTGGGCGCCGTCGAAGGGTCGTAGATGTCTAAACCCCGGCATATGTGATGTGGTTCTGAGTTTTTGACAGGCTCACTCACTGTATTTTTTTATTATTACTCACTCGCTTTTAAAAAATTGCAACTGATTTCGTTCAATAGCGATAAGCGTCATATCATCTTTTTGTTGATTTTTTTTATCTGTGTAGCACGACCATTTGGATATTAATTCGGATACTAAGCTGGTTTGCAGATAGGGGCTTTGGATATGTGATTTTGCTAGATTTTTCAGTCTTTCGTGACCAAATTCTATCCCATCTTTGTTTCTTGCATCTAAAAGACCATCTGTAAATAATAATAAAATATCTTTGTCATCTATATGTATCGTTTCTTCTTCAAATCGTATATTTTGCTCCATTCCTAAAGGGAGGCCTCCTGTGGATAACTCTTTGACATCTGTTTTAGTGATATGAATTCCATATTCATGGCCTGCATTTGTGTACGTAAACGTATTGTTCTTTATATTGAGAATTCCATAAATCACAGGGACATATTTATCAAAAATTCGATTGTAAAAAATATGATTATTAAGTAATTGCAACGCTTCTGAAGGCGAATAGGTGGGCAATAGATATTGGTTCATGATGCTTTTTAATTGAACCATCAAAAGAGATGCTGGAATTCCTTTTCCTACAATATCAGTGTAAAGATCCCAATTTTTTCTTCTGAAAAAACCATAAAATCATAATAATCGCCGCTAACAACTTTTGCGGGTTGAAATAAAGCGTCAAATTGGTAATTTTTGACCTTTGGTGTTCGGTCCGGCAATAGACGGACCTGGATCTCATGAGCTAGCTTTAAATCAGCTTCAATTTTTCTTTTTTCTTCAATTTCTTTGCCTTGGCTATCTACTTTTACGGCGAGTAATTTATTTAGTCGTTCAAGTTCTTTGTGGGATATTATTAACTGTTCGTGTTTCGTAATGCGATCAAAAACAATGATGACTTGGTTTAATATTGAGGTGAACATGTCAAATTCACGAAGTGAAAATGGCTCTTCCGACAGCTTAGGACTAATAATGATAATTGCTTGTAAATCTTCGATGGAATGAATCGGCAAGATTAGCGATCCATCTTGAATATCTAAGGAAAATAATTCTTGTTTAAGTTTTTGCGGGAGTGCGTGAAATTGAATGACGTCATTGATATTGTACACATGACTAATGAGTTCCGAGTGTAAATCAAGAACGGTCGTATTTTTTTGAAGATGTTTGTCAAAAATAAATTTTTTGTACGAATTGTTTTGCTTCAGAAATAAGTGAGATTTACTGATATCTAAACGTTCAAATAACTCTTTGAATACGCTATTTATGACGGATTCTTTGTCATTTTGATGGGCGATTAAGATTGAGATGTCACGTAGTATTTCTGGGATGTCGGCATATCCTTTAAGGAATTTTTTCTCTGCGTATGTTTGGATTCTAAAATGGCATTTTGAAAACATAATGGCCCAAAAAATACTCCATACGATAACAATTGGAAGCTCTTTTAACCTAAATTCGTAGCTAACAGTATGAATGATTAAATAGGAGATGCCCATGAATCCAAGGGTAATCATAAAGGACGACGTTTTGCTAATAATGACTTTTATTTCAATGAAATCTTGCTTTACAACTGAAAAATAGGCGCCTAAAACAAAGAAAATCATCGCCAAGGGCCCAAGATGATAGTATTTGGATACTCCCATTAAGGGTAAAATTAAATTGGATATGGATGCGACTATGAGTGACAATCCCATTGATAGGCATAGAATTCTTACTTTTATCTTTTCTGTTTTCTCGTAATATATGGAGCCCCAGACGCTTATCGCTAAAAATATGCTGACATATAGAGTGAAATAGATATTCCATAGACTTTGTAATGGGCCAAATATCAGCTGACCATTTTCGGTTATTTGCGCTAGAATTAATGGGGTTGGAATTATTGAGATGAGAACAATAGGCAGGATACTTAGTAATATGATGCTTTTTAGGCTGATGGCGATGTGTTTTTTAGGATAGACAAGACTAAATAGTAGGATGATCTCTATTAGCGCGGTTGAAAAACCATAGGCAACTTTATTCCATAATAATGGGCTATTTAATGTCCATAACAAATAATTTGCGGCAACCCATCCGGAACTGCAAAATGAAATGCCAGCAAAAAGCTTATGTTGAATGGAGTGTTGACTTTTTGATACGGTTATTAGTCCTAAGTATATGCTTAGACTTAAAATGATGACATATAATGCATGAACCATGTAAGTGGGGTGCCCCTTTTTATTGGCGTATAAACATTAATAGTGAGTGTAATTATTGCTTTGGTTTAGATGAATTTCGTTTTTTTCGAGGGCGTGGATGTTTTCCTCGATGGTTTTTGATGTTGCCAGTGATTGATCCGCGGGGATAAGCCCTTTTTTTAAATATAGCGAGGCTAAAATGCAGCTGGGTATATGGGTTATTGGTCTTTCTTGAAATAGTAGGGGCATTTTTTGTGTGATTTTTTCATCAAATTGGAATCGAATTTCGTTAATTTTATGGATTGACTCAATCACACCCCCTTCAATGATATGAATGCTTTTTTGTAGTGCGCTGTTTGCCAAATAGTCACTTTTGTCGTAACAGTTGGGGTATGAATCGTCTATTAAGATTGACCCAGGTTTTAGCTTATAAAGATCTAACACAGATCCGGAAGTCGTTGCTGCGATTATGATGTTAGACGTATAAAATGAGTCTGGTATTTTGCTTTCATAATAGCTTACACAGAACCTTGTCGCGTATATTTTTTGTAAGGATTCAACAAGTTCGGTGATTCGGCTTTTTTGACTTTTAAGATCGCATATATGGATTTCTTTGGGACAGCCCATGAGATTAAGCATGGCCTCAAGTGTTGGCTTTCCAATTGAGCCTATTCCCAAAAAACCGATTTTTAGGCTATTGAGGGGCAGTTTTCTTTGTTTTATTGCATTTCTGAGGTGAATGAGAATGGCTGCAATTGTCATACTATGTCCACTTGTTAGAGATATGATCGAGGGGGGGGGTAATAGTGTTCCATATCCTGTAACTGAACCTAAAATTCCCGTTAACGATATGTGGCTCACCCCTAAGTTTATGGCTTGAGACATACTTGTTTGGATGGCTTCTTTAGTTTCACTGGAAAATTTTGCCACTTCTGACTCAAAGATTGGAAGTACCATTAGCCCAATTTGACCCAATGGATGTTGATATACGGTTGTAAGCTGTGGATAATTGTAAAAATAATCGTCAATATTTTTTTGCGGAATATGTCTAAGTGTTTCGGGTAAATAAGATAAAGCAATGGCATCTAGTTGGGGGATTCTTGCGTTTAATATATGGTGAATGATGGGTGTATGGGTAATTTGTATCTCATTCATCATTTTAAAACAGGGAGGCTCTTTGGGTATTGTTGTTTTTGTTGTCATGATTTTATGAAGGGCATCTATATTTGTGATGGCTAAAAATTCAGACAAGGGTAGTGTTTTTTTGTATGTTTTTTCTAATTGAATCCATAACTCTGTTCGAAGTAGCGAACTTTCTAAAATCTGTGTGAATTTTTTCTCAAGGTTTTCTTGGGATGGGATGATTTTGTTTATAATGGTTTCAATTTTAGATTCATCGTCTCTGTTATAGCGAATAGATATGTCAGGTAATAAAGATTCGGATAAGATATCCAGCCCCTTACTTAGATAGAGCTCTTTTGTTTTTGAGCGTTGTTTTTTTCCGCTAGATGTTTTTGGCAATGAAAATGGCTTTACGAGTATAATATGCTCTGGATATTGACCAAAAGTCGTTAATACTATGGATGTGATCCTTTTGATTAATTCGGTTTGGTTGCTTGTTTTAAGTGCGATTCGTTTGATTTCTGCTGCGATAATGATGACTTCTTTTTTTTCTTTTTCTACCGCAAACGCAATGACCGATTCAGGCTGAACATCAAGACATTCTTGCTGAATTTTGGTTTCGATATCTTGGGGGTATATATTCTCGCCATTTATAATTATCATGTCTTTTTTTCTGCCGGTTATATAAAGATCCCCGTTTATATCCATAAATCCAAGGTCGCCGGTTTTAAAAAAACGTTTATTGTTTTGATCGGAGAGTATTAGAAATGGTTGTTGGTTATCTGGGATTTTCCAGTATCCGGGTGTGACATGGGGTCCATGGATTACTATTTCTCCAATCTTATTAGGCGCTACGGTTTTTTGTTGATCATCTATAATACATATTATGGTATCTAGGGGGGATTTTCCTGAGCTTACGATGCTAAATCCATTGGATTCTGTGTGTTCAATGGTGTTGTTTTTTAATTTTTCTCTATTTAGGATGATGTGGTTTGGTTCTGTTTTTTTTGGGGATGCGGATGCGATAAGCGTTGTTTCCGCGAGACCATACACAGATCTAATACTGCTAGGTTTAAATCCGATGTGTTGCATTTGTTCTGAAAAGGCCTTTAATGTTTCAGGCCTTACGGGCTCGGCCCCATTGTAGGCGACTTTCCAACTTGATAGGTTTAAGTTTTGTGTTTCTTTTGGGGCAATTCTATCTACGCATAATTCGTATATAAAATTAGGTCCTCCGCTGATACTCGCGCTGTATTTTGAAATGGCTTCTAGCCATCGAATAGGTTTATGTACAACGGTGATATGAGATAGTAAATAAGCCCTAAAATTTGAGTAGAGTGGATTGATGATGTTTCCGATTAATCCTTGATCATGATAAAAAGGAACCCATCCCACCCCGATGCTATTTTCATTTATTTCCATAAGATCTGATAACATTTTTTCGTTGGCTATAATATTTTGGTGCGTTAATATAACCCCTTTAGGTTCAGATGTTGAGCCCGACGTGTATTGTAGTATGCATACATCGTCTGGTTTTATTGTGGGGGGGTGGTAGTTCTGATTTTGTGCGATGGCTTCAGACCAAGAAACTGTTTTTTCTGATAATGCATGTTTTGTTTTAATGTCATCACTGATTAAAATTAGGGGTGGGTGTGTATTTTCTAAAATACGCTCTATTCTATACGTTTGTTTTTTATGGGTTGGCGGAGGGATAGGCACGCAAATCATTCCAGCTAATACGCATCCAAAAAATGCGTCAATAAAAGACAGTCCGGGGGTAAACCCAAGTAAAATGCAGTCGCCTTGATTTGCTTGAGATTGCAAATAGCCCGCTATTTTTTTTGCATTTTCAGATAAGTTTTTATTTGAAATGGAGTGTAGTAAGCCTTCATCATTTTCATAATGATATATTATTTTTTGGGGATGTTCTCTTGTGCGTATTTCAAACATTTCAGATACTGTTTTGAACTCCACTATAGTGTCCTTTTTTGAATTTTATTAGCCTTTTAAGTCAGAGGGTGTTTTTTCATGGTTGTTTTTATTGGTCATGAGAGGCATCTTAATTATTTTTTTGAAACTTAATTTTTAGTATAGCTTAAATGTTTTGAAGAACAATTTTTTTATGGGGAGATTTTTATGTGGATGCTTAATCCGCTATGAGGATGGGCTTTTTTTATCGTTCTTGACTCCCAACTTTAGGTATAATGGGGATTATATCTCTATATAAGGCGCACGAAACAATGACGGTGGTCAAAAATATCAACTATATCAGCGTTGAATATTCTTCGGCTCTTTTTTGGAGATCGGATAGGTAACGGCTATAGCTTCTACGACCCTTCGACTACGCTCAGGGTCCAATTTTTGACTTTGTGTTTTTAATTTCGCCCCGGT
>CAZIFG010000021.1:0-24586 GCA_964539135.1 uncultured Rickettsiales bacterium
TTTTACTTCCTATTTTATACTTTTCGCTGGCTTAATTTTAGGGGATTCTTACCGACGTATACGATAAAAAGGATCCTTAATCAAAACCCATAACGTAGAAAAAGTCATCCATTCAGGATACGTCATAATCAGAAAAGCATAAAGAAAAAAGAAGAGGCTAAGATATAGACAGAAATAAGCAAAAGAAATAATATTTATAAATGAAAAAAATAATACCAAAATCGCCTATTGCCATTCCATTCCAAAGGGGAGTCTCTTCAAGCGAAAAGTTGTCCATGACAGACATAAATCGATTCCCACACCTATTAGAAATACTACAAGAACTGGCCATCGCTTTTAAACTATTAAAGATTCAAGAACCTACCATGATGCTCGTGGGACCTGGAGTGATAAAAATAGGTTTTAATGGAATAAACGCATACACATCTCCTCAATTATTTGAAGTCGCATCCATATTTCCAAACGCTCAATTAACAATAGTCGAACCAAATCCCACAGGATCTAAAATTTTAGAAGAAGGACAATTTGCTTGGGGAGAAATACCACACTATAAAAGCTTCATGTCTCATAATGAGATAAATCCATTAAAACACCCTCATTTAAAAGCTGGAATAGACGCTATTATTAGATATAATGAACACCCAGAAATGCTTAATTGTTTAAGAAGCAGAGAAATGATGAATACAACATTAGAAAACTTACCAGCCCGCTTTAATAAATCTCAAATGCTCATCATCGCAACATTTAGCACGCTCTATTCTTTACTCAAAATTGTAAAAAACAGCAAAACAAACCAAGAAAGAAAAAACAAAATAGATGCTTATATACGAAAAATCATGGGATTTCTGAAAGGCAATGGAAAACTCATCATCGATGACAATACATTTAACGTTTTATGTCTATTCTGCCCCTTAGGAACCCCGAAAGAAAGGTACCTAAAAGAAACATATCCCGACCTTATAAAAGAGGTCAAAATTATTCAACCGGAGTATTTAACACCTGTTCCTTACACAAAAGTAGAAGACGATATTAGAGGCACTGTCTGTACTGTAAAAGGATATGACCAAACAGATCTTAAGGTAGAAGATATAATCACAAATCCTATCGTTGTGATTACAAAACAGCCCTACAAAAAAACAAAATAAAACAGCACCTCTAAAACATTTTTAATTTCGAGACAAAATTTGATATAGTACTAACACATGTTACATCCCATTTTGAACGATAAGAAATGTGTTTTTTTTGATGGCGACGGCACCCTTTATCTAGGTAAAAATCTACTACCAAGCGCTAAGCAACTTTTAAACACCTTAAAAGAGGCGCAAATTTCAACTTATATTTGCACCAACAATTCCTCTAAAACACCCGATGAGTATGTCCAAAAATTTAAAACATTAGGACTGCCAATAGACAAAAACAACATTCTAATATCAACACACCCAACAATGGCTTATCTCAAAAAAAATAAACTCAAAAGAATCTTTTTAATGGCCAATACATCCGTAAGCAATTGGATTGAAACCGAAGGATTTGAACTCACAGACGCAAAACCTGACGCCATCGTACTCACCTATGACACAGAACTAAACTATCAAAAACTAGAAAAGGCCTGTCATCTCTTACAGCAAAAACCAAATATACCCTATATTGTCACGCATCCCGATCAAACCTGCCCCACAGAAACCGGATATTTACCTGACATTGGCACAGTAATAAGTGCCCTACATCTAAGCACCCAAAGACTGCCTGATTTATGTTGTGGGAAACCTAATCCATTCTTTTTAGAAAGTACGTTATCCGCCCTAAACTTAGAACTCAAAGATGCCGTTATGATAGGGGACCGGTTATATACAGATATTCAAATGGGGCAAAACACCAAGTTAACAACGATCCTAACTTTAACTGGGGAAACACAACAAAAAGACATCACTAAAAGCAATATCAAACCCACTTTAATCATTAAAACCTTAACTGAATTACTCTAAAAAACACAAACGATCCGTCTGAAAACTCAGGATTTAAAAAAGATATTTACATAAAAAATACATTAATATACTCTTAAAAAATGTTTAAAATAATATCATCCTCTTTAAAACAATCAGAGAAGAGATTGGATCCAATAAGCATGGCTATCTTTGGTTTGCTACAACTAAATAGACCAGTATCACCTAAAAACCAGTCTTTAAAAAGACCACTACCAGATACAACATCTACTGATACGCCTCCTCAAAAAAAACGGGGACCAGACATCCCTGTCGCTAGTTTGATAGCGCCTGCACCTGGCAGACCGCCTGCAGCTGCCAGACCGCTTGCACCTACTAGACCGATTGCACCTGCGCCTGCCAGACCGATTGCACCTGCGCCTGCCAGACCGATTGCACCTGCGCCTGCCAGACCGATTGCACCTGCGCCTACCAGACCGATTGCACCTGCGCCTGCCAGACCGATTGCACCTGCCAGACCGCCTACAGCTGCCAGACCGATTGCACCTGCCAGACCGCCTGCAGCGTCTGATAGCATACTTTCAGCTATATACAAAGAAAGAAATTTTCAGAAAGAGCTTCGTGAGCTTTATAAATCGTATGACGCATATTTTACTGCAACCGTCGCCCCTCTTCTTTCTAAAATTAAGGAAAAAAAAGAAGAACCCGAACTAGACCCTTTAAAACTGATGTTGCTACAGCAGATTATTTATAACGGTAGACACATTGATAAAGATGTCCTTGACATTTTTAAAAATCTGTTTATTGCAACTGCCACTTACACTGACAAAAATATACGAAAACGTCTCTCAGCTACTTTCTATTACTTAGTATCAAAAGGATACAATGACTATCTCCTTAAAATCCTAATAGAATCTATGAAAAAGAATTATCTGATTGAGAACAAAAAAATACAAAAAAAACAATTTGTACTACCTAACATGTTTGGTGCGAAAACCTGAAAACATACCCCACCTTTTCTATCAAATAATTGAAATACTCAAAAATACAGCAAAATACGATAGCATAAATATAGAACTTTACCGGCTTGATATTCTTATATTCTTGTCTAAAACCTCTGAATATTACCATCATATTCAGCTTCTTATAAAGCAATCTCTCAGTAGTACTAAGAGCTCCAAAAACTGTAATCATCTTTTTATACAAACAGACAGAGTGGAACTCTTGATTAATTTACTTAAGCTCCCACCTAAAATTCATACAGATATTCTTAATTTTGTAGAGGATGAGCTCAAAAAAGAAAAAGCGACCGATTATATGCTTTCTAGCGCTCGTGAGGAACTTGCTAGGGTGTATGGGGATTTAAAGTCAAAAAAATAAGTCCAAAAAAAAGACTAAATAAAAGTTCCTGATATGAAAGATCCTAGACACCCTTCGAGATATCCAGGATCTTTCAAGAAAACACGCTTCAAAATATACAGAAACTACTGCTCTAAACGCTGCTTTAAAATGGGTACAACATCAGGATTAGCTAAGGTCATTGTATCCCCAACATCTTGTTTCTCTGCCAAAGCCTTTAAAATACGCCTCATAATTTTACCACTTCTCGTTTTCGGTAAATCAGGCGAAAACACAATTAGTTTTGGCCGCGCAATAGCCCCGATTTGCGCTGACACAAAGGTCTTCAGCGCTTCAGATAAATCATTACTTGGCGAAACCCCTTCTTTAAGCGTCACAAAAGCCAAAATAGCCTGACCTTTAATCTCATCTGGAATTCCCACAACCGCCGCCTCCGCAACGCCTTGAAATTCCACCAAAGCACTTTCAACTTCCATCGTCCCAATGCGATGTCCTGCACAATTTAACACATCATCCACACGACCTAAAACACGATAATAACCATCTGTATCTTTAACCGCACCATCTCCTGCAAAATACGTATTAAACCGAGACCAATACACCTCTTCATAACGCTCAGGATCCCCCCATATACCACGCAACATAGACGGCCAGGGTTCTGTTAAAGACAAAAGACCGCCACCAGACTGAACAGCATCTCCGGATTCTGTTAAAACAGCCGCCGAAATACCCGGTAAAGGAAGTCCTGCCGATCCGGGCTTCATCACATGAAAAGAGGGAAGGGTGGTAATCATAATACCGCCGGTTTCTGTTTGCCACCACGTATCTACAATGGGACAACGTCCGCACCCAATAGTCTCGTAATACCAGGCCCAAGCTTCCGGATTAATAGGCTCACCTACAGATCCCAAAAGACGAAGTGATGATAAATTATGCCTCTGAGGATACAAAACGCCCCATTTCATAAAAGCTCGAATAGCTGTAGGTGCCGTATAAAAAATCGTCACCTTATGTTTAGAAATCAAGGCCCAAAATCTATCTTTATCCGGATAATCAGGAGCTCCTTCATACAACACAACCGTCGCCCCATTGGATAGAGGCCCATAGACCACATAAGTGTGTCCTGTAATCCATCCTATGTCTGCCGTGCAAAAATAAACATCTGAATCTTGCAATTCAAAAACCGCTTTTGTGGAATATTTAGCATGCGTCAAATATCCGCCCGTTGTATGAATAATACCTTTAGGTTTTCCCGTCGTTCCAGACGTATATAAAATGAACAAAGGATCTTCGCTATCCATTTCAACTGAATCGTGTGTTGAGGGACACTTTAAAACACAGCTATCATAGTCAAAATCACGACCATCCTGTATGTGAATAGGGCAAACATCTTCACCTAAGCGCCGCTTCACAATAACAGAGGTCACAGCGGTATCCCCGTCTAACAACGCCTCATCCACAATATCTTTTAAAGCCAAGACAGCGCCACGTCTATAGCCCCCATCAGCAGTAATCAGAACCCTTGAACCCGAGTCTATCAAGCGATCTTTCAACGATTTCGCGCTAAATCCGCCAAACACAACACTATGAATCGCGCCAATACGTGCACAGGCTAAAACAGAGATTAATAATTCTGAAATCATGGGCATATAAATCGTAACCCTGTCGCCTTTTCGAACTTGGAACTGAGTTTGAAGGGACTGTGCCAACTGACATACTTTTTCGTGAAGTTGTCCATAAGTAAGCGACAAAACAGTGCCGCATTCACCCTCCCAAACAATCGCCACCTTATCTTGAATAGGCGAATTTAAATGCACATCTAAGCAATTATAGGCCGCATTAAGAGTTCCATCCTTAAACCAAGACGCATAAGGACGTTGCCAGTCTAAAATAGTGGTCCAGGGCTTAAACCAGTTCAATTCCGAAGCGCGATCTGCCCAAAATTGTAACCGATCTCGAGACGCATCGGCATAAAATAGTGCGGCATACGCATTTGAATCCGATTTAAAAGAATGAGACGGTTCGAAAATACGACTCTCCTGCAGCAAACTATCAATAGCGCCAACACTCATAAAATACCTCCAAACAAAATAGAATAGTCCGTAGTATATCAAAAAAGAAAAGGCTAGAGAAAGAATTTTGACACGTTTAGATCAAACTGATACAGTCTATGCCATGAAAAAAGGTCAATTATTCATCATTTCAGGACCATCCGGCGTAGGAAAGGGCACCGTTATTAAACGTCTCTTGTCCGAAATAACCAATATTCATCTCGCCATTTCCGCCACAACGCGACCCCCTAGAGCAGGAGAAGTTCATGGGAAACATTATTATTTTTTAACGCCCGAAGACTTTAAAGCCTACGATGAAGCTGGAAAATTTTTAGAGTGGTGTTGGGTCCACAACAATCAATATGGCACCCTAAAAGAAGAGGTCTTAAACAAAACCAACAAAGGTGAAAACGTTCTCATCGAAATTGACACCCAAGGCGCTCAAAAAATCAAAAAAAGCATGCCCGAATGCATTCGCATTTTCTTAGCACCGCCATCTTTAGAGATTTTAAAAGAAAGACTCAGTAACAGAGGCACAGAAAGCCCAGAAATCATTGAAATGCGCTTAAAAAAAGTAACTGAAGAAATTCAATCCAAAGAAAGCTTTGATTTTATCATTACCAATACAGATCTAGAAGAAACAGTACACAAAGTAAAGGCATTTATGTTAAAATAGACAGTCTAGGACTTCCCAAATGGGAAGGGATCTGTCTAAAAAGTCTTAAAAAATCAAAAAGACTTCAGATTCGAAACGCAAGAAGGAGCGCTTATTATGCATTACAATTCAGACAATATCAATTTTCCAAATGTAAACGTTGCGGATATGTTAAAAGAAAATTCAAATCGATTTTTATTGGCTGTAGGTGCTGCCATGCGCGCGCGTCAAATTAAAGAGGGTGGGCGTCCTACCGTTGAATACAAACCCAATGAACTCATGAATTTTGTAACCGTTGCCTTAAAAGAAATTCACGAAAAGAAAGTCACCATTTTCATGAAAAACGAAGATAAAAAACAAGGCGATATTCTGAACGCATTAGATGATACCTTGAACGCCGAAATATTAATAGAAAACGCAAAAGAAGAAGACACAGAAAAGAAAAAAGAAAAGCCCTCTAAAAAATCTCGCTCTTTGTCTGCATAAAAAATAATGTCTATCATTTTAGGGGTAACCGGAAGTATTGCTGCATACAAGTCGCCGGATCTGGTTCGGCGACTTAAAAAAGAAGGGTTCGATATTATACCCATCGTATCAAATGCCGCCTTAAATTTTGTCACGCCTTTATCTCTCTCTATTGTATCTGGCACAAAAGCATACACAGATAAAGATAATTTTGAACCTGGTGTTCCTCACTTAAGTCTCAGCAAAAAAACATCGATAATGATCATTGCGCCAGCTTCTGCAAACACCATTGCCAAATTGGCTCATGGCATTTGCGATTCTCTCCTCACGGAAACCTGGCTCGCTTTCACAGGAAAAAAATGCATTGCCCCCGCGATGCACACCGAAATGTGGGAAAACCCAATCACACAAGGAAACATTGCCAAACTCAAAGCATTTGGAGTTGAAATCATTGGCCCTGAAGCAGGAGACTTAGCCTGTGGCGACGAGGGAACCGGGCGCATGAGCGATCCAGAAATCATTGTCGATAAAATAAAAAGCATGCAATTTCCAAAATTAAATTTAGAAGGAAAATCCATTCTCATTACATCTGGGGGGACCAAAGAACCTCTGGACTGCGTGCGAGTCCTTACCAATCTTTCCACCGGAAATTTAGGTCAAGCCCTGGCAAAGATGGCCTTTTTAATGGGAGCGAAGGTGACTCTAATCAGCACCATGCCCGTCAAAAATCCAGGCTACAAGGCACTCTCTATTGTAGAATCTGTCGACGAGTTAAAACAAGAAATTGAAAAGCATCTGCCTGAAAATGACAGTTTATATATGGCCGCGGCAGTTTCTGATTATACCACCCAAAAATCAGAATCAAAATTAAAACGCAGTGAAACCTTAACGCTAAATCTAGTCGGAACGCCTGATATTTTAAAATCCTTAGCGGATAAAAAAGAAAATAAAACCTTTATTGGATTTTGCCTGGCAGATGAAAATTTAGAAGCCACCGCACTGAAAAAATTAGCCGATAAAAAAGTAGACTATATTGTTGCCAATACCTCCCAAACCATAGGACAAAAAACACGATCCCTCAGCATTTATGGCAGAAACAATACCGCTCACCACCTTCATGAAAAATCACTCGATGAAATTGCTTACGAGCTTCTAAAGCTGAGCGAATCATAAAAAAAACGCCCCACAAAAGTAGGGCGTTAAATCCATTGTTTTAAACTAAAAAATTAAAGATTATCTTTCTTTTCGGTTTCTTCTTTTTTCTCGTCTTTAGGTTGATCTCTCTCACCTTCTTTAAAGGCCGCTTTTGCTTGGCCTAAAGACTTCGCAAATTTTGGAATGGCAGAGGACCCAAACAAAACAAAAATAACCAACGCAATAACAATGAGTTCACTTGTACCTAACATGATTTAATCTCCTTTTTTCTCGTTTCGTGTTTTACTGTGTTCTGGGGCCTTGGGTTTAATCGGTAGGTCAGTATCCCAAACTCCCATCTCATCTAAAAAGGAATGATACAT
The DNA here is from genome assembly GCA_964539135.1 of uncultured Rickettsiales bacterium. GTDB lineage: Bacteria > Margulisbacteria > Marinamargulisbacteria > CAZIFG01 > CAZIFG01. The sequence continues at coordinate 7,991 of CAZIFG010000021.1, forward strand.
CTGTTGCAGCGATCTGTACACTCTTCCCAAATTTTTAAACAGGGTGGGGATATCTTCAGGTCGAACAAAAATAATAAACACAATCGCAATCAATACCAATTCAAATATATCTATACCAAACATCTACACACTCCCTTTTTCATCCCCAAATCCAAAAATTTTAGCCACCAATAACGTTAAAAAGTAGAGTCCAATCATAGGAAGCGCCACACACATCTGACTAACAGGTTCCGGAGGTGTCACAATCGCCGCAATCACAAAAATAAGTACAATCACATAACGAGTGGCCTTATAAAGCGTCTTTCGACTGACCAGATTCAAGGCCATACAAACTTCTAAAAGAATAGGGAACTGAAAGGCCAACATGGAATACATCAAAAGATTTAAAATATAAAAAACATTATCATGATAATTCAATAAAATACCCACCGATTCCGGAACAAACTCAGGGCTGGTCATAAACCGAATGGTATAAGGCAATAAAAAATGATACGTTAAAAACAAACTCAATAAGGCAAGAAAAACACTGGAAATAATAGACGCCCCTAAAATCGTGCGTTCTCTTGGCGTCAATCCTGGAAAAACAAATCGAACAACGTGAAACAAAATAATGGGGAAAACAAGAACGCCACCCCCCACAAAGGAAAACTTAAATTTAGTCAAAAACCCTTCCATAAGAGACGTCACATAAAGAGTTGTATTTGCCCGAGAGGCAGACTCAAAAGGGTGATAAATAATGGCGATTAAATAATCAAAGGCAAAATAAGCGACCCCGCATGCAATCAAATAAAAAAACATAATCCACATCAATCGAGATCGCAATTCACGAAGATGGCCAAGGAGCGTCAAATTCATAAACACATCCTAGTTAAAATTAAAAACGCTAGCAGGAAATTCCATCACTAAGGAGGAAGGAGTTGTCGGCCATTGTGTTGGTTTTGCACCACCAGAAACAAAGGCACGATTAAGCGGTTGAAGCGTTTGATGGGCATAACCATTTTCAGTTAAAAAACGAGACGTTCGTTCCGCATCCAGAGCTTTAGAAACAACATCCTCTTGATACGGATCCGGCAATACAAAGGCCTTATTACCTGAAAGGGGTAAAAAAACAACGGATCCAAAAGAAACCTGTTTACGCGTCACATGAACATCTCCATGAGACGTTACTTTATCTTTTTCAACAGCCGCACGAAGTTTGCCCAACAAGGCATCTAAATCTTCCAAAGAAAGAGGCGTTCGCTTTTCTTGTTCTCGAGGCCGTCTAGCCCGTACAACATTACCCAATGCCAAAAACAAAATGCCGACACATAGAACTTGAGACACAAAATGGGTCGTCCACTGAACCTCAAAAACACGATCCACAACAACACAAGAAAGAAGAAAGAGGCCCACTTGATGAAGAGGTCCAAAATAAAAAAGCCACTGTTTCAAATGAGAAAGTAAATGAGTCATCGTCCTCATTATACGGGATTGCATCCATTTTTCCAATTTTTTATTTTGAGTAAACAACAGAATCTCCTTTTATGACACCAACAATGAAACTTCAGGCCAAGCGGTGCAAACTGCCTGTTTGATTATCGATGCATCTTTAAAAAGATTGCAGATAAAATCATGATGGGGTCTAGACTGCCGGTAATCAGGCTCAATACTGGGATGATTTAAATAGCGAGAAACCGCAGATAAGTCCATCTCCAGCAAAAAAGTGCCATGAAACAAAAGAGAACGACGCAAGCGTTTCTGAGCATTGCCCGAAAATTTTTTACCCTGATAGGTTAAATCGGTAATGCCTTGAACCGACACATCAGAAATCACGGCAGACAGTGCGCCTTGCATGCGATTCATAATATAGGAATTGGCACTTGAAATAGAAGCAATGTCGGAAAAATCCTCAAAAGACAAAATCAAACTATAGTTCAAGCATCCTGGTGCCTGCAAAACCGTCCCACCCCCCGAACAACGGCGATAAATTGGAATGGAATCTTGAGTGCAAACGCCTACATTAACTTCCTTATGAATCACATTCCCATAGCCCACCACAACAAAAGTAGAAAGGGGAGTCCAAAAACGAAGACTACTTTTAAGCGAACCGGATTCACAAGAAAGAAGCAATTCATAATCACGATCTAAATCAGCAGTCATAAGTGTAGTGTACCCAAAAAAATGGGATTGCGACTAGTCCTAGAGCGCGATATGTCATATAATCTACCTTTATAGTCTCAAATATAAGGGAGCGTTTTGAAGATCTCATGAATACAAACTCAAGCTCATTATCACCCCATGAAAGCCCACTCGATGCCATTATAACGCTCTTAAAAAGCGTGTCAGAAAAAGAAGCCACTTCTATTCTAAATACCATTCATGAAAGCTGCAAAGAAAGAGGGATTGTCCCGCCTTTCTCAGCAAATACCCCTTATACAAACACCATACCTGAAGAAGATCAGCCCGAATATCCTGGAGATATAGAGATAGAAAGCAAACTAGAAGATATCATGCGATGGAATGCCATGGCCATGGTTGTTAAAGCCAACAGAGATAACGATGGGATTGGCGGCCATATCTCATCATTTGCATCTGCAAGTACCTTATATGAAGTCGCCTTCAATCATATTTTTAGAGGCAATAATGGTGGATTTGAAGCCGATCAAATTTTCTTCCAAGGCCATACCTCTCCTGGAAATTATGCACGTTCCTTTTTAGAAGGTCGATTAAATGTCCAACAACTCCACAATTTCAGACAAGATTTAGGCAAAGGCGGTGGCATTACATCTTATCCACATCCTTATTTAATGCCTACCTATTGGCAATTCCCAACAGTATCCATGGGTCTAGGGCCCATCATGAGCATTTATCAAGCGCGATTTAATCGCTACTTAAAGGCAAGGGGCTTTTTAACAGGTCGGGAATCCAATGTATGGACTTACATCGGAGATGGCGAATGCGATGAACCCGAAACACTAGGTGCACTTACCCTAGCCAGCCGTGAAGAATTAGACAATTTAACCTTCATCATCAATTGCAATCTTCAAAGACTCGATGGGCCTGTACGTGGAAATGGCAAAATGATTCAAGAATTAGAAGCCATTTTTAGAGGTGCCGGATGGAATGTCATTAAAGTCATTTGGGGATCCAATTGGGAGCCCTTATTAAGATCTAAACATCGAAACATTCTCTTAAAACGCATGGAAGAAGCTGTAGATGGCGATTATCAAAAATATGTTGTAGAACCTGGCAGTTATTTCAGAAAGCATTTTTTTGGTAAATATCCAGAATTATTGGAACTCGTAAACAGTTATACAGACAAACAATTAAAAGCACTGCTGCGAGGCGGTCATGATCCTAAAAAAATGTATGCTGCCTACAAAGCTGCCCTGGATCATAAAGGACAACCCACGGTTATCTTAGCCAAAACTGTAAAAGGGTATGGTTTAGGTGAAGCTGGAGAAGGGAAAAACATTTCCCATCAACAGAAAAAACTCAATGAAAAAGAATTAAGAGAATATAGAAATAAACTCAACATCCCGATAGAAGACGAAGACATCGTAGAAACGCCCTTCTATAGACCCGAAGAAAATAGCCCTGAACATCGTTATTTACTGACCCAAAGAGAAAAATTAGGCGGTTTTTTACCCGAAAGAAAAGAAACGGAACAAACCCTAACAATCCCAACCCTAGACACCTTTAAAGAATTTTTTGTGGGATCGGATAAAAATGAACTTTCCACAACAATGGCCTTTGTCCGAATTTTAAGCAAACTCTTAAGAGACCCGGAATTGACACGACGTATTGTCCCCATTATCCCAGATGAAGCCCGAACATTTGGCATGGAAGCCATGTTCAGACAATTTGGCATTTATGCTCAAAAAGGCCAATTATACGAACCCGTAGACAGTGAATCTCTGCTCTATTACAGAGAAGAAAAAGACGGCCAAATTCTAGAAGAAGGCATCAACGAAAGTGGTGCAATGTGCTCCTTTATTGCAGCGGGAACCAGTTATGCCACACATGGGGAAACCATGATTCCGTTTTACATCTACTATTCCATGTTTGGATTTCAGCGCATTGGAGACTTAATCTGGATGGCTGGAGACATGCGCACAAAAGGATTTTTAATTGGCGGAACGGCAGGAAGAACCACCCTAAATGGAGAAGGCCTACAACATCAAGATGGTCATAGTCATTTACTGGCAAGCACCATTCCTACGATTATTACGTATGATCCTGCGTTTCGATATGAAATTGCCGTCATCGTCCAAGATGGACTCAAACGCATGTATCAAGATAAAGAATCTATTTTTTATTACCTCACGGTAGGCAATGAAAATTATCCCATGCCCGCAATGCCTGAAGGCTGCGAACAAGGCATTTTAAGAGGTCTTTATAAATTCAAAGAAAGCGCCTCAACAAAAAAAGAAAAAGTGCATCTTTTTGGAAGCGGCGCCATTATAAACGAAGCCTTAAAAGCACAAGAGATTTTAGAAAACACCTACAATCTATCTGTGGATGTCTGGTCTGCCACCAATTATAAACGCCTCCGAAATGAAGCACTGAATTGCCAAAGATGGAATAGGCTTCACCCAAACGAACCCCCTAGAAAGTCATATATAGAAAGCATTTTAAACTCTGAAACCGGCCTATTTATTGCGGTATCGGACAACATGCGAATTGTTTCCGATCAGATTCAACAATGGGTCCCTGGCGGACTCTTAAGTTTAGGAACCGATGGATTTGGCCGCAGCGGCACTCGCGAACAATTGCGTCATTTTTTTGAAGTGGACGCCGCTTCTATTGTAATTGCCACATTATATGAACTGTCTCTAAAGGGAAAAATCGCAACAGAATCGGTTCAAAAGGCCATCCAAGATCTTGGTGTCAATCCTGAAAAGGTATTTCCTGTTTATCTATAAGATAAAACTGATAAAAAAACATTCAAAAGAAAAGGGAATCCTGTTAAAATAAAAAACAGACATAGAGACGCCATCAGTCCAATTTTAGGATGCGTCAAAAGAGTCAAGTTCTGTATTAGGAGCCAACATGCAAGTCAAATGTCCAAATTTAGGAGACGGAATCAGTAGCGCAACAGTATTAAGTATTTTAGTATCCGTTGGAGACATCATCAAAGCAGAGGATACAATTGCAGAGTTGGAAACAGATAAAGCCGTCGCGCCTATCCCGACAACACAAGGTGGCACCGTTAAAAAAATTCTCATCCAAATAGGGGATACCGTTAAAACAGGAAGTCCTATTCTAGAATTGGAAACAGCAGGAGACGCTGAACCCGCAGTAGCGGCAGCCCCAGTGATAAAAGAAACACCCAGTGTCCCTACGCCCGAAGCAAAATTATCTGCCCCAATTCAAAATTCCATAAAGCTGGTAACCCCTCAAGTCAGTTATGAAGCCGTTCAGGGAGAAGAAGCACCCACTTCCCCCAGTATCAAAATCGCCGCAAACCGCTTTGGGATAGACCTAAAAAGAGTTCAAGGAACAGGTAGTGGGGGTCGAATCACGGAAGAAGATGTCCAAAACTATATCACTTATATTCAATCTCAAGCCTTTAATCCCCAAAGGCCAATAGAAAGCGCCCCATCTCAATCTCAAGAGCAAGTCCCGGTTATTGTCCAGAAAAAAACAGGTCCAGAAGCCCTCGATATCGATTTTTCAAAATGGGGAGAGATAAGAGTAGAACCAGCCTCTTCTCTACGCCGAAAAATTTCTGAAAAATTACGAAACACTTGGAATACGGCCCCTCATGTCACACAATTTGACGATGCCGATATTACAGATTTAATGGAAATTCGAAAACACTACAAAGACATGTACGCCGAGCATAATGCGCCGTTAACGGTGACGATTTTGGCAATCAAAGCACTCGTCAATGCCCTCAAAGCATTTCCACTCTTTAATGCCAGCTTTGATGAAAGTACAGGAACCATTATCTATAAGGACTATTACAACATTGGCTTTGCAGTAGACACCGAAAAAGGGCTTTTAGTCCCCGTCATTAAAAATGTAGACCAAAAATCGCTATTAGAATTGGCCCAAGAAGTAGCCTTGCTCTCTGAAAAATCAAAAAACAGAACCATCGGTGTTCAAGACCTTCAAGGCGGAACCTTCACGTTGTCCAATTTAGGGGGACTAGGGGTAGGACACTTCACACCGCTCATCAATCATCCCGAAGTTGCCATTTTAGGCATGGGGAAAGGCAGTTATCGCGTCATCTTAACAGATCAAAAAAAGGCAAGATCTCGGCTGATTTTACCACTGGCCTTATCATACGATCACAGACTCATAGATGGGGCAGATGGCGCAAGATTCATGCGTAAAGTAATCGATGAGCTTGAAAATTTTGATGTTCAACTCCTAGAACTTTCCGACGAAGAAACCACAGAAATAGACTATAGCCCAGAGGAGGCCCTTATAGATGAATAATACCACCGCAGCAGATTTGATTGTCATTGGAGCGGGTCCTGGCGGATACGCCGCCGCATTTTATGCCTCTTCTTTAGGAAAAGAAGTTCTTTTGATTGAAGAAGCCCAATTGGGAGGCGTCTGTTTAAACAGAGGTTGTATCCCCTCTAAGGCCCTCATTCACGCCACTGAGGTGTTAACAGAAGCCAAACATGCCAGCATCTGGGGGATGAATTTTGAATCTATTGCCATTGATTTAAATCAACTTCGAAGCTGGAAAAACGGCATCGTTGAAAAACTACAACAGGGAATTGCCCAATTGGCCCAAAAAAGAAAAGTAAACGTCATCCAGGGCCGTGCCTATTTTGAAGACAGTAAAACATTGCGTGTAGAAACCGAAAAAGGCCAACAATTTTATACCTTCAACCACTGCATCATTGCCACAGGCTCTTCTCCCATGCTGCCAGCGGCATTTGATCTTGGAAACAAACGAATCATGACCTCTACAGAAGCCTTGGAAACCGAAGATATTCCAGAAAAACTCCTCATTGTAGGCGGCGGATATATTGGTATGGAACTGGGAGGGGTTTATGCCGCACTGGGCAGCGAAGTTACCGTAGTTGAAGCAGGCCCTCAATTGCTAGCAGGCGCAGATCCAGATCTTGCAAGGCCTGTTATTACTCAAGCAAAAAAGCAGTTTCAATCCATACAAACCAACACAAAAGTACAAAGTATGGCCACAGCAGGTAAAAAAATAAAGGTCACCATTGAATCCGACAAAGGGGAAATTAAACAAAGTTTATTTGATAAAGTGCTGGTTTCCATTGGACGACGCCCCAATTCAGACGATATTGGGCTTGAAAACGCAGAAATAGAAATTGACGAGCGTGGCTACATTAAAGTCAACGAAGTTCAAGAAACAAACCTTAAAAATGTATATGCCATTGGAGACATTGCAGGCGGCATTTTGCTGGCACACAAGGCCAGTAAAGAAGCTCGCATCGCTGTAGATGCCATTTGTAATAACCATCCACAAAATGGGAAAGAACTGCTCATCCCCGCTGTTGTGTTTACAAATCCAGAACTCGCATGGGTAGGACTGACAGAAACCGAAGCCAAAAAACAAGGTCGTGAGATTAAAATTTCAAAATTTCCTTGGGCAGCCTCGGGAAGAGCCTTATCTTTAGACCGAACAGATGGACTTACAAAGATCATTATTGATCCCGAAACCCACCGTATTTTAGGCATGGGTATTGTAGGAGTTGGGGCAGGGGAGCTCATTGCAGAAGGCACCTTGGCCATAGAAATGGGCGCTACTGTGGAAGATATCGCGCACGTGATTCATCCACATCCAACCGTATCTGAAAGTATCTTAGAAGCTGCCGAAGCCTTTTATGGTCATTCAGCGCATATTTATACTGAAAAAATATAATAGACACGTCATTTAGAACGCCCACCTATTATTTTTTAGATTCTAAGTACGCGGAAGAAAGTTTATCACGATAACGACAGACTAAAGGAGCCGTCACTGTTTCTGTAGCACGTAGATAGGGTTCTACAAAATGGTTGATATCTGGACGAATTTCAGTATTTTTAAATAAAAAATAAAGCAATTTTAAAGAAAATTCATACATGGCAAGTTTCATATACTTAAGCGAACCACTCTGTTTAGAAATGATTGCAAATGCAGGAAGAATAAAGGGTCGAATAAGTTGATGATTGTCAGAATGTTTAGCCAATGCTGAAAGAAGCTGTAATGCAAAATATACCCCCTTATCATCCCCTTTTAATAATGAATTCTCGCCTGAAAAAAAAGGCACTATAAAATTTCGAATACGAGCATGATCTTCAGAATAATTCAAAAAAGATAAAATAAGATATAAGTTAAAGAATTGTATAGCGAAATTATCAGTTCCAACAGTTTCTTTGCAAATTGTTTCAATTAAAGAAAGGCCCTTAGGCCTAGTAAGAGGAGAACGAAGTAAATGCCCCAAAACACTTAATCTAAGATCCTGCAATCTAACATTTGAAATCTGATTTGTTTCGGAAAAAAGGCGACTCAGATCGTGAAGAAGCGTATCATAACTCTCATTAAGGGCAAGTCTTTTTTGAAATAGTGCCCGTCTAGATTCAAAAAGATAAATTTTATCCGTAGACAAGCCAGAGCCAAGTTTATCAAGTTGAATCCGATCTCTAAGAAATTTATCTAATCTCTCCTTGTATTCTAATGGATGTGTCCTACAAAACAAACGCCCTTTCATAGAGTTAAACCAGAGACCCCGTGCTGCATGGGAAGACCGTTTCATAAGATAATCATATTCAAGAGATGCCAATTTTTGATCAAAAGGCTGCAAGTTACTTTCCGCACTATTAATCGCCTTGAGACGATCCCCATACATGAATAAATCATCATCCAAACGAGAAAAACGATTTATAAATTGAAGCGTATTATCAGATGGCTTCTGTGTTGGATATCGAGTAACAGGGTCGGAAAAAACGGGTCCATCTTTTGAATGAGTAGAAGGTGAGAAGTGCACCCGTTTTGAATCAGGCTTCTTTATGTCACCCTGAGTAACAGGGGCGGGAAGTCCAGCTGTTAACTCACTCGGAGATGAAAGTCTCACCCGTTTGGAATCAGGCTTCTTTATGTCCCCCTGAGTAACAAGAGCGGGCCGAACAGATTGTTTACTGGGGACTAAGAACGGTAAAGAATATAATAGTGCAGCATCATTAATTCTTTTTTTTGTAAGCTTACGGAACTTAGAACCTATTTGACAGGGTTGATGTAACAAAGACAATAGTACAGCATCGTTAATTGTTTCGTTTGAAAGCCCACTCAAATCTATTGGCTGGGGTTGATGTAACAAAAGCAATAGGGAAGCATCAGGACCGAGGTCGCTCATATTATCATCTGTAGGACTATTCGCCCTCATTGGCGGAAACGGAGGCGGGCTTTCAAGCGGGCTTTTGACGGGTGAGTCTAGCGCCGGAAGAGACTCCGAACTGCGCTGCGACTCCCTATCTAGGGATAAAGCAATTTCATTCATATCAAAAACAAAAGACGGTGAAGATATAATTTTAAACATAATAAAATAAATAATGAACAACAATTAATAAAAAGTAAAGAACTAAATTAAATTTACATATAAAAATTAAAAAAACAATAAAATAAAACAGCGCCGTCAGCGCCGTCAAAGCCAAAATAAAGTAAAGGCTAGAACAATCCTAATAAATTAAGTATAATAAGCACTTGTAATGCTAGTTTAAAAAGAGTTGAATATGAAATTAACAAAAACAACTGATTTTGCTGTTCGAATATTGGTCTATCTTCATCAAAAAGAAGGCCTGTCCACCATGAACGAAATCGCAGAAAACACCAATATTGCGTATAATAATCTGACAAAGCTCATTCAAAAATTATCCAAATCTGGCATTATTTACACCAAAAAGGGAAAATTCGGTGGTATTCGACTCTTAAAAAAACCAAAAGACATTTCGCTCAAAACCATTATCGATTTAATTGATGGGCCCACCACACTTTCGGAATGTCAAAAAAATCCAGAATTGTGTAAACTAAGTCATGCGTGTAAATTAAAATCTGTTTTTCATGACTTACAGTCAAAAATAGACACTTTATTTGAATCTGTCACATTAGACCAACTCTGCTAAAGGAAGAAACTATGTCATCAACTGCAAAATTTGAAGAAATTGCCAACCAAGACTATAAATTTGGATTCACAACTCAAATTGAAAACGAACTCGCACCAAAAGGACTAACAGAAGAGATCATTCGCTTCATTTCTCAAAAGAAAAACGAGCCTGAGTTTATGCTCGAATTTAGGTTAAAAGCCTTTTCTCACTTTCAAACTCTAGAAGAACCCACTTGGCCATACCTAGATTATCCCAAAATAGACCTGCAAGATATTCATTATTACGCAGCCCCAAAAGAAAAAAAACAGCTCAATAGTATCGATGAAATCGATCCAGAGTTACGAAAAACCTTTGAAAAACTAGGCATTCCCTTAACGGAACAAAAACGACTTTCCAATGTTGCTGTAGATGCGATTTTTGACAGCGTCTCCATTGCCACAACCTATAAAACCAAACTCCTCGAAAAAGGCGTTGTGTTTTGCCCCTTATCCGAAGCCGTTGAAAAATACCCCGATCTCATTAAAACCTATTTAGGATCTGTTGTACCCCATACAGACAATTACTATGCCGCGTTAAATGCCGCCGTATTTACAGAAGGGTCTTTTGTATACGTCCCCAAAAACACGATCTGTCCTATGGAACTGTCAACCTATTTTAGAATCAATACAGAAGAAACAGGACAATTCGAAAGAACGCTCATCATTTGCGAAGAAAATGCGTATGTCAGTTATCTCGAAGGGTGCACAGCCCCCATGTTTGACAGCAATCAACTTCACGCCGCGGTTGTCGAATTGATTGCCCTGGATCAGGGTGAAATTAAATATTCAACCGTACAAAATTGGTACCCCGGCGATCCCCAAACAGGGAAGGGAGGCATTTATAATTTTGTCACTAAAAGAGGCAAATGTCTGGGAAAAAGATCTAAAATTTCATGGACTCAAATTGAAACAGGTTCTGCCATTACATGGAAATATCCCAGCTGTGTGCTCATTGGTGATGATTCTATTGGGGAATTTTACTCTGTGGCTCTAACCAATCATCACCAACAAGCCGATACGGGCACCAAAATGATCCACATTGGAAAAAACACCAAAAGCACCATCGTTTCCAAAGGAATTTCAGTCGGAAAATCCAGAAACACCTACAGAGGCTTGGTTCAAGTAAATAAATCCGCTAAAAACGCAGAAAATTTCACTCAATGCGATTCTATGCTCATAGGAAGTCAATGTTCAGCCAACACATTTCCCTATATTGATGTCCGAAATGGCTCGTCTACAGTAGGGCATGAAGCCGCCACTGTGAAAGTCAGTGAAGAGCAACTCTTTTATTTCCAACAAAGAGGCATTACCATGGAAGATGCCCTCAGTAGCATTGTGAATGGATTTTGCAAAGATGTCTTTGACGTCCTACCCGCAGAATTTGCAGCAGAAGCAACACAACTCATGGCATTAAAATTAGAAAACACAGTAGGATAAGGAGTATTGTATGAGCCACCTAAAAATAAGCAATTTAACAGCCCGAATCGACACAACCGATATATTAAAAGGATTAGACCTAGAATTAAAAGCAGGCGAAATTCATGCGATCATGGGCCCCAATGGTTCCGGTAAAAGCACCTTATCCAAGGTATTAACAGGCCATCCTCAATATGAGCAAACAGGCGGAAAAATAGAATTAAACGGCCAAGATATCTCCGAAATGGACCCTGACGAACGGGCCTTAAATGGGCTTTTTCTGGCCTTTCAATATCCCGTTGAAATTCCAGGCGTTAACAATCGTCATTTTTTAAAAATGGCGTACAACGCAAAACGCAAAAAAAACAATCTACCAGAAGTAGAGCCTGCTGAATTTGAAGCCCTCTTAGCGGAAAAACTCCAAATTTTAGACATGAATAAAAGTTTTTTAGACAGATCTGTAAATCATGGATTTTCAGGAGGAGAAAAAAAGAGAAATGAAATTTTACAACTCCTCGTATTGGATTCCAGCGTTGTTATTTTAGATGAAACCGACTCTGGCTTAGACATTGATGCACTGAGAGTCGTCGCAAAAGCAGTTAATTATTTCAAATCCCAAAATAAAACCATTTTGATCATCACCCATTACCAACGGTTATTGGATTATATTCAACCAGACATTGTCCACGTACTCGCAGAAGGCAAAATCATCAAAAGTGGAGATAAATCGCTCGCGTTGGAATTAGAAGAAAAAGGATATGATTGGATTTTAAGTCCAGTAGGGAAATAAATCATGCCAAATTACGAAACGCTAATTCAAGAAACAGACATTAAAACAAGCCCATCATGGTTAGCACCCATTCGAAAATCTGCACAAGAAAAATTTAAAGCCATAGGCTTTCCAAGTTCTAAGCATGAAAGTTGGAAATACAATGAATTCAAAACCATCACAGAAAAAGAAAGTCTGTTTTCAGATTTTGAGGCGTCAACAGTTCCAAACCCTGAAAACATCACATTGTTAAATGGAAGGCCCATACTCCCTAAAAAATTACCCGAAGGTGTCAAAATAAGCCTCCTATCCAAAAAAGAAAGTCCCATTTCAGAAGGCCTTTCAACGAATCCCTTTTCTTACCTCAATACACAGCACTTTAGTGACGGTATTCATATTAAAATCCCGAAAAACGAACTCATTGACGATCCTATCATGATTGATATTGTCTCACAGGCAAACACACCTCAAGCACTATCCCATCCGCGTATTTTTATAGAAAGTGACTCTGGCAGTGCCGCTATGATTGGCATTCAATTTATAAGCATGGGAACAGGTACTCTCTTTTCCAATACCTTTATAGACATACGATTGGAAAAAGAGGCTGATTTAAGAATCACCCAAAGCCAATACTCCGATCCAGGCAGCCGAATGGTGTCGAGCTATATTCAACAAAAAGAAAACAGCACCTTTGAATCCATTGTCTTTGTAAAAGGTGGTACACTGATTCGTCACGACACCCACGTAGCCCTCTTAGAAGAGGGCGCTCATTGCGATCTTAAAGGGATAGGATTATTAACTGAAAAAACAGAATACTACAATCATCTCGTAATCCAACATAAAGTCAAAAACACAACGGCAAACCAACACTATAAAAATATTCTGACCGATCAGGCAAAAGCTGAATTTTGCGGATTGGTTCATGTCGAAGCCGGGTCTCATGAAGTGAAATCAGAACAACTCAATCAGAACTTGGTCTTATCAGACAGTGCAAGAGCACTCTCAAGACCGCAACTCATCATTGATGCAGACGATGTCGAATGTTCTCATGGCTGTACAGTCGGGCAACTCAATCCTGAAGAAGTTTTTTACATTCAAAGTCGTGGTCTATCAGAAAAAGAAGCCAAAACACTCTTAACCTATGGATTTGTAGAAGAAATTTTAGAAACCATTCCCATAGAGCCTATAAGAGAGTCATTAGAAGCCATACTCAACACTGAGATCCAAAACTATGTCCACCACTAATCCCTATAAACATCACTTCAAAGTTTTAGAAGCGCCTCATAATGGTGTCAATTATGCCTATTTGGATAATGGCGCCACAACACATAAACCTCAATCTGTCATTGATAGAATGACGCAATTTTATACCTTCGAAAACGCCACCGTTCACAGAGGCATTTATGAGCAAAGCCAAAAAGCAACGCTATGGTGCGATGAGGTGAGAACCACAGCACAAGCATTCATCAATGCACCCAAAAGTGACGAAATTATTTTTGTAAAAGGCACCACCGAAGCCCTTAATTTAATCAGCACATGTTACGGATTAACCCACTTAAAAGAAGGGGATGAAATCCTTATTTCCGAAATGGAACATCACGCCAACATTGTGCCCTGGCAGGAAGTTTGCAAAAAAACAGGATCCCAATTAGTAGTCTGTCCCATTTTAGAAACAGGGGCTTTAAATCTAGACGCCTTACAAGACATGCTTAAAAAAGGACGCGTTAAAATCGTCTCCATCATGCACGTGTCGAATGTATTAGGTACGATAAATCCCATTAAAATCATCACAAAATGGGCACATGAAGCGGGCGCAATCATGGTTGTCGATGGGGCACAAGCCATTGCCCATATGTCTGTAGACGTCCAAGATTTGGACTGCGATTTCTATTGCTTTTCAGGTCATAAAATGTACGGTCCTACAGGAATTGGTATTTTATATGGAAAGTCAGCCCTCCTAAACAAAATGGATGTCTATCAAACGGGTGGGGATATGATTGATATCGTCACATTTGAAAAAACAACTTTCGCACCTATCCCGGCAAAATTTGAAGCCGGTACACCCGCCATCGCAGAAATCATTGGATTGGGAGCCGCTTTTTCATTCATCACTCAAATCGGATTTGATGCCATTCATCACATCGAATCTGAACTGTCTATTTATCTACATGAAGAATTAAAAAAGATAGAGGGGCTAAAAATTTACGGCACAACAGAATCCAAAGCAGCCCTTGCCAGTTTTAATATCCAAAATCTCCATCCCTTAGATGCAGGCAGTATTTTGGACAAGCACGGCGTTGCCATTCGGGTGGGTCACCATTGCGCACAGCCTTTACACAAAAAATTAGGCGTTTCTGCCAGTATGAGGGCTAGTCTATCCCTCTACAACACAAAAAACGATTGTGATCAGCTCATCAAAGGGTTGAAAAAAGTAAAAGACATTTTAAATATATAAAAGGAGACACTCATGTCAGACATTAAATTACAAGCGATGCCAACCCCAAATCCCAATACCATCAAATTTTTGGTGGATTATTCATTTTTTGACTATGGCAGCATCGATTTTCAAAATCCTGAAAAAGCCGAGGCCTCTCCCTTGGCAAAAGCCTTACATGAAATTCCTGGAATGGCAGGCGTCATGATTGGAAACAATTTTGTCTCTATCACCAAAACAGATGAAGCGGGTTGGGAATCCGTACTCGAAAAAGCAAGCAAGCTACTCAAAAGCATGATAGGAACAGAAACCACGCTCATCGAGCAAAAACTCATCGACGAGTTAGCTGTTAAAAAAGTAGCCAGCAGTGATGTTGTCAAAAAAATACTGGAAATTTTAGACACTGAAATTAGACCAGCCATTGCCATGGATGGCGGCGATTGCGAATTTGTCAGTTTCGAAGAGGGGATAGTTAGCTTACGGTTACAAGGCGCCTGCAGCACTTGCCCATCCTCCACAATGACCCTCAAAATGGGTATTGAAAACCGCTTAAGAGAAGAGCTTCCAGACGTCAAAGAAGTGATTCAAATTTAGGCATTTCATCAAAAATAAATCGAAACATCTTGATGTATGAAATTTTGAAATTTAAAACACGATAAAGAGTATGAAGACATTTATATGTCTCCACATGCCCCGGAGAGACCGGTGACTAAGTTCCCCCCTTACTTAGCCCGATTTCTCCGGACTTTTTTTATATAGGAGTCTATCATCTATAAAATAATTTCAAGTTGCAGAAGAAAACAAATCCAATTAACATTGGCCCCACTCAAGACAATCCTTCCATATTCAAACCAGCCAAGCCCAAAAACACCAGTTGCAGTATACTTCAGAGCGCTTATAAAGAGAATAAATGCACAAAACACAAAACCAAAACCAAAACC
The DNA here is from genome assembly GCA_964539135.1 of uncultured Rickettsiales bacterium. Taxonomy (GTDB): domain Bacteria; phylum Margulisbacteria; class Marinamargulisbacteria; family CAZIFG01; genus CAZIFG01. The sequence goes on from CAZIFG010000021.1 coordinate 23,645, forward strand.
AAAACCAGGTTCAAAAAAACGAGATGCTAGCAGACAATTAAAACCAAGTGCACCCATAGGCGGCTCGCCTATGTCAAAAGAGGAAGTCTCGAGACCAAAAAGAAACACGCAAATATCAAAAGGAAGCTCTCTTATACAAAAAGAACCCGTCAGACAAAGACAAAAGCACTTAACACTAGAAGAACTTAGAGAATATATGCCAGAACTCTTTTTAGAAAATGCCTATTTAGCAAAAACAAAAGCGGATGACGTAGAAACACGAAGATCACCGACACCAGATAGCCCAACAAATAGTACAACACATGACCCATATCCCACAGATAACGAGAAGCATAAATTTGATTTAGACACTCTATTAGCGGGTTTCGAAGGCTTTAAAATAGGTAAAATAGTTAGAACCCCCAGCCCTACACAACTCACCGACCTAGCGCCCGCAAGCACCCCACCAGAACCCCCAAGGCGCCGACATGCAGAACCGCCAAGACTTTCGGGAGGTCCCGCAGATAAGAAACTCTCAAAAAAAAGAACTCATAGTCCATCTCCAGAACGAAAAAAACCGGACAAAAAATAGACACTAGATCAAAAACACTAAAACGACATCATATCCAAGTCTTCATATTCAGCTTCAGCACTTCCCAGCGCCAAATGTTCTGACACACTCAAAAAAGAAACATGTGTTTTAAGAAACTTAAAATAAAGCGCACCCATTTTTTGACACAGAAGCGGCAAGTCATTTAAAATATCCACCGTGTATTGCTTGGACACTCTGCCATTTTGTCGTAACAAAGCTGCGGCATTTGTATAGCACAACCCCTTAATATCTGATTCAATAGCAACACTAATCTCTCGAACACGATCATCTTCTATAATAGTTTTAAAGTGAACCATTATACTGCCCCCAGTTAAGAAAGGTTGAAAAGTAAGAGAGTCCAAGTGGTAGAA
>CAZIFG010000022.1:0-21270 GCA_964539135.1 uncultured Rickettsiales bacterium
TTTTAACCTAATTTTCTCGCTACTTTTTTCTTGCCTTAACTGGGGGCATTACAATCCTATTCGTTTTAATGCCGTTCCTAAAATGTTTGCGCGTTTATCGCCTTCAACACAGACTGCAAATCTCAGTCTCCCTGTAGGATCAATATAGGCAGATTCAAGTATCGCTTTTCTTCCATTTAATGTTTTTCCTACCTCACTGGTTAATCCTACTATCTCTACCTGAATTTCATTTCCCTCTTGATCTTTTATAGGATTATCTCTATGAAGGGTTATGCCATTTATACACGCCCATTCTTTAATTAAAACGACAAGCACAGGCGATTCGAGTAACGCTGAGCGTTCAATATCAGGAACCTTCTTTTCATGCGTGATGTTAGGCCTATGCTCATTTCTTGTTAGCTCTATTACTATTCTTGTTTGGATTATTTTAACCTTTTCGGACTTAACTTCTTTAGAACAGAAGAAAGCAGAACCTATAGGCGAGATAATTCCCATATTACGCGTCGATGTGTTCTTAGGCAAACGATTTGCTTCAACATTAACCATCAATGGCCTTATATTCACATTAAAGTAGGGTTCAAAACTCTTTGAGAGTAAGTCATGAAATATTGCCTCCAATTCAACTCTCTCAGGATTACTCTCTGTTAATTTGGATAATTCTCCATGTCCTAACAAGGTCATAGCGTTTGTATATATGCTATCTAGTTCTGATTGTGATGCGCTCAAAGAATGAAGCTTCAATAAATCAACGTTTGATAGTTTTCCCGATAGAAATTTTTTAGGTGCCTTTATTAGGTTACCCCTGACTGGATCTGGAATAATGATAACATCTGCGCTTCCATGTTCTTTTTGTGCATATTGATACAAACAAGGTGAAATTCTGTCACTCATGAGCATAACTTTTCTACCTCTCTCTACAATTTCACTTAATATTAAAGCTATCTGAGGTAATGCTTCTGGTGTAAAAAGATCGATAAAATTCATGGCTAGAATATGTGCATTTTTTGGCAATAGCCCCCTGTCTTGAGCTTCTTTTATATCCCCAATCCCTAGCTGATGGATTCTAAATTTTGGATATGTTATGCTTAGCTGTTTATAATACTGACCGTGGGGCTCTGTTACATTTATATTTATATTAGGGAATCTATGACCTTCTCTTTCTAAAAAACTAGCAAATAGGCTGTACGTCCCTCCGCCTATTTCGATTATTTCATTTATACCTCCTGGCAATCCCTTTAAAATAAACTCTAATATAAAGGCTTCATCTAGAATCTTACCCAACATCCGATCACTAAACAACTTCACCGCTCTTTCTGATCCTGGGATCCCTATGGGTGTGCCCACTTTATCCGCTATTAAACGGTCTATCTTCTTTGATCTTCTTACACCTAAGGCGCATAGATCTTTTTTTACACTTGATATAATTTTTTTTACCATTTTTAAAACCCCTATAAATTATTCTTTCTATTGAAAATTATATAAATTTTATTTTTTTGTCAATCATATTTCCAAAAAATAAGCCTAAAAAGCATGATTAAGTAGGTAATAATCCTCTGTAAGATATTCTTTAACCGTTTATAAAGGCATAGGGATCTTGAATGAGTCCTGTGGCAATGCCTACAAGGGTTGCGCCTCTTACCCGAAGAGCCTCCGCCTGATGCCGCGTTGTACCCCCTCTCGTTGCAATTAACGGCAATTCCAACGGGCTCAAGAGCGTGACCATTTCCATGGTGCGTTTGAATAGAGGGGCTCCACTAAGCCCTCCCCCGCCACGTGTTAAGGCAGTGATAGGAAGATCAAGATCTTCACAAGTTTTAAACTGGGTATTTCCAATATTAAGCGCTGTCTTGAAAATGCCTCTGATCAATTCAGCTATTGTGAGTAAATCCGCATTGGATTGATCTGGAGACACTTTGATAACAATCATCGCTTCTGTTTGTGCTCTCATGTCGCGAACAAGCTGTTCTATTTTATCTGGATTTTTTAGGAGATTTTGGCCCTCATCTGTATTGGGGCAGCTGATATTCAGCTCAAAATAATAGGGGCCTTTGGCATGCATTTTTTGATGGCCTTCAATAGCGCCAAATACCTCTAGATATTCGACGATGCTTTCACCGCCCACACTAAATCCCAACGGTTGCTGATGCGTCCATACAGGTGAAGCGGTCACCTCTGTTAGAAAATTAGCGACGCCTTTTCCAGGTAAGCCGTAGGCATTGATTAAGGCCTTCTCGCCGTTTACGCTTACCTCTTGAATACGCGGTCTGGCGTTTCCTTTTCTAGGCGCTGCTAAAATGGTTTTAAAACAGCCCCCGCCCAGACCCATTTTCAGTCACATATCCAGCTGATTTAAATCGCCTTGAAAGGAAGAAAATGTAATAGGGGATCCAAAGGTTAAATCGTATAATTTAACCTGATCTTCTAGCCTTTTTTTGAACAAAAATAAAAGAGAATCTATCGGTTTCTGGTTCAAGATTTTGAGCCCTTTTTCTCCAAACAAAATAGCAAATTCCAAATCGGGCCCTTTTCCACTGATACAGCGAAACGCTGTTATCAGGTTTATAGTTAGAGCCCAGCTCCATCGATAGACATAAGACAATAAGGTGCTCCGCATATAGGCATTCTAACGGCTGACATTCTCCCCCTCAAAGCCTGAGTCTGCTTAATGTTTGTGCTTCTTGGCGCCGCGTTGCTCGCGTTCCTGAATAGCCTCCCTTTCTCTCTCAATCGCATCGGCCATCTTATCGTGAAGCAGCCAATTGAGATTTGCTGCTGTGATAAGTAGTCTATTTTGATTTTTTGGGGCCTCTTCTAGTATCCATTTGCAGAGCCAATTGAAAGCCTCCAATTCCTCAGGGGTTCTAGGTACGCCCATTCGAGCAAAAACACTCTGGGTTCGCCCTAATTTTAATACGGTTGCCTTTTCGTCAAATGTACCCGTCATTTTTAACAAAACAGGAATCATGCTGAGTTCATTGGGGAGTGCCTCCGTTAAATATCTCTCTTCATGTTGTATTGATAAAACCTCTATTACCGCTGATAGCGTCGAAAGGCTTGATAAAAACACCCTGAATCTTTCTGGATATTTTTCCATAAAATGCCAGGCATGGCATTTTCCATTTGGCCCTACTGTACTTAAAACGTCCAATTTCTGTGTCTCTGAAATTGGGCAATACTGTAAAATTATATCCAGACTTTTGATGTCATACCATGCTACCCACTGAATAAAACCATCGAAATCGCTGACTTGTGAGACCAGATTTCTTAAACTGGCCTCATCTTGCTTTTCTGTCAAAAACTCAAGCAAATCAAAGGACGGCTCTTCTTTTAATAGAGACACGATTGTTTGGCTACCGTCTTTTATATTGAGGAGATCCATTTTTTCTGACACTGACTGACAACTTAATAGAATAGCAATGGCCTGGTATTTATTCGCACGCATTAATGTCATCAATACTGTACGCGATCTATCTCCTCTCATGGCTAAAATCTCTAGTTTTTTCTTCAATGTATATGGTTTTAACCAGTTTGCCAGTATGGCGCCTTTGTATTGTGCCATATCATGTGCAAGCGTTCCTTCTACATATGTTTTTATCTTTAAGATATTGAGTTGCTCCGCAGGCTCTTTTATCCGTTTTATGATATTTTCAAAGGCAATCCCATTATATTTTGCAAGATCCCCACCTGTGCCAGCTCTACTCAACATGAGATATATCTCCGCCGTGCTTGCTGTTCGAAGTTCCTCTTCTAGGATAATACCTGCATATCTGGCTAAATCATGGCTAGTCTCAAAAAATATTTGAATATAGGCATACTCATTCCTTTTTTTTATCTGCTCAAAACTGCTTCTAATAAACGCTAGATGTCCCTTTTGACTGGCAATTTGAATGGGGCGCCGCCACTCCTTATGCTGCAACGAAACCCCTGCGCTTACCAGAATTTCTATTGCATTGATTTTATTTAATTCGGCACTTTTTACGAGTACTTCCGCGTCTCTCAGATGTTCGCTATATGCCTCAGGCGTTGGCGCTCTTTTTTTGAGGTATACAAGCAGGCCTTTTAATAGGGCTACATGACTCAGTGCCATGATCAGAGGTACTGTCCCCTCACTGGTTTTCTCTGTCAGGTATCGCCACTGCTGCGCTTCTGGAATCGCATCTATTACCAGATCTAACATCGTCGTATTCCCAGACTGTGCCGCCATACCAATGGCATTCGGCAACTTGTTTTGTGTGTATGCTTGAATGTTTTTCCAAAGGTCTTCTTTATCAACCTTTAATTGCGCCAATAGTTCTATAGAGCCACTCTCAATCGCATGGTCTATTAATCGTTTCCCTGTCTTATCTTTTTTGTCTGCGTTACTTAATTTTAATTGTACGTCTTTAAATAGATCTACTTTTCCAAGTGATGCAATAACGCCTAAAATACCATGAACCCAACCGCTTACTTTCATGATGCTATCTAAGGTTTTAAAGCATTCGTCACCCTCAGGTCTTTCATCTATTAGCCATTTTTGCCATATATGATCCTCTAATCCCAGAAGGGCCTTCAATACATTAAAGGCGGAACTTTCGTTTAAGTGGCTTCCTCCATATGAATATGAGGCACAAAGATGCCCTACTTTCACTGTTTTATCAATGTGTTTATTGAGATCACTCTCTTGTTGAGTGTCTGCAATCAAATAGTCCGCTCGAAGCAAGTCCTGCATTATTTTCTGTTTTTTCTCATGCAGGATATCGCGAATCCCGGATCCATACGGGTCTATTAAAGGCTCAAAACGAGAGCCTAATATTTGTGGTGGTAGACACCATTGAATGACTGTGTTCAACGCATGAACATCATTTGTAAACGGTTCAACAATACCGTGTCCCTGTAAAACTGTTCCTATTCTTCTTTTTAACCATTCACATTGTTGTTTTTTAAGCTCGGCTATCCCTACGCTATTTGTATCACAATGGCCTAAAATTAAGCGGACTTCGTCCTCTAAGGAGATTAACCTGAAATCCCATCCCACTGTACAAGCGTCGCTTAATTCTTCTTTCTTTTCCTGAAAAAATTTACACAAATTATCTCTGTGTTTTCCGACTAAAACTCTTTCTGTATTTAAATACCGAACACAAGCGCCTACTCGTCTTTCTGCGGCACGCACTCTCTGTTTTTCTTCTTCCGTTGCGTCTGTTTTTGGGGTTTTTCGTATCTTGTCTAGCAGCGCTTTTATTCCCTCTTGAATTGTGATATCACTCTTTTCAATTTCACTGTCTAACTGCTCTCCCTCTGGGCCTGTTGCTAGAAATACGTCAAATAGAGGCAGTCCCAATTTTAGACCCAATATACGGGTGATAATCTGAAGGTATTGTCTGGAAACTGCCACTTCTGGATCTGTTTCTACCTGCACCATTGCGGCTAAAATAGCGGCACTTTCTACTGTGAACGCATCGGCTTGAGGCAATGGGCCTGAACTTAATACAAATTTGTCTCCATAAATCAGTGCATGGAGCATGCGTCTTAATTGCTCACTTACTCTTTTTTGTTCCGCTTCACTACTATATTGCTGTATTTCTATGATTTCAAAGGCAGGCCAAAACATCTTTCCTACTTCATTCGCCCACGACACTGTCCTGTAATCTAAGTCTAGCTCTTTGATTTGAGCAGCGGCTTCCTTTTTTTCATTCTGCCTCCTTTTAAGCGCTGCAAGGCCCAAAGAAGTAATGTCTTGAGCATAACAGATAAAATTATGCTTCTCTGTTAAGTATTCATCTTTCCTTATTTTGAACTTCTCAACAAAATTTATAAGGGTTTGATGCTCTAAGTCTATAAACGATGTATCTGCCCCCTGACTCACGATTGACTGCATCTCACTCAATAGTGCCGCTAGAGGGGCTATGTCTTTTTCTTCTAAAGGCAGGTCTTTTACAGCCTTTAAAACCTGCTCCATCTTGATGACTAACCTAGCCCACTTGTCTGGCCTCCCCTTACTTTCTTGAGGTATTGCGGCTATTTTTAAGTTTAATCTCATTCAGTTGTCCTTTGTCTTTTTCTTGTCTGAAAAACCTTGTCTTCATTTTCATTCATTTCTACGACTAAGTCTCTTAATCTGTCTTTAAAGGGCCACTCGTCTTTCTCTGCATAGTCTAATAATAGATTTCGCTCTTCGCGTGTTTCTGTCAGTGCCGCTACAAACTCTTTTAACGTATTATCGCTATCGAGTTCAGCCTCCACTACTAAGCGATGGATTCCGTTTTCTTTATCTTTATCCATTTTTAGGATATCCATTTTGTTTTCGAAGGGCAGTCCTTTTAAAATGGCAAACATTGAATATGGTTCTTCTACCCAAAGTCTAGAGATAAGGGTTGTTTCCTCGTACTTTAAACCCATAAAAATAGTCTTCTCTTCGTGATTGAAGTTTTTTACAATACCTTCTATAAGCGACATGTTATCCAAACGTAGAATCTCCACAAGTGTCTCGCCTTTTTTATTCTTTTTTTGTAACAACGCAAGCGTCTCTAACCCTTGCTCATAGAGATTAAACAGTTCATCCTGAATGAATGTGTTCCCTTCACATATTTTTTCCCATAAGAATTTTTCATCTTTATCTGTGATTTCTAGCACCTCTGCAAGATCCTCTTTTGAAAATCGCTTTAAAAAACGAATAAGTATCTTATCCTGGAGCAAACTCATGGCAATGGGCGATCCACTTTTTTTATTTTCTGTCTTTAAAATCGCCTTAATTTCTGCATCTATTCCATAGTTAGACAGCATCTTTTTTAACACTTTTCCATCTATTTCATTCAGTTGCATTTCTATCAAAAAATCTGCTATATCTTCTTGTCTTTGAGATAAATACGCGTCTTTTTTTTCCGCTCTCTCCAACAGATTCCTAAGATTATCCACTATACCCTCGTTTGTATGGCTATCCCGTAGCCTCTTTACCACAGTGTCTAGTAGATAGTCTTTCTCTTCTTTTGGTAGTCTCGCTAAAATACAATGGGCTTTCTCTTTGTGATACCGCGCCAACTGATAGAGTATGTTACCTTCATAGTCGTTATCTGTTAAAAAAATGCATTGTTCCATTTTGCTTGCGCGTGTTTCATATCTGCTTATAATCAGATCAGGCATATATTTTGCGATTATCTTTCTCTCTTGGCGCCAAAAATAACGACTTGTGACGCTATCTAAGGTCTCGATACTCTCTAAAACGGCTTTAATAAAGGGGATGTCTCCTTTATGTGCTGCAAGGACTAAAAATCGGATTTCTTTATACGTCCCCTCCCGTATTTTTTTTAGCGCCCCTAAGTCTGCCCCTATCTCAGGAAAAGGGACATCGTTTATCCCTGCTAATAGCCCCACACGGCGCCGCCACTGCGTATACTCTGCGTGCGTATTTGATGGATTTGACGACGTTTTTTTGCCCATCTCTTTGAAGAACTGATCGACTCTATCCTCATGACCCTCAGGCACAATTGAATTACTTCTTATTTCTAATGCGACTATCTTATGCATTTCTTATGTTTTTTGTCTTTTAGCATCCGACTCATCCTCTGTATCTGAGTCTGTATTCTGCTCATCTGCTGTATCTAACTGCTCATCTGCTGTATCTAAATCTATATCTGATGAATCACCTGCTATATCTGAGTCGCTTGATAAGAGCCTCTTTAACTCTTCTTTGAAGTGCCAGTCTTGTTTATCTGCCAACCTTAATAAACACTGTTTTTCCTCGTCTGTTTTTGCTGCTATTTTTTGTATAAAATCCTTTAGATCTTCTTCTCTATCGCCCTCCTCAGTATAAAACTCATCTGATGTCATGTAATGGTGGATGCCCTCTTTTTCATCTCCGCCCACTTCTAAAATGCCTAATTTCTCTTCAAATGTCAGCCCATTCAAAAGATTGCGTATAAGAAACCCACGTCGACCCCATAAAAAAGAACTGAGCCTCCTCTCTTGATACCTCAAACTGAGTAAGGCTTTTTTCTCTTCATAGCTGCAGCTTAAGAGTACCGAATCCATTAGCACATCATCGCACTCTAAGATCTCCAACAGAGAGCGCCCTTCTTTGTTTTCTTTTTGTAAGAAGGCTATTTTTTCGGCACCTGTTTCATAGAACGAAAATAAACTCATATAGTATCCATTTGTGCATATGTGCTCCCATAGAGGCGCCCCTTCCTTATCGCTTATTTCCATAAGCACCGCAAGCTCCTCTTTGAAAAATCGGCTTAAAAAACGCACCAAATCCCCGCTGTCTGCAAGATTTATAGCCAGGGGATCACCACTTCCTTCATTTTCCATTTTCAACAGAGCGATGAGGTCTGCAGTTGTTCCATAGTCTGCAAGCACGCGCTCAAAATCTTTCCTGCTGCCTTTATTTAATTCAGCCTTCCTCAAAATTTCGGCTTTTTCTGCTTGAGATTTTCCGGATTCCAAAGCTGGCTTTAGCCCCCCTGTTAACATTTCTTTGACTGTTTTTTTCTCCCCCTTGATCATCAGCAAATGCGCCTTATCGTCGGGTAACATATCATTCAGCATTTTCTCCAAGGCCACCTCGTTATATTCCGCTAATTTATGAATCACAAGATCCTTATGTTTCGCTTTGGACATCAAAAAATTAAGTCTCTCCATTGGGTTCATTTTTGCATACAGGTCTTCAATGACTTCAGGTGTATACTTCGCAATTGCGCCTATGTTTAATATGAATAGTTTCATCGCGTCTATTTGGTTGGTTGATTTAATACAGTCTAAGACCTTTAAAATAAAGTCACTGTGCTTATTACGTGCTGCGTGCCATAGACATGTTTTGTGCTTACCTGTCTCGTCTTCCTGCATAACGCTGCAACCTGCTTTTATTAGGGCAATGGCATGTTCCGTATAGCCTCTTTTAGCTGTCTTTATTAATACCCAACGCCTCATGGATAGATACCGCCCCCTGCCATTCAAACAATCACTCAGCTCTAAACCTGAAGGGGCTTTTACTGACATTGCTGCTAATATTGCCTTGAGATGATCTGGTCTTTCTTCCTTTGCTGCCTTCATAAAGGCCCTCTTTCCTCTTTCGTCTTTTTGTATCAGCTCTTTCCAACTCATGCTAAATGCCACGATTTTATTCATCTGAGCCTCCCATTCTGCCTCTTTTCCTTCCCGATGATAGATCTCCTGGGTCCGATGCCTGATCTTCATCATCAGAATCCCCTGTTTCAACGATAGAAAAGGAACAATGTGGCCGTATTTTTTCTTGACTGATTGGGTCTAACACCTTCAAAAATGCCGTCATGTCTTTAACCTGAGATACCAGTGCCTTTAAGCTAGCAGCGTCTTCTTTTTCTACTAAAAATTCAAGCGAACGCATGGATTTTTGACTTAGTGTTTCCAAAAAAATGATGGGATCCTCTATCCTGAGGATGTTCATTCTTTCATCTAAGCATTTACATCTTAAACAAAGCTGTTTTGCATGATAGGGATTATGCATAATCAGCGCCCTCCAGACACTCCCCCCCCCCGCTGTGCGTAATGCTAACACACCTAATCGTTCGAAGTCGGGATTGTCCCCTAACCACTGAAGCAGTAAGGCGCTTTTATATCTCGCCATATCATGTGCCAGCGTTGTCTGTTCCGGGGTACTTGTCCTTGTTTGCAACAGTGTTAAGTGTTCAGACGGGGTGAACGGCTTCATCATCTCTTCAAAAACACGCCCATTAAGCCGCATTACATCCTGGAGTGCATCTATGTCGCGTTGGATATAGATGAGGCCTTTCGCTTTCACGTCCTCTTTTATAATCTTCCACGCGTATATGGCTAGCGCCTTAATATTAAATTCTATGATCCTATTGTACTCAATCAGACTCTTTTCTTTTACAAGGTCCAAACTCATGGCTATAAACTCGATATTCTTCCGTGCAGCTGCTAAGCTTAAAGGCGACATAGTGCCACCCGTATAACTCTCAAGAATCGCCCCTTCTTTTATCAGTTTTTCGAGAATAGCCAATAATTGTGGTTGTTCTGCTACATGTCCTAAAACTGTCCGGCCTCTATAATCACCCTTATTCAGATACTCCTTATATGCCTCCTCCGTTGGCGCACTTTTTTTAAGATGCGCCATTAGGACTTCTGCCATCTCTGTTGTCTTTACTCTCATCAGGACTGTCCCCCACCCCGCTGGACGATATGTAGCGAGATATTTCCACTGAACTGCTTCTGGTAGTGCTGACACGAGATACGCCATCATAAGGGCGCTACTTGATTCTGTTATAAAAGCAATTGCATAAGGTTGATCACGTATCATCTGATACATCGTCGCCTCATTTCCCCCTAAGGCCTTTAAAATCTCCACAGATCCGCCTAAAACAGCCTGATCTAATAGATATACATACGACTTTCTTGGGATATCTTCCATCTTTAGCATTAAAATAGTTAATGCAGTTTTAAACAGGGCCTCATTCCCTGAATGCACAAGACTAGGCCAAAGCCCCATCTCTTCCCCCATGTCTTTCATGCTTTTATCTAACTGAATCAACACTTCCGAAACAGATGAAATCGTCTCCGTACGGCTTAAGTAGTTTTGCCATACGGAATCTGGTAATTTGAATATTTTACTCAGTACCTTTTTTGCTATTGCTTTTTTTTTCTCTCGCGTCCACGAAAGCCTGCTTAATAGCGGAGACAGCCTACTAATAGATAGATCGTACGTGGATTCATTTTTTAATATTTGTGATAGAAAATCTCCTGCGTTTAATACATGGTCCATAATCGCCGTCTTATTTCGATCTATTTCTGACTTAAAGCCTGTTATATACGGATCTTTTAAGGATTCAGGCACTCCCTCCTTTGTTAGGCTTAAAATGAAGGAAATAACATAGTTTACGGCATGAACATCTGTGCTTTCTTTAATTCTATTTTTGGCTAAAGCATGAGATATTCTGTCTTTTAAGTACTCATATTGCTGTTTACTGAGTAAGGCCTCCTCTGATTTGTCCCCTTTAGCCTTGTCTATAACCAGGCAGATTTCGCTCTTTAAGGAAAGTAATTGAAAATTCAAACCCACACAACAAACCCCCTCTAATTCTTCTTTTTTTGTCTTAAAAAAATCAGCTAAATCTGTTTTGTTTTTTGCGCTTAAATCTTTCTCTTGATTTAAATATTGAACACATTCTCCTATACGCCTTTCAGCCAGCCTCCAGTGGTTCTTTTGCCTCAAGTTTCCGTCATCTCTTCTCATTAGCCTTACAAGGTTTCTGAGTTCAGTTTGAAAGGCAGTGTCTGCTTTTGTTATTTCTGCGTCTAATGCCTTGCCTTCTGGCCCGTCTGCTATAAACGCCAAAAATAGCGATGGGTTCACTATTGATTCACTGGCAAATGCAATCATCTGTAAATATTTCTCAGGTAGGCTTCCCTCTATAGTCCCCCCCTCCGCAGCTAAAATTATGCTTAACATCATCTGACTTTCAGCTGAAAAATCTGCTGAAGTGGGTAAGTTCCCTCGGTATAGGTTACCCACTTCAGCATAGACTAGTTTATGAAGTGCTTCTTTTATTTGCCTTTCTACTATTCTTTGTCGTATTGAGCTGCCTTTCGCCTGTATTTGCGTGATATCAAAGGCAGGCCAAAACAGCTGCCCCACTTTATTTACCCACGCTAACTTTTCTAAACCTAAGCTTAGGTCTATTTTAGCGATTTGAGCTGCTGCCTCCTCTTTTTTAAGCTGCCTTTCCGCAAGTGCTGCAAGCCCCAAATAAATACTCTCCTGAGTCGCCACAATGAAGTCTGATTTCCCCATCATTGTTGTATCCTTAATATTGATATTGAATTGCGTTGAAAAGTTCTGAATGGTTTGATGCCCTAAATCTATAAGCGCCATATCTGAAACGCGGGCCAACGCATCATTCATTTCATTTAGAATCGCATTTAAACGGGGAGGTTCTGTTTCGAACAGTCCACCTTTGCGCTCCGATATCAGTTCCCCCATGTTCCTCAAAATTCCCTCCCACCTGGCTTTACTGCACCAACTTGCTTGAGAAATGGCGGCTATTTTGAATTTTAATTTCATCGCTCTATTCGTTGTCTTTTAGTATGTGGTGTCGAATCACCCCTCTCGTCTTCTGGATTTGCACCTGCCTCTAAAAGAAGCCTGGTTATTGCAGTATTATTTAGTTCCATCGATAGATCCAATGCTGATTTTTTGTTGTTATTGACACTATTTATGTATAGCAGTCTCTTTTCTGTCGTATTTTGATGTAGTTTGTCTAAAATGACCCTAACCATGTCTGCATTGCCCCTCTTCACTGCAAATCTCAGTATATTGTCTCCGTTTTTATCCACTATGTTTAAAATCCACATCTTTTTATTATGTATAAAGGCTAAACACTCCGTTAATAGGCCTAAAGATCCCGACTGTATGGCTAGAAACAACATCTGTTTAGATGTGAGTTCAGGTTCGATATCTGTATAACTCAAACCCAATTTGCTGATAATAGAAGATTTTCCGCCTAAAATGGCCTCATCCAGCAAACTTATTCCATCTTTATCTCGATTCAGCATAAGCGCTTTCTCTGGAAGTGGAATATGGTCATGAATTCCCTGAAAAAAATCAGCCTTTCCAGAACGTGCTGCTGCTCCTAATAAGCCATACTTAAACCCCTGTTTTTTCATGTTTTCATGAAACTCAACAAGGCTTTCTTTCGTGCCACCGAGTATGTAAAGTGCCTCTTGAAGCGGACAAGTAGCCACCTTATTGATAAAATCTAACCCCTTTTGATAGCGTCTTTCTTTGCTTGTATCTTGATACACATATTCCTGTGTTATTAATAAGGCTATAACTCCCTTTATAGATCCCATTGAGTTGTATCCTGCTGCCAGAATAAATGATAGATTGATAAGTGCGTCCCCGATTAAGTTTTTTTTATCTTCTATTTTGTCTCCATAGACTGGCTTTTTTTTAGGGTCGGGCAATTCTATGCCTTGAGCCTTTAATCCCACGTAAATGGCGTACTCAATATGGGCTTTATCTTTTTCAAAGTCTGATGGTATACCTACCACCTTTACTAAAAGTTGCGCACTTATATTCTGCAAGATCGTGTATATATAAGAGCCTTCTTTCTCGACCCTTATCCACGACTCCTTTCTTAATGTCAGATCCATTGCATTTATGATTGCCTCTAGAAGTTTCCACTTCATCACTCTTGTGCTTTTTGTAAGCACATTTAATATGGATTGTGACAATTCATTGAAATTTTTTAGCTCTAAAAGCTCCGGGAGTGCCTCCAATGATGTGGTTCTAAAATTACCGGCATCTATCCAGACCTTCTGTAAAAAAACACCCGTATCTTCACTGACCTTATGCCTCATTTCCATTAAAAATTGGACGGCTGCCTGATTTATCTCGTCAGGCCTTACCCTGAGCTCCTGATCTAGCCCTAATATTGTCCAATCTAAGTCATTAAGCTCTTCTAAAGATTGCCGCACTGCTGCTATTTTTCTCATCTTTATCCTTTTTTTATAGCTCTATTATGTGAATATATATTTTTTGAACCCTTATTTTATCTTATTTTATATTTTTTTACATCCTATTATTTTTTAAGCATATTGCAGCATGCTCAGGCTCATGACACGCCATGTTGACTATCTTGTGGTGGGCCAGGGTTTAGCTGGGTCCCTACTTGCACATAAACTCATGCGCTTAAACGCCAGCGTTTGTGTCGTTGATAATTATCGTGCCCACTCGGCCTCTATTGTTGCTGCTGGGCTCATGGATTATATTTCGGGCAAACGATTGACGCTCACCTGGCAAGCAGATGTCTTTATTCCCTCGGCTTGCGATACCTACAGATCTCTTGAATCTGAGTGGCAGGCTTCTTTTTTAATTGAAAAACCAGCTTACCGCCTCTTTGAATCGGATGAAACAGCCCGTATTTTTCAAAAAAAGGCCGCCTTACCAGAATTTTTGCCCTACTATGGGGCTGAGCTTCAAACACTTCCAGGACTCTCGCTGCCTTTTGGTGGTATGAACATGACAGGCTGTGTGGCGCTGAATCCTACCTCTTTTTTAAACGCGTTTAAACAGCAGTATTCCAATATATGTCACGATACGGCGCTTTCCGAACATGATTTAAACCTCCATGAACATGGTGGGGTTTGGCAGGATATTCAGTTTAAAAAGATCATTTATTGCACGGGATCTGAGACGCGCTTTTCTCGCTTTTTTCAGATCTGCCCTACAGAATGGCAAAAGGTGAAACACTGCCCCTCTCTATTCCGGATCTAGACTCAGAGGCCATTTATCATTTTGGAAAATGGCTGGTCCCTATTGGCAATGGCTGTTTCCGGTTTGGTGCGACATACGAATGGGATGACCTGGCGTCTCATCCCACTAAAAAAGGACAGGCATTGCTTTTGGAAACGCTGAATCGTTTTTTGACGGTGCCTTACACGATTCTAGATCATCAGGCCGCCGTACGATGCTTGGTTCCCGACCTTAAGCCACTTATTGGGATACACCCTCAATTTTCTCAGGTTGGCCTTTTCAGTGGCTTTGGTTCTAGAGGCGTCATGATGTGCCCTTATTTTGAGAGGCAGTTTGCGCAAACATTGGTGCATAACACCCCCCTTCATTTGGACACTTCTCTCCGTCGTTTTTGAGTCCTACGCTTTACTCTTCTTTGGTTTCAGATTCTTTGCTTTCCACTAGGGCTAAAATTTCCGGTAATTGTGTTGGAATTTTTTCAGACATCCACGCCTCGAATGTGTCACTATATTTATCTTTTATCCTTAAAATTTGGCGTCTTTCTTCACATGTTTTACAGCCCAATAGAATTGCTTTTAATTGATCCAAGTTTAATACTAAATGCGCAGCTACTGTAAAAGGTCCTTTTAAACTTAAAATCTGGATCTTTTCTTCAAAGGTGCAGCTATCTAAAATGTCTTTCAACAGAAAACCATGTCTTCTCTCCGCCAAGTTATGCGCAATTGTCTTCCGCTCGGACCTCTCTTTTTCACTCAAAAAAGCAAATTTCTCCTCAAAGGTGCAGATTAAAAGCATTTCTTTAAATCCAGTCTCATCTCCAGAAAAATCCTGTAGCAGTCGCCTTTTATCGGATAAATCTAATGTGAGTATAAAATCTTTGAGTTTCATTCTATCTGAAAGCGATATGACTTTCAGCATGGAATCGATAATAAATTGGTTATAGAGGACGATGTTTTTTTTCACCAGCGCCCATTTTTCTTCTAGCGTAAAGGTTTCAATTATAGCATTAAATATATCTAGGTTTTCTGCTATTAAAAAATCACCTAAACTGCGCCTATAATCATCCCTTATGCTTAAGATATTTGTTTTGAGATCAGGATCTGTTATATGTCTCATAAGTTTCACAAACGCCTGTGGTGCATGACTGCCCAAAATATGTGCAATCGAATAGAATGGATCATCCGCGTTATTGTTTAACATAGGTAGAATATCTGCTTGATCCCCACCTATCAGTACATCTACACATACATCGCCTTGATATTCGGCTAGAAAGTGTAAATTGTCATGGAACGAGCCTATTAACTCATGTGTCTTTAAAGCCGAGATACTTTGGAGAATAAAACCTACATCTTTATTAAGCGCTGCGATTCGAATAAAATCTAAAGAACACTCTTCCTCCAAAGTTCTTGGCATACAATAATTGGGATCTGCGCCACTTGCCAACAGACTGCCTACACTCTCGCCTTGCCCATGCACAGCCGACAGTATCAGCGCTGTTTGGTCATACACATTAAAATCGTTTACATGATCGACAAGCGCATCTTCTGAACCTGAATCCCTTATGTACCGTATCATCGTGTTCACCATAACTGTGTTTTTACTCATTATGGCTCGCATTAATGGCGTATGGCCTGTTGTATCTGCTTGAGTTAAATAGGTCCATTCTTCACCTGCAGGTATATCTGAAACAATGAGATTCAGCATCTCAAGACTGCCCGATTCAGATGCCATCCCCACTAGATTGGGTAAGGTTCTGGGCATATAGGCTTGCATTTCTGCAAATACCTCACCTTCTGACAGACCAAACGATTCCAAAATACCAACAGATCCACCCAAGACGGCATAATCTAACAAACTCATACCCACACTGTCTTTTTTCAAGAGATTGGGTTGCCCCTTACTCCAAAATAGCGATTTCAATGCCATAAATTTATCTGTATTTCCAGCTCGTGCAAGCTCGCCTAATAGGCCATGACTCAGCCCTTTTCTTTTAAGAAGCTCATCTAAGCGGGTTAAAGCAATATTACTTTCCCCTAGAAACTGCCCCAATAAGCGTTCGTCTAGATCTAGCAGTTCTTTCACGATACCTTGTAGCTGTTCAAGAGTTAGATCTGGTTGTCCGGAAGCGGACATATACCCTGTTTGAAGGCACTGATCTAGTCCGACTGAAAATCGATCTGTTTCTGCTGACACCATCTGTGTAATGGCATCATCTGGTCGTAAAATTGTGGCTACAATTTGAGATTTATACCGATCCATTCGTTCTTGTTCAGCCAATATATAGACATCACCCAATGCAGCTGGAACCGCTTCACCTAAGTGATCTAACACTAATTTTGCGGCATAATTTAAATGGTGAACATCTCCGACCCACGTTTCATGAACACCATTAATCTGTAATGCGATTCGCATACGATTGATCACCCAATCCACAAATTTTGCGTTTAATACGTCTTTTTTGGTCTGCTTGGGTAGCGATTCACGTTCTAAAATGAGACTTATTTCTGTTTTAAAAAAGATCAACTGTAAGTCATAGCCTACGGAACATTCAAACTCAAGCGCTCTTATGTTTTCGCTGATATAACGGCAGATATTGTCTGCCTCAAGTGCTGTCCACGTGGATTTACCGCTTAATTGTTCAACTGCCTCACCCACACGTTTTTGTGCGGACTGAAATCGCACTTTTTCTACATCGCCTGAACTCTCTTCTCTCTCCATTAATCGTGATACAAATGTAACTAAGGCCGCTTTAACGGCACCATTTGATATCCTAGTTTCAATTTTAGACACTAAAGTTGCGCCTGTATCACCGGTTGGAATAAGCGCAAGAAATAAATGGGGACTGAGCTTAATTCCTAAGGTGTGTGTCACAATCTGCATATATTGTGCCACCACTTCGTGTTCTGGGGCCGCCATTATATGAGACAGCATGTTTAGAATTGTTTTTGAGTCTGGGCTGAAATCGGTTGGCTGTGGATAAAATGCGGGTAAAATAAGTTCGTCTGTATGCAAGCCCATCGCGGCTTGTCCAAGCGTCACAATAAAAGCATCCATCTCGATTTGGCGTGCATGACTCATCTCTTTTTTGAGTGCCTCTAGATTGAGCCCCGGGTAAAAAATCGACAACTGCGCATCTACGGTTCCCGTTTCGTCTGGATCTTGCCGCGCTGCATCTACAGCAGCTAAAGCCGCTCGCTTTGAGGGATCGGTTAACGCTCGGCTGGTATCTTTCAGGACCAAACAATGAATCCCTAATTGCGCTGCTGTTTCGATACCTTCTAAACACAGTTGTTTATGCGCCACATGTGGCATATGCATCCCGTCATAAAATGCCCGTATCTTGTCTGAGTTTGGGTCTATTAACTTAAATAGATCCTTCGCTTTACAGCATTCACAGAGCCTTCTTAGTTTAAGAATATCCTTTGATAACAGTTTTTTTTTTGATTTAAGTGTATCATTTATTTGTGTTAGAAGGGTCAAAAATAATCTAAAAGTAATGTCTCTATCGCCTTGAATAGCTATTATTTTTTTAAATTCTCCCATCCAATACCACCCCACGCTCTAATTTTTTATATATAGATTTCACTATTTTTTATATTTATAAACATTATTTTTATTTTCTTACGTACATTGTTCCTCTTGCGCCTTTACGCTATAATCTGTGCATGAACTCATTTAGCCCCATGCGACCACATGCATGATCTTGTTCTTAGGCTTCAAGACCATATTTGCAGCGCTTTAGAATCTGTTGAAACTGTTCGCTTTAGAGAAGATCTCTGGGATAGACCAGGTGGGTATAATTCCCCCGGATAAGGCAAGAAAATGAGATTAAGGCAACGTAATATCCTCCAATAATTTCTTTTGTGTACCAATCTATGACGCAATGAACATAAACCCAGCCCCAAGATTTGAGCTTAATCGTATTAGATTTGGCCTTTTTCATAAGAGTTCTTCCGTTTTTTTTAATTCGATCGTTAACTCACCGATGTGCTGAGTGAGTCTGTCTATTTTCTTTCGCATTCGGTCTTTTTCTTTGTCTAGATCAGGGATAAATACACGCTCAGCGCCGTTTAATAGGAGGTCTCTCCATTTGTAATATTGTGCTTGGTTGATTTCGTATTTTGTACACAGCTCCGCAACAGGGATTTCACCCCGTATGCCTTCTAATACCACCTGCATTTTTTGACTGTAATGCCCCCAGTTAAGAATGGATAAAAAGTAAAGAGAAAATTAGGCTAGAATCAACTCCTTGATCTGTTTGCGATTGGTGAAGGATATCGTGGCTTGAGCTGGCGTTTTGTAGCGCAAAAATTGGTGAGGAAAATCAGTATTGTAGTTGTGAATCCAAGTCTGAAAGTCAGCCTAAAAATGGAAGGGTAAATCTCAATCATAAGTTTTGGCTGCTTGTCCAGTTTCGTTTCTTCATGAGTAAGTCTCCTTTTTTAATCAGAGAGTCGCCCCTAAAGGCCTTTTTTAGGGGCCTTTAGGGCGCTCTATTCTACCACTTAAACTCTCTTACTTTATCCATTCTTAACTGGGGTCAGTATAAGCACTAAACCTTATTAACCTGTTTTATCTCGTCCAGAGGCATTCCTCCCTACACTTTATATTCCTTTTTAAATATAAAATTTAATAATTACACCTATTATTTACGTATTTATTTTTTAATTGTACACTCTTTATATTATAAAAAACTCGCCAAAGGATTCACGCTTTTATGTTCAAAGTTTTAGCATATCCCCCCATATTCGCTATACCTTCACACTCAGCATCTCAGCTTCTCCGTCTGCTGACATCTCCATCTTTAACCCCCCATGAAATAAAGATTGAGTCTCTAGACGATCTAAAGAAGCTCCTCACGATTGTTAATTCAGCCATGCAGACGACTACCCATACACAGCAGACTCAAGACGCTCTAGGTAATTTCTTAAAAAGAATTTCTTTACATTCTGATTGTTTTTTACCAGATAGGCTACACTTAAATAGTCTGCTTAAAGACCTTCTTGTTTATCTTGCGCCCTCTTCAAATCCTCATATTCAAGGCTTTATTGTTAAAACACTGAAAGCGTTATCTCAGGATAAAATAGGTCAAGACTTCATTATAACTCACGCGGCATATATCCTCCTTCCGCTTAAACCTATAACAGAAACAGTAGCTCAACAGGACATTACCCGGACGTTGTGGCTATTAGCCAAAAACCAGGACTATCATACAGACCTTCTTACTCCAGCACTCTCTATTCTCTCTACTATTAAAACAACAACAAACTCAGCCGCTCAAGTTAATATCTCATGGACTCTGGGTCTATTAGCCAAAAACAAGGACAATCATACAAACCTTCTTACTCCAGCACTCTCTATTCTCTCTAGTATTAAAACAACAACAAACTCAGCCGCTCAACAGGATATCTCATTTACTCTGGGTCTATTAGCCGAAAACCAGGACAATCACGCCCTTCTTCTCACTGATACGCTCTCTATTCTCTCTACTATTAAAACGACAACAAGCCCAAAAGCTCAAAAGAATATCTCATGGACTCTGTTTGAATTAGCCAAAAACCAGGACAATCACGCCCTTCTTCTCACTGATACGCTCTCTATTCTCTCAGCTATGAAAACAACAAGAGACTCAGCCGCTCAACAGAATATCTCATGGACTCTGGGTCTATTAGCCAAAAACCAGGAGAATCACGCCGCTCTTCGCACTCATGCACTCCCTATTCTCTCTACTATTAAAACAACAAACTCAACCGCTCAAATTAATATCTCATGGACTCTGTTTGAATTAGCCAAAAACCAGGACAATCACGCCGTTCTTCTCACTGATACGCTCTCTATTCTCTCGACCATTCAAACGACAACAGACTCAAGCACTCAACGCAACATCGCAGGGGGTCTGTGGCTATTAGCCCAAAACCAGAACAATCACCCAGCCCTTCTCGCTCCAGCACTCTCTATTCTCTCTACTATTAAAACAACAACAAGCCCAAAAGCTCAACAGGACATCGCATGGACTCTGGGGCTATTAGCCGAAAACCAGGACAATCACCCAGCCCTTCTCGCTCCAGCACTCTCTATTCTCTCGACCATTCAAACTACAACAGACCTAATAGCTCAACGCAACATCGCAGGGACTCTGGCTCACTTAGCCAAAAACCAGGACAATCACCCCGCTCTTCTCAGTGATGCACTCCATATTCTCTCGACCATTCAAACGACAACAGACTCAAGCACTCAACGCAACATCGCACTGACTCTGGCTTACTTAGCCAAAAACCATACCAATCACCCAGCCCTTCTCGCTCCAGCACTCTCTATTCTCTCGACCATTCAAACGACAACAGACTCAAGCACTCAACGCAACATCGCAGGGGGTCTGTGGCTATTAGCCCAAAACCAGAACAATCACCCAGCCCTTCTCGCTCCAGCACTCTCTATTCTCTCGACCATTCAAACTACAACAGACCTAATAGCTCAAAGCAACATCGCAGGGACTCTGGCTTGCCTAACCAAAAATTCGGACAATCACGCCCTTCTTCTCACTGATGCACTCTCTATTCTCTCGACCATTCAAACGACAACAGACCTAATAGCTCAACGCAACATCGCAGTGACTCTGTGGCTATTAGCCAAAAACCAGGACTATCACGCAGTTCTTCTCGCTGATGCACTCTCTATTCTCTCGACCATTCAAAGGACAACAGACCTAATAGCTCAACGCAACATCGCAGTGACTCTGTTTGAATTAGCTAAAAACCATACCAATCACCCAGCCCTTCTCGCTCCAGCACTCTCTATTCTCTCGACCATTCAAACGACAACAGACCTAATAGCTCAACGCAACATCGCAGTGACTCTGTTTGAATTAGCTAAAAACCATACCAATCACCCAGCCCTTCTCGCTCCAGCACTCTCTATTCTCTCGACCATTCAAACGACAACAGACCTAATAGCTCAACGCAACATCGCAGTGACTCTGTTTGAATTAGCTAAAAACCATACCAATCACCCAGCCCTTCTCGCTCCAGCACTCTCTATTCTCTCGA
>CAZIFG010000023.1:0-20341 GCA_964539135.1 uncultured Rickettsiales bacterium
TTTACTTCCTATTTTATACTTTTCGCTGGCTTAATTTTAGGGGATTCTTACCCCATTCTTGTGAATGGGGCGTTTATAATGAAGCAAGTCATTAAGCTGTTAAAAAAGGAATATAGAATATGGCGATGATCTGCAGATATATGCGATATTCAAAATTAAAGATAATTAATTTTGAATCAGAATAAAAAATGTTAGAATAAAAATAAATCCAAATAACCAGTAAATTACCACCAATAAAATAGTGATTATAAAAAGGGGCTATATGCACATATTTTCAGACAAACCGTCATCAACAAAGAGGGGGGGTGCTGCCAATGATAATGCTATAAACGCAGAAACTTTGGCGTTTAAGCAGAAAATGGCAGAGACAGCACATGTTCCTGGTCTTTCTCGTGGGCTAGAAAAATTTGGCATCTTCTCTTTAGATCAAAAGGCATTGTTTATTAGTAATCTCATTTCAAGGCAAAACAAGTTGTCAACGTTTCCATATGAAAGATACCTAGAAAGCCCACATGATCAATATGCAAAAGTTCATACCCCTGGTGAAAATAGGATACAAGACTGCATTACATGGAACAGCAACCTATATTTGGGCTTACACCAAAACCAATCGGTTTTAAATGCAATCCAAAAAAATTTACCAGTGCTTTCAACAGGATGCGGAACATCTGCTGCTGGGGGTGGTTTTACAACATTACATAGGAAATTAGAATCTGAACTTGCAAAACATATTGGAAAAGAAGCGGCTGTTTTATTCCCGACTGGGTATACAACAAACGTAGGAGCATTGTCTGCATTGGCATCAAACGGTGATTTTATTATTTTTGATAGGGAGTGTCACTCATGTATTATTGATGGAATTATCTTGTCAGGGGCAGAATATAGATCTTTTTCCCACAATAATATTCAGGATCTTGAAAGAAAACTAAAATATGCGCAATCAAAAAAAACGAACAACATTTTTGTGGTTATAGAATCTGTTTATAGCTTTTCAGGCGAAGAGGCGCCGCTCAAAGATATTGTACAGCTAAAAAATGTTTACCCTTTTTATCTGTATGTAGATGAAGCCCACGCTTATGGCATTTATGGAGACACAGCTATTGGCTTATCTGAACAAGAAAATGTGTTAGATGATGTGGATTTTTTTATGTCTACGTTAAGCAAATCCGCCGCCGGTATAGGCGGTTTTTTAGCCTGTAGTGAAGTATATTCTCACTTTATTCGTGCCGCATCAAATCAATATCTTTTTCAGGCTGTAATTCCGCCGCTAAATATTTGTGGGTTGCTTGAATCGTTGTCAATACTAAGAACAGATACTTCTCTTAAAAAACGAGTATGGGATAATACATCTTATTTTAGACAAGAATTATTAAAGATGGGATTTAATTTAGGCAAAAGTAGCAGCCCTATTATCCCAATCTATATTCAAGATGAAGCCCTGTTAATAACGTTTGGAAAAGCACTTTTTGACCATAATATATTTGTAGTATGGGCGTGTTATCCGGCAGTTAAAAAAGGCACAGGGCGTCTCAGATTTACCACAACGGCACTCCATAACAAGAATCAAATAGACAAGACTCTTGAGGTTTTATTCAAATTTGGAAAACAATTAAAAATAATCTAAAGTAATCAAATGAACCTTTTAAATATTTTTATAAATGTTAGTAGAATTTCGCCATTAGTTGGAGCTGCTATTAATTTAGCATTGGGGGCACTTGTTATTTCTCTAGGTAAACGATCTCAACAAAATTTATTATTTTTTATTTTTTCTATTATTGTATCTGCGTGGGCTTTTTCTTGCTTTATTCAAAGCATTACTAGAGATGCTATTACTGCTGAATATTGGGATATCATATTGTACGTATTTGCAATATTTTGTCCGGCATATCTTCTTAGACTTAGTGAATCTTTTTTAAGGGAATCTTATGATCGACTTTTTTATCTTCTAATTGGAATTGGTGTTCTGCTTCAGTACTTTAACTTTACTCATGATTTTAGGAAGGGTGTAAGTTTTAACTTTGGAGCTCGATTTGTAACGGTTCCTGGAATTGGTTGGTATTTTTTTGCAGTTATCTTCGGCGCAACAATGTCTTTTGTATTATGGATACTATACAAAGGAATTAAAGATTCCCCAAAGCAGCATAAAGATCGTATTAAAAAATTATTTATTTCGTTTCTAATATTAATTATAGGAGGCAATAGCTATTTCATTTTGGTGCTTTATAAATTCACACCTCTAGTTGATAGTGTGTTAAATTTAACGGCTTCAATTTTTACAGGTATTTACGGTATTTCTATTGCTTATTTGATTCTTAAAGAAGATTTATTAAATGTGAATCTAATAGTATCTAAAACATTATCTTATGTCGTTATTCTTTTTTTATCTGGAATATCGATGGGGACCGCTTTATACGCGGTTGGCATTGAAGGTCCGTATATAATTGGATGGGGGATTTTCACAGGGCTTATACTAACATTTTTTGGAGATCCTGTTAGACGTTCTATTCAAACGGCTGCAGAAAACAAATGGATAAAGGGATCCTATAATAGTGCGACATTTATTTCGGAACTGTCTAAAAAAATAAAACATGTTCAAAACAGATCTACCGTTTTTGAACATGTTGTTGATACACTTAATTATTCTGTTCAGCCTGAGCATGTTATTGCCATCCTAGCCACGCGAGCCCAAGATAAAATTGTGAAATACGATATTTACCACAAAAAAGACCGAATCTTTAATGACCTCCCGATCACGTCTGAACTCATTCAATATATTTACGCGAATCCTACAATAAAGCCTCTTAACATATTAAAAGCGCAGTTATCGCCTGACTTAAAAATCCCTTCCTTTAAATCCATTGAAAACGGAATCCTCCTTCCTTTCTTTTCACCAGATGGGTTAGAATGTGTATTGCTATTAGATCAAAAAAGCGTTGAAGAACCATACAATAAAACGGATATCGATTTTTTAGACCAACTCGAAACCATTGTTTCATCACTCCTCTACAAACTAACCCCCTACGAACAGATTGAAAAAGAATTCTACGAGACCAAAAAAAAATTATATGATGCTGAAATCATGAGGATACAAGCGCAAAAAAATAAAGATCTCGCCCATACCATCCAAGAATATAATCACGAAATCAGAACACCCTTGCAGGCCATCATGACAGCAGCCGAATATCTGCCAGACACATTAAGTGAAAAAAGCATTATTTTAAAAAACACAGACAGGGCCAATGACATCATCACAACCACCTTAAAGTTAGCGCAGGAAAGTGAGTTGTCGTACGATAAAAAGACATCTATTCTTGCGATAAACGATATTCTGAGAGAGGCTGTAGCGGAGTATCATTTCAAACCCTCTATAGAGATAAAATGGCAAGGTATCGATACGCAAAATCTAAAAATAATAGGGCAAGAAAAATCACTCAAAATGATTATCGCTAATCTATTAAAAAATGCAGATGAGGCCATGCCAGACGGCGGACAGGTGATCCTTTCAATGGGGATAGAATCAGACGAGGTTTGGATCACAGTGAAAGATACAGGCACGGGAATTAAAGAAGCGGACATTCAAAAAATATGGGAACCCTATAGATCCAGTCATGTCACAAAAGGACGGGGATTGGGGTTGAGCATCGTCCATAAGATAATCCGTGAACACGAAGGCCGAATATCCGTTGAAAGCAAATGGGGAGAGGGGGCCCTGTTTAAAATTTATTTTCCTTTAGTTAAAGAATTTGAATAGAGATTAAGGTGGTGTCATCATCGGGTTTGGCATTGCCCATAAACTGATCCAAATCTGAAAGAACATGACCAATGGGGGTGCTACCGATAGGAACCTGAGTGAGTGTTGCCAGCAGTCGATCTAGACCATATTGCTCAGATTGACGATTGGATTGCTCTAGAATTCCATCGGTACAAAAGAAAAGAGAATCTCCTTGTTTAATAGAAAGAACACCTTCTTGATAGCATTCATCGGGGTCTGCACCCAGCATAAAACCACCCGTGTCCAGAAATTTAGACGTGTTACCAGAGACATGAACGCACCCCGCATTCCCTATGGCGTTTACATAGGTAAAGGTCTCATCTTCAAGGTCCAAGAGGCCAAAGAAGGTAGGCGCATATCTATTAAAAGAAGAGTCTTGGCATAAAAGGTGATTAAGGTGGGCCATGAAATCTGCAGGAGATACAGGGGCTTTTAGGTGATGACGAATAAGATCTCTAAATCGAACCATCAACATACAGGCAGGAACACCTTTTCCCACAATATCCACAATAAAAACAGCCAATTGAGTTTCTGAAAGGGGGATAAAATCATAAAAATCGCCCCCAACATAAGCAGCAGATTTAAAGAAAGTTTGAATATCCAATCCGGACATCTTAAAAGATGGAGAAGGGAGTAAGTTCAACTGAATGGCTTTGGCAGCTTGGTATTCCATGTCATTTTTAAGCGAATGGATTTTATCGTAGGAGTAATGTCGAAGCTCTGCCATCATGTCTGTGCTGTCTTTTGTAATAAGAGCCCGATGCAGAACTTCTTTAAGGGATTCTTTCTTGAGCGGCTTTTTGAGATAAGCAGAAATAGCATAAGTGTTAAGATCGGATGCCAATTTCCATTTTTCTTCATCCTCATAGGCGCTGAGAAGAATAATTGGGATTTTATGAAAACCTTCAGAGTGGCGCCAGGCTTCAATAAATTCAAACCCATTCATATTGGGCATTTTAATATCAACAATGATGGCGTCAATTTTGTGCTTTCGAAGTCCAAATAGACGTTTGTTTTGAGTCAAAAAAGACAGGGCTTCAAGAGGATCATGGTAAACAAGGGTGTGCCACTGAAATTCTTCTTGAATAATAAACTGAAGCGCAGCGGTTATAGACGGTTCATCATCAACGATTAAGACGGTGGGGGCAGTAGATGTATTCATATACAGCGTAATTACCCTAGAATTTAAAAAATTAAACATCAGGATGAGACAGACGCTACCCCCCCCCTCCCATGAAATTTTTCATGATAAAAACCGAATAGTTATATATATAAAAAAAAGAAGGAGATCGATTGTGGAAGCCAGAAAAGTAGACCGAGTAACCAGAACAGCAGGAGCAGTGCCCTTAAAACGATCCAAAAGTTGTGAGGAAAGAAAAGGCGATGAAGTACATATCTCAAGAAGAATGAGTGGGGCCCTTCGAGAGATTACAAATACACAAACAGGAGCGGACGCTTCTGTCAGATCAGAAGGCGTAGCAAAGTTAAAAGATCGCGTCTCGAAACATATGTTAGGGCTCATGGAGGTAGACGGATTTGAGGTGAATGGACAAGGACTAAGGGAGCCTTTGATTGTGCCTGGACATGAAGGGGTTGGGAAGAAACTGGGCGAAAGTGGAAAAGTAGTGGTTCTTAAAGGATGGAACAATAGAACTAAAATAGCCTGTAAAGAGTATAGAGTAGAAACAGCGCATACTCGTGAGAAGTTAGCGCAAGAGCACGCTGTTTTAGGAAGAATTCATGAAAGAAGAAGTGAAGGCCATCAGTATGTAGTGGCTTCCGAACGCATATATGCAACACAAGGAGGCCGGCATCTTCTGCTTCTTGAAAAGGGAAAACTAGATCTTTTTGATGCCATGGAAAAAAGACCTGATATTTCAAGCGATGAATCGGTGCGAGTAAGGTGGTGTCTAGAAGTCATGAAGGGCATCAAAGCATGTCATGCCGCAGGTGTTTATCCCACAGATTTAAAACCAGAGAATGTGCTGTTATTTAAACAACCGGATGGGAGTTACACGGCAAAAGTAACAGATTTAGAAGGGGCCTATAGTTTTATAGAGTATGGAGGGATTAGAGTGCTGTCAGGAGGCGAAATGATGCGAACTTTAGGGTATACCGCGCCTGAGCATTTTTATGCCGTTCAAACAGAAGCCAGTTTAAAAGGGATTGCCATCTTCCAATTGGGGGTTATCTTGCTTGAAATTTTAAAGGGAAAATCCTTGATATCGGGGTTAATGAATATGATTTCAAAAAAAGAAGATCCTTTAGACATCAGACATAATAAATTGGCTCTATATCTGACAAATCCAAGGGGATATCAAGAAGTCTTTGGCAGAATAGTAAGTGGGGTGTTTAAAGAAGCCGGCAATCCAGAGTCATTAGACGCCCTAATATGCCAGATGATACGGCCTAGGCATGCAGAGAGAATAAGCTTAGATGGCGCTATAGAGCTATTAGAGGGTTATAAAACGCGTTTAGACGCGAGTGCACCTTTAGGGGGGGGGGCTGAAATAGCGCGATGAACGCATGACTGTAGTGCATATGGAATGCATTGAGAGATGAGGCTCAAAATCCTGAAATAGGATGAATGGAATCTAGCGCAGTAGAAAATCAAATCGAAATCTTTTTCTGTTGACTCTGGCATAGAATTTATGATAATGTTGTCCTCTGCAAATTTTTTTATATACAGTTTGCGGATGAAAAACAATGTCAAAATGTGGGTGTAAAATCCGCAAAATGATTGGAGCAACCTAACTTTTGAGGCCACTTTAAGTGACGGATAAAGGGGTGAATTTAGGCCCGTAGCTCCAACTGGTAGAGCATCGGTCTCCAAAACCGAGTGTTGTCGGTTCGAATCCGTCCGGGCCTGCCATTTTACCTTTAATATGAAGGTACCTAAGGGATGACTGAATGAATAAACAGCAAATCGAGATTCAGCATAAAAAGGGATTGTTTTTGACCGATTTAAAGGGCGAACTCAATCGGATTACATGGCCAACTCGAGACACTTTAATTAAAGCGTCTTTGCTAGTTTTAGCAGTTGTTGTAATCTTTACAGTCTTAGTAGGCTTAGTGGATTATATCCTTACAAAAGCATTCTTAGAATTAAGAGCTTCCGTAAAGTGAGAGAATAATAATGAATGAAGAAATAGAGATAAACGAAATCGAAACTCAAAACACCGAAGAAATTGTAAGTGGGGATGATGTTGCATCCGCTTCAGTATCTTCTGTTGAAAACGAA
Source organism: uncultured Rickettsiales bacterium (assembly GCA_964539135.1). Lineage (GTDB taxonomy): Bacteria > Margulisbacteria > Marinamargulisbacteria > CAZIFG01 > CAZIFG01. The sequence continues at coordinate 7,014 of CAZIFG010000023.1, forward strand.
CATGCCTCAGAAATTCCAGATGGGGTAAATTGGTATATTGTGCAGTGTTTCACGGGGCAAGAATATAAAGTGCTTTCAAGAATTCAGCAATTGATGGAAACACCAGAATGTAAAAAACATATTTTCAGAGCCTTGGTTCCAGAAGAGCAAACTGTAGAAATTAAAAACAACAAACGTCTTGAAAAGACAACTAAAATTTATCCTGGGTATGCCTTTGTTCAAATGACAGAAGATGAATATTCAAGATTTGAAATCCGACGTTTACCTGGTGTATCTAAATTCATTGGGCCGCAAAATAAACCCACGTCTGTAACAGAAGCGGATATTTTAAAAGTGCTTCGAAAAGCAGGTGATACAACCAAGAAAATTGATGTTGATTTTGAGACTGGCGAAGTGCTTAAAGTTATTGCGGGACCGTTCAGAGGGTATACGGGAACCATCGCAGAGGTAAATGGCGATCGCGGCAAATTAAAGGTAATGATTTCTATTTTTGGAAGAGAAACCCCCGTCGAATTAGAATTCGACCAAGTAGAAAAAACAGTTCAATAGAGGTAATAACGATGGCAGAAAAAAAACAAAAATTAGAAGTATCAGCAATCATTAAGCTCCAAATTCAAGCGGGTAAAGCAACGCCTGCACCTCCAATTGGTCCTGCTCTAGGTCAACATGGTCTGCCCATCATGGACTTTTGTAAAGCATATAACGAGGCGACTAGAGATCAAATGGGCATGGTTGTACCTGTTGAAATCACAGCCTATAAAAATAGAACGTTTACCTTTAAGTTAAAAACGCCTCCTGCGTCTCGATTGATTTTGAAGGCCTTAAAATTACAAAAAGGATCTCCAAATCCAAATACAAAATTTATCGGTCGAATTTCAAAAGCTCAGATCGATGAAATCGTGAATATTAAAGAGCCAGATTTAAATGCAAGTTCCAAAGAAGCAGCGCGAAAAATTATCGAAGGCAGCTGCAGAAGTATGGGCGTAAAAGTAAGCTAATATAGAGAGGCGGTGTTGAAGATGAAACGAAGTAAAGCATATCGAAAAGCAGCAGAGCAAATAGACGCTTCTAAAGTTTATACTCCCAAAGAGGCATTTAAACTGTTAAAAGAAGTAGCGTTTGCAAAGTTTGATGAATCTGTAGAAGTTCACTTGAAATTGGGTATTGATCCCAGACATGCAGATCAACAATTAAGAGGGACTTTAAGTTTACCTCATGGAACAGGAAAAACCACTAGAATCGTCGTCATTGCAGAAGGTGAGAAAGCAACAGATGCAAAAAACGCGGGTGCAGATGAAGTGGGTTCAGATGATATTATCGAAAGAATCAGCGGCGGTTGGTTGGATTTCGATCTTTTAATTGCAACACCTGCCATGATGGCAAAGTTGGGTAAATTAGGACGTGTGTTGGGTTCAAAAGGATTGATGCCTAATCCTAAAAGTGGAACGGTAACACAAGACATTAGTACAGCTGTAAAAGAGTTTAAAGCAGGTCGTGTAGAATATCGAAATGACAAGGCAGGTATTATTCATTTAGCGATAGGCAAAAAATCGTTTGATGAAAAAGCGCTTGAAGAGAACTTCATGTTGGTTTATGATACGCTTCAAAAAATGAAGCCAGCGAAAGCAAAAGGCGTTTATATGAAGTCTATCAGTGTTGCAACAACCCAAGGTGTTGGCATTTTTATAGAGCCAATGCAATTAAAATGGGCAGCATAGGAAGGTAAGAAGATGTCAGTAGTCATAGAGAAAGAAGTTTTAGAAGATAAAAAGAAAGTGGTTGCAGAAATTCAACAAAAAGTGGCAGAATCAAACCTTGTCATCCTTTCAGAATACCGCGGATTGACTGTAAGTGCACTCACTCAATTGAGAAAAGGGTTGCGCGAATCAGGCGCAGATGCCAAGGTATATAAAAATACGCTAACGCGCCTCGCATTAGATGAACTTAAGATCGGTTATCCAAAGAATTTGTTAACAGGACCGAACTTATTTGTAAGTAGCAGCGGAGACGTTGCTCAGGTAAGTAAAGTACTTGTCCAGTTTAACAAAGACAATGAGCGCCTTGAAATTAAAGGTGGTATCTTAGATAATCAGCTTCTCGATCTTAAGGGTATTAAAGAGTTATCGCAACTCCCATCACGAGACGTGTTAATCGGCAAGGTAGTCGGCTTAATTAAGTCGCCGCTATCAGGACTTGTTAGAAGTCTCTCAAGCCCACAATCAGGTCTTGTTGCTGTATTAAAGCAAATTGAAACAAAAAAATTGGAGGAATAAAAATGACTGAAGTAACAACAGAAGTAGAATTGAGCTCAACATCAAAAGAGATTATCGAGAAAATCGAATCCATGACAGTATTGGAATTGTCAAAATTGGTAAAAGCATTAGAAGATAAATTTGGCGTAGTTGCAGCAGCACCTATGGCAATGATGGCGGCCCCAGCGGGTGGCAGTGCGGATGCTGGAGACTCTGCAGGAGCTGCTACTGTAGATGTTATCTTAAAAAGCTGTGGCGATAAAAAAATTCAAGTCCTTAAAACAGTAAGAGAAATCACTGGATTAGGATTGAAAGAAGCAAAAGACCTCGTAGACAACGCACCCAAACCAGTTAAAGAAGGAATTGAAAGAGAAGAAGCTGAAGCGATCAAAAAGCAACTTGAAGAGCAAGGTGGAACTGTAGAAATCAAGTAAGAAGTAAAGAATATCAAAACCCTGGATAAACCAGGAAGAGAGTGCTTAGGTGAGATAAGACCCCAAAAGAGGTAATATCTGGCTAAGCACTCTCCATTTTTAAATGAGGTGACAGGCGTGACGTCGGCAACAAAAGAAAGAATTCGATTAAACACAGAAACAAATCGTGATAATTTTACTCCCCCAAATCTTATTGATATTCAACGGAATTCTTTTAAGAAATTTTTAGAAGCAGGAATCAAGCAAGAGTTTGAACAAATTTCTCCTATTGTCGCGTATGGTGGAAAATATGAACTAGAGTTCTTAGGTTCCTATCGATTTGAAGAACCCGAATTTTCTTTTGAAGAGTGCCAAATCCGCGAAATTACCTATTCCGCATCTCTCCGAGTCCCTATTCGTTTAATTAATAAAGAAACAGGCGAAATTACAGAACAAGAAGTATTTATGAGCGACATCCCCATGATGTCAGACTATGGAACCTTTTTAATCAATGGCGCAGAGCGCGTTATTGTGAGCCAATTTGTGCGATCTCCAGGGGTTTATTTTAGAAAGAAAATAGGGCCTACCCCAGATAGAATTCAGTATATTGCGACCATTATTCCTAGCAGGGGTGCCTGGTTAGAAATCGAAACCGATAAAGATGATATTTTAAATGCAAATATCAATAAAATGAAAAAGTTGCCAGTCACGCTGTTGTTATCTGCATTAGGATACACAGAGGCTCAGTTGAAAAAACTGATTAAACATGAAGAATTATTTAAAAAGACATTAGAAAAATATCCAATGGAATCTGAATCTGAAGCCCTCTTACAGATTCATAAAAAATTAAGACCTGGAGATCCTGTAACCTTAGAAGGTGCAAGAGCCTTATTGATGAACTTATTTTTCAAAGATGGAAAATATGATTTAAGTGATGTGGGTCGGTATCGAATTAATCAACGCTTAGATCTAAGTGTGGACAAAGACTATTGTGTTGTCAGCGGTGAAGATGTGGTTGGGATTACCAACTATGTATTAGGGTTAGTGAAAGGCGAAGGATTTACAGATGATATCGACCATTTAGGAAACCGACGCATCCGAAGTGTAGGTGAGCAGCTTCAAAAACAATTTAGAGTGGGACTTGCACGATTAGAGCGATTAATTAAAGAGCAAATGGCACTAAAGGCGAATGAGACCATTGTGCCTCAGTCCTTAATTAATATTAGACCCCTAGTGGCGGTCATGAGAGAATTTTTTGGAAGTTCTCAATTGTCTCAGTTTATGGATCAAACCAATCCGCTAGCAGAGATTGCCCATAAAAGACGACTGTCTGCTTTAGGGCCTGGTGGATTAACAAAAGAAAGAGCTGGGTTTGAAGTTCGAGATATTCATCCCTCACATTATGGTCGAATTTGTCCCATAGAAACCCCAGAGGGTCCAAACGCGGGATTGATTGGGCCTTTAGCGACCTTTGCACAAGTGAATGAATATGGGTTTATTGAAACACCCTACCGAAAAGTAAAAAAAGGGGTGCTCACAGATCAAATCGATTATATTACAGCGGATATCGAAGATCGATTTTTCATTGCACCTTGGGACACTCAAATTGAAGATGAGAAATTAGTCAATTCACTCGTAATTGCGCGAAATAATCGTCAATTTAATTTGGTTCCGAAAGAACAAATAGATTATATCGGGATTTCGCCTAAACAGTTGGTGGGCGTATCTTGCGGCTTAATTCCTTTCCTTGAGCATGATGACGCAAACCGAGCGTTGATGGGTGCGAACATGCAACGTCAAGCGGTACCCTTGATCCGACCTGAGCAAGCTTATGTTGGAACGGGTTTAGAGCGCATTGTAGCACGAGATTCATCTGTACTGATGAGTGCTAGAAATAGTGGCGAAGTGACCCGTGTAACGGCAGATGAAGTTGTGGTTAAAACAAAAGGGAATAAAGAAGATGTTTATACCCTAACCAAATATTTCAGATCCAACCAAAATACAAGTAAAGATCAAAAACCCATTGTAAGACAAGGTCAAAAAATCAAAGCGGGAGATATCATTGCCGATGGATCTTCAACTAAAAACGGTGAATTGGCATTGGGTCGAAACGTTTTAGTGGGCTTAGTTCCATGGGAAGGGTACAACTTTGAAGACGCGATTGTCATTTCAGAGCGCTTGGTAAAAGAAGATGTCTTTACCTCCATTCACATTCATAAATATGAAGTGGATATCCGCACAACGAAGTTGGGTGTTGAAGAAATCACACGTGAGGTTCCCAATGTTTCGGAAGAGGCTATTAAAGATCTAGATGAAAACGGCATTATCCGAATTGGCGCTTTGGTAAAATCGGGCGACATTTTAGTCGGTAAAGTAACGCCCAAAGGGGAGTCAGAGCCCCCTGCTGAGGAAAAATTGTTGCGTGCTATTTTTGGAGATAAAGCACGAGATATGAAAGATACGTCATTACGAGTGTCTTCAGGAGAATTTGGTAAAGTATTAGGCGTTCGGGTTTTTTCAAGAGAAACGGATGATTCTCTACCGCCAGGTGTAAATTGCATTGTGCGTGTCTATGTGGCACAGCAGCGAAAAATTTCAATTGGGGATAAAATGGCGGGACGTCACGGAAACAAAGGGGTTATTTCAACCATTCTACCTGTGGAAGACATGCCCTTCTTACCCGATGGAACACCGTTGGATATTATTTTAAATCCACTTGGGGTCCCATCTCGTATGAACGTTGGCCAGCTCTTTGAAACCTTGCTTGGAATGGCAGCACATGCGCTAGATGAACGCTATGAAGTCCAATTATTCGACGAGATTTATGGAAGCCGAGCGTCTGTTAATCGTGTGGAAGAAAAACTAGAAGCCGCCAGTAAAGTAGAAGGCTACGAGTGGTTAAATAAAACAGGTAAAGTCAATCTTCGAGATGGTCGTACCGGCGAATTTTTTGAGCGCCCTGTAACAACCGGATATATGTATATTTTGAAATTGATCCATCTGGTTGAAGATAAGATTCATGCACGGTCTACAGGACCTTACTCCTTAGTGACGCAGCAACCGCTAGGAGGTAAAGCACAGTACGGCGGTCAAAGATTTGGAGAGATGGAGGTTTGGGCCTTAGAAGCATATGGTGCGGCGCATACCCTCCAAGAAATGTTAACCATCAAATCAGATGATTTAACAGGACGTTCTAAAGCCTATGAAGCCATCATTAAAGGGAAGGCCTTGGCTAAACCGGGAACCCCAGAATCATTCCGAGTATTATTGCGCGAGTTAAGATCCATTGCGTTAAATATTAGAATTGTGGGCACAGACGGCGAAGAGATCGAAACGAGATAGGGATAAGGAGACACAATGTTAGTTAATAGTACAACTGAGTTTGATCATTTAAAGATAGGACTAGCTTCTCCAGACCGAATTCGGTATTGGTCATATGGAGAAGTTGAAAAACCAGAAACCATCAATTACAGAACCTTTAAACCAGAGCGAAAAGGGTTGTTTTGTGAGAAGATTTTTGGACCTGTTAAAGATTGGGAATGTTCCTGTGGTAAATATCGACGTGTTCGATATCGAGGAATTGTTTGTGAGCGGTGTGGGGTTGAGGTCACGCATTCTAAAGTACGACGTGAAAGAATGGGCCATATTGAGCTGGCAGCACCCGTAACACACATCTGGTTTTTAAAAGGGATTCCCAGCTTTTTAGGTCTGGTTCTAGACATGTCAACGCGTCAATTAGAAGAAGTCATTTATTATGATTCTTTTATTGTGACACATGTCGATCCTTCTGTTGAAGACCAAGTCAGTTATAAAGAATTGATCTCAGCAGCCGATATGCCAGAATTTAAACAGAAGTTTAAAGAAAAAGTAAAAATCGACATTGGTGCCAATGCCATTAAAACGCTATTAGCTAACATTAATTTAAAACAAGAAGTGAAGCAATTAAGAGAAGATTTGCACGAAACAAAAGGTCAAAAAAGACTGAAAGTAACCAAAAGATTGCGTGTATTAGAGTCTCTAGATAAATCTGGCAATCAACCCGAGTGGCTTGTATTGTGTGCCATTCCAATTATGCCTCCCGATTTGAGACCTATGGTTCAGTTAGAAGGGGGGCGTTTTGCCACATCTGATTTAAACGATTTGTACCGACGTGTTGTAAACAGAAACAATCGTTTAAAGCGTTTGATGGATATTGGCGCGCCAGACATGATCGTGCGAAACGAAAAACGGATGCTCCAAGAAGCGGTAGACGTCTTAATTTCAAATGGAAAAAGAGGCCGTGCCGTTACGGGATCCAATGGACGTCCCTTGAAATCTTTAGGAAATATTATTGAAGGTAAGCAAGGTCGTTTTAGACAAAATCTTTTAGGAAAACGAGTCGATTACTCGGCTCGATCTGTTATCGTTGTAGGGCCTTCCTTAAAATCACATCAATGCGGCTTACCCAAAGAGATGGCATTGGAATTATTCAAGCCTTTTGTCATTCGAAAATTGGTGGAAGAAGGCCATGTTTCTAACGTTAAAAGTGCGAAACGAAAAATTGAAAGACGAGATGTTGTGGTATGGGGTATTTTAGAAAAGGTCATTAAAGGTCAATTGGTCCTTTTAAACCGTGCCCCTACCCTTCATAGATTGGGGATTCAAGCCTTTGAACCTATTTTAGTAGAAGGTTCTGCGATTCAAATTCACCCTCTCGTTTGTACAGCGTTTAATGCGGACTTTGACGGGGATCAGATGGCGGTTCACGTGCCATTAAGTGTAGAAGCTCAGGCAGAATGCCGACTTCTCATTATGGCGACAAACAACGTACTCTCTGCATCTAGCGGACGTGCCATTATCACGCCTACACAGGACATGATCTTAGGATGCTACTTCTTAACAGTAGATGATCCAGAGTCACTTGTAGGGAAAGGAAAAGCCTTTTCTGATTTTAATGAGGCCAGACGCGCGCATGAATCCAAAGTGATTCAATTCCAAACCTTAATTAAGGTAAGAGTAGATGGTAAATTCATTGATACGACAATTGGTCGAATCATTTTTAACAGCACCATCAGCGAAGCGTTCGCAGAATTCGGAATCGAATATACAACGTATGTGAATCATATCATTGGAAAAAGCCAGCTCGGGGAATTGGTGTACCAATGGTATATTACCTACGGCAATGAAGTCGCATCCCTATTATGCGATCGATTAAAATCCATAGGATTTAAATATTCAACGCTTTCTGGAATTTCAATTTCAATTGACGATTTAACAATTCCAAGTACCAAACAAACCATTTTAGATGAAGCGCAAGCTGCGGTAGAAAAATTAACCAAGCAAGAAAAAGCGGGCAAATTATCAACGCAGGAGTATAAATCCAGAAGTATTGATATTTGGCGAAGTGCAACACAGCGTGTTTCGGACGCTCTTGAGAATGAGATGGGGCGTTTAAACAACGTCTTTATCATGGCAAACTCAGGTGCGAGAGGAAACATGGACCAGGTAAGACAGTTGGCTGGGATGCGAGGATTAATGTCTGACTCTCAAGGTCGAACAGTAGATATTCCAATTCGAACCAACTTTAAAGAAGGGTTATCGCTAACCGAGTACTTTATTTCGGCATACGGTGCTCGAAAAGGATTGGTAGATACGGCCTTAAGAACAGCGGACTCAGGATACCTCACACGACGATTGGTAGACGTAGCGCAAGATGTCATGATTACCATTGAAGATTGTGGTACAGAAGAAGGCGTTGAGATGAAGGCCATTATTGATGGTACAAAAGCGCTTGTAAGTCTATCCGATATGCTTGAAGGTCGTGTAGCCAATGAAAATGTCGTGCATCCGATTTCAGGTAAAATCATTATTGCCAAAGGCGAAGAAATTACACGTAAGATTTCACAAGAAATTCAAGCGGCAGATATTACAAGTGTAAAAACCCGTAGTGTATACCATTGCCAAGCGATAAGAGGCTTATGTCAAAAATGCTATGGAACAGATTTATCGACAGCCAAAATGGTCAATTTAGGTGAGGCTGTAGGTATTATCGCGGCACAATCTATTGGAGAGCCTGGAACACAGCTCACCATGAGAACCTTCCATACCGGTGGGGTGGATTTACGTAAAGCATCGATGGTAGAAATCCGCTCGTTGATTAATGGTATAGTAGAATTTGATTCAAACATTACCATGAGTCCTTTAAAAGGAGAGGATGGTGTCGACGCCTGGGTTATTATTAAAGAAGGCAGCATTTCGGTTGCGAATAAAACCCAAACCAAACATCACTTTATCCCAGTAGGAACAAAAATCCTGGTGAAAGCAGGCGATAAAATTACAGCCGACCAGCTTTTAGCGCAATACGATCCTATTTTAGAATACGACGTGGCGGAAGTAGAAGGCGTTGTCCATTTATTAGGTCAACATCTAGAAGAACATAAGGGATCCAAAGGGAAGTTCATGTATTATGTCGCCAATAATAGTGGTTCCTTGTGTGTATACGATCCTAAAAAATTCATTGAGATACAAGCCTCTAAAGAAATTGCCGATCAATGTGTAGAAGGACAACGGGTTACGTCTGATATTTTAAATAATAAAGACTTAATGGCTGGCGGTCTTATTATGAAGAAAACGGCAACTAAAGAGGGTAAAAAGAAATCTGAATACACCCTTCAAGTGGCCCCAGGTCAAGTATATAGCTATGCAAAAGGCGCTAAAATTTATGCCAAAGGCGATTCTAAAGTGGTACCAGGCGATATTTTAATTGAAGATCGTGTTACAGAAGCAGAAGCAGGTAAAACACAGGATATCGTTCAAGGTCTACCTCGAGTTGAAGAACTTTTCGAGGCCAGAAAACCCAAAGATGCTGCGGTACTATCTGAAATTGATGGGATTGTAGATATCGTGAACCATGAATTCCACAATACACTGTATGTCACATCAGAAGATGGTAAGCGCAAAGAGTATAAACTCCCTAAAGATTCTAAATTAAGAGTTTATGCTGGAAAGCGTGTAATGACAGGAGACCAATTAAATTCAGGTGGCGTGAATCCTCATGATATTAGCGAAACAAAAGGAATTACAGCCGCACAACAATATCTGAGTGAAGAGGTTCAACGTGTATATCGATCTCAAGGTGTAAGCATTAATACGAAACACATTGAGGTTATCGTAAGACAGATGACACGAAAAATCAGCATTACGGATATGGGCGATAGTACCTTCCTTATCAATGAGCTTATCGACATGAGAACCTTAAACCGCGTAAATGAAGCACTGGTGAAAGACGGAAAAGAACCGGCAAAAGGAACACGCTTATTACTAGGGATTACCCGATCGTCGTTAAATACAGAAAGTTTCATTTCAGCTTCATCTTTCCAACAAACGGCAAGTGTTCTAACAAGAGCAGCTATTGAAGGTCAAAAAGACCCCATGTTAGGGCTAAAAGAAAACGTTATTATTGGAAAATTAATTCCAGCTGGAACGGGATTAAATATTTATAGCCGAGTAGGCTTAAAAGTAGATCAAGACGAAAGTCAAGAAGAGGTTAAAAAAATAGAATTCGATTATGAATCTGCATCAGTCGGTGCTTAGCCTAAGCTTGACAATGAGATAAGTATTAGATACGATAATTCGCCATCTTAAAAAAGGTGGCGGGGAAATTAGAAAGGAGTAAAAACGTGCCAACGCAAAACCAGTTATTGAAAAAAAATAGAAAATCAAAAATTAGAAAAGGAAAATCTCCTGCTCTAGAGTCATGTCCACAACGTAGAGGTGTTTGCACACGGGTTTATACAACAACGCCTAAAAAACCAAACTCAGCTTTAAGAAAAGTAGCGCGTATTCGATTGTCAAATAATTTCGAGGTAACCGGCTATATTCCAGGAGAAGGTCATAACCTTCAGGAGCATGCTGTTGTTTACATACGTGGGGGAAGGGTTAAAGATCTTCCTGGTGTGAGATATCACATTGAGCGTGGACGCGGAGACTTACAAGGTGTAGACAAAAGAAGACGAAGCCGATCGCTATATGGCGCAAAGCGGCCGAAAAAAGGATAGGTAAAAATGTCACGAAAAAATAAAAAATCATTAAAAAGACACGTAGAGCCAGATGCCCGTCATGGCAGTGTTAAATTAACAAAATTTATCAACAAATTAATGTTGAGTGGTAAAAAAAGTACGGCACAAGGAATTGTGTATGGTGCTTTAGAAGTGCTTCAAGAAAAAACATCAAAACCAGCGATTGAGTCTTTTGATCAAGCGCTCAAAAATGTCATGCCTTTAATGGAAGTTAAATCACGCCGTGTGGGTGGATCTACGTATCAAGTACCAATGGAAGTACGCCCAGATCGTGCGGCAACCCTTGCAATGAGATGGCTTGTAGCGAACGCAAGATCACGTTCTGGCCGCTCCATGGTTGAAAAGTTAGCCCAAGAATTATTTGATGCCTTTAACAATACAGGGACTTCAGTTAAAAAGCGTGAAGACACGCATAAAATGGCTGAGGCAAACAAAGCGTTCGCGCATTTTAGGTTTTAATCCATGGCAGACAAAACATACGAAATTAAAGATATTCGAAATATTGGGATTGCGGCTCATATTGATTCCGGTAAGACCACATTAACGGAGCGTATCCTATTTTATACAGGGAAATCTCACAAAATTGGTGAGGTTCATGATGGCGCGGCAACGATGGACTGGATGGTGCAAGAGCAGGAGCGTGGGATTACCATTACGTCTGCAGCAACAACCTGCCATTGGAAAGATGTTCAAATTAATATTATTGATACTCCAGGTCACGTTGATTTTACCGTAGAGGTAGAGCGATCACTTCGTGTATTAGACGGAATGGTAGCTGTATTTTGTGCCGTAGGTGGGGTTCAACCACAAAGTGAAACCGTATGGAGACAGGCCAACAAATATGGCGTTCCACGTATTGCTTTTGTAAACAAAATGGACAGAATGGGTGCTGATTTTGAGCGTGTTGTAAATATGTTGAAAAATAATTTACATGCTAAAGCCATCGTCATTAATTATCCTATAGGTGCAGAAGACAATTTTGTTGGAATGGTAGACATTATAGAAGGTAAAGAAATTCATTTTGAAGGCGATAAAGGCGAAAAAGTAGAAGAGCGAGAAATTTCCGAGCAGTATAAGGATATTTATACAGATTTAAGAGAAAAATTGATTGAGGCTGTAGCAGAAGCGGATGATGCCTCTCTCGAAAAATACATGGAAACAGGTACCCTAAGCACGCCTGAAATCAAAGCGTGTTTGCGTAAAATGACCATTGAAAATAGAGTTGTACCTGTATGTTGTGGTACGGCGTTCAAAAATAAAGGGGTTCAAAGACTTTTGGATTATGTTCAAGAGTACTTACCTGCACCATCAGATCTAAAAGATGTAGAAGGGGTAAAACCAGAAACGGGAGAAGCAGATTCCAGAAAAGCAGATCCAAAAGATTCCTTTTCAGGGTTGGCCTTCAAAATTCAAACAGATCCTTTTGTTGGGAAGTTAACGTATTTCAGAGTATATTCTGGGACATTAGAACCCGGAACCTATGTTTTAAACACAACATCAGGAAAAAGAGAGCGTGTAGGTCGTATTCTTCAAATGCATGCCAATTCAAGAGAAGAAGTGAAGAGTGCAAAAGCGGGTGACATTATTGGTCTGATTGGACTGAAGTCAACGCGAACAGGAGATACCTTAACAACAGAAGATAAACCGATTATTTTGGAAAACATTGTCTTCCCAGAACCGGTTATTTTTGTTGCGATTGAGCCCAAGACAAAACCAGACCAAGCGAAATTATCTTTATCTCTAGAAAAATTATCCGAGGAAGATCCTACTTTCCGATATTCAACAGATCCTGAAACAAATCAAACCATTATTTCAGGGATGGGAGAACTTCATTTGGAGGTTATTACAGACCGTCTTTTGAGAGAGTTTTCTGTAGGAGCGAATATTGGAGCACCTCAAGTAGCTTATAAAGAGTCTATTAAGATTCTAGCAAAAGGCGAAGGTAAATTCATTAAACAAACCGGTGGTCGAGGTCAATATGGCCACTGTATTTTGGAAATCGAGCCCAGAGAACAAGGTGCTGGATTCTTGTTTGAGAATAAAGTTGTGGGTGGCCGAATTCCAAGAGAGTTTATTCCTTCCATTGAAAAAGGGATTGTAAATACATTTAAATCAGGAATTATCGCAGGATTCCCTGTTGTAGATGTTAAAGTGTCCTGTTTAGATGGATCTTACCATAATGTGGATTCATCAGATGTCGCCTTCCAAATGGCAGGATCTATGGCCGTTAAAGAGGCGTTTAAACATGCGCAACCCGTGATTCTGGAACCAATTATGAAAGTTGAGGTTGAAGTTCCAGAAGCCAATATGGGCGATGTTATTTCAGATTTAAATAGCAGACGTGGGAAAATTGAAAAGATAGAACCGGATGCAAATGGAACCCAGCATATTAGAGCTGCGGTCTCATTGTCTGAGATGTTCGGATACGCAACTGCAGTGAGGTCACTTACGCAGGGACGAGGTGTTTACACAATGGAATTTTCAATGTATAGTGAATGCCCCAAACAAATCTACGACTCATTAGTCGCGCAAAAATCGAAGGGAGAATAAGATGGCAAAAGAAAAATTTGAGCGGAAGAAACCGCACGTTAATATTGGAACAATCG
>CAZIFG010000024.1:0-19070 GCA_964539135.1 uncultured Rickettsiales bacterium
TTCGAGAAGGTGGCCGAACTGTAGGCGCTGGGGTTGTAACTCAGATTATTGAATAAATAAGGAACTGGTGAATTTGAAATGGCAACGAAACAGAAGAAAAAAACAGAACAAGTAATCAGAATCCGCCTCAAAGCGTTTGATCATAGAACTTTAGATCAATCTGCAGAGCGAATTGTAAGTACAGCGCAGAATTCAGGAGCTAAAGTTGTAGGACCTGTTCCGTTGCCAACATCAAAAAAAGTTTGGTGTGTGCTTAAATCCCCTCACGTTAATAAACGCGGTGGAGAGCATTACGAAATTAGAATTTACAAACGATTAATTGATATTGTAGATCCACCAAGCTCAACAGTAGATGCATTGATGCAGTTAGATTTACCAGCCGGTGTGAACATCGAGATTAAATTAAACTAGGCGGAGTACTGAAATGAATAAGTTTTTGATTGGAAAAAAAGTAGGTATGACACAGTTGATTCTTGAAGATGGTAGAGTACAACCTGTTACGGTTGTTTTAGTGGATCCCTGCATCGTGCTTTCTCAAAAGATAAAACAAAACGATGGATATGATGCGGTTGTTTTAGGCTGTGAAAGCGTATCAGACGGCAAACTCAATAAGCCAAAATTGGGCTATTTTAAAGCATTAGGGGTTGAGCCTCTTAAGCATGTTAAAGAATTTCGTGTAAATAATCCAGAGAAATTCGAGCTTAAAAGCGAACTTTCTGTAGACGTTTTTGAAGCGGGCGAAATTGTAAATGTAAGAGGTAAAAGTATTGGAAAAGGATTCCAAGGTACTGTAAAACGTCATAATTTTAGCCGAGGTTTAATGACTCATGGATCTAAGAGTCATCGTCTTCCTGGATCTATTGGTGCGGGTACAGATATGTCCCATGTACTAAAAGGAACGAGAATGGGTGGCCATATGGGAAATGAGTGGGTCACTCAAGAAGGCGTAGAAGTAGTAAGAGTGGATAAGAGTAAAAATTTGTTGTTTGTTAAAGGATCAATTCCTGGCAAGAAAAACAATAGACTCTATATCACAAATTGAGGGTGTAGATTATGAAATTGAAAGTAGTAGATTTAAAAGGAAAAGAAGTAGACGTTATATCAGTAGAAGGAATTGCTGATGAAACGCCAAATATCGAGCATTTGTTATATCTTACAGATAAATATCAAAAAGCATATACGCAACAAGGGACGCATAGTTCTTTGAATCGTAGAATCATGACAGGCGGCGGTGCAAAGCCTTACAAACAAAAAGGAACAGGACGTGCAAGACGTGGGACCAATAGAAGCCCATTACGTCGAGGCGGTGCTGTTGTTTTTGGACCACAACCCAGATCTCATAAAATTGGCATTAACAGTAAAGTATTTAAAAAAGTATACGGCTTCTTAATTAAAGAAAAAGCAGAAACTATTTTTGTTGTAGATGTAAACAAAGACGAGCTGATCAAAACAAAACAAATTCAGGCCTTAGTTGAAAAAGTATCTGGAAAATCAGAGCCTAAAGTGGCATTTATTTTGGATAATGATGATTTAGCGTTATCGCTTGCTTCTCGAAATTTAGATAATGGGAAGGTCATGTTTCCTCAATTCATGTCCGTTCAAACGCTATTAAATGCAGAGACAATTATTGTAAGCAAAAGTGCTTTAGAGAAAGTAAAGGAGAGACATATCTAATGAATACATTAATGAAACGCCCTGTAATTACCGAAAAAGCATCTGCAGCTGTAGGCGATAACCAATATGTATTTATGGTAGATCCCTCTGCAAATAAAATTGAGATTAAAAAATGGGTTGAAGCTTATTTTAAAGTAGACGTTGTATCTGTAAATACCTTAAATGTAAAAGGTAAGCTAAGACGTCGTGGAAAATTTATTGGAAAAACAAGAGATCAGAAGAAGGCCATTGTTAAAATTAAAGAAGGCCAGACTCTAGATAAAATAAAAGGCTTATTTTAAGAAAGGTTGATGAGACATGGCTACTAAAAAATACAAACCAGCAACACCCACGTTACGACACCGACAAGTGTCAGATTTCACAGAAATCACAACAAGTAAACCTGAAAAATCATTGCTTTCCAAACAAAAGAGCAATGCAGGAAGAAACAACCAAGGTAGAATTACAGTAAGACATCGTGGTGGGGGTGTAAGACACCATTATCGTATTGTGGATTTTAAACGTCAAAAACTAGGCATTCCAGCTGTTGTTCAAAGCATTGAATATGATCCAAATAGATCGGCATATATTTCATTAATCGCCTATCAAGATGGCGAAAAATCTTATATTTTAACACCAGAGAAACTTCAAGTTGGAGATAAAATTCAATCAGGTGAAAACTCAGAAATTAAGGTAGGAAATACCTTACCGCTAAAAGATATTCCAGTGAGCAGTTTCATTCACAATATAGAATTAATCAGTGGGAAAGGTGGTCAGTTGGCAAGAACGGCAGGCGCTTATGGGGTATTAATGGGTAAAAAAGATGACTATGTAACAGTAAAACTACCCTCTGGTGAAGTGCGGTTAATTCATAAATTATGTTCAGCAACCATTGGGATTGTTTGTAATTCAGATAGACGAAATACAGTAGTTGGAAAAGCCGGTGCTTCCAGATGGAAAGGTAAGCGTCCAACTGTTCGTGGTTCAGTTATGAACCCTTGTGACCATCCACATGGTGGAGGAGAAGGGCGTGCACCAGTAGGATATGCGGGTCCTCGTACCCCATGGGGAAAATATGCATTGGGGCTTAAAACCAGAAATACAAGAAAACAATCAGAGCGCTTCATTGTAAGTAGAAGAAAGAAATAAGGAGATAGGTAGTGTCACGTTCAACAAAAAAAGGCCCTTTTATAGATGACCATTTACTCAAAAAAGTTGAGAAAATGAATGATTCAGGAAATAAAAAATTGATTAAAACCTGGTCAAGACGTTCCGTTGTAAGTCCAGAAATGATAGGACATAATATTGCGATCCATAATGGACAAAAGCATATTCCTGTTTATATTCAAGAATCTATGATCGGTCATAAATTAGGTGAATTTGCCCCTACACGAACCTTTAGATCTCATGCAAAAGGAGCGAAATAATGGCCACTGAATCTAAAGCGATTAAAGCTGAAATTAAGTATATTAAATCCTCAGCAATTAAGTTAAGACGAATTGCAAATCTAGTGCGTGGATTGAACGTAGATGAAGCCCTTCTTTATTTGAAAAGAATGCCTCAAAAATCGGCATTTATTTTGTATTCTGCATTGCATTCAGCTCGTGCCAATGGCGTTAATAACTTTAAAGCAGATTCCTCAGCATTAACCATAAAAACATTATTGATTAATGATGGTCCTAAATCCAAACGATTTAAACCCAAAGCCCGAGGTCGTATTTGCGGGATTACAAAACCAACAAGCCATGTTGTTGTTGAATTAAGCGTAGAGTAAAGGAGATTTTGTATGGGTAATAAATGTAATCCAGTAGGATTAAGAGTTGGAATAGGATTAGGAAAAGAATGGTCTAATACGTGGTTCGCGTACAAAGATTATAGTCAAAAAGTATATGAAGATTATATTGTTTATAATTTCTTAAAAGAAGAGTTGTCTAGAGCAGGGGTTTCAAATATTGAAATTCTAAGAAAATCTGATTTTACAGAAGCAGTTGTAACGGTTGCAAGACCTGGGATTATTTTAGGTAAAGCAGGGTTGGATTTAAAACAAGTACAATTAACCTTGTCAGAACGGATCCAAAAAAAGATTAACATTAAAGTTGTAGAAGAAAAAAATCCAGATTTAAGTGCGCGTTTATTGGCATTGTGGATTACAGGGCAGTTAGAAAAACGGATTCCCTTTAGACGTGCAATGAAAATGGCCATGCAACGTGCGATGAAAGCCGGAGCAGAGGGCATTCGAGTGTGTTCTTCAGGTCGTTTAGCAGGTGCTGAAATTGCAAGAATAGAATGGTATAAAGAAGGTAAAGTGCCACTTCACACCTTAAGAGCAGATATCGATTATGCATTCACAGAAGCTTTAACAACTTTTGGTAAAATCGGCGTTAAAGTATGGGTATATAAAGGACAAGTCAATAAAAAGAAACTTGCAAATGCCCTAGCTGAGAAAACAATATAGAGGGTATAAAATATGTTAATGCCAAAGAAAACAAAGTTTAGAAAATCCCAAAGGGGAAGAAATCGAGGAAAAGCAAGCAGTAATAACACCCTTGTTTTTGGAGATTTTGCCCTTCAAGCACTGGATGGACACTGGATTACAGATCGACAAATTGAAGCAGCCAGACGAGCACTGACACGTCATATCAAACGAGGTGGGAAAGTTTGGATTCGCATTTTCCCAGATAAAAGCATGACACGATTACCCGCAGAAACGCGAATGGGAAAAGGGAAAGGGATGCCAGAGTTTTGGGCAGCCGGTGTAAAACCAGGGACCATGTTATTTGAATTAAGTGGAGTAGATAGAGAAGTAGCCGTAGAAGCGTTCAGATTAGCGGCTCATAAATTACCTATTAAAACAAAATTTGTGTCAAAGGATATGATTTTATGAAGATTAAAGAGGTAAACGCATTAGATACAGTATCTTTAGTGTCAAAAACAACTGAGCTAAAAGATAAATTACAGGATCTTAAATTTAAGCTTTCAAGCCAAGAGTCTAAGAATTCAGCGGAAGTGAAAAAAATTAAGAAATCTATCGCCCGTGTGAAGACAGTATTGAAGCAGAGAGAAGGAGCCGTCAGTGGAAACTAGAAATAAACGTAGTACAAAAACAGGTCTTGTGATAAAATCCGCAGACGATAAAACGGTCACTGTTTTAGTATCAACCCTAAAACAACACGACAAATATAAGAAAGTATTCAAATCATCAAAAAAATATTTGACGCACGTGGATACTGTTCCTGCAAAAGTGGGCGATAAAGTAACTATCCAAAGTTGCAGACCTTTAAGTAAACGGAAACATTGGCGAGTAATTTCAGTTGAAGAAATTAAATCTTAGGCCAGAAGGATTGAATGAAAAATGATACAAGTAGAAACAAGATTAGAGGTCGCAGATAATTCAGGAGCTAAGGAAGTATTGTGTATACGAATCCTTGGCGGATCCAGAAGACATAGTGCTGAAATTGGCGATCGTATCATTTGTACTGTTAAAAAAGCAATGCCTCAAGGTCAAGGTGGTATTAAAAAAGGTGAAGTATGTGAAGCTGTTATCGTCAATACAGTGAGAAATCATGTAAGAGACGACGGTACAGTACTCAGATTTGATAGAAACGCAGTTGTGATTATCAATAAAGATCGAAATCCTCGTGGAACGCGAATTTTTGGACCCATTCCAAGAGAATTACGAGACAAAAACTATATGAAAATTATTTCATTAGCAAGTGATGTAATTTAGGAGCGCACGGTGAATAAGTTTAAAAAAGATGATGAAGTATTAATCATTTCAGGTAAAGATAAAGGGAAAAAGGGTAAAGTAAAATCTGTAAAATCTAAAACCCAAAAAGTGATTGTAGAAAATATCAATATCATAAAAAAGCATGTTAAGCCTACTCAAGATAAAGAGGGTGGCATTGTTTCTATTGAGGCTCCAATTCATTGGTCAAATGTAAAACTAGTAGAATCCGGACAAAAAAAAGCAACTCGGGTTGGATTTAAAATTGTAAAAGATAAAAAGGTGCGCGTTGCTAAAGCATCTGGCAATACACTAAAGTAAACGGAGAATGGAATGGCAGCTTTAAATTTAAAGACAAAATATCAAGACGACATTGTGAAGGCCTTAATGGAGAAGTATAAATATTCTTCTATTATGGAAGTGCCTAAATTGGAAAAAATAGTAATTAATCGCGGATTAGGTGAAGCTGTCGGAAATAGTAAGTTGGTAGAGTATACAGCCGATCAGTTTAAAGCTATTACAGGTCAAAAACCAATACTGACAAAAGCAAAAAAAGCGATCTCTAATTTTAAGATTCGAGAAGACCAAATCATTGGGTGTAAAGTAACATTAAGATCAAAAAAAATGTATGATTTTTTAACAAAACTTCTTAATGTAGCGATTCCTAAAATTAGAGATTTTAGAGGCGTTTCAAGAACGGCATTTGATGGAAGAGGTAATTATACTTTAGGATTAAAAGAAGATATTATTTTTCCTGAAATTAAGTATGACACAATTGATAGGTCTAGAGGCTTTGATATTACCTTTGTAACAACGGCAAAAACAAATGAAGAAGCATATGAGCTTTTAGCATTATTGGGAATGCCATTCAGAAAAAACTAAGGAAAAGGAAAGAAATATGGCAAAAACAGGAATGATCATTAAGAATAAGCGTAAAGAAGGCACGGCTCAGCATCGTAATCGATGCAATATCTGTGGAAGACCAAGAGGATTTTTGAGGTTTTTTGGGATTTGTAGAATTTGTTTTAGAACATTAGCGAGCAATGGCAAGCTGCCTGGTGTCCGCAAATCATCTTGGTAGGAGAATAATTATGACAATCATGGACCCCATTTCAGATTTATTTACAAGAATAAGAAACGCGCTCAAAGAAAAACATTCATCTGTTTCTATTTCTCATTCTGTTCTTAAAGAAAGTATTTTAAAAATCTTACGTTCAGAAGGGTATATTCAGGATTTTACCGTTTTAAATGATACCCCCGCTAAAAAAATCATTAAAGTTCAGTTGAAATACACAGAGAAAGGCGAATCGGTGATTTCTACTTTAAAGAGAGTCAGTAAGCCAAGTAAAAGGGCATATGTTGAAAAATCAGAAATACCAAAGCCGTTAAATGGGTATGGCATTTGTATTGTTTCAACCTCTTCAGGCGTATTGTCAGGACGAGAAGCTCGACTCAAAAATGTAGGCGGCGAGCTCATCGGGATCGTATACTAAGGAGATTGATATGTCGCGCATAGGAAATAAAGAAATAGTCATAACATCAGGGGTATCCGTTGCAATTGAGGATCACCTTGTAAGTGTAAAAGGTCCAAAAGGAGAATTGTCTTGTGAGGTATCGCCTAACATTCAAGTTCTTGTAGAAGACTCTAAAATACGTTTAGTGAGAGATTCCGATGTAAAAGAAGTCAAAGCAAAACACGGCCTTTTCAGAGCCTTAATTGCAAACATGGTAACAGGCGTTTCTACTGGATATGAAAGAGTTCTAGAGTTAAAAGGGATTGGATATAGAGTTCAAGCAAAAGGAAAAGATTTAGAGTTTGCATTGGGATATTCGCATCCGGTTCCTTTCAAAGCGCCTCAAGGCATTACCTTTGTGGTAGAAAATCAAGTCACTTTAAAAGTATTAGGAATTGACAAACAAGTTGTAGGTGAAGTCTGTGCACAGATTCAAAAACTGAGAAAACGAGATGCTTACAAAGGTAAAGGGATTCATTTTGCTGGTGCGAGAATTGTTAAAAAATCCGGTAAAAGTGTTAAAAAGTAGGTGAGAGAAAATCATGATTAAAAAAAATAAAATTAAAAGTAATGGGGAAAGATTAAGACTATCAATTTTTAGAAGTAATCTTTATATTTATGCACAAGTGATTGATGATGAGACAGGGAACACCGTGGTCAGTGCATCGTCTATGAAGTTAAAAACAGGTCAGAATATTGATGCTGCAAAAGAAGTCGGTAAGACGATAGCCACATTGTCTCTTGAAAAGAATATTAAAAAAGTAATTTTTGATAGAGGTAGATTTCAATATAAAGGAAGAGTAAAAGCCCTAGCAGAAGCAGCGAGAGAAGGAGGTTTAGAATTTTGAACACAACAAAAAACAATACGTCTTTAGAGAGTGACGTGATAATCGATAACGTAGATCCTGAAATTACAGAAAAAGTCATTCGAATTGACCGTGTAAATAAAGTTGTTACAGGTGGAAAACGACTCTCATTTAGAGCCTTTGTGATTACAGGCGATGGGAATGGTAATGTTGGATTTGCATTGGGCAAATCCAAAGAGGTACCAACGGCAATTAGAAAAGCCGTAGATCGTGCAAATAAGCACCAATATAAAGTGCAAATGATTGAGGGATCAGTGCCTCATCAAGTTGTGGGAAACTTTGGAGCATCACGTGTACTCATTAAACCTGCGAAACCAGGAACAGGCGTTATTGCAGGCGGTCCTGTACGTATCTTATTGGAATCTGCTGGATATACAGATGTTGTTGCGAAGACCTTAGGCGCAAGAAACAGTGTTAACGTAACGTATGCAACACTAAACGCCTTAATGCAACTTAAGAATCAGCAAGAAGAAGAAAAAAGACGTGGGAAAGTATTGCCTATTTTCTACCATAAAGTAGATGAAAGCATGAAAGGGCATCTGAAGCGTCTAGAACAAGAGAAAGAAAAAAAGAAATTGAAAAATGCGGCAGATGCATTAAAATCAAGAGATAAGAAAGCTGGAAATAAAAGAGGGCCCCAAAGATCGTCTCATAAAGCCGGTGCTGAGTCCGACAAGGTGAACAACCAACCCGATGTAAAATCAGATGCATCATCTGAAACCGTGACATCGGAGAACAACTAGAGGTAAGTAAGTATGTCAGATACAAAAATTGAAATCCGACCCGCAAAAGGCTCTGTTCAAAAAAGAAAGCGTAAAGCAAGAGGACAAGCATCTGGAATTGGCGGAGAGTCAGGCCGTGGTCGTAAAGGAAGTAAAAGCAGATCCGGATTTAAAAGTAAACCTGGATTTGAAGGGGGGCAAACACCTCTATACAGACGAATTCCTAAAAAAAGAGGAACCGGAATGGCCCGAATTTTTAAAATTGCATATCAAGCAGTCAATTTAGATGATTTGCAAGTCAATTTTAATGAAGGGGATATTGTAAGTTTAGATACTTTAATACAAAAAGGCCTTATTCATAAAAATGACCGTGTAAAAATATTGGGTCGTGGTGAACTTACAAAAAAACTCATTGTTGAAGCCCATAAGTGCTCAAAATCAGCACTTGAAAAAATTGAAAGTGTAAAAGGAACCTATAGAGTTATTAACAATGCAAATTAATAATTTATCTGCAATCTTTAAAATACCCGAATTAAAACAAAAAGTCGGGTATGTTTTATTGATGATTGTGGCCTATAGATTAGGATCTCACATTCCAATTGCAGGGGTAGATTTAGAACAGTTAGGGGCTTTGTTTCAAAATGGGGGGCTTTTAGGTTTTTTTAACTTATTTAGTGGCGGTGCTTTAGCACGATTCTCCATTTTTGCGTTGGGGATTTTGCCTTACATCAACGCGTCCATTATTATGCAACTCTTAACGATTATATCTCCAAGCATGAAGGAAATGTCTTCAGAAGGGGAAGCCGGTCGAAAAAAAATAGGTCAATATACCCGATATTTAGCGATTGGTTTGGCTTTTGTACAGGCCAGTTTTATGACTGTAGGCTTTAAGAGTTTGATGATACCAGGTATGAATTTTGCCTGGTTTTTTTCATATTCAGTCATCAGTCTTGTAGCAGGTGCTGCTTTGGTCATGTGGATGTCTGAATTAATTACAGAAAATGGCATTGGGAATGGGGCATCTATTCTTATTTTTGTAGGTATTGTGGCTCAAATGCCCTCTTATATTAAAAATACACTGGTTTTGGTCCAGGGGGGTGGATCTTTAATCGGTGTGATGTTAATGATCTTAGTATTTTTAGCGATGATCCTTAGCATTGTATATGTTCAAGAAGCTGAAAGAAAAGTGCCGGTGCAGTACGCCAAACGAGTGGTAGGCAGACGCGTCGTGGGGTCTCAAAATACGTATATCCCTTTGAGATTGGTTCAGGGCGGGGTTATGCCAATTATCTTTGCCTCAGCCGTTCTTCAGTTTCCGCTGATGATTGTGCAATATATAAACATAGAGGCCATACAGCACTTTTTTGCATCTTATTATGCTTATGATGGGTTTATTTATAATGCAACATTTTGTGTCTTAATTTTCTTTTTTACGTATTTTTATACGGCTATTACATTTAATCCAGAAGAAATTGCTGAAAATATTCGCAAGCATGGTGGCTTTATTATGGGGGTTCGTCCTGGAAAATCAACAGTAGAGTTTCTAGAACGTGTCATCACAAAACTGACCTTGATAGGCGCTGTTTTTTTAGCAGGTGTTGCCTTAGTCCCTACCATTGCTGCCAATCTCACTCATGTCACAAGCTTTATGGGACTGGGTGGAACGGCCCTATTAATCATAGTAGGGGTGGCAATGGATTTGATGAAACAAATCGAGGCTTTTGTGATTTCAAAACGCTACGAAGGGATGATGTAGTGAGCGCATATATCACCCTATTAGGAGCCCCTGGATCTGGAAAAGGGACACAAACGGAGCTCTTAATTAAAAAATATTGCATTTCAAAGATAGGAATAGGCGATATTCTCCGTAAAGAAGTTCAGGAAAAAACAGAGCTCGGTCAACAGGCATTAAGCTATATGGAAAAAGGACATTTAGTGCCTGATAGTCTTATTGTCCAAATGTTTAAATCCAAGCTTTCGAAAGAAGTGCTATCAAAAGGTGCTGTTTTTGATGGATTTCCTCGGAATGTAGATCAATGTAAGGTCTTTGATGAGGCGCTATCTCAGGGGAGCCTCCCAACGATTATTCTGTATCTGGAGTGTCATATTGATACCTTAATCACTCGCCTGCTACAAAGAGGAAGAGCGGATGATACGCCAGATGTGATTAGATCAAGAAATCAGGTTTTTTTAAATGAAATTGATCCTATTTTAAATTATTTCTCAGATCGTGTGATTCGAGTGTCTGGAGATGTGGAACCAGATCTCGTTTTTGAGAAAATATGCGAAGAAATATCAAGAAGTCTTGCGAAGGTGAAAATAGGCTCTTAACAGTGAGTCATAAATAGTGTAAAATACTTGGCCTTATCTATTCATTTTTAGATAAGAACAAAAATAAGGTGATAAAAATGAAAGTCAGACCATCGGTAAAGAAAATGTGTGCAAAATGCAAAAGAATTAAAAGACATGGTGTTGTAAGAATTATCTGTGAAATACCAAAACATAAACAAAGACAGGGTTAGGAGGATATTGTGGCTAGACTTGGTGGCGTAGATTTACCTAGAGATAAGAGAGTGGAGTATGCATTGCCGTACATTTATGGTATTGGATTGAAATTTTCTCAAGATATTTTAACGAAGTTAAACATTTCATTTGATACACGTGTAAAAAATCTATCAGAAGACGAAATTGTGAGATTGCGTGAAGAATTAAAAAATTACGTAATTGAAGGTGATTTGAGACGAGAAGTTCATCAAAATATCAAGCGATATATGGATGCAGGAACGTACAGAGGCCTTAGACATAAACGAAAACTTCCATGCCGCGGTCAAAGAACGCATACAAATGCAAGAACAAAACGGGGTAAACGTATTGCGATTGCAGGTAAGAAGAAAGTGACCAAATAGACGGGAGGAATGACAGATGGCCGTAGTAAAAAAGAAAAAATCAAAAAAACATATTCCCCAGGGAGTAGCCCATATTAAATCAACATTTAATAATACCATCGTATCGATAACAGATCCTGAAGGCAATCTTATTTCATGGTATTCTTCTGGTTCCGCAGGGTTTAAGGGAACAAAAAAGGGAACGCCGTTCGCAGCGCAATTGGCAGGCGATATGGCAGCTAAAAAAGCAATTGAATCTGTAGGAATGTCACGCATTACAGTATATGTAAATGGACCAGGTTCAGGAAGAGAGACAGCGATTCGTTCAATACAAGCGGCTGGTATTGAGGTGGAATCCATTAAAGATGTAACGCCCATTCCTCATAATGGGTGTCGTCCAAGAAAAAGACGTAGAGTATAGGAGTTCAGATTATGGGTTTTAAGTCAGGTGAAGATTGTAAAAAATGCCGAAGAAGTCGCGAGAAGTTATTTCTTAAAGGCGAAAGATGTCATACAGCAAAATGCGAAATTGAAAAAAGAAATTTCGCACCAGGGATCAGATCAATTAAGCCTTCTAAGCTATCAGAGTTTGGAAAGCGTCTAAGAGAAAAACAAAAATTACGTTGGTTTTATGGCGTAACAGAAAGCCAAATCAGCTTATACTTTAAAAAGGCATCCAATCAAAAAGGAATTACAGGTAATAACCTACTTTCTATGTTTGAAAGACGTTTAGATAATCTTGTGTTTAGAGCAGGATTGGCAAGATCAAGAAAAGAAGGGCGTCAGTTAACAAAACATGCCCATTTTACGGTGAACGGTAAAAAAGTAGATATTCCATCTATTATCTTAACGGTTGGAGATATCGTACAGGTTAAAGAAAGTAGTAAGTCTCAATTTGAAGAAGGATTTAAGCGCCTAGAAGCAAAAGGCCTTCCAGATTGGTTGCATTATGATGCAAAAGAAAAATCGATAAAGGTACAGCAATTGCCAGAGCGACATCAAATCGATGTGCCAGTAGAAGAACATTTGATCGTCGAGTTCTATTCGAGATAGGCAGGAGTATACAAAATGTCACAACAAAACACATGGGTAAAATATGATGTATTAAAAGATGGAAGAGGACGTTTTATCGTATCTCCTCTTAACAAAGGGATGGGAAATACACTTGGGAATGCATTGCGTCGTGTATTACTGTCTTCTTTATCAGGGGCGGCGTTAACAGGCGTTCAAATTGAGGGCGTAACACATGAGTTCTCAACACTTCCAAACGTTATAGAAGATGTCCTAGATATTATTTGTAATTTGAAAGGGGTTATTTTTTCACTTGAAGGCGACGAGCCTGCAACACTTAAGCTAAAAGGTAAAGGGAAAGGCAAGTTAACAGCAGCGAATATAGAGTGTCCAACTGGGGTTAAAGTCATTAATCCAAAACATCACATTGTAGAAATTGCAGATAACGGTAAAATTTCAATGACACTGACACTGTCCAAAGGGTTAGGATACGCACCAGCTGAGTTTGTAAAAGAAGAAGGCCAAGCGGTAGATGAAATTGCGTTGGATGCTTCTTTTTCACCCATTGTAAAAGTAAATCACCAAGTAGATAGCATTCGTGTAGGTAAAGAATTAGATAATGATCAACTGACCTTAGATGTTTGGACAAATGGCAGTGTAGATCCAGAAGAAGCTGTTACCAAAGCAGCGGGCATTTTATCTAAAATGCTAACAATTTTTGGAAAAATCAATGAAGAACCTGAATTAAAAACCTTAGATACAGAGCTTTCACAAGTTCAACCTAGCGATGAAGTGTTAGGTATGTCTATCGATGATTTAGAGCTTTCTGCACGATCTTCAAATTGTTTAAAACGAGCAGGGATTGAAACAGTAGGCGAACTTATTTCTAAAGACATGTCAGAATTGATACAAATTAAAAACTTTGGTAAAAAAAGCGCAGATGAGATTAATAGCAAATTATCTCATTATAGTTTAGCGTTGAAGGTGTAAGGAGAGATCATGAGACATCGTAAAGGAAATAAAAAATTAAGTAGAGCAACCGATCAGCGTCTAGCACTTTTGAGAGGTATTGTCAGATCTTTGCTGATTCATGGCAGAGTGGAAACCACAGAAGTTCGTGGAAAAGAAGCTAAAAAGATGGCTGATAAGTTAATTACCCTAGCAAAGAACGGGTCATTGCATGCGCGACGACAAGCCTTACAAGTTATTCCAGATAGCAACGTCATCGCTTCCACATTTAAAACCTTATCCGATCAAACTAAAAGCAGACCCGGAGGCTATACTCGGCTTATCAAAGTCGGGCATAGACGCGGAGATGCAGCAGCAGTTAGTATTTTAGAGTTGGTTGATTAGGTATAAGATAACAGTAAGGTATATTGGGAAGGATTTCAACGGGTATCAAATCCAACCCCATCACAGAACAGTAGAGGCCGACTTAATAACTGCAGTCCAAGCCATGTTCAAAGATGTAAAAAAGATATACGGATCCGGCAGAACCGATACAGGCGTTCATGCGGAAGGACAAATTGTCCATTTTGATACAAATAAGATCTTTGAAAGTAAAACAGTAATCGCCGGGATCAACGCGAAGTTGGCAAAAGACTTAAAAGTTATTGCTTGCGAAAGAGTAGATTCCCAATTTGATGCCAGGCGAAGCGCAACATCCAGAGAATATAATTATTTATTTTCTAGCGATGAGATTCCACATTATCTAATAGATTTTGTGACCGCTATTCGATTTCAGCCCAATGAGATGCTTCTAAACTCTTTGCGCGACGTCATAGAGGGAACACATGATTTTAAACGATTTAGAAATGTAGGATCGACAGAAAACGGTACCGAAAGAACGGTCTTCCATTTTAGCATTACAAAACATCCTTTCCCTTGTGTGTATGAATGGAATCCTACTGGATATTATTACCGAATTCGAATTGTAGCCAATGGATTTTTATATCGTATGGTTCGGAATATCACAGGAGGCGTTTTTGAGGTATTGCGTGGACGACAATCGATAGACACATTAAGACAGTATTTAAATGGGGATGCGGTTTCATTTAAGTACACAACAGCGCCTGCAAAAGGCCTGAGTTTAGTAAAAGTAAATTACGAATAATCATAGGGATCAAGAAAGGAGACCTCAACATGAAAAAACAAACAACATATTATGCAAAACGTGAAGATCAACCTGTAAAATGGGTTGCCATCGATGCAACAGATCAGGTGCTAGGTAGACTGGCCTCAAGAATTGCAAGTATTGCCAAAGGAAAAGAATCTACCTCTTATCAACCCTCTGTAGATATGGGGGATTTTGTTGTGGTATACAATGCTGAAAAAATCAAAGTAACCGGCAAAAAAATGACACAAAAAAAATATTTTAGACATTCAGGATACCCAGGTGGTATTACAGAAGTCCAATTGGATAAAATGTTAAACACATTCCCAGAGCGTGTATTGTATGCAGCCGTAAAAGGCATGCTGCCTAAAAATACAATTGGGCGTCAAATGCTAAAAAAGGTCAAAATATATGCAGGTAATACACATCCTCATGAGGCGCAATCCCCAACGCCATTGACATTAGAGAAAGGAGTTTAGACCATGACTGAAACAGAAAAAAAAGTAAAATCATCAGCACCTCATGTTGCTTATGGAACGGGAAAGAGAAAATCCTCTATTGCGAAAGTATGGGTTCATAATGGCAAAGGTACTGTAACCATCAATAAATTATCTGCTGCAGATTATTTGCAAAATGAAATCAAAACAAACAGCATTTTAAAAGCCATTCAAGTATTAGGGTTGGAAGGAAAGTACGATATTAAAATCAGTACTTTTGGCGGTGGAAAGTCAGGGCAAGCGGATGCGTGCAGACTGGGCATTGCGCGCGCTCTATTAGAGTTGAATGAATCGTTTAGAAAAACACTCAGAGACAATGATCTTTTAACACGAGATCCTAGAGAGAAAGAGCGTAAAAAATACGGTCGTAAAAAAGCACGTAAAGGGTATCAATTTAGAAAAAGATAATCACTTATGGCAAAAATTAAAACATTTAATAAAATTGCTAAAGAAGGCCTGGAGATTTTTAAATCTGCAGGCTTTTCTGTTGGTGAAGGTATTTCAGACCCCGATGCGATCGTGCTTCGAAGTCAAAAAATACATGATGAGCCTCTAGCAGAATCCTTACTGGCAATTGGTCGTGCAGGGGCGGGTGTCAATAATATTCCCGTTGAAAAGTGCACATCAAAAAGCATTATTGTCTTTAATACACCAGGTGCGAATGCAAATGCCGTAAAAGAACTTGTTTTAGCGGGCTTGTTATTATCCTCTCGAGATATTGTGGGAGGGATTAATTTTTCAAGAACCTTAAAAGGAAAAGGCAAGGATGTTAACACGCTTGTCGAAGACAATAAAGCCTTATTTAAAGGCATTGAAATTAAAGGTAAAACATTAGGGGTTGTAGGCTTAGGCGCCATTGGGGTTTTAGTTGCGAATGCAGCCTCTGCTTTAGGGATGAATGTTCTTGGACATGACCCCTTTATTTCTGTGGATAGAGCCTGGGGATTATCTCGAAATGTGAAGCCATCGCCACAATTAAGCAAACTCATTTCAGAATCAGATTTTATTACCTTACATATGCCCTTAACGGACAAAACGAATGCCTTTATCAATAAGTCCTTGCTTTCAAAATTGAAAAAAGGCGCTGTTTTATTAAACTTTTCCAGACCAGAAATTGTAAGTGAATCAGATATTATGGAAAGCATTCATGAGGGGATTTTAGGAAAATATGTCACAGATTTCCCTTCAGATGAGGTATTACAGTCTGAGAATGTGATTGCCATTCCCCATTTAGGGGCATCTACAGAAGAGGCCGAAACCAATTGTTCTATTATGATTGCAAACCAAATCCAAGATTTTTTGGAAAATGGCAATATTCTCAACTCGGTTAATTTTCCAAATTGCGAGTTAGAGCGTTCAGGGGATTATAGAGTCACCATTATCAATGATAACGTTCCCAATATGGTAGGACAAATTACCCAAATATTAGCAGCTGAAAATTTAAACATTACAGAAATGTTGAATAAGAGCCGTGGAGATGTCGCCTATACAATGGTAGATATTTCAGGCACAGTTAATTCAGATCTGAAAGAAAAATTAGAAAAAATTTCAGGTGTTAGACGCGTCCGAATCATTGCCTATTCCTAATTGTCTTATTGATTTTCATTCATTCCTAAGGAACCTTTGGATTTTCAAAGGTTCCATCTAAAATATTCAAATCAAAGCAGTTATATGAACTTAAAAATTGGGCCTCTTTCGTAACACCTATTTTAGGCATCTTGTAAAGATCCCAAAATATGTGCCAATTAAAACTATAAAAGTTAGGATAAAGAGAGGAATGCTCTAGGGGATTCTTACCATAGAGCAGGCATGGGGACTACACTTAAAGTATATCAAGTTAGTAGGTTTTTTGATTTCAGAATCATTTTTACCTATAGAAATACCGTCTGGTTTAGAGAATCTAAAACTAGATTTAATAGAGGGGGTTTCTGATGATGCTTTGAATAATGCCTTAAAAACAGGGGTAAAACAATTAACACTCATAAGATCTAACTTGGCGGGTGTAAATCCTGAAACGGAATTTAATCTAGAAAATCTAAGAGAGATAGAGTTAACAAGATCCACAAATATACCGAAAGCCTTTGTCGAAAAAATATTAGAATCCAATCTAGACAGCGTTAATCTATCAGGGATATCCCTAAAAGGAATTAATCCCAAGCATGTAAGCGTAAAAAAGAGATTGGATTTAAGCCGTGCTCGCAATATATCCCCAGAATTATTTCAAAAAATAATGGCCTCACAGGTTGAAACTTTAAACATGAGCGTGCCACTTTAAGTGACGTGCCGATTCTAAGTCCATTAAAAATTAAACATATTCACATTACATCCATTGCAGAATTGCCAGAAGGGCTAATAGTAAAATTGGCAACAGAGAAAGGGACAACCCTAATAGAGGCAAAGCCTTTGGCGTCAAATACAGACTGGATGTTTGTATTTGGGGATTAGATTCAGTCTACAAGAGGATTTAAGGCCTAAACCCCTTTTTTTGTGAAAAAGATTCAATCGTATAGCCACAGCCAGGAAGTAGCGTGGGCCGTATATAAGGACTGACCCCAGGATACCGCCTGCAAATAAAGGGGCGTTTCCAATGAATGCTACATAAATTATCTTTAAGATAGTTGCAAGAAAAGATAAGGACCTGAAGATTTTCTTGGGATTCTATGAATTTAAAATTGTAGACAAACATGTACCATCTTCGAATAACAGAAACGATAATGGGATATTTCCACAATCTGGGATGAATATAAACGGCAAGTCGATGACAGCAGAGGCCTCGTTTTTGGCATCCCCCGGTCACGATATAAGACGGCGGATTCAATTTAGAGATCCCATACTGACAGAGACCATCCAAATCTCGGAAAAAACGCAAGACAGTTCTTAAGAAAAGTAAGGGCAGTTTTAAAAGAAAAATAACCATGTTATTCAGTATAGCTTATGACAATTTATTTATATATTAAAAGTTAATTAAAATGGGGGTATAAAAGAAAAAACAGATTCAATGTAGGGGGGGGCATTTATTTCTATAGATAAAGATAAAAATTGAAGTTTTATGGTGTGTTTTTTTTGAGCCTAAACCATAGACACTTAATTGAAAAAGGGTGTTGACAGGCCTCAAAAATGACAGTATCATATTACTCCTCTGTTAAACACAGATTGGTTCTTTGAAAATTAAATAACAAGCCATATTTAAAAGCGTGCGAGTCTTTTTAAATCTGAAATTGAAAAATTTTATTTTTTTGCACTTTTTTTGAAAAGTGCAGTTAATTAACTAAGAGTTTGATTCTGGCTCAGGATTAACGCTGGCGGCGTGCCTAACACATGCAAGTCGAACGAATTGAGGTAGAGATTTCGGTTTTTACCTTAGTTAGTGGCGGACGGGTGAGTAATATATGAGTAACCTGCCCCTAAGATTGGGATAACGTTTCGAAAGGAACGCTAATACCGGATATTATCTTTGAGTCGCATGATTTGAAGATGAAAGTTTTATCGCTTAGGGAGGGGCTCATACATGATTAGCTAGTTGGTAAGGTAATGGCTTACCAAGGCGACGATCATTAGCTGGTCTGAGAGGATGATCAGCCACACTGGAACTGAGACACGGTCCAGACTCCTACGGGAGGCAGCAGTGGGGAATATTGCGCAATGGGCGAAAGCCTGACGCAGCGACGCCGCGTGAGTGAAGAAGTTTTTCGGAATGTAAAGCTCTGTCAAGAGGGAAAATTATGATGGTACCTCTAAAGGAAGCCCCGGCTAATTACGTGCCAGCAGCCGCGGTAATACGTAAGGGGCGAGCGTTATCCGGATTTATTGGGCATAAAGGGCGCGTAGGTGGTATGTTAAGTCAGATGTTAAAGGCCTTGGCTTACCCAAGGTTTGCATTTGAAACTGATGTACTAGAGGTTAGTAGAGGAAAGCGGAACTCACAGTGTAGCGGTGAAATGCGTAGATATTGTGAGGAACACCAGTTGCGAAGGCGGCTTTCTGGCCTAATTCTGACACTGAGGCGCGAAAGCGTGGGGAGCAAACGGGATTAGATACCCCGGTAGTCCACGCTGTAAACGGTGTTCACTGGGTGTGGGAGGTAT
>CAZIFG010000025.1:0-16828 GCA_964539135.1 uncultured Rickettsiales bacterium
CTACCACTTGGACTCTCTTACTTTTCAACCTTTCTTAACTGGGGGCAGTATAGGACCCTTTTTAAGAAAATAATCGCCATGAATGACGGCCCTTTTGGGCTTAATCGGCATATTAGTTTATTCCCCTTTCAAGAAAAAGGCATTCACGCGATTCATGCAGGAAGACGTGTATTATGCGATCAAATGGGTTTAGGAAAAACCATTCAGGCCATTGGCGCGCTTTATCTATTTCAACGGGATCAAAATCCAGACAATCATCCCCATTTAATTGTTGTACCCACGCCAGCACTTGTCGATCAATGGGCGACGGAAGTGATGGATAAAGGGAGCTTTATAGAGGAATGTCAAATTTTGAAGATTAAAACACCTGCAGAACTCGATAAAATAGCCAAGCAGATAGACGCTAATCCAGCCCTTATAAAAGGGAAACTGTTTATAACAATCTATGATGTGATTAAAACTGTAAATTCCAAAAAACGAGAAATTCAGCAGGCAAGAAGATTAGAAAAACTAGCAGACGAAGCCGAAGAAACGGGCGATACAGATGCCCTTGAACGCGCTCAAAAGCGTACGCGTTTAGAACCAGATGCCGTTAAAGGATTTTTTAGCCGCCATCAGTTTGGCATGATGATTATGGACGAAGTGCATACCATGGGGTCTGTATTATCTTATAATTTTGATGGACTCAGACCCTGTGAAGACGATTCAGGGGGAATTGACCCGAGATCAAGAATGGCTTTAACCGGAACGCCAATGGCCAAAACCATGCATGAAATCATTGCAACATTGGCGGTAACCGATCCCCTTTATGATTATACAGAAGATAAGCGTACCTTAATCAGTGTGGCACAAAGTTTGGGGGTGGTGTTAAGCCAATTAAAAACAGCTCGATACTTTTCAGAGCGTTCCTTAACGGGTGAGGAAAGTTTAAGGGCACTTTTTGATTCTGTAGAGACCACACTTAAGGTGTCTTTAGCGGCTGTCTCCACGGTTACAGCTTTGGTGTTGGATCATTATACCTTGAGAAATTTTGAGACCGTAAGATCCGATTTTTTAGCCTGTAAAGATTCGAAACTCAGAAGAGATTATCCTAAATCCTATCATGACATACAGCTCCCGCAATCTAAAGAAAAGCAAGCGGCGATTATAAGAGCGAATAAGATCTTTGATCCCGCATGGAGACAAACCTTAGGGGCGTCTACCATTTTTCATGTTTCTGGCGCCAGAGCAAAGTTAAAGAAGTCTGAGGAAGGGGGCAGTGCTGAATCTGGTGTTAAAACAAAAACGATCGGTGTTCAAACAAGCAGAGATGCAATACGGCCTTACAAAATAGCAGCCTTAAAGCAATCGGTGCTACCCACATTATGGATGCCCATTGTCATAACAGCCGATACGCTCGAGGAAGGAATAGCCATTAAAAATGGGATAGGAAGAGCGTTTTCTATTTTTGATATGCATACTTTAGCGGCATACAGAGCAGCATGTGCGCGATTTGGATCTACGACCACCATAGAATTACCTGACGACACCCTGAACCGTAAAGCCGCGCAGTCTGCCGCAGACATTGCGTTCCAATTAGAATCAGGGGCTTTAGACCCCGCCCATTTTGGAGATTACGATGATATGGTGCCCCCTAACCAGGTATTGGTGCATGTCTTAGTGCAACCAGATCGATCACGACCCGATAATCTAAACCAGATAGAGCAAGCCGTTCTTCAATATTTAGGCGAATCCGATCATATCAAAGCCCTTTTTACACCCGGGTATTTAGGCTTATCCGCTATTTCAAAGTGTTTGATTTATGGGAAGCAGGAGATGGTTAAGGGACTAATAGCGTTGGTAAAACAGAAAGGAATTCAGCCCAGTCAATTATCGTCTCATGTGGTTGCAGCCATAAAATTTTGCAGGGAACAGCCCAGCTCAGAGTATGAGGAACTGGATATTCATAAAAATCTAGCGGCTAATCTATCTTGTTTAGAGAAACCGCCGATACTCATCATTCCAACCCAAACAACAGGCCTGAATTTAACAGAAGCCAAGCATTTAATTTTGTTTAATCAGCCCAAGAGCCTGGCGGTGAGAGATCAAGTGATGGCACGAATTGATCGCATTGGGCAGACAGAACCCATTTCTTTCTATAGTTTTAAGCCTGAAACGGATGTCGATCAGTGGCTACATAGCATTTGTAACCTTCAGAAAGAGGCCTTAGATATTTTAATCAATCCCAAAGCCTTTTATGTTATGGCCAGTCAGGATGACAAAGCATCAAAAACGACAGAGCTGATTTCAACTTTTTTTGTGGCAAAAGCGATATTTGAACTCATCGCTCAAAATATGGAAGAAAAAGACTCTGAAAGTACAGATGTCGATGATCTAAAAACAGAGAATATAAAGCGGCTTAAAAAAATGGACTTTAAGTCCTTTTTAATCCAATTTAGAGTCTTTGTCAGGACAAAAAAGTTAATAGAAACTCACAGAAAAGAAGATCCTGTTCCAACGGGAGTCTCTAAGCCCCCTGAGCCAAAATCCTCGCATGCCGAATCAAATCCCGGCATTTTGGATGGCCTAAGGCTTTTAGCGGATGGCGCAGAAGACCTCGATTTTTTTGCAGCGGGAGGGGAATTATTTGGAGACCTGGACTCGGCTTGGGAGGATACCTTTAATCCAGATGGCACTTTTAATTGGGATGGTTTGGGGGCGCTATAAGCGCATGAATAAGAGGTCCTGCTTTTTCAATGGGAAATCCCACGACATTAAAAAGAGAGCCTTCAATAGAGTGAATAAATTCAGGCGGGAGTTCTTGGATGCCATAACTCCCGGATTTATCCAAAGGGGAGCAGGTGTGGACGTAGCGGTGAATCTGATCGGCACTTAAGGCATTAAATGTAACGTAAGTTGTGTCTGACAGGATACGCTCTTCTCCTGTAAGGGTATAAATGAGCGCCACGGCCGAAATCACCTGATGTGTGTAGCCAGACAACAGGGAAAGCATGGCTTCTGCATCCGAAAGAGAGGCTGGTTTTCCCAAACACTGAGAGTCTTTTACCACAATCGTATCTGCTGCAATGACAATACCCTGGTAATGAGCCCGAGATAAACGGGCCTTTTTAAGCGCAAGGGCTTCGGCTTGGGGCGCAATGGGCAGATCCGGGTTAAAGTCATCTTCAACCTGAAGCTGATTGGGGATAGTTTCCACACAGAATCCATGCTGGGTTAAAATATCAAAGCGTCTGGGAGATTGAGAGGCTAAAAAGAGACGTGGTATTTGAGTAGATGTTGTCATAAGACGTGATCGTATCAGATTTTGAGACCGTATAAAAGCTTACAATTTAAACAGAATAATGGCCAAACCTGCCAAAAGCAGTAAGATCCCACTGAATTGAGGGAATCGGGTAGACAGCGGTTTTAAGAATTTCTGAAGCAAGAGCGGGGAGGCGATGAGCGCAGGTAAAGTACCCAGCCAAAAAAGGCCCATCATAATCAGCGATGTACTCACGCTGTGGCTTACCATCGCAGCGGCAACAAAGGTATAGAGCCAACCGCAGGGCAAAAAAACAGAGGCAAAGCCCACCGCCATGGCCTGCTTATGTTGAACCCATTTCCCCATATAGCGCGTTATCCACACCTTGCCCAAAGTGGGCAATTCTTGAGTGGGGTAAAGAATCTTGTAAGCCCCTACCCCCATAAAAAATGCGCCCAAAAGTAGTGTGCTGGCAGTGGCAACAAGACCAGCGGTTTGATTCAAGACCACATGACCCAAAAGGGCAGAAAGAGCCCCTACCCCCAGATAGCCAATGAGTCGACCTAGATGATAGTTCCATACAGACAGAGGCGAATGCGTTGAGGCCATAACCAAAGGTCCACACATGCCCACACAATGCCAGCTCCCTAAAAAACTGGCCAGTAAAACAGCAGAGGGCACCATATAAGTGGCCACTGTAGACACATGACAGCAACTAGGGGCCAACAAAAACAAAAACCTCCTGACGTTGGAAGTGGTCTTTACCGTGACGTCCCTTTAACAGGATGGGGATGTCATATCTCCCATTGGAAAGGAGGGCGCTTGGGGCTTCTACAAAGAAAATATAATCCCCGCTTTCACCGGGTTGGATGCTAAGGACTTCAACGGGCCGAATGCCAGTGACACCCCGCTTTTGATCGGCTTCTGAAAGGAATAGCTCAACCTCAATGGGTTCAAAGTAAAGATTTTTAATACTGACAATAAACCGATTGCGAACCCGATGCGCGTCTACAAGTTCATAAGGCGGGGTTCGAAGGCGCTTAATATACGCAGGGGCCATATCCCGTGAATAGAGAGCATAGCTGAGGGCGGCCACAACGGCACTGAATAAAAGGATATAAAGAACAATGCGACCGCGCAGCCACTGGCGTTTTTGGCCATTAAGACCCGCTTCAGAGTCATATCGAACAAGGCCCTTAGGCTTGCCCAGTTTGGACATGACGGTATCGCAGGCATCGATACAGGCGGTACACATGACACATTCCAATTGGGTGCCACGGCGAATATCGATACCGGTGGGGCAGACCTGAACACAGCGATAGCAGTTGATGCAATCTCCAGAAGCGGCGGTATCGTGGCGATCTTGCCGGCGAGGCTCACCGCGAATGGCATCGTAGCCCACAACAAGGCTCTGCTCATCAATCATCACAGATTGCAGGCGTCCATAAGGACACACCACAATACAAAATTGTTCGCGAAACCATCCAAAGTCAAAAAGGATGATAGAGGTGGTCACAACAATGAGTAAAAAGGCCCCCCAATTTTCTTGAGGGGATTGGGTAATCATACTTAAAATACGATCAGAACCCACAAAATAAGCCAAGAAGCTATGCGTGATGACCAGAGAAATTAGAAAAAAAAGCCCCCATTTAGCGGCTTTTTTAAGCCAAAAAGAAGATGTTCTAGCTTTGGAATGAAAGCGACGTTGGCTGGTACCGGCCCCCTCAATCCACTGTTCAATGCTGCGAAACAGTCGTTCAATAAAGACCGTTTGAGGGCAGGCCCAGCCACACCACAAGCGGCCCAAAAGGGCAGTGACAAGGCCAATGCCAATAATAAAGGTTAAGATCACCAGAAATAAGAGTGGGGCTTCATGAGACCAAAAGGTCAGACCGAAAAAAGCAAAACGACGTCCTGGAACATTTAATAATACCGCCTGATGCCCCCCAATTTTCAGCCAGGGCAACAGTAAAAAAAGCGCAATGAGAAGGCTATGAACCCAATTGCGATAGGTCTTAAACCGGCCCTTAACAGTGGCCGGGTAGATATAAAGACGTTCCCCATCTTCAGACGTCGAGGCCAACCTATCCTTTGGAAGCTCAAAGGGGTTGAGGGTCATTATTTGACCTCATTTCCCTCAGGGGCTTTGGGTGTCGCAGGGCTAGAGCCTTGAATAGAATGAATAAAGGCCACCAAATTTTGGATGTCTGTTTCGCTCAGTAAGGCGCCCCAGGCTAACATGCCTTTAGCTGGAACCCCATCATGAATGACTTTTGTAATGGCCTCGCTGCTGCCATCGCCATTAATCCAAAATTTATCGGTAAGATTAGGGCCAATAAGACCGCCGCCATCTGCCAAATGACAAGCCGCGCACTTCGCGACAAAGATCGCTTTTCCTGCGGCAATGGCTTCAGGGGAAGTTGTGTCAGCAGCGGGTGCTTTGGCTGCTTTTTGAGGAGCGGGGCTTTCAGACTTAGGCTGGAGAGACTCAATTTTTGATGCTTCCGTTTTAAATTCATGTTGAATAGAGGGGCCAGATCCGAAGGTGTAATAAATAAAATACCCGGCTGAAAAGATAATGGTCAGATAGAAAAGTTGCTTCCACCACTTAGGCAGTGGATTGTCCAATTCCTGAATACCATCATACTCATGATCCAATAATTCGCCTTCTTTTTTAGGGTGACTCATTCGGTTTCCTCCAGGGGTAAATGGGCTAATCGTTCATATTTTTTGTAATTATAACGACTGTAAACATAGACAATTGAGCCGCAAAACAACACAAAGAAAATGACAAGTGCGGTAGACGTTAATCCTAAAAAAGGAAAGAGTTTTAAAATATCGGATTTCATTGGTCACCTACTTTAGGCTCAGCCTTGAGACGTTGCAAGTAGGCAATAAGGGCAATGATTTCCTTTTGAGACAGGGTTTTAGGATCTTCGCCGACATTTAAATTGGCAGCAATAGATTCAGCTTGTTTGTGTGCATCGTCGACAGCGGCTTCCACTTGTTCTGTTGTATAAGGCACGCCCAGTTGTTTCATGACACTGAGTTTCTTTTTCAGAATTTTATCATCCAACTTATTCGTTAAGAGCCAGGGGTAGGAAGGCATAATCGATTCAGGGACCATGCTTCTCGGGTCGTCCATGTGGCGATAGTGCCAGAGGTCGGGATATTTGCCACCAACACGGGCCAAGTCAGGACCAATTCGGCGAGAACCCCATTGGAAGGGATGATCATAGGCCGAATCTTCAGGTTCCGATTTGGGACCGTAGCGCAAAACATCGGAGACCATAGGTCGAACCATTTGAGAATGGCAGGTATAACAGCCTTCTCGGATATAGATATCCCGACCCGCAATTTCAAGCGCCGTGTAGGGTTTTTTTGTGCTATTTTTCATCATAAAGGTATGGGCAGTCAGTGTTGGTAAAATTTCAATGATAGAGCCAACAATAACGGAAAGCACAACAAGATAAGTAAAGATACCTGCCAAGCCTTCAAGCTTACGATGAGTATCATCGCCAGAATGGCTATGGGCCGATAAGGCAGGAGCACTTTGTTCCGTTTCTTCTTGATTTTTAGGCGCTGATTGAATGGTTTTAAAGATGTTATACATAAACAGTAAATAACCAATAAAGTATAGGGTGCCACCCAAAGCTCTGACAGAATATAAAGGCACGATTTGAGTGAGCGTTTGAACATAATCAGGATAAAGTAGACGTCCCGATTCCATACCACGAAGCATAAGACCTTGGGTAACCCCAGCAGCCCACATGGAGCAAACATAAAGGACGATACCTGTAATGGCCACCCAGAAATGGTGATTCGCAAGTTTAGTGCTGTAAAGCGTTGTTTTCCACAGTTTAGGGACGATGTAATAGCAGAGGGCAAAAATCATGAAGCCATTCCAGCCCAATACCCCAACGTGAACATGAGCAACAATCCAATCTGTAAAGTGAGCAAGAGAGTTGACCGATTTAATCGAAAGCAAAGGGCCTTCAAAGGTCGCCATACCATAAAATGTAAGGGCGGCCACAAAAAACTTTAAAATAGGTTCTTGGCGCACACGATCCCAAACGCCTCTTAAGGTCAGAAGGCCATTGATCATACCACCCCAACTGGGGGCCAGGAGCATAATCGAAAAGATCATGCCTAAGGTTTGCGCCCATTCAGGCAGTACGGAATATAGAAGATGGTGAGGTCCGGCCCAGATATATAAAAACACAAGAGACCAAAAGTGAATAATCGAGAGTCTGTAGCTGTAAACCGGTTTACGTGCAATTTTAGGAATGTAATAGTACATTAAGCCTAAAAACGGGGTTGTTAAAAAGAAGGCAACGGCATTGTGGCCATACCACCACTGAACAAGGGCGTCTTGAACACCGGCGTATACAGGGTAGCTTTTAAACAGTGTGACCGGAATGGCAATGGCATTCACAACATGCAGTAAGGCGACGGTAATAATAGTGGCGATGTAAAACCAGATGGCCACATACATGTGTTTTTCGCGTCGTTTTTTGAGCATGCCAAAAAAGTTAATGGCAAAAATAACCCAGACAACGGCAATCAAAATATCGATAGGCCATTCCAGCTCGGCATATTCTTTACCGGCGCTAAATCCAAGCGGAAGGCTAACGGCGGCAAGGACAATAATCAGCTGCCAGCCCCAAAAATGAAGTTTGCTCAAAAGGTCAGAGGCGACGCGTGTTTTTAATAAACGCTGAGAGGAGTGATAGATGCCGGCAAAAATGGCGTTCCCTGCAAAGGCAAAAATAGCGGCATTGGTATGCACAGGACGCAAGCGTCCAAAAGAGAGCCAGGGAAGATTAAAATTAAATTTCCAGTTTGCCAATTGGAGGGCAATAAAAATACCGGCAAGTAAGGCAATCGCGCCCCAAAAAACGGTGGCAAGGATAAACTTTTTGACGATGCCATCATCATATGAAAATTTCTCTAATTTGACGCTCATAATGCTCCTTTATACACTCAATATGGCCAGACTATATCTAAATTTAGAAATATAGGCAATCAACCCTTAGGGTTGAGATGTCGAGACTCTGAGGGAGTTATATCAAGGTCCTCTTCATCAATCAAGATGCGATTTTGAGGTGTTTCTAAATCATCGTACTGACCACTTTTGATGACCCATAGAAAGGCGAATACAAACATCAGGGCCAAACTCATCGACAAGGGCAGTAAGAGGGTAATGACAGACATTTAAAGGCGCCTCGAGTCTCGAATCATGATCATGGGAAT
This sequence comes from uncultured Rickettsiales bacterium, assembly GCA_964539135.1. Classification (GTDB taxonomy): domain Bacteria; phylum Margulisbacteria; class Marinamargulisbacteria; family CAZIFG01; genus CAZIFG01. Next base: position 8,495 of record CAZIFG010000025.1, read on the forward strand.
CAGATAAACGGTTAAAGAGCTAAGCGGCATTAAAATAGCGGCAAATAAAGGATCCACCCATCCCATAAAAACAGAAAAAATACCAAAAGAATTATAGAAAAGAGCAAGCGTGCAATTTAAAATCCACACCCGTTTACACTGTCGTGCAATGTCAAACAGTTCGGGAATTCGAGAAAGTTCTGGGACAACAAGAACCATATCAGCCGCTTTTAAGCTGAGGTCTAAGCTGCCCTGAACTGCAAGGGAAACATGGGCCACGGCCATTGCGGTGGCGTCATTGGCGCCGTCGCCAATCATCATGGAATAGGGGGTTGCTTGAATGCGGTGGATTTTGTCTTCAGGGCTCATTTCAGCTGTCGCGCTTTTTAGAGGGAGTCTTACCATAATCCCATCCACAGCCGCCTGAGTATCTCCCGATAGCAGATGGGAGTTCAATCCCTGAGAGTGAAGGAGTTCCAGCGTGTGGACGCCATCAGGTTTAAGTGTATCTTCCAGAGAAATGCAAATGCAGGGAGTGCCGTTTTTAAATAAAGCAACTTGAGAAATGGCTTTTTTCTCTCCTTCTTGAGACAAAGATTTAAGTTGGGAGAGTTGATAATGGTGGCCCTTATAAGTAGCCGAAACCCCCTGCCCTATAGTATCCACAACCTCTAGTATAGGGCAGTCATTTGGGTTAAGGCCTTTGGCATGGAGATACCGTACGATGGCTTTGGCGATGGGGTGGCGACTGTCTTTTTCAAGGGCGTAAATTAGTGCATCTAAGCTTGGATCTGTATCCTTGCGCTGCCAGTCGCAGACCTGAAGTTGTCCAGTGGTTAAAGTGCCTGTTTTATCCCAATAGAGGGTTTTAATGTCTGTCAGTCGTTGAAGGGCAGACGGATTTTTAATCCAAATGCCGCGTTTCATGGCCAAGTGAAGGCTTCTGGAAATGGTCAAGGGAACTGCTAAGGCAAGCGCGCAGGGACAGGCCACTACAATTAAGGCGAGCGTCATATTTAGACTGGCAGTGGGTAGCAAAAGAGAGGCGCCCACAAGGCCTAAAACCACCCATAAAAAATACTTAGAAATCGTATCGGTTAAAATGACGATGTCGGGTTTTTTGCCAGATTCAATCTCTGAAAGCAGTCGAGAAAGTCGAGTTTGAGCGCCCACAGCAGTGGCTTGAATGTGGAGGGGGCTGCCCACATTTTTCATGCCTGCGTAGAGGGTATCGCCCTGTTTCATGTGAGTGGGGAGGGTTTCTCCAGTCATCAGAGAGGTATCCAATTCGGCAGCAAGGGAGTGGACCAGGCCATCACAGGGGATAACCTCTTCAGTACCCACGACAAGGATATCTCCCACAGAAATGTCGCGCTCTGGCCCCAAGATATTTAGTTTGAGATCAATATCATGTGTCAGTCTCGAGTGGGCCTCTTTGAGGGCGTGGCGGGTGCTGAGCATGAGAAAAACAAAGGTGGTAATAGAGTCAAAATAAGTATGTGGCGATCCTTTGAGTAAGTTCCAGAAGCTCATCCAGAATCCCAGTTGGATGGCAAGGACGACGGGGACATCAATGGTCATGTGGCGACTTTTAAGGGCAGCTCGAAATCCCTGATAAAAAGGGATGGCAGCGTAGGCCATAACCGGAATACTCAAAAGGCCAGAGAGCCATTGGAAGGCGGTTTCAAGCGTACCGGTAACACCCGAATAAATAGCGACAGAAAACATCATAATATTGGCAGCACAGGCAGCGGCAATGCCAATTTTAATCATCGTGCTTCGGCGCGCCGCCGCGTGGCGAGCTTCGGCTTCAGAGGTGTTAAGAAGATGAGGCGCATAGCCCAATTCGGCCAAGGTTTGAGCGGTTTTAGACCATTTTCCGTCGGAAGAAAGTTTAATGATGGCCGTAGAGGTGCCCAAGTTGAGGCGAACAGACTGCACCCCTGGATAGACACGGGAGAGATTTTCAATTAGCCACAAACAGGCGACGCAATGAATGCCTTCAATATAAAAAGAGTGCGCAATATCGGTAGGTAGGGCATCTAAATAGGTATAATTTTTTTGGGCATCGGAGACAGGTTGCGCGGCTTTAAATGGGGTTGTTTTTTCCTTCAGAACGTAGTAATAGGTGAGGTTAGACTGCGTTAAAATATCGTAGACTACTTTGCATCCATTGCAACAAAAGACGGGCATAGATTCAGAGGCGACAATCGTCTCAGATTCAAATGTTGCATGACAGTGCGTGCAATGATAGCGTTGTGTTACATTTACCATTTCCAAATTGGATTGTATCATTGAGGATATGAAAGATGGAACAGTCGGGGATTTGTCGCAATCGGAGACCTTTGGATATTGTGCAAAGGCAGCAGATGGGACTGTGGCCTATCAAAATACACTGTGTACCCGAGTGTGTGGCTATAAGGTAGAAACGGTATGCACAGCCTGCCCTTCCGCTTTCAGTCAAAAATCGAGGGCAACAGGATCTAAGATGGTCATGCATAAGAACGTCCGGGTATCGGGAGTTCCTTGTGATATGGTCATGTTAAATTCCACAACGGACCAAATCACGCTTTTTTATCCTTTAAACGATTATTTTAATGCCTTATTCAAGTCGCTTTCAACGCTGTCTTTTACGAAGCAGGAAGAGCGTGTGGTGCATTATTTATTGTCGAATACGTCCAATAAAGAGATTGCGGCTCATTTGAAAATTTCCATGCCGACACTCAAAACACACTTGAATCACATTTACCAAAAATGCAAGGACCTAAAAACCATTCGCAAAGAGCTGAGATAAAAGAAAGGGCCTTATCCAGGAACCTTAAAGCGTTTAAGCCGCCCCCGATAAAAAACAAGCCGCCGCCGCTTTAAGACGTTCGGAGGTAAAGGGAAATGAGGTGTGGGTAGAAGGCAGTAAGGCAAGCCTAACATAGTCAAGAACGCGCGTTTTATCATCAGAAGTAATGACGTAATCTGGGTTTTTGCCGGCCTCATCAAAACGCCGCAGTAAGAGGGCGTCCTGAAAGTAGGGGCTGCGTTTAAAGGGCTCAATATCCGTATCAGAAAGGCCTTTTGCTTGCACAGATAAGCTTAAGAGAGAGCCCTCTGTAAGCGCATAGCTAGAATCGAGTCGAAGGATTTTTTTCGCCACAACGTGCGATCCTACAAGATTTTGCACATGATCCGAGAAGAACCCCTTTAAGAGATGGGCAATAATGGATTCATGTTGATCGTCCAAGCCCTTGGCATCGGTGATAGAATAATCGTTCATGGTTTTAAGAACACCGCGATCGATTAAGAAAAGATTAGCCGCTATATGACCAAAGTCATGAAGAAAGGCAGCCACAATGACATCTGGAGCGGGTGGGAGGTGTTTGGATTCATAATAGTGGATGGCGGCAAGTGAGGCTTGGTAGGAATGAGCTTCGAGAGAAGCGGGGTCTCCAAAATTCCCGGTGCCCAAATCATACAAGACAGTTTGAATGTGGGTAATCATAAGAGCCGAAGAAATTGGCGCCGTGGCAATGATTTTTTTCATGATGTTAAATCCTATTGTAACAATAAAAAAGGGGAAGAGGAAAGGACAAACAGACAGTAGTGTAAAGGACTTAATAGACTAAAGAGATAAATAAAAAAAAGGGGGGGGGCGTTGGTTTAATTATTTTATATATTTTTACATAATGTTAATGATGTCAAATAAAAAAAATAATAAAAATTTAAATTACAATTTAAGTTGAAGATAGTTGGAGTTCTGTATGCCGAATAAGCCCACCTTGATGGGCAGCAAAGCTCAGTCCTATAACGCTAAGTAGAGCAACTGCAAATACGGCATAAAGAGAAATAGATTTAAATTTTGAGTGCCACAAGAGAAGGGTAAGTCCAGAAAATCCGCCTAAAATAAGGGTTAAGGTTAATGCGAGTTCTGCGGATTCTTCATGCGTTTCAACCTAATGCTCAGAAAAAGCAGGTGTGGTTTCCAGCGCCTCTTCGGCCATATCACCTGTAAGATAAGTGGGGATAATCATCAGAGAGACAAGAATGAGAATCAATAAGGCAGTTTTTTGTAAGAGGTCGTTTTTTTTGAGGTATCCAATACCTAAAAAAGCAAGGGCCACAGGAATCCCAATTAAGGAAATATGATTAAGAATCAAATGCAGTTGAACGCCTAGCATAAAAATCTCCTTTTTATAGATATAAAGAAAGCAGATCCCCCCAAAAAAAGGGATTAAAAGAAGAATATCATAAAAGTAAGAAATACAGTACTAAATACTTAAGCAAGAATCCAGCTTAAAAGAAGAAAAAGGGATGCGATAATCATCATGGCAAAGGTGAGAATCATGCCAAAAATACGCCATTTGATCAGTTGTTTTTCGCGGCCAGTACCATAAACATGACAGAGGCGGCCTAAGAGTAAAAGCATGCTCAGACCATGTAAAATACTCGCCGGGTAAAACGAAGTTTCCAGAAAAAATAACAATAAAAGTCCCAAGGGGACATACTCTGAAAAATTGGAATGAACACGCATATGGCGGAGCATTTCAGGGTTTCCATTATCGCCCATGCTAATTTTCAGGCGTCGTCTGGCAAAAATGGTGCGTAGACTGAGCAAAATAAAGAAAAACGACAACAAAGCCGCATAAAATCCGGTAATAAGCATAGAGAAAGTATACCAAAGTTTCAAGAAAGCAGACAGAAATATCGATATAAAATAAAAATAAAATAATAAATGTAATTATTTAATATTTAAAAATATATAAAATTAATATATAATAAGTTGCTAAACAATTGGGATGATAAGAATAATGAAGCAAATTTTTTAAGGGGTAATGGAGCGTAACATCATGAAGTTAATGAAGATAGTGAGCTATAAAATTTATAAATCGGATTATTTAGGCGTAAGAAGAACGGATCCAACAGCAAGTGCAGAAAAGAATTTTTTAGGAGGAGGCACGCAGGGGATAGTTGCAAGTGTTACTGATAAAGCAACCGGAGAGCATATTTGTGTGATAAAGAAATCTAAAGGTTCTTATGCGAATGGACTTAAGTATGAATCAAAAACATTAAGGAAACTGGAGGGGCTCAAGCATATTACGCAAGCGAAAGCATTTTTTGAAGGTAAGAATAAATCAGAGACGCCAACAAACAGATTGGTTTTAGAAGCGTGCGATGGATCCTTAGCACCATCAGCAGATAGCCCAAAAATTTCTTACACGCTAATACTCACAGATGCGTTATTAGGACTCAAGGAGATGCATGAAAGGCGCCTAGCTCACATGGATATTAAGCCAGAGAATTTACTCTATAAAAAAGATAAAAAAACGGGCCATTATACCATTAAACTATGTGATTTTGGATGCGCATTTGATCCTTCAAATCCCGAATCTGAGATTTCCGTTTCAGGCACACTTGGGTTTCAAACTCCTGAGTTTTTAAACCCTATAGGAATTTCTAGAGAGAGAGAGGTATTTTTAGTGCTGGGCCAAAAAAACGATATTTTTGCTTTAGGGATGAGTCTTGTAAGTATTATTAGCGGCCAGCCGATAGCAAAGTTGATTCAGACTTATATGGCAACCATTACATCCAAGCGGGAAGTTTCTCCGTCATTTTCGATGACACCGTTTGAAGAGGGAAGGTCATCTACGAACCCATTTAGTCGAGCAAGTGGGGCTAAAACTCATAAATCAGTCGCGTCTTTTGGGAGTCTTTCATCTGCATCGATGACACCGTCTACAGAGGGCATGTCATCTACAAACCCATTTAGTCGAGCAAGTGGGGCTAAAACTCATAAATCAGTCGCGTCGTTAGAGTTTGTCTCATCTACACCGGCGTTATCTCCTGCGACGTCGTATGGAGATACATCTAGTGCCAGGGCTTCATTGAGAAGCAGTGTATCTTCTGAATTTGTAACCTCGAACTTATTTACGGACCCCATAACAGAGCTAACGGAAAGTCTGAGAGCCTTTGTAGCTCAACCTAAAACTTTCGAGGCCTTTATAATGTCTGTTTTAAGGCCGGCAATCAAATCAGAATGCTTGAATGAGGATACATCATCATGTATTAGGGATATGTTGATCCAAAACTCAAGTGAGCGACCAGATGCAGAAACGCTTTTACGTCGTTTATGGCCAGACTAGGTAAGGTCTAAATCTTTAGGGGGTTCGGTGCTTTTTTAGAATATTGAACAGGTAGAATTAATTTAGGGCACTGCTTAATCGCTTCAGCCAGATCAAACCGGTTGTTAATGCGTTCAAAATAAGGATCTATCTTTTTTAAGGTATGTTCGAGGCGATCTCTAGCGCCTGGTTGCCAGTCTTGGAATCTAAAAATTTCTAGATCTGAATAGAGTTTGGTATTAAAAAATCGAGTGGTAGCATAGAGTTGAAACTGATCAATGTTTTTTTCATTGGTGCGGATAAAAGAACTACCGGGAAGAGGCTCTGTATAAAAAAAAGTTTTTGCCTGAATTTCTAAAAATAAGACATCCCAAAGGGTGGTTTTGCAGGATTGTCTTAAAATGAGAAATTGAAAGTGCAATTTTTTTAAAAAAAACGGACGATAATCGATTTCGATTTCGGCATTATCTATGCTGTCAAGGCCTACTCGTAGTGGGCGAAGGTGTGTGATGGATTGTGTGCGTTTGAGGCATAATGGAGCCTTATCCACGGAGTCAAGTTGAAGTAGTCCCAAAAAAGAAGCGTGCGTGCCGTATACAGTCTGCAGTTCATTTGCAAATGAAATAGGTTTACTTTGTGTATTGATGCGTTGCGGCCGTGTAATGGCCCATAGAACATACAAGACATGACCTGCATGAGAGAGTGAGCCTTTGTTAAATAAGCTGATAATTTTTCTGGACACAACAGCATGAATTATAGATAAAAAAATAAAAAAAATCCATAAGTAATAAGGCTCCTTTAAAGCAAGAAGGACCATTAAAATGTTTATTTAATCCCAAAAAAGGTAGGTAGTGATAGCGGGGGGATTACACCCTCATGTTAAAAATTGCCATTTTTTGATAGACTTACAATATGCAATTACTCTCTTCTCGATCGAAAATTTTCTTTTTTATGCTCCCTCTTTTTTTTGCCATTTCTATTGCACTTTATGCGTGGGGGGATGCTCAACCTGGCCCTATTAAAGGGCCTCGTTATGATTTTGTGGTGGTTGGAGATAGCGAGGGGCCGGGGCCTCTAAAGCCTTTTATTAAAGGCACTCGAGGGCTTGATACGCATCTCATCGTTGGGGTTGGGGACCTTTTTCAACCGGCTACGCCTAAAACCTTTGCTCAACTTGATCGTATTTTTTCGCGATATTTACGCCCAGATATTACGTTTATCCCTGTAATTGGGAACCATGATGTTGAAGAAGGCCATACCAATACAGATGCTGGTCGCGAGCGTTTTAATGCTCATTTTGGACTCCCTACTGCATCGATGGGGTATCGATTTATCGATTATGATCGCTATTCTTTTATAGTGCTCAATACCTATTTGGTGGGATATGAAAATCGTCTAGATCCGGATCAGCTGGATTGGCTTAAAGCCACCCTGGATATGGCCTATCAACAAGCGCCACAAAAGCCTGTTTTTATCATGATGCATCACGTTGTTCATGATGTTGGCCATCATGATCCGATTAAAAATGCGACAGCATTTAAGACTATTATTCATGGATATCCCAATGTTCGCGCTGTATTTCAAGGTCATGAGCATTTGTATCATCACACGTCTATCACGACCCTTAATCATACGATTGACTACTATATTACAGGTGGGGCTGCGAATAATCTGTATGCGGGTACCCAAGGGATTGGGATTCATCATATGCTTGGTGTGCAAGTGGAGCCCTTTAAGGTCGTGCTTTTAGATAAAAAGGGTCGAATGATAACAAATCCAAAAGAGACATGGATTTCACGTATGTTTTATTAATGAAGATACCAGACGTCTCTGTTTCTGAAGTAGCTATCGCTTAAAAAGGACCTGAGTCAAGAATAAGATAACGTGCTTTTTATTGTATTATTCAATAACACCATCAAAGTCAACGTCCGCCAATCTATAATCATCTAGATATGCATTGGGTATTGTAGCTGCAGCTTGAGCCCCAGCTGGTTTAGGTTCAGCTGGTCTAGGTACAGAGGTGGCAACTTCTACTTTGTAAGGAGCTTCGTTCTCGCTTTCAGATATATCGACGGATTCCTCTTCCAGATCGATCTTAATCCCTATGGCCTCACACATTTTTTGATGAAGTTTACAGGCTTTCGTTACTGCAGCGGCAATATCATCTGGTTTTGCGCGAAAACTGCCGCCTATACTGCCCCCAGTTAATAAAGGTTGGTAAGAGAGTCCAAGTGGTAGAATAGAG
>CAZIFG010000026.1:0-16795 GCA_964539135.1 uncultured Rickettsiales bacterium
GCTTAATGTTAGGCGTCAGACTTTGAAGGGCAGTCGGAAAATCCACAACTTTGGTCGCATCGGTAGGATAGTCATCTTTACCATTAGGGACACCATCTCCGTCGGTATCGTCATAGGGGAACCATTTACCGGTTAAGTAGGCCTCAACAGACTGCCGCTCTATAGTGGTTAGTTCCCGGTTATAGATGAGCACTTCTCGAGCTTCGGCATCAGACGTTTCGTCAGTAAAATTAACTTGAACGCCTAAAGTCATATATTCAGGCGCATAATTCGTGCCAACAGGAGCAGAATCGTACAACACAGATCTATTGGCATAAAAATAAACTCTGGCAGGAGAACTTGTGTACCCCCCAGAATGGATATACCAAGTTCCACGGGTAATGGGGGCCGCCCCATCAGGATAGTAGGTGCCGCTATCTGTATAGATCATTTGGCGCCCCCACCATAAACCAAAAAGCCAGTTTCGACCTGAAGTTCGACTTTCCCATAATCGGCCTGTATTTCCCGTGCTTCTATAGCGTTCAACAATAAAAAGGGTATAAGTGAGTGTTGTTAAATTCAGATTTCCCATAGAGAGACTACTAGTGGTTCCAAATAGAATAGCAGGTAATCCATCGCCAGCATCTGAAATATAGGTAGCGCCGGATTTACCCGACGGAACAAAGGTATGATAGTTGCTTCCGGATAAATCTTTCCACTCAGAAACAGCGGCATTATTAGCCGGTGTTGTGCCATTGCCGTTAACGTTGGTGGCATCATAGCGAAGGATAAGGTTAAGCGTTACGGGAAGGGATGTCGCTGCAAAAACAGCAGTGGGAAAAAAGAGTATAAGAGACAAAAAGAGATAGATCGCTGAAGCTTTAAATCTACCGGTATGAATATAAGAGAACATATAGAAGAAATCGTATCATAAAAAAAGATAAGGTAAAGAAAAAAACGACGATTAATCCAAAGAAAAAAAGAAGCGTGCCGTTTGTGTGGTTTGAGAAATAACGGTATCTAAAGGAATATTTTTAATATCAGATATATGTCGAGCTATGGCACCTAAAAAAGCAGGATGATTTTCTTGACCTTTAAATTCGCGGGGTGTTAAGTAGGGGCAATCTGTTTCCAGCATCATTTTTTCAAGGGGGATTTCCTCAATAGCCTGAATCGTCTTTCCCGTAGGCGAGTAGGTAACAGTGCCTGTGAAGGAAAAGAAGCTATTGGGGCCCATCACAGCCTGTGTAAACGAGGTATCGCTGCTGTAGCAATGAAAGACCTTTTTAAGATCTGGAAAATCAGCCAGAATGGCAGCCACATCATCCTCACTGTGACGATTATGAATAATCACCGGCAGAGACAGTTCCCGTGCAAGCAAAAGTTGCGCGATAAAAAGTGCCTGTTGTTCTTTTCGAGTGCCATAATCATGGTAATAATCCAGGCCAATTTCTCCAATGGCCTTAAAGGGATGAGCAAGGGCAAGGCGTTTGACTTCGGGAACGTGATCCAGATGGGCATATTCACTGGGATAAAATCCAATAGTAGGCGAAATCATGGGATAGCGTTGGGAAAGATCCAGACATTGAAGTGCCGAATCGATGTTGGTCGCAACGCACATGATATGAGAAACCCCAGCCAAAGTAGCCGCGTCTATAATCTCTGCGAGGGGGCGTTTGCACAAAAATAAATGGGCATGGGTATCAATCATGAACCAATCTCCAGCGCGGACGCGTACACTTTATTTTTAGGCCAGCCCAAAAGGCCTGCCATTTTTTTAAGTTGAGTAGGGGAAAGGCCCAGCTCTAAAAGGCCTGTAAGAACAGCAGGACTGGGCCCTGAGAGCTCAGACTCACAGGGAGGTGGAAAAATACAAATAGACCATTCACCCTTAATAGGGATTGTCTCTAAATCAGCAAGTACGGTTTCAATAGGGCCAGAAATAAGCGTTTCAAAGGTTTTAGTCAGTTCCTTTCCAAGGACACAGGAACAGTCAGGCCACTCTTTTTGAATTGTATTTAGGCTTGACATTAAACGTTTGGGCGATTCAAACCACACAATGGGGCAATTCAGGTGCTGAATACGACGCAATTCCTGAAGAATCTCGCCAGACTTCCGGGGTAAAAATCCGGCAAAGTAATACTGAGAGCCAGAAAAACCGCTTACAGACAGCAGGCTTGAAATGGCCGAAGGACCTGGAATAGGGACAATACGAACACCTTTTTTACGGAGTTCTGAAACAGCAATGGCGCCAGGATCCGACAAACCGGGCGTGCCGGCATCTGTTAAAAGCGCAACATCGTGTCCTTGAGAGAGGGTATCATACAGTTTAGGCCAGAGGTGAAATTCCTTGTGCTGATCTAAAGCAAATAAGGGGCAGGAAATGGCATAATGAGAGAGTAAAATACGGGTCACACGAGTGTCCTCGGCAGCAATAAGAGAAACAGACTTTAAAACATCAAGGAGCCGGAGCGTGACATCAGACAAATTGCCTATAGGTGTCGCACAAACATAAAGGCAGCCTAGGGTTTCTGTGGATTTAATTCGGGATCTCCTTCATAAGGGACATGTGTTTGGATGACATCCATATTCACATTGCCGCGGTAAATGCCGCCTTCATCCACTTTAAGATGTTCGCCGGTGACATTTCCATAAACTTGACCTGTGGCTAAAACATGTAGGCCTTTGAGGGTTTGAATACTACCAATGACTTCTCCCGCAACCGTAAGGGTAGAGGCAAAAATAGTGGCTTTAACCTGACTATTTTTACCCACAAATACATCACCTTGAGAGTGAATTTCACCTTCTACGTTGCCTTCGATACGGATAGAGCGCTGGGAGTGAAGGGTGCCTTTAATGCGAGTCTCTGATCCTATAACCGTAGCAATCAATTCTGTGTCTATTTTTTTATGACGATTCCATACCATAGGATCTTAACGCTATCACAAGCGCGTTATTTCAGCAAGATTTTCCAAAAGGCCCATTTACCAAAAACGTTGACGCGCCGTTCTCAAATTAAGACTGATATAAAGTGCGGGATTAACAGGCTCTTTAAATTTTCGAACTTCATAATGTAAGTGGGAGCCCGTGGAAGATCCTGTGGAACCGACCTGAGCGATAACTTGACCTTTTTTAACCGTTTTACCTCGAGACGTCAGAAGATGAGAACAATGCGCGTAAAGCGTTCTATACCCATAGCCATGATTTAAAAGCACAACGTAGCCATAAGTGTGATGCCATCCTGCAAATTCCACAAGGCCATCTGCGGTGGCCTGAATGGGGGCGCCTGTCCATGTTGCGAAATCAAGGCCCTTATGAAATCGATTGTGGCGATAAATAGGATGAAATCGCGTCCCATAGCCCGACCCAATACGGGCAAAAACAGGGCGAATGGAGGGGGTGTGATCAAATCTTTTTTTATATTGACGGGCAAGAGAATGAAGCGATTTGAGTCGTTTTTGCGCACGAATGGCCTCAGATTCTAGATATGAAATCTGAGCATTCATAGAAGGAATTGCCTCAAGACTTTGAGATCGCAAATCAGTTTCAGAGACGCTGGGATTAGCGTTGGTTATCGTTTTTTTTTTATCTGAATTCGGTGAATTCTGAGGGTTGGTTTCACCTAAAAGGAATAATATCTGATGTTGTTTTTCCATCATGCTGTCGATATCATTTTGAAGCATCTGAATTCGGTCTTGTTGAGAAGCTAATTTAATAGCCCGTATATCGGATTTCTTTTTCAGAATTTTATAATGTGCCAATTGAACATTTGTATCAAAGGCTACAAAAATAGAGGCCACAAAAAGCAGGCAAAAAAACAAAATACTATAGAGAATCCACTTCACAAGACGCATGGAAAATCGCAGCGTAAAAGGGCCGCCAGCATGGGGCGGAATGAGCATTAGCGAATACAGTGACGACGGCTTTTCATCTTTCATGGAAGCGTATTATACCGCACAAGCATAGAATTCGTCACCTGAGAACGTAAATAGAATAAATTTCAAAAAAAAATTCAAAAAACACAATGTTATGATAAAATTTAGAATTCAGAGGGGTAGAGACGCCCTCAGCCGTAGGTTTTGGTACGGGCGGTTGCGGAGGTGCTGCAGTGGATGGTGCTGGAAGGGTAATAACCTGGAATTCAGGAGGCGTTTCGGAATTTAAACCTTCAGAAGCAGTAGGGGCTAGTGGCAGTGTTGTTTCTGTAAGTCTTCCAGAGGCAGAGCTTGAAGATCTGAATGTCAGTCAAAAGGCAATTTTTAGAGTGGTTTCTTTTTTTCAAAAACTTGGAATACTAAGTGCCTGTAAAATAACAGTCAATGGGAGCCCAATCACAGACTTAGAGTCAATAAAAAGGGAATCTGGAGAGGCTTTTGACTGTCAGTTTTGGGATGTCGCAGATGCCAAAAGTTAGCATGGGGCGATATTAAAGAAATTCAAAATTATGCCATGAAAGCCACCATAGAGACGTATATTCAAGCCCTTCGCTCAGGCGCTAAGGATATAAGTTTTGAGACATTTATAAAAAGCAATGAATCTGTAAAAGAAAATTTTAATGACTTAATCAGTTTGGAAGATACCCTACATCCCATGATTTGTGTTGGAGAAAGCCCTAGAAACACGTGTATACTCAATCATGATAGCCTTATGAAACTCGGATATAAAGAAAAAACAAGGAGAGACGGTAGATCTGTTGTAAATGGATATTTTATGCCAAACGCAGTATATCAGCGGATAAAAGGAGCGCTTTATTCGCAATCTACAGCTGCAGTTGTCATGGCTATGCAATCTAAAATGGTCGGGATGACTGGATTTGAACCAGCGACCCCCAGTCCCCCAGACTGGTGCGCTAACCGGGCTGCGCTACATCCCGACAGATGTAAAAATTATTGAGCTTCTGGGTCTTTGCCTTCGAATAGAGCCATGAATTCAGGCCCATCAATAACTTCTTTTTCTTTTAAAACAACGGCCATTTTTTCAATCAAGTCTTTATGCTTGTTGATAATGTCAGTGGCTTCCCGATACGAAGAGTTTAATAGCAATTGAATTTCTTCGTCAATAGCTTGTGCGGTGGCATCGGAGTAATCTTGGGCTTGATTGGGGTAATTCTTACCTAAAAAGACCTGTTGTTCTTGATGGCCATACTTGCGGGGGCCTAATTTAGCACTCATCCCATAGGTGCACACATAATGCCGGGCAAGGGCAGTGGCACGCTCAATGTCATTAGATGCACCAGAGGTAATATCTCCAATAAAAAGCTGTTCAGCGACGCGTCCGCCCATGAAAACCTTAATATTATTTTCAATCTCGGTTTTAGAGCTTAAATATTTGTCTTTTTCAGGGAGTTGAAGGGTATAGCCTAGGGCCATGCCGCGAGGGAGAATGCTGACCTTGTGAACGGGGTCTGTTTCAGGCAAAGCAGCGGCCACAATGGCATGTCCCAGCTCATGATAGGTAATAATGTTTTTTTCTTTTTCAGTCATCACACGAGATTTACGTTGAGGACCTGCCATGACACGATCCGTTGATTCTTCAAGGTCTTCCATCGTAATTTGCTTGCGACTATGTCGAGCGGCTAAAAGCGCTGCTTCATTCATTAAATTGGCCAAATCGGCTCCCGTAAAGCCAGGGGTACGTTTCGCAATAATATCGAGAACAACAGAAGGTGCCAATTTTTTATGTTTAGCGTGAATTTTGAGAATATCGGCTCGTCCGGTAATATCGGGTCTATCCACTGTAATTTGACGGTCAAAACGACCCGGACGTAAAAGCGCAGGGTCCAAAATGTCGGGTCTATTGGTAGCCGCAATGACAATAATGGTTTGATTGGCATCAAAGCCATCCATTTGAACCAAGAGTTGATTTAAAGTTTGTTCGCGTTCATCATGACCACCGCCCATACCGGCACCACGATGGCGCCCAACAGCATCAATTTCATCTAAAAAGATCAAGCAGGGCTGACTCTTTTTAGCTTGTTCAAAAAGGTCTCGAACTCGAGAGGCCCCAACGCCGACAAACATTTCCACAAAGTCCGAGCCAGACAAACTAAAAAATGGCACATCCGCTTCCCCAGCGATGGCTCGAGCAAGCAAGGTTTTTCCCGTTCCTGGAGGGCCCATTAACAAAACGCCTTTAGGGATTTTAGCCCCAATATCTGTGTATTTTTTAGGGTGTTTTAAGAAATCAACAATTTCAGAAAGTTCTTCTATCGCTTCATTGGCACCGGCAACATCATTAAAAGTCGTGACTTTATCGCCAGGTTTACGCTCAAATTGTTTGGCTCTTGATTTGCCAAATTGAAGGGCCTGCCCCCCCATGCCTTGGGCCTGACGAAAAATAAAAAACCACAACCCAAAAATAAGGAGAAAGGGTAAGATAGCCTGAGCAAAAAGAGACCATGCCCAACTGGAATCCGAAGGATCCACAAAAAGATTAATCCCCTTAGCTTCTAATTCGGGTAAAAAAGTGGGATATTCCAGGTAATTTGTGGTGATGTGTTTGCCATCTTTGGTGACACCTTTTAATTTTTTATCGGTGGAAAGAATGGTGATTTTAGAAAAGGAATTATTGGCGATTTCGCGTTTAAATTCAGAATAGCCCACATTTTTTTCTTTGGGGGCTTGAAAACTTTGAACAATAAAAGTGGCAATCATAAGACCGAGAAGGATATACCAGATCAAATTTCGAAATTCTTTTTTCTGGGGTTTGTTTTTTGGGGCTGCAGCTGTCATAAGCTTAAATAGATCTCCTTAAAAAATTTAATCAAAACGAGATCTAGTGTACCCTGTTTCAGGGGAAAGAGGCAACTGCGCCCTAAAGAAGACCTTTTGTAGAAGGGATTCCCGATTTTCGAGGGTCCAGTTGTGTGGCTTGATCCAAACAAATGCCCAATGCTTTAAAACAGGATTCAATAATATGATGGGTATTTTTACCGCGAATGATAGAAACATGCAGCGAAATTCTGGCGTTCATCACAAAGGCATTAAAAAACTCTTCCGTCAGTTCAGTATCAAAGTCTCCTACCTTAGCAGCAGGCATAGGGCAGTCAAAAACCAAGCAGGGGCGGTTACTGACATCAATGGCAAGTTGGCAGAGCGTTTCATCCATAGGAATTAAAACAGAGGCGTAGCGTTTAATGCCAGCAGCATCGCCTAAGGCCTGACGAAAAGCATGTCCCAAGCAAATGCCGACATCTTCAACTGAATGATGAAAATCAATATGCGTATCCCCTTTCATCTGAACAGAAAGATTAAAAAGACCATGTTTGGTAAACAGGTCTAGCATATGATCTAAAAACCCAACGCCTGTGGCGATAGTGGCCTTGCCTGTTCCATCTAAATCGAAGTCTAAGGAGATGCTTGTTTCTGAAGTTTGTCGTGAAATACTAGCGTGTCTTGAGCTCATAAAGTCTCCTCATGAAGATAAAGTCTAATGTTAATGGCGCTACTATAGCATATTCATCAAAAACAGACTAAGTAGATATTACCCCAGATCCCAACAAATAAACCCGGCTCACTTAGTCGTCTTTATAGTTTCGATATTTCCAAAATAGACGTCCCATCATGGTCAGTGTAAATAAGATAGAAACAACAAGACCGATGCCATAGCCCTCTCCAGGGTATCGAGAATAATACATGCCAAAATAAAGCATAAAACTCTTGCCCAAGAGTGTCGGAAATAAAAACGAAACTGCAAAATCAAGCATGGCTTTTTTATTCATAGGTTTAAAATAAAACGGCCTGTTGGCCATCCATTTGAAGGCGTTGTGGCAGAGAAATCCCTAAATGATCATAAGCCAATTTTGTAGCCATGCGTCCGCGAGAGGTTCGATCTAAAAATCCAAGCTGTAAGAGATACGGTTCCACAACGTCTTCAAGAGAATCGGATTCTTCGGATAAACTCGCGGCAATGGTTTCAACCCCAACAGGGCCCCCATTAAATTTATTGATAATAGCTTTAAGGTAGTTACGATCCAGTTCATCCAGACCCAGAGCATCAATGCCAAGATGAGTCAGGGCCTCATCAATCATACTTTCAACAATAGCGCCACTATGTTTCACTTGAGCCCAATCCCGGACGCGTTTTAAAAGCCGATTAGCAATACGGGGGGTACCTCTGGAGCGTGTTGCAATTTTGAAGGCGGCATCTTCTTCGATAGGGGTGTTCAAAATAGAAGCAGCACGCGAAATAATGGTTTGTAAATGAGCAGGTTTATAAAACTCCAAGCGTTCTACGATCCCAAATCGATCTCTCAGTGGGGCAGACAAAAGACCCAATCGTGTAGTGGCCCCCACCAAGGTAAATCGGGACACATCCAAACGGATAGAGCGCGCAGATGGCCCTTTGCCAATGACAATATCCAATTCAAAATCTTCCATAGCGGGATAAAGGACCTCTTCAACCGTGCGATTCAGTCTATGGATTTCATCAATAAAGAGGATGTCGCCTGGCTCGAGATTGGTTAAAATAGAGGCCAAATCGCCAGGTCTTTCTATAGCAGGGCCAGAAGTGGTTTTAATGTGAACACCCATTTCGGCAGCCACAATATTAGACAAGGTCGTTTTTCCCAGACCGGGAGGGCCATATAAAAGAACATGTTCAATGGGCTCATTGCGACTTTTAGCGGCTTCCAGATAAACCCGCATATTTTGTTTGAGTTTATCTTGACCAATAAAATCTTCCAGCTGTTTGGGACGCAGATTGCCCTGTTGAGTATCTTCAAGTTGAGGCTCAGAAGAAATAAGGCGTTGATCAAGGTCAAAATCAGGATCTGAAAAAGGAATATCTGAAAATCGAGTGGATGTCATAAGAAGAAGTGTAGCATGTATCAAAGAATTAGAGTATATTTTTAAGGTAGAAAAATTCAGAAAATATCAGAAAGAAGGAGACATGTCTCAATGACAACCAAAAAAGCGTTAGTAACAGGAGGTTCACGAGGCATTGGGGCTGCCATTAAAGAGATTTTGGAATTACAAGGGGTACAAGTTTATGCGCCCAGTCGCACAGAAATGGATTTAATGTCTAAGAAAAGCATCCAGAATTATATGGACGGCTTAAATCAAGACATGGATATATTAATTAACAATGCAGGAATCAATGAACTTTCAAGCTTAGAAGACATAACCGATGAGAATATAGAGAGGATGTTGCAAGTCAATTTAACGGCGCAAATTCAGTTAATAAGGGCTGTAACCCCTGGAATGAAAAAAAATAAATATGGTCGAATTGTAAACATATCATCAATTTGGGGTATTTTTTCAAAAGAAAAAAGGGGATTATATACCATCGCAAAAGCAGGGGTGAATGGGCTCACAAAAGCGGCGGCAGTAGAGCTATCTGCCTATAATATTTTAACGAATGCTGTGGCTCCAGGTTTTATAAATACAGAAATGACAGCTAAAAACAATACGCCAGAGCAAATAAAAGTGATCGTAGAAAATTTACCGATTAAAAGAATGGGTGACGCGAAAGAAATCGCTGAATGGGTTGGATTTTTAGCCAGTGAAAAAAACTCATTTATGACGGGGCAAATACTAATGATAGACGGAGGATTTTCATGCGTATAACATCGTTAACAATACAGTCCAGTATTAAAAATTATGAGGTTTCTTTTCAAGAGAATGAGGCGTTTATTGCATCTTTATCTGAACTTGAGGACCTCGTTTTTATTGTAGATAAAAACGTGTGGGAGTTGCATCAAAATGGCTGTTTGAGGGCCTTAAAAAATAAGAAGGTTATTGTGCAAGAGGCCGCAGAGGACCTTAAAAATATAACAACAGTATGCGAATTGTATGAAAAAATCATGAGTTACGCGCCCAAAAAAAACATCACGATTGTTTCTATTGGAGGTGGAATCATACAAGACATCACAGGGTTTGTAACCTCTTCGCTTTATAGAGGCGTAAAATGGATTTTTATACCGACAACGCTTTTAGCACAAGTAGATAGTTGCATTGGCTCCAAAACCTCCTTAAATTTCAAACAGTATAAAAATTTAATAGGGACTTTTTATCCACCATCTCAAATTTATATTTATACCGAATTTTTAAAAACGCTTACGCAGGAAGATTATTATTCTGGGATTGGTGAAATGGCCAAACTCCATTTAATAGAGGGGGACGCGGCAACCTCTTTATTTATTAAAAATCTACCCAAAATAGATAGGCGAGAGGATGCTGCTGTCTTAGAACAGATTCATGCCTGTTTAAAAATAAAAAAAGCCTACATTGAGTCCGATGAGTTTGATTCGGGCAGGCGAAATATGCTGAATTATGGCCACTGTTTTGGGCATGCCATAGAGAGTGCAACTCAATTTAAAATTTCACATGGCCAAGCAGTTGTGGTAGGGATGATTTTAGCGAATGAAGGTGCAAAAAAAAGAGGGGTTCTAAGTTCAGAAAATGAAATTTTTATACGAGAAAAAGTGCTTATTCCGAGTCTAAAAGTAGCAGTGCCTAAAATAGATAGTCAAAAAACAATAGACGCAATGAGACAGGATAAAAAAAACACAGGAAAAGGACTGGCTTTAATTGTCTTAAAAGACGGGTATAATATGGAGAAAATTTCAGATTTAACAAGTGAAGAAGCCAAGGAAATTTTAGAGAGCGTGTCATTTTAGACCTGGTAGCGGGGGCAGGACTCGAACCTACGACCTTCGGGTTATGAGCCCGACAAGCTACCACTGCTCCACCCCGCGTCACCTTGTTTAGGGAAGCAATGATATCAGGTTTAAGGGGTTCAATCAAGGGACGTGGATCATTCTATAGATAGAAATATTTAAAAAAATAGAAAAAAATGATAATATAGGGGCACTATGTCTAAAAAAGAGAATGCCTTGGTATTACTTTCAGGCGGGCAAGACAGTACAACCTGTTTGGCAATCGCGCTTCAAGAATGCGACGCCGTTGAGGGGATTTTTTTTCATTATGGTCAAAGACATACCATAGAGGTGGAGAAAGCCAGAAAAATAGCCCAAATAGCAGGCCTAAAACTCACAGAAATAAATGCAACGTTTATACAAGGATTAACGCCGAATGCGCTAACAGATGCGGCCATTCCTATTCATCATAAAGAAGGGGAGCTTCCAAATACCTTTGTCCCAGGACGGAATTTATTTTTTCTGAGTATTGCAGGCGTTGTAGCGAGGCAAAAGGGAATAAAGTGGATTTATACAGGCGTATGCCATGCCGATTATTCGGGGTATCCAGATTGTAGGCAGCCCTTTGTAGAAGCAGCGGAAAAGGCCATTAATTTAGCGATGGAAAGCGACTTAAACATAAAAACACCGCTCATGAATCTGACTAAAAGCGAAACCATTCAAAAAATGAATGCGTTAGGGAAGTTAGACTGGTATCAGCATACCCACACCTGTTATGAAGGCACAAACCCTGCCTGCGGAACCTGTCCTTCCTGTTTACTGCGACTCAAAGGGTTTAAAGAATCTGGATTTCAGGATCCTATTGCATATAAAACGTCAGTGTAGCTACATCATGCATCCAAAAATAATTGCACAACACACAGATTCAATTCAGGAGGATATTACAGAATCCATTGTAATGTATTTAAAAGAGCATTTTACAGTTTCAAGCTATACATCGGGCGGAGAAGGAAATTTTAAGCGAGTATATCCGCTTACAGAGACGGGGGCTCCTGGAGATATTTTAAATTCAAAATACGCACTTTCTGTGCTGAAGTATCCAGGAAGTGCCGAGGATATGTTAAAAAAAGAGTCTGAATATTTAAATAAGATAAGAGAGTTGGGACTGCCTGCGGTAAAAATCTATAGAAGTATAGAGATCACAATAAACAAACGCATTCACCAGGGACTCATTGTAGAATGGGTGCCGAATGTAGGTTTTATAGAAGCAAAAACACCAAAGCTGACACAAAAAGTACTGGATGTTGTTTTAAGAGGCGGAAGGGCGCCTTTTGTAGAGAATCCTTTGCCGCTAAACAAAGAATATGAACGCGTTAAAGACATGGCTGTCAATAAAAAGAGAGCGGAGCTACTGTTGGCGGATATTCAGAAAATACAAAGAAGCGGGTGCTTAATTACAGACCTACAGATTCTCATCAAAGAAGATGGCCATATCGTAATTATCGACCCTCTCTATGTACGTGAAAAAGAGGTAGAGACAGTGAGTGAACTCAGTGCTCAAGAAAAGAGAGAAATAAAAAGTATGTCAAATTGGCTAATGTCGATTGAAAAATTTTTATTAAAAAATGTTTAAAAAATAAAAAACAAGCCGATATCCCTATATAAGAATGAAACAACTATTAAGTGTTTGAGTCTATGTGGGGGGGGGCAATGAAAAAAATACTAGGATTTCGACCTGTAAGTAGTGGGGGGGAGGAATCAAGAAGTAGGTCTGAATCCGGAGGGGGTGGGGCGCTTTCATTCGAAGATGTAGAAAAAATAAGGAGGGCGTGTACCTCAGAATACTTGGGTTCTCTAACCAAGTGCAGCGGTCAATTAAAACATGTATATCACTTGCCTTATACAAGCCCTACGGGCCGTCCGCTTGCGTTGGTAACCAGTCAAGAACAAAAAGAGAAAAGTGCCGAATTAATAGAAAAAGAGTATGTCATGCTCAAGGAGTTAAAAGACAAAGGAGTGTCAACGGTTCCTATATATTCAGACGTTCTAATCTTACCAGATGGAAGAAAGGGGTTTGTGACAGAATTTATAGAACATGCAGCAGAGATTGACATGAAAGTATTTGGATCTTTACATGAGGGAAGTGACCTTGCCTTTAGAATTATTGAGGCTCAACAAATGGGAGATGTCGACTTTAAAGTAGATACAAGTGAATTTGGACTAATCAAAACGATGTCCAACATAAATAAGTTAGACCCAAAAATAAAACGGGAAAGACTGCCAATGCCTTACATAAATCGGATGGTGCAAGATTTAAATTCAATATTGGAATACAAAGGGAGTATTGAGGATCTGCAGCTGTTAGTCTCCAGAGAGAGGATCTATGTTATTGATCCCATTGATGTATCCACAGCAACAATTTCAAGAACAGAGACATCGGATATATCAACAAGAAAAATGCGCGAACTTGGAATAGCCCAATCTAAGCGAATGGTAAGGGAACTAATAGAAAAGTTTAGAGCAAGATCCAGATCTAGAGATGGAAGTCTTGGAATGGAGCTCCTGCCTAGCGGTGGAAGTCCTGGAATGGATAGAGGGAGGTCTCCTATAGGATCAGTAGGGAGATATTCCCCCAAAGATAGCAGTGCAGGTGCTATTGGCGGAAGTCTTGCGTTCGAGTTTGGAGGCAGAAGTCCTGGCGCTGCGGGTGGAGGTGCTGCTGTTGGTGGAAGTCCCGGAATGGGTAGAGTTTGGAAGCATTCACCAGGAGCGGTAAGGGTTCCTTCTCGTTTATCACAACAAGCTTCCCCCATAGAAGTCGATCATAAGGAGTAAGTGAGCAAAAGGTGAGGACTAAAATAGGCGTTTTGCAACAGTTCCAAGGTTTAAGGGTCTAAAAGTCCGGGAATTCCATATCTATCAAACAAACAAGGAGTATATGGATATGACATCAGGCGAAAAAAGATCTCAAGTATGTATGGATCGTGTAGGAGAATTGATCAATACAGGCGATTTTTCAGGGCCTCACGGAAATTATAAAGCCGCAGGACGGACGATTGATGCCTTAGAAGTCGAGTTGAACAGTCTTCTGGGATATACAAAAGAAGATGCCTCGTATGTAAAGCTAGAAATGAATGAGGATAGAAGCATCATGCTAACGCAAAATTGGCTTACTTATCCGCTAACCAAAGAAAATTTATTGGAATTATTTTAAGCGCTTCTATAGATAAAGTCGCTAGAGTAGACGACCTCTATTGTAGCGACTTTCTTCCCGTTTAAGATCTTTATCCTTAATGCTTTTGCGTTTGTCATAATTTTTCTTAGGGCGACAGAGTCCCAATTGGACTTTAACTCTATTGCCTTTAAAGTAAAGTTTTAAAGGGATAATAGAAAGTCCTTTTTCCTGTGTTTTTGCAGACCACTTTTGAATTTCCAGTTTATGGAGGAGAAGTTTTCGAGTGCGAGAAGGATCAGGGTGAGAAAAGGAAGAGGCCTGTTTAAAAGGCGCAATATAGGCATTTAAAAGAAAGAGCTCGGAACCTTTAATCATAGCGTAGGAATCGCGAAGATGAACGTCTCCTTTGCGAATCGATTTAACTTCGCAGCCTTCAAGCACCAATCCGCATTCAATTTTATCAATAATCTCATAATCAAAATAAGCGCGTTTGTTGCGTGCAATAGAAGTATCTTGAATTTTATTCATCCCTATATATATAAAAGGTTTGATACAATATGGCAATGACAGAAACGCATATCCCCGATTTAGTCGGACAAAAAGAAATCATTTTATCTCAATTTAAATGTCAAAATTCAGGAAATTGCTGTCGGTGCGCAGGCTATGTGTATGTCACAAAAAAAGAGATAGATCAAATGGCGGAGATAAAACAAGAGCATCCGGCACTTTTTATACAAAATTATGTTCGAAGGGAAAACGGATGGGACGTGATAGCAGGTCCTAGCTTTAGGCCGCAATGCTTTCTAAACACCAGCAATCAATGCGACGTTTACGAGGCGAGGCCGCAAGCCTGTAGAAGTTATCCTGACTGGCCCGAAATTTGGGAATCCAACGCAAGTATTCTGAAAGAATCGGAAAGTTGTCCGGGCCTAAAAAAAGCCATTGAAAAAGTAAGAAAAGGCAAGATTTAGAGCCTCATTTTTAAAAATGAGTGTAATTATATCGATTATTTTTAATAGATATAAAACATGAAAAAAAGCGCTTGACAGGGGTGTTCGAGTTTATATATAATTCATCTCCCCTAAGCAATTAAGTTTTAGGACTGATCTTTGAAAATTTGAAATTGACATCGAAGTATCGAAAACGAGCAAAAGTTTCGATATTTTAAATTAAATATAAGAAGTAGATCTTCGCACATTTAAGTATTCTGTATCCGATATGATGTGTTATAAATCGTTATATCAAGATATTAAGGGCGCATGGAGAATTCCTTGGCATACGGGCCGATGAAGGACGTGGACAACTGCGATAAGCCTCGGGGAGCTGCTAACGAGCTTTGATCCGGGGATTTCCGAATGAGGAAACTCACATGAAGTAATATTCATGTATCATAATCCCAATACATAAGATTATGAGGGGAACCCAGTGAACTGAAACATCTAAGTAACTGGAGGAAAAGAAATCAATTACGAGATTCCCTTAGTAGCGGCGAGCGAAAGGGGATGAGCCTAAACCTTGGGCTTGTTAGAAGCGTGCAGGCGCTGAGTCCAGGGTGTTATAGGGAGTGCTTTTACTTTTCTGCATAAAAGTAGGCAAGTCAAAAATAAGTCGATTAGTAGAAGATGTTGGAAAGCATCGCCATAGAAGGTGACAGCCCAGTATACAAAAATCGTCTTACTTGCTTAGCAATTCCCTCAGTACTGCCGGACACGAGAAATCCTGCAGGAAGTTGGGTGGACCATCATCCAAGGCTAAATACCAACGTATGACCGATAGCGAACAAGTACCGTGAGGGAAAGGTGAAAAGTACCCCGGA
This sequence comes from uncultured Rickettsiales bacterium, assembly GCA_964539135.1. Lineage (GTDB taxonomy): Bacteria > Margulisbacteria > Marinamargulisbacteria > CAZIFG01 > CAZIFG01. The sequence continues at coordinate 15,568 of CAZIFG010000026.1, forward strand.
AGGGGAGTGAAAAAGAACATGAAACCATGTGCCTACAAGCAATCAGAGCTCTATATGAGTGATGGTGTGCCTATTGAAGAATGAGCCTGCGACTTATTGTCATTAGCAAGGTTAAGTTTTTATACGAAGCCGTAGCGAAAGCGAGTCTGAATAGGGCGTTAAGTTAGTGGCAATAGACCCGAAACCCGGTGATCTATCCATGGGCAGGGTGAAGCGAGAGTAACATCTCGTGGAGGCCCGAACTAGTACGTGTTGAAAAACGTTTGGATGACCTGTGGATAGTGGTGAAATGCCAATCGAACCGGGAGATATCTGGTTCTCCTCGAAATGACTTTAGGGTCAGCCTTGAGGTTTAGCGATCCGGAGGTAGAGCACTGTTTAGGCTAGGGGTGTCACCAACATTACCAAACCTAGGCAAACTCCGAATACCGGATTTGTATACTCAGGAGTGAGTCTTAGGGGGCTAAGCTCCTAGGACAAAAGGGAAACAGCCCAGATCGTCAGCTAAGGTCCCTAAATATATGCTAAGTGGGAAAGGAAGTGAGATCGCATAGACAACCAGGAGGTTGGCTTAGAAGCAGCCACCCTTTAAAGAAAGCGTAATAGCTCACTGGTCGAGCGATTTTGCGCCGAAAATGTAACGGGGCTAAAGCATATTACCGAAGCTACGGACTTACTCTTCTATGTACGAAATTAAGACTGGTCTTGTTTTATATAAGTCAGGCTTAATTTGTATGTAGATGTAGTAATTGGTAGAGGAGCGTTCTATTTGGGTTGAAGTTGTCCTGTAAGGGATGGTGGACTGAATAGAAGTGAGAATGTAGGCATGAGTAACGAAAAGAAAGGTGAGAATCCTTTCCACCGTAAGCCTAAGGTTTCCTGGGGAAGGTTCGTCCGCCCAGGGTTAGTCGGGCCTAAGTTGAGGCTGAAAGGCGTAGACGATGGACAACAGGTTAATATTCCTGTACTACCGATGATTCGTTATTAACAAGGGAGTGACGCAGAAGGATAGGCGAGCCACTTATTGGATTGTGGTTTAAGCTGGTAGGCGTGAGGGATAGGCAAATCCGCCCTCTATAACGCCGAGAGGTGATGACGAGCTGCTTGCAGTGAAGTCGCTGAGTCCACGCTGACAAGAAAAACTTCTAGTGAGAATCATAGGTATCCGTACTAAAACCGACACAGGTAGGCGGGTAGAGAATACTAAGGTGCGCGAGATAACCCTCGT
>CAZIFG010000027.1:0-16064 GCA_964539135.1 uncultured Rickettsiales bacterium
TAGACGTCCCAGACAACAACGCATAGTTTGCAGTCCCAGATAAAGCCGCATAATTCGAAGTACTAGGCAAATAATACTCTAAAGGTTGTCCCTTATAAATAAAGTTAGCTGTAACTGACAAAGTAGGAACTGATAAAATACCATCCAAATAAGAAGGCGCATGTTTAAGACCTGAATACTCCATAGAATCAGCAACAGACGCTCTCAAGGCATACACATAAGAATCCAAAGAAATAACAAAAGGATCTAAACCCCCTGCAAAAGTAACTCTTAAATTAGGGGTAGTAATATTAAAAAGGTCCGCCGAAATACCTTCATTGGGCCCCAAAAAAACACGCCCTATACCAAACTGAAAGTTAATACTTGGAGCCATATAATTCCAAGTCGTCGCATGTTGCCCTGAAAACAGTTCAAAATACACATTATGTTCAACTCCAGATTTAGGATTACCAGAAGCCGTCAGAACATCTAATACAACAGAAATAGAATCAGGAACAGGTACCGCGACTGCTGAACCACTCATAAAACATAAAAAAAGGGCTACGCTAAAAAACTTCCACAAAAAAGAAAAGGCCCCTTTAAACATCAGATATTATCCCGGTAAAACAGCCATTTTACCCTTAGATAAAACCTGTCCATCATGAATGATAAGATAAAAATAGCCCCCTGCAGAAAAAGGCCCTCTAATATCTTGTTCTCCAACAGGAATTTTAAAATAAGGATGTCCCTCAAAAAGTCCTCCCGTCGCAAACCCCGCACAACTATCTTCTGAAATTATTTTCTTACCGACCAACATACCCAACATATTATAAATATGGATTTCAAGATCCCCTGGCTTAGTCAATGCAAATCCAATAACAGTCCCTTCAGATGCAACAAAAGGATTCGGAAAATTAAGTGGCTTTCCAATAAAAGCAAACGGAACATCCGCACTTCCAACACCACTCTTTTCGACTAAATTCATATTAAGAGGATTCATCGACACCTTAACAACAGTATCCCCACTGGATCCTACCAATTGACTTTGCGAGGAAGTGGTAGAAAAAGAAGCCTGTCTCACACGATTTCCTGAGGTATCCGCATACACTAAAAAATATAAAGGTAAGGGTAAAAGCAATAACAAACAAAGCCACATTCCAAAACGCTTTACATGGCGAATGGTGTATCCAAATTCCCACAAAAAATTGGCCATAATCCACAAGAAAAAAGCCAACAAAAAAAGATTGAGCCAAATGTTTTGAATAAAAATAAAGGAAACCAAAATAGAGTGAAAAACAAGAAAAGAGACCATTAAAATGGATACTCTCAAGGTAAAAACAACCAATGTTTTAATAGAAGGACGACAAAAAAGAATATACCTTAAAACAAGCATTTCCTGCTCAAAACGAAGCAAAAGACGTGATTTTAAAGATAAATAAAGCGACATCAATCGCATATAAATCACCCGTTCTCCTCTTTAATGATCGACTACAACAATCAGGAAAATACCCACAAAAACAAAAAAATAAACATAAAAAATACACAAACCCACCACCACCACCACCACCACCTTGCGCTATCCAAAGAAAAAGCAGTCATACCGTCGACAAGTCAAAAAAGATTAAGTACACTAAAAAAATGACAAAATTAGCCATTTTAAATTCACGTCTTTTTGACCCTCAAAACAAAGAGGTACTAAATCTTTTAATTGAAAATAACAGTCTGATTGGAAAAGGTTACTTGCCAGATGACGATAATTCATATCAAATCAACGCTCCCAAAAGCATGATATTCACAGATATTACCGATCTGAATATCACCCCCCTATCTGAAAAAAAACACTATGAAACAGGATCCATTACGCAAACAGACAGCATTCATCCCAAAATCACCCCTCAAGTGATTCTAGAAAATGAATTAGATGAGTTTATAGATACCTGCCTCACACAAGAAACAACACCCATTACCGCCTGTTCGGGATCCGAACTGCTATATGTCATTTTAGAATGCGAAAAACGAAATTGCCCTCTGCACGTTATCATCAAAAATCCCGAAACAGATTACCCCATTACACAATGTTACAAAGATAAACTTCCATCATTAACAATCAGTTTACAAGTCCCTCATTTAAAGTCTACCTATAAAACAACACTAATAGCTGCCATTAAGTATGGAAGTATTCATTCCTTATGCAGCTTAGGTGAAAGTCAAAACTTAATTGAAGCCTGTCTTTTACTCACAAAAGAAGGGATCCCTTTAGACGAATCTCTCCCTTTAATCACTCTAAACCCTCGAAAACTCTTAAAGCTAGAAACAAAGGGACTCACACTCAACAGCGCTCCGAATATAACACTCGTAAATACAGAAAAAGGCGAGCCCACCTCAGAAATTCTTGTCTGCATTGATGAAGGAAAATTGGTCTATAACACCCTCTCTTAAAATACAAAAAGGTATGTTAAACTAAGCCCTCTATAAAGAAACACCAGAAAGAGAGGATACACATGAGCGATTTTGAACAACGCCACATCGGACCCAGCATAGAGGATCAAAAAGAGCTCCTAAAAACCCTCGAATTTAAAACCCTAGACGAACTCATCTTAAATACAATTCCAGAAAACATTTTATCGCCATCCGAACTCAACCTGTCCACAGCCCTACATGAAGCTGAATTTTTAAATAAAATAGGTCAATTAGCCGAGAAAAACCGTCTATATAAATCCTATATTGGGCAAGGATTTCACCCTTGCCATACCCCCACTGTAATCCTACGAAATGTACTCGAAAACCCAGGATGGTACACACAATATACTCCCTACCAAGCCGAAATTTCACAAGGAAGATTGGAAGCCCTTCTTAATTTTCAAACCGTCATTTGCGAACTCACAAGTATGGATATTGCCAATGCCTCATTATTAGATGATGCCACCGCTGCAGCAGAAGGCTTAACAATGATGTACAGATGCAGACCCGACTCCAAAAAAGACGCAAACGTATGCCTTGTCTCCAAACATATTTTCCCTCAAATTTTAGCCGTATTAGAAACACGTGCAAAACCGCTCGGCTTGGAATTAAAATATCAAGAAGACACTGAATTTGAATTTAACGCAGACGTATTTGGGTGTATCACACAGTATCCAAATGCAAACGGAGACGTTAAAGACCTTACACCACTCACAGATAAAGCCCATCAAGAAGCCTGCTTATGCACTGTTATTACAGATTTAATGAGCTTAACGATACTGAAAACACCCGGAGAAATGAATGCCGATATTGTCGTTGGAAACAGTCAACGATTTGGCGTCCCTATGGGATTTGGAGGCCCTCACGCCGCTTTCTTTGCCACCAAAAATGAATTTTCAAGACAAATTCCCGGAAGAATCATTGGAAAAACCATTGATAAACATGGTAACCCCGCATTAAGAATGGCCCTTCAAACCCGAGAACAACACATCCGACGAGATAAAGCGACCTCCAACATTTGTACCGCACAAGCCCTCCTTGCCAGCATTGCTAGTTTTTACGCCATTTACCACGGACCTCAAGGATTAAAAGACATCGGTTATAAAATTCATGCCCTCACCACACAACTCTACCATGCACTCAAAAAAGAAGGTTTCCAACTTAAGTCCGATGTTTTCTTTGACACACTCATCGTAGAATTTAAAAGTGAAACAGACCGAAAACCCTATCTAAAAAAAGCCCTTGAATCCAAAATAAACATGAATACGTCCATAAAAAACAGCCTCGGGATCTCAATTAATGAAACAACCACAGGTTCCGATATTCTAAAAATCATCACTGTTTTTAGCGACTCAAAATCATCACCTTCTATTTCGCTATCCCCCATTACCCTTTCGCTTCCAGATGCCTTACTGAGAAAAAGCACCTATCTCAATCAGGCCCTATTTAAAAAATATCATTCTGAAACAGAGCTCCTTCGATATATCAAATATTTAGAAGAAAAAGATCTCTCTCTCGCTCATTCTATGATCCCTTTAGGTTCCTGCACCATGAAACTCAATGCCACGACTGAAATGATTCCCATTACATGGTCCGCCTTTAACGCCCTCCATCCATTCTCCCCTGCAAACCAAACAAAAGGATATAAAGAAATCATCACCGAACTTGAAAAAGATTTAGCTGAAATCTTAGGATTTGATGCCGTTTCCTTACAGCCCAATTCAGGTGCACAAGGCGAATATGCCGGTCTAATGGTGATTCGAGAATATCATCATAGTACAAATCAGCACCATCGCAACGTCATCCTAATCCCCACCTCTGCCCACGGGACAAATCCAGCAAGTGCGGCCATGGCAGGAATGACCATCGTACCCATAAAATGTTTGGATAATGGCAATATTGATATCCATGATTTAACTCAAAAATGCAATCAGCATACCAAAGAACTTGCAGGTCTCATGGTCACCTATCCCTCTACCTTCGGTATTTTTGAAGAAGACATCAAAGCCATCTGCGATCTCGTTCATCAACATGGCGGACAAGTATACATGGATGGCGCAAACCTAAATGCCCAAGTCGGATTAACAAGTCCAGGATATATCGGCGCGGATATTTGTCATGTCAATTTACATAAAACATTTAGCATTCCGCACGGCGGTGGCGGGCCTGGAATGGGGCCTATTGCATGCAAACACCATCTCGCTCCTTTTTTACCCAACCACCCAGTTGTGTCTTTAAAAAGAAAAGGGCCAGCTGTATCTGCAAGCCCATGGGGCAGTGCCAGCATTTTATTAATTTCATATGCCTATATTAAACTGCTAGGTGGAAGTGGGTGTAAAAAAGCAAGTCAAATTGCCATTTTAAATGCAAATTATATTAAACATCAATTGGCCCCCCACTACCCTATTTTATTTCAAGGCAAAAAAGGGAACGTCGCTCATGAACTGATTATAGATTTAAGACCATTCAAAAAAACAGCCAAAATAGAAGTAGAAGACCTTGCAAAACGATTAATGGACTACGGATTTCACGCCCCTACTATGTCCTGGCCAGTACCAGGAACCCTAATGATTGAGCCCACTGAAAGTGAATCCAAAGCAGAACTCGATCGTTTTTGTGAAGCCATGATCTCAATCAGAGAAGAAATTAGAGAGATTGAAACAGGACAAGCCGATTCAGAAAATAACCCCCTAAAAAATGCACCGCATACCCTTGTAGATGTCATTCAAAAAGAATGGACAGCCCCCTATTCCAGAGAAAAAGCAGTTTTCCCGTTAGCGTACATCCAAAAAAGAAAATTTTGGCCCACTGTGAATCGCGTCAATCAAGCACATGGAGATCGAAATCTGATCTGCACCTGTGGAAGCGTAGAAGACTATTAAAAAAGAGCCAAAAATAGATAAAAAAAGTTTATAACTAGCATAAAAAGGGTAGTACTTCTCTTATAATGGAAAGGAAAAAAGATAGTGTCATCCTATTAAGTATTTTAATAGGCCTAATAGGTCTATTAATAGGCTGTACCAAAATAAAAACACTACCCCCAGTAGACTCTCCACCTACACTTGAAGGCGGATCTGCAACTGAAAATATCTCGCCAACCGGAAACGGCGTTCCGAGCGGAAATGCCTCCCCCACTGAAAATATCGTACCAAGTGGAAACATAATTCCATCAGAAAATACCAGCATAACCCCATGTACAGAAACCAGCCCCTCCCAAGAAACCCTTTATGATCTTAAAATTAGAAACTGCACACAAGCACAACTTGTCAGCGTCAATATCAGTGACTATAGCTACAACACCTTAATGATCATTAACACAACAGGCACAGCCATAAACAGCGCCCTAAATACAGGAACCCTCCCAGAAAAAGTGTATATGGGCCAGTCGTTTTTAAAGAGTGAGATCGAAACACCTCAACTTAAATCAGACACAGTCCCCCTACTGTCTAAAACACTCTATAGCCGCTTAAATGCCTTAAAAAGCATAAGTTTTAGTACAACACTAGATACCAATCGTAATTTTGTAGTCTTAAATTTTGCCGTCACAAATGGAACCCGAACAGTCTCGGCAACAAAAGTCGCTGAAAATAGCCGAGTCGCCATTTATGTTGAAAACACCTATGTGAATTTAGGCTTATATAATTTAAATACACGCGCCTGGGAAGGCGGAAACTGGAATTTTGATTTAGGCACAAACGTTGCAACAGCATTTTCGAGCATTTATACAAGCGCCGAAAGTTCCATTGGGACTCATAATGACAGAGATAGCAATGGAAAAATAATTATTTTATTTCACAATTTAGAATATCCAAACACCAATTTTAGCAGCATCACAGGCATCATCGCCGGTTATTTTTATTATCCGGATTTAGATGGAAGCCTGTATGCCCCACTAAACGAAAATACCGATATTTTATATATGAATGTATTAACACTCAAAGTCAATGCAAGTTTAAGCAGCAGTTTTAGCAACCTACTCACCGCTCACACCATGGCACATGAATACCAGCACATTGTGAATTATTCGAGCAGACGTCTAACAAGCCCACAAAAGCCAGCCCCAGATACATGGCTAAACGAAAGCATGTCAGAGCTCTTTTCAGATCATGCCATGGGTGCCCTAACAAACCAAGTCAACCACATGAAAACACAAGCCGACATTCAAAATGGACTGGGCCTCTTTTATTGGGAAAGCAGTGCCCTACAATATACCATTGGCTATAATTTTTTAACCTATGCCACCTTACAAACCCCACTCAAAACCAAAGCCCAAATTTTACAAGAACTCATCAACTCCAATTATGGGGATTATAGAGCCCTACAGTCCGTATTTATAAATGGAAATACCAATTTTGCCAATTTTAAAGATTTATATGCCAAATTCCATTTGGCGACCTTGCTCAATAAAGGCAATAGTATCTACGGATTTAGAGCCTCATCCAGCATATTCAACTATACAGGAATCTTAAAAACAACGCTCACAAGCGCCAATTTAAAACCAGGCGGTCGTCTCTTTAAAGATACAACACGCTCCGCGTTAGAAAACTTTACGCTACCTTCAAATGCCCCAGACCATTTACTCTACGTTAAAATACGTAATTAAGGGTTTCTGAAAATAACAAATATAAGGTACACTAAAAAGTGTGATTCAAAATAAAAAAAAGTACAACATAAAACTACTCCTGATCGCCATTCCTCTACTGTTGAATGGATGTACATCAACACTTATCAAAACACCTGACCCTCCCCCACCTGAAGTCATTGTAGATAACAGCAACTGCCTGGAATTTGAGCCGTCCAAAAGCACCAGTTTTAATATCAATATCCGAAATTGTACGGAGCCACAACTCATAACCCTGAATATTTCAGGCTATTCAAACAACACCCTACTGGTTGTCAACACAAATGGAAACGCAGAGGCAGTGGCAGCAGATACCCGTCTATTACCTGAAATCATACAAATACCCGAATACGCATATCAAGAAATAGATGTCACCACACCTCATTTAAAACCGGATATCATAGAAGGACGTCCCTTTAAAGGTCCAAATCCCGCCTTATCCAAAATAGCCCCTACTCTATTTGACATTTTAGAAGCCCCAACAACACAAAATTTCAATGTCTTTTATGGCCCTCTCATGCGAGACATTCGATCCCTGACGGCAACAAAAGTGGCCGAAAACACACGTGTCATTATTTATGTTGAATCAGATTACCTCAACACGGGTATCTATAACATCAGCAGCCGCAGCCAAATAGGCGGTGCCTGGAATGCAGGTCTGGGAACGACGCTCGCAACAGCCTTTGAAAACAGCATTTATCCAAAAGCACAAACATCCATTGGGAGCGCTGCAGATCCAGATGGGAATGGAAAAGTCATTATTTTATTCAACAACATTGAATATCCCACAACCGATTTTTCAGGCATTACAGGCATCATCGCCGGGTATTTCTACAGTCCTGATTTAGGGGGGTCTCCATTTCTAGAATTAAACAGCAATACAGACATACTTTATATGAATCTACTATCTGTAAATAAAAATGGAACCGCCAGTACCGTATTGGACCTATTAACATTACACACCATGGCCCATGAATATCAGCACCTTGTGAATTATTCCAGAAGACGACTCACCTCACCCCAAAAACAAGACCAAGACACATGGCTAAACGAAAGTTGCGCCGAGCTGTTTTCAGATTACGCAATGGGAACCTTAGTCCATCAAATCTCCAATCTCAGGTTCTCTAACACCATTAAAAATGGATTAGGCTTGTTTTACTGGCAAAGTAGCGCCCTTCAATACACCATCGGATACAATTTTTTAAGCTACGCCACACTTAAAACCCCAGACAAAACAAAAGCACAAATCTTAAATGAACTCCTAAGCGAACCTAATGGCGATTACAAAGCCTTAAAATCTGTATTTATCGATGGGAATAAAAACTTTGCCAATTTTAAAGATTTATATGTCAAATTTCATTTGGCCACACTGATAAACCAATCCAGTGGCATTTACGGATTTAGCCCTGAAACAAGCACCTTTAACTATTCAAGTATTTTAAAAACAACCGCAACAAACCTGTCCCTATATCCGGGCGGCCGTATCTTTAAAGACACAACCTCTCAAAAAATAACCAATTTTAACATTACAAACTACACGCCTGAACACTTAATCTATGTTAAAATCATGCCATGACAAAAAAACTCTGGGTATTAGCTATAGTAAGCCTCTTCATCACAGGAATGGGCGAACGTCCTAAAATCGATCAAGGCCCTTCTGTGTCAAATCCAAAAAACGTAACACTCAGCGGTAAACTCCGACAGGTAGGATCTATGCCCTTCACACAATATGTCTTAGAAACACCCACTGAAGACATTCAAATTTATATAAGAGAGTCTCAGTTAAAAGATGATCTACATCCCCTTGTTGGAAAAAACGTCACCCTATCAGGAATCCTCCATATCCAAAAAATGCAGGTAAGCCCTAACGCAACAGAACTTAAAACCTACAGTATTGAACTCAAAAAAATAGTCCCCTAAGGGTTCTATTTGATTAAGCCACCACTAAATTAACCAATTTACGAGGGACGACAATCACTTTACGAATGTTTTTATCCCCCACAAAATTCATCACCTTTTCATCACTTAAAACAAGGGATTCCAGTTCGGAATCGCTCATTTCAGGCGAAATTAAAAGCTGATGTCGTAATTTGCCGTTAATTTGAACAACAATCGTCACTCTGTCTTCGACCATATAATCGGTATTAAACGAAGGCCATTTCTCAAGATGTATGGACGTTTTTTGAGATAAAAGGGACCAAATCTCTTCTGTCATGTACGGCGCAAAAGGCGCCAATAAAAGAAGGAGGGTCTCTCTATCCTCAGAAGTAGCTCCCACTTGATACAAAAAATTCACATACTCCATCATCCGACTAATGGCCGTATTAAAACTAAAGCGCGCAATATCTTCTGTAACGGCTTTAATGGTTTTATGGCGCATGCGAAGACGATCTGTATCCGACCCCTCTTTAGGCAAAAAGGTCTCCAAATGAACACACAGCTTAAACACACGTTTTAAAAATCGGAAAGATCCCTCAACCCCTGCATCCGACCAATCTAAATCCCTCTCTACAGGCGCCCCAAACAAAATAAACAAACGCGCCGTATCCGCACCATAGGTATTAATAATAAGTCCAGGATCTACAGTATTACCTAAAGACTTAGACATTTTTGCCCCATCTTTAATCACCATCCCCTGACACAAGAGCTGTTTAAAGGGTTCCGACACGGATGTAAGTCCCAAGTCTCTTAAAAGTTTTGTAAAAAATCGCGCATACAATAAATGTAAAATTGCATGCTCTACGCCTCCAATATATTGGTCCACAGGTAAAAAATGATCTGCAGAGGCCTTAGAAAAAGGAAGACTTTGATTTTGAGCATCACAAAATCGTAAAAAATACCAAGAAGAATCAAAAAAAGTATCCATCGTATCTGTTTCACGACGATAGACCTTGCCGTCAATTTCCACCGTTTTAAAAGAAGGTGCCTGTTCTAAAGGATTACCTTGCCCAAATTGAATATCTTGCGGCAGCACAACAGGCAAAAGAGATTCCGGAATGGGATAAACATCGCCATGATCATCATACATCATGGGAATAGGCGTACCCCAATAGCGTTGACGAGAAATTAACCAATCCCGAAGGCGATACGTGACGCGCGCCTTACCCTTATCTTGAGACGTTAAAAAATCAGTAATCGCAGTTTTAGCAACTTGGTTATTCAAACCCGAAAATTCGCCAGAATCCACAAGAATCCCCGAACCCGTATACGCTTCTGACAAAGTAGAGTCCTCTAAAACCGCATCTTCGGGTTGAATCACAACATGAATAGGCAAGTCATAGGTTTTAGCAAAGGCAAAATCTCTGACATCATGAGCCGGAACCGCCATAACAGCCCCCGTTCCATAATCCATCAACACATAATCCGCAACATACACCGGAATTAAAGTCCCATTCACCGGATTTTTCGCCATAACGCCTAAAGGCAATCCCCTCTTGGGCTTTGTATCATCGGTTCTATCTTCCGTCGGTTGCCGCAAAACCGATTGAACAAACTCACGAACGGTATTTTCCTGAGGTGTTCCAGAAACCAAGGACAAGGTTAAGGGATGATCCGGGGCTAAAACAACATAGGTCACACCAAATAAAGTATCGGGTCTTGTAGTAAACACAGACAAAGTCGCAGGTAAATCTGAACTGTCATGAATCAAATCAAAAATCACTTCCGTACCTGTATTTTTACCAATCCAATTTTTTTGCATGGCAATAACACGCTCGGGCCAACCGGTTAAGGTATCCAAATCCTGCAGCAATTCTTCCGCATACGCCGTAATATTTAAATACCATTGTTCAATCTCACGTTTTTCAACCAAGGCCCCAGAGCGCCAGCCTTTCCCATCTATCACCTGCTCATTGGCCAATACCGTTTGATCCACAGGATCCCAATTCACATAGCCTTTTTTACGATAAACAAGCCCTTTATTAAAAAGTTGAATAAAAATCCACTGATTCCATTTGTAATACTCCTGGCTACAGGTCACAACTTCTTTATCCCAATCATAACCAAGACCCAAACGACGCAATTGATCTTTCATAGATTCAATATTAGATAAAGTCCAAGCCGCCGGATCTACCCCATGTTTAATCGCCGCATTTTCAGCTGGCAATCCAAAACTATCAAAGCCCATGGGATGACACACATTAAATCCCTGCATGCGTTTGGACCGCGCCAAACAATCCCCCAAGGTATAATTGCGAACATGCCCCATATGCAACATCCCCGACGGATAAGGAAACATTTCCAAAACATAATATTTTTCTTTAAGATCCGAATTTTCTGTTTGATATAAAGATGTACTGCGCCATGCATTCATCCATTTTTCTTCAAACTGTAACGGTTTATAATCCATGCGTATCCCTCATGTAAAAAAGTAGAGAAAGTATATCACAGCTTGACCCAGGAGACATCCCCCCATACACTAGTCCAATGACACAAAATCACTGTAACCTTTTAATCATAGGTGCAGGCATTGCAGGATTATCCGCTGCAAAAACAGCCTTAGACCAAAATAAATCCGTCATTCTACTCTCAAAAGGCCCCTTAAAACAAAGCAGCAGCCAATATGCACAAGGGGGCATTGCCGTAGCCCTTCCAAAAACAGACACTCCTACAAAGCACCTAGAAGATACCCTCATAGCAGGCGCAGGGCTCTGCAACCCAGAGTCTGTAAAAACCCTAGTAGAAGATGGTCCCCTTCGGGTCAATGAACTGATTCAATGGGGTGCTAATTTTGACAAAGAAAATGGACACTATCACTTCACAAAAGAAGGCGCACACAGTCAGCGTCGCATTTTACATGCAGGGGATCAAACTGGAAAAGAAATTCAACGCACATTGGGGCAAGCCATCGCAAAAAATCCCTATTTAAGATTGTTAGAAAATACAATGGCCACAACACTCATCATAGAAAACGAGGAATGTATGGGTGCCCATGTCATTCAAAATGGAATCCCTGATGTCATCACTGCAGATGCCACGCTCATTGCAACCGGCAGTTGTTGCCAAGTCTATGCGCATACAACAACTCCAGGGATTGCAACTGGAGATGGCATCGCCATGGCCCATCAGGTAGGACTACCCGTCAAAGACATGGAATTTATTCAATTTCACCCTACCACCTTGGTATCCAGCCATCATCACCCCGTTTCCATTTTTCTAATTTCAGAAGCCGTCAGAGGGGAGGGCGCTATCTTAAGAAATATCCATGGTGAGCGATTTATGCCAGAATATCATCCTCTCGCAGAACTTGCGCCGAGAGATATCGTCGCGCGTGCCATCTATACTGAAACACAAAAAACCAAACATCCTGTTTTTTTAGATTTAAGTCCCATTGAAGACGATATCAAAACCCGATTTCCGTCTATTTATGACCATTGCCTCCAAGCAGGCATTAACATTACCCACGATTTCATCCCGGTTTCACCTGCAGCACACTACTGCATGGGAGGCATTGAAACCTCTATCAATGGCGAAACCCAAATAAAAAGACTATATGCTGCCGGTGAAAGTGCCAATTTAGGCATTCATGGCGCCAACAGACTCGCCTCTAATTCTCTACTGGATGGATTGGTATTTGGACATAGAGCCGCAAAACATGCTGGCACACAACCAAAACTTGAAAACAACACCCCCACTAAAGTCAAAACAAGATCCCTACTCTCTAAAGCAGAAATCAGTCAACTTAAAACCCTCAAACAACAAATCAAATCTACCATGTGGCGAAATGCGAGCATCATTCGAAACAAAACAGAACTTTTAGCGGCTCAAAAAAACATTGAAATCATCCAAAAGAAACTGGAAGTCCCTGTTTACCATGAACATTATATAGAAACACAAAACATGGCTACGGTAAGCGCCCTTATTATTTCAGCTGCACTGGCACGAGAAAAAAGCATAGGCGCTCACTTTAGAAGTGACGAAACTGAATCTTAGTCTAAAGATTTAGGGACTTTCTGTTTAAAGGATAAAGATTTATACACAACGACAGATAAGCCTGTTGACAAGGACATCCCCACCCCTTGAACCAATGCATTCAAAACACCCGGTCCGGCTAAAGGTACTCGAGAAACAATCATGCCAAAAAACAAAAATAGCACCAAAATAAAAAGCATGACCGAAAAAAAGAAAATCAAGGTTTTAAAATGAAGCTTACACCAAGTCCACGTTTGAAGAATCGCAGCCACAGGCTTTAATTTCCGATCCAAAATCACAAGCGGTAAAAACTGTGTCATGACGCCAGAAACCACGCCATAAGCCAAGGCAAACAAAGAAATACCTATAAAGGGTAGGATAGGAGTGTTTTGAACAGGATTAAAATACAAAAATTGATACGACCACCAAAACGCAAAAGGAAGCAAAACAAAGGCACTGGAAATCAAAATAAAAGCGTAAGAGGAAAGAAGGGCCCCAAAAGCACGTCTAAAAGAAACCACTTTACGCGCACGTGCCTGTAAAAACAAAGAAAGTGAAAAAACTTTAAAAATAAGCTCAAAAGCCCAAAGTCCCCCTAATCCAAACAACAAAGATAAAGATCGATCCTTGAGTTGGAATTGAGGTAATAAAAGCAATTCGCCCATATGAAGTAAAAGCAAGAGCACCACATAAGGAATAATAATGCGCGCATCTTTTTGAATCAATTCAATAGTTTTCGAAACATAAAGACTCAAATTCATACAGGTATCTGCCCTTTCATCAATTCATAATCCCCCAAATGCCCTGTGAAATGTTGAAAGCCCAAAACGCCCTGCCCTGCCAACATGCCCGCACCATTCAAAGTTTTAGCCCCTCTCAATCGCGTTTCTCTTAAAAAAGCCGTTTCAATAGGATTATAAATAATATCTACCACACATTGATTGGGATACACCCAGGCAAAATTGTCCAAAAGTGGATGGGTGTCTTTCAAGCCCACAGACGTCGTCTGAACCACCAAATTAGCCTGAGATAAAGCCGAAATCAAGGATTCATCAGTCAAAGAAAGTAAGGTCAAATTCTCTCCAAACAGCAAACGAAACTGCTCCAAGCGATCCAAAGAGCGATTGGCTACCGTTACAGAAGCACCCGCCAAAAGCAAGGTCCCAACAATAGATCGAGAAGATCCCCCTGCCCCTAAAACAACCACATTTTGACCCGAAAGATTCAGATTAAGCTCTTTTTGAAGCGAAAAAAGAAGTCCCTCTCCATCTGTATTATAGCCAACCAAGTGTCCATCACGATTAACAATCGTATTTACCGCTTGAAGACGATTTGCCATAGGAGATAACTCATCCAAAAAGGGCACCACAGATTCTTTAAAAGGAACCGTAACATTGACCCCAGAAACCCCCAAAGCTCTCAGACCTAAAATTGCTGCAGATAAACAATCCAAAGGCACATGAAAGGGAACATACACGGCGTGAATTCCCAAAGACGAAAACATGGCATTATGCATCGCTGGAGAAGCCGAATGGGCCACAGGATTTCCAATAATACCAAAAACTGCACTTTTACCATCAAGAGTCATAGCCCTCATTATACGAGAAAAGATAAAAATAGAAAACCAAGAGCAAAAAGTTTGCAAGAAAAAACACCCCGTGATACACTCCAAGAACTATGATTTCAAGATACAGCCGACCTGAAATGGTCAAAATATGGACCCTAGAAAACAAGTTTAAAAAATGGATGGATGTAGAAATCGCGGCCTGCGAAGCACACGTGGAATTGGGAAATATCCCTCAAAAAGATTTAAACATCATCAAAGAAAAAGCCGACTTCAATGTAGATCGCATTTCAGAGATTGAAGCCGAAATTCATCACGATGTCATTGCCTTTTTAACCTGCGTCGCCGAATACGTGGGCCCTTCCTCACGATTCATTCACCTCGGGCTAACAAGTTCCGACGTTGTAGACACCGCCTTTAGCTTACAAATTAGAGAAGCGGGTACCTTACTCCTTCAAAACATTCAAGTCCTTCAAAACAGTCTTAAAAAACAAGCCGAAGAACACAAATATACGCTTTGCATGGGCAGAACGCATGGGGTTCACGCAGAGCCTACAACCTTGGGATTAAAACTCACCATTTGGTACGAAGAACTGAATCGACATAGAACACGACTGCAACAAGCCATTGCCCATATTAATGTCGGGAAAATATCCGGTGCTGTTGGAAATTACGCCCATATGCCCCCCATCCTAGAAGAAAAGGTCTGTCAAAAATTAAATCTAGACCCCGCCAAAATCAGCACCCAAATTCTGCAACGCGACCGTCATGCCGAATTTATCATAGTCATTGCCCTCATTGGCGGCACACTTGAAAAAATGGCGACTGAAATTCGTGCCCTCCAAAAAACAGAATTTAATGAAATTTTAGAACCCTTTGGATCCGCTCAAAAAGGCAGTTCCGCCATGCCCCACAAAAAAAACCCCATTGTCTGTGAGCGCATTACAGGACTGTCTCGAACCCTCAGAGGCTATGCCCTAACCGCCATGGAAAATCAAAGCTTATGGCATGAAAGAGACATTTCCCACTCTTCCGCAGAACGCATCATCTTTCCAGACGCCAGCATTGGCCTAGACTACATGTTCGGACTCATCACAAAAGTAATCGATGGCATGCAAGTCAATAAAGCCGCCATGACTGAAAATATTGGGAAATCCTATAATGTCTTTCTCTCTCAACAGCTCTTACTCAAAATGATTGATAAAGGCATGTTAAGAGAAGAAGCCTACAGAATCGTCCAGAAAAATGCCCATGCGGCCTTTGATGAACGTGTATTATTCAACAAAAAAATAAAAGAAGATCCTCAAATTCAAACCCTTTTCACCGATCAAGAACTCGAAGACATTTTTAATTTTGATCGATACACAACACAGGTTCAAACCATTTTTGATCGTGTATATCTATAACTCTATTATTAACAGATAGAATAGATCGTGATAAAATACCCCCCTCTAGTGGCGGCGTAGCCAAGTGGTAAGGCCGAGGTCTGCAAAACCTCTACCCCCAGTTCGAATCTGGGCGCCGCCTCCA
>CAZIFG010000028.1:0-14905 GCA_964539135.1 uncultured Rickettsiales bacterium
ATTTTAACCTAATTTTCTCGCTACTTTTTTCTTGCCTTAACTGGGGGCATTACAAACCTCTCTCATTTTGGCCATTCGCATAAGAGACACCTTTCAAATCGCCATATGCAGATACGTTCAAGGCGCGTACCGGGGAAGAGCACAAGATTCCCAATAAAACAGTAAACACAAAACTATTAAACTTAATTGACATTCGTTTCTCCCTGATGCTTTAAACACTATATAAACCCAATCATATCAAAATAAAAAAAAATTGCGATATTTATTTCATAAAAAACAAAAAGGCCCAGAGTGTTCTGGGCCTTTAAGTCTCGAAATTAAACTAAGAACAGGTCTTATTTAATCGCGAATCGAACTTGAACAGTATAAGTAGCACGTGTAGTTGCTCTTTCTGCATCTGTTGAATTCGAAAGGTTTCCATTAGGTGTTGTTAACCCTTTGTACTCAAATTTAATAGACGCAGTATCGCTTAATGCACGAGTTGCATTTAATACAAACTCTGTCATATCTGCTTTTGTACCATTTGTATCTCTATCTGCTTGCAATTGGAATTGTGACAATGCACCTACGCGTGTTCCCAATGTCCATGTTTTGGTTAAATCATAAGACGCTGCAACATAATACCCAGAATATTTAATATCTACAGCAGCTTCTTCGCCTGACGCCACTTTTGTTTGACGTGTAGAAGACAAATACTCGCTGCTAACTGTTAATCCTTTTAAAGGCGTTACAGACGCATCTAAACCTAAGAATGTATTGTTTTGCTCGCCCACTACAGAGTAATTATTGTTCACCGCAGCCAAACTCGCGCCCAATTTAACAATGCTAACAGCGCCTGTTAAACGTGCATTGATTACACTTGCTGTGTTGTCATTTGCTCTAACACCTGTTTGAGGAATATTAACAACAGCATCTTGATGATTTTCATCAGCCCCAGTATTTCTACCTGACAATGTAGAGTAACCCACTTGCAAATCAGCCGCTTTTCCCAATCCAAAGTTTAAGAAAAGACCTTGTGTTGTTAAAGCCTCGCCAGCATTAATCAAGTTATATGCCAATGGTTTTGATACAGATGAAAGATCATTGAAATACGCTTGGTTCAAACGACCGAACGCAACGCGTCTTTTACCGGCTTCTGCGCCAACATTAACAAATTGGATAGATCCCAATCCTACTGCTTTGAATAGGTTGTCTGTTGTTAAATACGCCTCATCTACTACAATCCCACTATTTACTAAACTTGTGTTAATTGTTCCGTTGATGTCCGAATTAACCGCACCAGACGCTGTTAAACGAAGGTTTGTTTGTTCAAAAGAAGGTGCTTTTTTAGAATCTTCCAAATTTCCTGGATTTTGCCCGTTTGAATAAGAACTTCCGATCAAATCGCCATATACCCCTAAATCCAATGCAAATGCATGTGTAGATACCAACGCAACCATCGCTGCTGTTGACAACACATGCTTAAATTTAATCTTCATTCTTTTCCTCCTTGAGACTTTAAAAACTATAGATGGACTAATTATACCAGAAGAAAAACAAAAAAGCGATATTTATTTCATAAATGTAGACGCAAAGTGATAATGTCCCTTTTTAGCAAAGAGAAAGAGTCCCCTTTTGATAAGATGAATGAAAGAGAAGGAGGGGATAAGGATGGGTGTAATCAAAATGAGTACAAAAGAATTAGAGCGAGTGGCAATAATCAATCAAACGATGCGAAAAGAGCTGGCACAAGCAGAAGCTGGAGAGCACTTAAATCTGAGCACACGTCAAATTAAGCGACTGGTAAAACGAATGCGAGAAAAAGGC
The DNA here is from genome assembly GCA_964539135.1 of uncultured Rickettsiales bacterium. Lineage (GTDB taxonomy): Bacteria > Margulisbacteria > Marinamargulisbacteria > CAZIFG01 > CAZIFG01. The sequence goes on from CAZIFG010000028.1 coordinate 1,807, forward strand.
GCTGAAGGGCTGTGTCATAGGAGCCGATGGCAGAAAAACGGAAAAGGTGTAAGTGCTGAAATAAAGAGAAAAGTAGTGGGATTGTATCGAGAAAAATACGGCGATTTTGGGCCGACATTTTTCAGTGAGAAATTGGTAAAAGAAGGGATAGAGTTGAGCAGAGAAACAGTAAGGCAAATTCTGATGAGCCATGGGCTATGGTCAGTGAGAAGGCGTCGAAAGAAACGCGTGCATGTATGGGGAGAAAGACATGCATGCGAGGGTTCATTGGTACAAATAGATGGATCGCATCATCGGTGGCTTGAGGATCGATTAGATCAGGAGTTTTGCTTTATGGGGTATATAGATGACGCTACAAGTAAGATATATGGACGTTTTTATGAGTATGAAGGGGTATATCCGATTTTTGACAGTATGGAGAGATATATCAAGCTTAATGGGTTTCCTTTGGGGGTGTATATAGATCGACATGCGACGTATAAAGCGTTGCGAAAACGAAAGGTGTCCGAAGATCTGGATGATGCAGACCCGCTATCACAGTTTGAAACTGCAATGAAAGGGTGTCAAATTGAGGTGATACATGCGCAATCACCGCAAGCAAAGGGACGTGTTGAGCGGCTGTTTAAAACCTTGCAAGATCGATTGGTGAAAGAAATGAGGTTGGCAGGAATTTGTAGTATAGAGGGAGCGAATGTATTTTTGGAGACATATTTAGCGGATCATAACCGACAATTTTCTGTGGAGGCAAAAGAGAAATGTCCAGTATTTCGACCGCTTGTAGACGCGTTCGATTTTCACTGGACATTTGTAAATCGACACACCCGACAGGTGCAAAATGATTATACCATTAGATTCAAAAATCAGATATTTTTAATTCAAAAGCCTTCAATTACGCTAAAAAAGCAAGAGGTTGAAATACGTGAAGCGATGAATGGCGAATTGCGCTTTACAAGCAAAGAGAAGCAGCTGGCTGTTGTGGAGGTGTTTCAGGCGCCGAAAGTACAAAGTATACAAAGCATGTCAGAATCTAAACGGAAGCTTCGAGAGGTACTACAGGCTATGGAAGGCGTTAAGTCTAAAAAGTCATGGATGGATGACTTTCATTTTCAGAAGAAAAAGGAATATACCTACGCTTAAATTCAAAGCTATCGTGTTTTGTATGATTGATGAGATAGTGATCAGATTTTTCCTGCACTGTGTTTCAAAAAGAATCAGAGCCCTGAGCGCGTGAGTAAAAATCGAGACCCTAGGCTCGATTTTTAAAGAAGAGACGATCGCTGTTCGGTTAGAACAGAAGCGTTTCTTCTGGTGAACGCCTGAAGAGCTCTTTTTGAACCACAGTGCAGGAAAAATCTGATCACATAAATATAGTCCTAGCTCACAAAACCCCATCATCCCCCCAGACCCCCCAACTGTGGATATGTGGAAAACTCTTCGGGTTTACGCACATACCCACAGTTACGACTACGACTATTTTTTAAATTAAAAAGTGACATTTTTATTTTGCACAAAAGGGGACATTTTCATTTTGCGTTGACATATTTATTTCATAAAAAACAAAAAGGCCCAGAGTGTTCTGGGCCTTTAAGTCTCGAAATTAAACTAAGAACAGGTCTTATTTAATCGCGAATCGAACTTGAACAGTATAAGTAGCACGTGTAGTTGCTCTTTCTGCATCTGTTGAATTCGAAAGGTTTCCATTAGGTGTTGTTAACCCTTTGTACTCAAATTTAATAGACGCAGTATCGCTTAATGCACGAGTTGCATTTAATACAAACTCTGTCATATCTGCTTTTGTACCATTTGTATCTCTATCTGCTTGCAATTGGAATTGTGACAATGCACCTACGCGTGTTCCCAATGTCCATGTTTTGGTTAAATCATAAGACGCTGCAACATAATACCCAGAATATTTAATATCTACAGCAGCTTCTTCGCCTGACGCCACTTTTGTTTGACGTGTAGAAGACAAATACTCGCTGCTAACTGTTAATCCTTTTAAAGGCGTTACAGACGCATCTAAACCTAAGAATGTATTGTTTTGCTCGCCCACTACAGAGTAATTATTGTTCACCGCAGCCAAACTCGCGCCCAATTTAACAATGCTAACAGCGCCTGTTAAACGTGCATTGATTACACTTGCTGTGTTGTCATTTGCTCTAACACCTGTTTGAGGAATATTAACAACAGCATCTTGATGATTTTCATCAGCCCCAGTATTTCTACCTGACAATGTAGAGTAACCCACTTGCAAATCAGCCGCTTTTCCCAATCCAAAGTTTAAGAAAAGACCTTGTGTTGTTAAAGCCTCGCCAGCATTAATCAAGTTATATGCCAATGGTTTTGATACAGATGAAAGATCATTGAAATACGCTTGGTTCAAACGACCGAACGCAACGCGTCTTTTACCGGCTTCTGCGCCAACATTAACAAATTGGATAGATCCCAATCCTACTGCTTTGAATAGGTTGTCTGTTGTTAAATACGCCTCATCTACTACAATCCCACTATTTACTAAACTTGTGTTAATTGTTCCGTTGATGTCCGAATTAACCGCACCAGACGCTGTTAAACGAAGGTTTGTTTGTTCAAAAGAAGGTGCTTTTTTAGAATCTTCCAAATTTCCTGGATTTTGCCCGTTTGAATAAGAACTTCCGATCAAATCGCCATATACCCCTAAATCCAATGCAAATGCATGTGTAGATACCAACGCAACCATCGCTGCTGTTGACAATACATATTTAAAATTAATTTTCATTCAGTTCTCCTTTTTTGATTAAAAAATAAACTACTTAATCGCGTCCCAATCTGCTTTGCTGCAGAATTTGGTTAAGTTTGTGCCATCATCATCTTTAGCTTTAACAGCATATCGCGTTTGGCTTCCTTTAGCTGTTTCTCTTTCGTAAGTTACTTTTTCTACCTTTTTTTCGTCGATAGAAACTTTTTTACGTTTCTTAACGTTATAAAACTCAATAGCCATTTCTTACACTCCTTTATTTTTTTATGAAACATACTCGCGGATACTTTTATACCATAACGATTGAGTCTGTCAAATACTTTCCACACTCAACAAAACAGATTTTTATAAAACAACCCCATAAAACACACAGAAATTGAGTGTAAAACGAGATAAAAAATACCCCCCCAAAAAATTACCCCCTCAAAAGAAGAAAACAGAATTTCCACGCAATAAAGAAAGTCATAATTTTAAAAAAACAAGAAGCGGGGCATGACATAATAAGTAACAGGCCTTGACTTAATGAAACACTAAAGTTAAAGTAAGCCCATGCCCAGACCCCTACGATTAGAATTTGAAAATGCCTGGTATCACGTGATGAATCACAGCCATGACACCTTACCCATTTTTGAAGACGCAGACGATTATCAACTTTTTTTAACAGTACTCAAAGAAACCATTGAAATGCTGGGAATAGAATGTCACGGATATTGTTTACTGGCACAGGAATGTCATCTCATCATTCATACCCCTCGCGCGAATTTAAGTAGAGCCATGCGCCAAATCAACAGCGTGTATACCCAAAGATTTAATGCAAAACACAACACCACTGGCACCCGACTAAAAGGACGATTTAAGTCTGTACTCTTTGAATCCCAACATTATTTCAGTCCCATCAGCCAATATATTCACATGTTACCCATTAAACACAGACTCGTGGAACACCCCGCTGACTATCCGTATAGCAGCTATGCCATTTATACAGGTCAAAGTCCAAAAGTAGGATGGGTAAAAACACAATCCTTACTCAAAAGATTTCCAAGCCCTTACGAAATCCATTATCAAGCTTATGTTGAAAATGCGCCTATTCCAGACCTGAATAATTTTTACAATAAGAAAAAACTCAACCCGTATCTCGGATCCTCCAAATTTTTACAACACGCCAAAACCGTAGGAAAAGAAGAACACGTTCAAGAAACGCCCAGCATGAATACACTGATTAAAAGCACCTCCGTTATTTTTAAAGAATCAGAAGAACAAATCATAAAAAGCAGACGCGGCCGCGGCCAGGAAAGCATTGCCAGAACCGTCGCCATGTATTTGTGTCGATATGTGGGCCAATACCCGATTAAAGACATTGCGGCTCATTTTAATGTCACGCACGAATCTACCGTGTCTGTAAGACTCGCACGCTTTAAGCCGAAAATAGAAAAAGACCCGAGCTTAAAAAGCAAACTGGCCCTACTTACACAAACCGCTGGAAAATTTAAGGTCTCTTAAACGCCCGTTTTTTGATCCCAAATCCAAAGATGTAATCGCGGCGAAAAAGAGTACCCATAAAACAAACACCACTGCACCACCTGTGGCGATAGAGCTGTCATCGCAACCGCAGAATCTGCTCCTGGCATTAAAAAAACACGAGAAGCTGGCATTTTAAACGGTTGAACAAACACCTCTTGAATGTCTTCAAGATCGGAAGCCTCTGACACAACCCATTTAAAAAAAGCCACTGGACAAAGCAAAAAACGCGCCATAACCTCTGGAACAAGCCGAAGAGACAAGGGCATCCCAGAATTTTGAAGTTTAGGACTCACATTCCACTGACTCACACGATCAAAAAGCCCCTCCAAAGGCAAAATCGTCCCATTCGTTTCAATTTCAATATAAGGATTAAGTCCCAATCGCGCTGACAAAAGGTCCAAAAAAGCCAATAAGCGATCTTGAGACAGTAAAGGCTCTCCCCCAGTAATCACCAAATGAGCCCCCGTCTGAAGCTGAGACAACCATCCTTTTTCATCCCAAAAATTCAAAAGAGACTCAAAAGAATACAAAGTTCCTTTTTGCCACACGTCTAGTGTATCGCAACGCCATGTTGCACCATCATGCAGCCCTGGAGCATTCAAGGCCGAACGCCCACCACACACCAAATTACACCCCTGAAGCCGCAAAAAAACGGCTCTACATCCGGCAGTAGGGCCTTCCCCTTGAATAGATAAAAACTGTTCACTCACGCGTAAAGCCTCTTTCATAAGTACCACTTTACTAGGGACTGTTGCGAAATGTCTACGAATTAAACGTATAAAAATTTAAAAAAAAAGACTATACTGAGGCGTCATGAGATTGATTATTACCGAAAAGCCCAGTGTCGCCCGAGACATCGCCAAAGTTCTAAAAATTACCACCAAAAAAGGCGGGTATTTTGAAAGCAATGACACCCAAATTTCATGGGCATTTGGCCATTTAATTCGCCTCAGCGATCCCGATAAATATCATGAATCTTTATCCAAATGGAATAGAGCCGCACTGCCCATCATCCCGGAACACTTTCAAAAAGAAATAACGCCTGACAGTGGCGGGGCTGAACAGTTTAACACCATGAAAATCCTACTCAATAACCCAGCCCTCACAGAAGTCATATGCGCAACCGACGCAGGACGAGAAGGCGAGCTCATTTTTCGATATATTTACGAGATGGCAGGCGCCACGGCCCCCATCAAACGACTGTGGATTTCCTCCCAAACCGACGCAGCCATTAAAAAAGGATTCGAAAGCCTAAAACCAGGAGAATCCTACATCCCCCTCTTTCATTCCGCGCAATGCAGATCTGAAGCCGATTGGCTCGTGGGCATGAACGCCACACGCGCCTACACCATTCAATTTTCCCGTGGAAATGGCGTCATGAGTGTCGGACGTGTCCAAACGCCTGTCTTAAAAATGATCATCGATCGTTACAGAGAGTTTTTAAATTTTGTGCCGGAAACCTTTTACGAAATTCACCTCACCGTACATCATCCCCTGGGAAATTTTGCTGCAAAATGGGTAAGGGACACAAAAGACCGCATTCAAGACGAAAAAGAAGCGCAAGCCATTTTCAAGCACGTTCAAGACCATCCCAACGGAAACATTCAGACCATCATCCAAAAAGAAAAAAAAGAACAACATCCCCTACTTTACGATCTCACCGAAATTCAAAAAGAGGCCAATCGAAAGTTTAAATTTTCAGCGGATAAAACCCTCAAAACCATGCAAGCCTTATACGAGCAACACAAAGTACTCACCTACCCCCGAACGTCCTCGCGTTATTTATCGACGGATATTCAACCCCAACTACTGCAACTCGTTAAAAATGCGGCCCAATTAGGCCCTTATGCCGCCTTTGCACAAGACATTTTAGATAAAAACTTCCAAATCGCCTCCAAAATGATCGACGATAAAAAAGTAACCGATCATCATGCCATTATTCCCACAGACAAAACGGCCAATTTAAGCCAACTCTCCGGGGACGAGCGAAAGCTCTTTGATTTGGTCATGAAGCGATTTTTAGCCGCATTTTATCCCCTCTGTGTTAAAGATCATACCGAAATCATCACAAAATTTGGCACAGAAACCTTTAGATCTACAGGCACCATCATCACACAAGCAGGATGGCGCCAAGTATATGGAAACGAAGACGATACCGACTCAGACGATCCAAAAGCCAAACAAAAAGATGGTGAAGTATTACTCCCCAATGTGAAAAAAGGCGATGATGTCACACATAAAAAAGCCAAATTACAATCTGGAAAAACAAAAGCGCCTCAACTTCACACAGAAGCCAGTCTATTAGCCAATATGGAAACAGCTGGCAAACAAATTGACGACGACACCTTAAGACAAGCTATGAAAGAGTGTGGACTGGGAACACCTGCCACAAGAGCGGCTATTTTAGAGCGTCTATTATCCGTTAAATATGCCAAAAGAGAAAAGAATAAATTCATTCCAACAGAGAAAGGAATTTTCTTGATTGACAACATTAAAAATGAAGCGTTACTATCACCAGAGCTCACTGGACTATGGGAAAAAAAGCTCAATGAAATAGCGCAAGGGCACTACCAAAGGGAGACATATATGAACGAAATTAAAGAGTTTACACAAGACGTGATCGAAAGTGTGTTCAGTGATAAATCAGACTATACCAAAAGCAGTATCGGAACCTGCCCCAAATGCAATAGCGGTAATGTGGTCAATAACCCAAAATCCTTTTCATGTTCCAATTGGAAAGATCAGCAATGTGACTTTGTCATTTGGAAACAAATGGCCGGAAAAGAAATCAGTGAAGAGATAGCCATAACCCTTTTAGAGCATGGCAAAACAGATGTCATTGAAGGCTTCAAAAACAAAGAAGGCAAACCGTTTAATGCCTGCCTCACACTTACCGAATACAAAGTCAGCTTTAACTTTGACATGCCCCCACTGGCAGAATGTCCTGTATGCGGAAAAGGCATTGTAGAAACTGCCAAAGCCTATTCCTGCTCAGGATGGAGAGAAACAGGCTGTAAAGTTGCCATATGGAAGGAAATGGCACAGCGAAAAATCACAAAAGAAGAAGCCTTACAACTCATCCAAGACAAGCAAATTGGCCCACTGGAAGGATTTGTCAGTCGTGCAGGGTCCACATTTAGCGCGGCACTAAAATTAGAGGGAGACAAAGTTAGTTTTGTATTTGAATAAATGAAAAAAGGATCAATTGTTGGACTCATTCTTATTTTAATAGGTACCTTTGTTCTATTTAAGGGCATATCTGGGCCTGCAACATTCAATACGCAAGACCATCATTATTTTGAACAGTCCAACGATGCCATATGGTCCAAATTAGTTCAAAAAGATGGCACCTTTTTATCTCACGCGAAAAACAAAAAAATACTTAAAACAGGCCCTTCCGAAACAGAATGGACAGAAATCAGCGATAAAAACATTACCTACCACTATAAATTGACACAAATGTCTGAAGAAAAAACACTGCGTTTAACCCTCTTAGAAAGCAGCATCGGATTATATGGAACATGGATCATTCAATTAACGCCCAAAAAAGAAGGCACAAAAGTAAGCATTATTGAATCCAGCACCATCCAAAAAAAATGGGTACGCATCATGATGAACATGAGTGGCAGAAAAACAATGATCACCGCCATTTACAAACAACTAGAACCCGAGTAAACTAACCCAAATCATTCTGGGACCGTTGCGATGGCCCGAACAGGCGTTTCAAAACAGCCCCTTCTATCTAGGATACCTCATGAATACCATAAATACCAAAATCCTTTCTGGATACAGGAAAACAATACCACATCCCCATTATAACATCATACGAAGGCTTCAAGATCGAGCCATTACAGGACGCCCCTTGCGCCATCTTCCATTTATTCGATTTGAAAGTGCCACACAAATAATACTAGAAAGCGCCGCCAGTCGTCTTGGACTCCACACGCATCTACTGCGTTCCAACGGAAAAATGCCCCTCTATTTAGGAACAAATCAGATTTACGCAGTCTATTCTGCAGGCGCCACAGGCAATCAAAGATATCATCTCATATCCTGGGATACGGATAAAAGCCATGATACATACGGAAATATAATCCAGGCTCAGATATTCGAACAACAGGCAGCCAATCTTAAAGTTCACCATAATCGCGATACCCTATTTATCACACGGACCCATCAGTTTAGGACAGAAACCCTCGCCATACCTAAAGCAAACTTCAAACTCAAAAAACCCCAATTAATACCAGCCAACACCCAAGTAACACCTGAAGGCTATCACTTAAAAATGAATGGACTCAGAATAGAAATAACACACATGCAAACACAAAAAAAACAAGACTGTTTGTTAAGAGCCCCGCTGACATTAGATGTTCAAGAAATAAAAGTACTAACCCCTAGTTTACTATACATCGGAGATAGCACCCCCCCGTATTTTTTAGATTGCTCTCAACCTGAAGAAATCGTCAAAAACACCTTAATCCCCTTGAATAAAGAAGCAAAAGAAGAAATAGTAGATGTCATTCCCCTCGATAAAAATCAAGCCATTATCATCACAGATACACGTTTGTTACAGGGGGTTTTCAGAAAAAAAAGCCATGATCCAAGCGCCACATGGGAATGGGTCATAACGGCACAACTTGAAATAGAAAAAAACAGCATGCCCATTGCAAAAAGCCCAGATAAAGTCAAAATCAATGAGGAAATGGTGAGTATCCGAGGCATAGACAAAGGATGGATTTACAACACAATAAGCCACAAACTTGAAGAAGTTGGTCCTATTTACGAACGATGTAGACTAAGAGATGACAAGGTATCCTGTACATGCGCCATCAAAAGTGTCGAGGCCTTAGACAACAACACCATCATAGGAAGTGCTACAGATACAACGCCAGAAGGATCCCTATACACCGTATTTATATATCAACACCATAACGACACACTCAAAATCATCGATAGTGCCTACTTTCCCGTATTCTCAGCCCCCATTCGTATCAATGAATCTGAGATTGCCTACGGAAAAGATACAAAGGTTATTCTGATTCAATTTTCTCTGTAGCAGAAAAAGAGGCCTGTCGCAAAATAATCGCCTTTAATTTTTGAGCAATCACCGAAACCCGATAATCTGAGGCGCCACAAGCCACCGTCATCAAAGAAAGCGCCTGTTCATAATACGAAATAGCTGGCTCAAATTTAAACAATTGATCTAAAAAATCCCCTAACGCAAAATACGCTGTTGCCAGCTCCTCACTGGGTGTATCTAAGGGAAAGAGACTCAAACTCAACGCTAAGGCTTTTTGATAATAAACACCAGTTTCTTTATGGTTGCCCAACCCTCTATACAAATGCCCCAATTCCAAACAGGTTTCACGACATCGCAACTGAGAGTCTCTATCCGAATGATCCTTCAAAAGAGATAAGACCGACAAATAGCAATCAATGGCCTTTTGATCTCTATCTTCAGCTTGCCAGGCATCTGCAAGCTCAGAATAAAGCCGACACCGTTCCTCCACATCTTTATCAGGTGGAAGCGACTCAAGTTGAGCTAAAAGAGATGTGATTAAAGGTGTCATCACATGCCATCATGAAAGATTTTTAGTAAATTGTAAATAAAAGAAAATAATTCTTGTTTTTTAAAATTTTAATGTTAATCTTAAAGTTCCAAGGCATGTGGAGACATCCCCTTATTTATAACAAATGGGTCCATTACATGGATAATTGGACTGTTTCGAAATGCCTACGTTTGGATCATATGCAAGGCATTCCGAGTCCGAAAGTCCGGAGTTTATAGATAATAAATGAGGACTTGAGGACGAGGATAACACAGCAGATGGCCAAAATAGGCATTTTGCAACAGTCCAATAATCGCGTCCCAGATAGACAGTAAAGACGGGTATCAGTATACTAAGGGGAGTATACGATCCGTTTGGATCGACAACACAAAGGAGCCAACCCCATGTCGCACACACAGTATGAACTACACGTAGAAAATGGCCAGATTATATCCAGAACCGGTTCTTTTTTTAAAGCATCCCCCTTTGAAATCGAAATGGGAAACGCCCGCATTCACTGCGAATTCAAACGAAACGCCCATCATCATGTGGTCTATGTAATCAGTGAAAACGGACAAACATTAGTAGAGCTCGAGCATCCAGATTACACGCCCAATTGCGAGCCTCAAAACATCAATGCCATCATAAAACCATCCAACGCCGAAGGGCAAGCCATTGTAGAAGCCTTTATTCAATTGGGAATCTCCAAGGGAAAAGCGTTTTTAAGTTTACCGCATCAGGCTACTTATAAAGTCACGCAAAAAGCGTGGGTTTAGACACCTCGAGACGTCACAACCTTTCCTGTTCGAACCAGTTCTAAGAGTCCATATCCACGGCACATTTCCACAAAGGTATCCAAACGCTCAGAGGATCCTGTGACTTGAACCACCACTGCACCCTGTGTTAAGTCACAGGTTTGGCCTTCAAAATGTTGAATCACTTGCAACACTTCCGATCGATTTTCATCCGTTAATTTCACTTTAAGAAGGGCCAATTCCCGTTCTACAACGCCTTGAGCGTCATATTCTTTCGCCTCTAAAACATCGATGAGTTTATTCAATTGCTTAATAATTTGATCTAAAGCAACTTTTTCGCCACAGGCTGTAATGGTCATGCGCGAATATTTGCCATCTAAAGCTGGCGACACCACCAAGGAATCAATATTATAGCCACGGCGCGCAAAAACAGTTGCAATCCGAGATAAAACGCCAGGGGCATTACTCACTAAAACACTAATGGTATGACTCGGTGTGATATTCATATTAGGTACTCCCTTGAGGTTTTTCAAATGTCATGGATTTTGGGGCCTCTAAAATCATATCGGAAGCCGCGCCCCCTGCAGGAATCATCGGAAACACATTATCTTCTTTTGCCACTTCACAATGCACAATGCAAGGACCATCCTGATAGGCCAAGGCCTCGCGTATCACTTTAGACACATCGGCAGGCCGTTTAATGCGAAACCCTTTCATGTTATAGGCCTGAGCCAATTTCACAAAGTCAGGGCTGCCTTCTAAATCCACGCCACTCAAGCGATTATCATAAAAGAGCCCTTGCCACTGACGCACCATCCCCAAATATTTATTATCAATAATGATAATTTTAATGGGTAATTTTTGAACCACCGCCGTGGACAATTCGGCCAATGTCATTTGGAATCCCCCATCGCCCACAATGGCCACAACCAAAGAGTCTGGACTCGCCAGTTGAGCACCAATGGCTGCAGGCATCCCAAAGCCCATCGTCCCTGCACCGCCCGAAGAAAGCCAATGTTTCGGATGATGGCATTTAAAAAACTGAGCGGCCCACATTTGATGCTGGCCCACATCCGTCGTCACAATGGCAGAACCCTGTGTTTGCGTGTAAATTTCATCCATAACATGTTGTGCCTTTAAGCCTCCATGAATTTTATACTGCAAGGGAAATTTTTGCTTGTTTTTCTGACACCATTTCACCCAATCAGATGTATCTCCAGGTTTAATGTAAGACAACAAGGCCTGCAAAATAAGTTTGGCATCGCCCACAACAGACGCATCCGGAACGACTATTTTATTAATCTCCGCAGGGTCAATATCTACGTGAAGTTTAATAGCATTGGGACAAAAACGAGCCATATTACCCGGCGTAATTCTATCATCCCAACGAGAGCCGATAGAAAAAATAAGATCACAAGCATTCACCGCCATATTGGCATACGCAGTACCATGCATCCCCAACATGCCCAAAGAAAGCACATGATTTTCAGGAAACACACCTTTTGCCAATAAGGTAGACACAACCGGTGCCTGCAAGGCCTCCGCCAAGGCCAATACCTCTGAAGAAGCGCCCGAAATACTGGCACCCTGCCCCGCCAAAATCAGCGGTTTTTTGGCCAACTGAAGATACTGCGCACATTTTCGAATGGCAGCATCATCGCCATAAGTGGGAAAACTATAGCCTTTTAAGTCCATCTCTTGATCTAAAGAGGCGGTAAATTCATGGCGTTCCATAACATCTTTAGGGAGATCCAATAAAACGGGTCCAGGACGTCCTGTGGTCGCCAAATGAATGGCCTCTTTAATAATACGCGGAATGGCATTGGCATCTTTTACCAAATAACTGTGTTTCACAACGGGCAAAGTAATTCCAAACACATCGGCCTCTTGAAAGGCATCTTTCCCCAAATTACTGGTAATGGTTTGCCCAGACAAGACAATTAAGGGAACCGAGTCCATATGAGCCGTTAAAAGGCCTGTAACGGTATTCGTGGCACCTGGCCCACTGGTCACGAGAGCAACTCCGATGTCTCCTGTAACGCGAGCGTAGGCATCAGCCATATGCGTGGCACCTTGTTCGTGTCGGGTTAAAACAAGTTGAATCGAAGAATCGTAAAGGGCATCAAAGATGGGGATGGCGGCACCGCCTGGATGGCCAAAAATATACTTAACCCCATAATTTTCAAGACATCGAATCAGGGCCTCTGCTGCATTTTTAGGTTTTTTACTCATTTTTCACACCTCCTGATGTTAAAAATATTAAAGTTTGCATAAAAATACACGATTTTTGAAAAAAAATCAAGGGAAAAATTAAAACTTGTCTATATTTTAAGCATTTTAAGAGATGTTTTATTAAAAATTTTAAAGACTTGGTTGTTTAATGCTAATTTTAAAGATCCAAAATACCCTTCGAACCTCTTAAATCAGCGGATTAAGTCGAAAAGCGTATACTAAGTGCAATCAAAGGATCACACACTAGGAACAAAAATCGGACCCTGAGCGCAGTCGAAAACCCAATGGCAAAAACCAAAACCGGA
>CAZIFG010000029.1:0-13399 GCA_964539135.1 uncultured Rickettsiales bacterium
CTACCACTTGGACTCTCTTACTTTTCAACCTTTCTTAACTGGGGGCAGTATAGGATGCATTGACACAAAAAAAGAAAAGGCTCCAATTGAAACATATCATAAGATGTTTTATCGTAAAAAATAATCATATTTTATGTTTAAAAATGGAACATCATGATGAGATTCAACAAAATAGTCTCTATATCATCGTTGTTTCGTAGCCGTGAACTATTCTTGATTACGCTAAACGTAATGTATACTGCCCCAATGTTATCCCCAAAAAACTTTGGATGTCAATAGATATTGCTGGATGTTTTTGAATGAAATTTATCTATTTTGTATTCATTTTATAGAAATATTTAGATTTCTTAAGACCCCTTAAACTGCCTTTTTGGTGGAGGTGAGCGGAGTTGAACCGCTGTCCAAAATACCTCACCATTGGGCCACTACGAGTGTAGTTCTTGTTTTTATCTGGTTAAAGAGCTCCTCAAGAACACGCTACTCTTTGAACGAGTTAAGAGGTTATTTCAAGCCTGAATGTCTTAACAGCAGTCAAACTCTAGTTGACGGTATTGCGTCATGTTTCCTGTCAACAGAGAAACATAACGGCATCTCTGACTTAATTAAGCAGCGATGGCTGTGGCCCAAGGGCCTTGAACTGTTTTGTTTGCAGTTATTGTTTTATGCCTTTTTACGAGGCCGGGCATCTCCTCGACTCGCGTCTCAACGGTGACTGATATCCTGTCGAACCCAGTACACCCCCAAGTTCCCTTATGATACATGTTTTTTTTAAAAAGTCAAGATGGCTCTTTTTTTTATTGTCTTTTTCATTTATAGTATAACTTATGCAAAAAAATTCCAAAAAAATAGTTTCTCTGATTAAATCCTCGTTTTCCGTGACAGGTTTTGAGCCCTTTACGAGTGAGCTTCATGGGAGACATGTGCCTTATCTGGTTCAAAATCAGCAGGATGATTTAGGTTGTTATATATGTCCCATTACCAGTGAAGTTATCACGCCTGAAATTGTGAACAAAGGTTTTGTCTTTGCGCTTACCTCTAAATCTGTTTTGGATCAGCATAATCCCATTGTTTTTATTTTTTATGACCAGCATAATCGCTTTGATCGTGGTCTTTTTTTAAAACAGGACTTGAAGGAAACTCATCCCATAACGAGAGAGCCCTTGTCCATGTCTAACTTGTTTCAAGTTCGCAGGCGACACTGGTCTTGTTGTACTCAATACCCTTATGTATTGGCATCTGTGGCGGGATGGAATGCTTCAGATTTTCAAACAACCTTCAAAAGTTTTCTCCCGTATACTACTGGCGGCATGAATCCTGCGGATATTTATTCATCTCGTGAAAGTATTTTTATTTCTTTGGCGTTTATCTTTGTCTATCGTATCGCAACACCGGAGCAGCGCTTTTTTCTTTTGCCTTTACTGTTTATTCTTCCCTTTATTGCGCAGCGCCATCAGGGGCAGCGGTAGTTTTAAAGTAGCTCTACGCCGAAGCTGAAGGCGCCTTGCTGCGATTGCCATTTCAACATCAAGCGCCAGCAGTGAAATTTGATTTTAGTGTAATAATCAATGGTTCTGAACTCTTGGGTTTGGAGGTTGTAATTGGCCTCACTGCCTAAACTAAAACGTGTCCCAAATTCATGGGATATTTTGCCGCCAATTTCATTGGAGACCAGCGCCAATCGATTTTCATAATAAAAGGGACTTTGGCCTTTCATGGGGATTAATAATTGCGTGTATGCGATTTCTGGGTTTAAAACAGTCCATTTATATTTTAATCCGAATCGTGCGAAATAACGCTCCCATTGCTGTTGATCTTCATAATAGTTGTTGATGCCTTGTAAGGATGTTTGCAACGCAATTTTCTTGCTTAGAATGTCTTCTCTACTGAGCCCTAGTTTAATGCCTGTTTTCCACTGGGTGCGTCCTGCTAAACTGCTGGGACCCATATAGCGTGGGATTTCCTCTGAAATTAAACCATAGGTGAGATTCGCATTTAATTGCATGCCAATATGGGGCAGTTTGGTTTCTAAAAGCGCGGCCTCAAATTCTGGCCATTTACTGACGCGGATGTCATTTTCTAACTCCCGATGTTGAGCTACGACAGAGACTTGTCCTAAAGGAGGAATTTTTGTTTTAGCGAAATTGGCAATGATATCTGTAATCAATAGATTTTTTTCCAGTATTTCAATCCGGGGTTTGAGGTCTATATAATATTTAACATGACCTTCTACATGGTTTAAACTGCCAAATTGGATTTGACTGTCCAAGGAGTGGTTTTTGATAAAACGGTAGCTATTACTTGCGCCTACAAAGGCGCCCACTTCATCGGTGTAGCCAATTCCAATGGTGCCTTTAAATTGAGGATTGACTTGATATCCAATTCGCGACTTTATGAAAAATCCTTCGCTTTTGTTTCTCCCTATATCTGGAATTAATGTGGCTTGAGCAGCTAGACCATATTCTTTGGAACCGTAAATGTAGGTAGGTACATAGAGGGAAAAGGGGAGGAATGGGGTCTTAACATAGCTGTCATACATGATTAAATAGCCCCAAAGCGGATAAATTACCATTTTTTTTGAGTGTAAAGCAAAATGAGGATCGGGGAGAGGACAGGTGCTGAATACGCCATTGGTGATGATAATTTTATTGCTAGAGACATCTACTTTCTCTCCGGTGATGTGAACAATTTCAATTTGGGCATCTAGGCTGGTGGCGGTCCCCGTATAGGTGTCGAGAGAATAGTTGAGACTGCCTAATTTCATGTGATGTTTGCCTTGTTGCCACTCTAATGGGGCATTGAAAATCATCTCTTTGTTTTTTGCTTTAAACTGAAATTCTTCACTTGTAATCACATGGTTTTGATATTTGATGATGACATTTTTTGAAGCATTTAAATTTTGACTTTTATCAAATTCTAATTCATCGGCTTCTAGATCTATTTTTTCTTTTTTGAAAAAATTTTCTTCTGTTTGAGGTGGATTTTTTTCACCTTTTTTAAGAGGCAATTTTGATGGGGCTGATAGAATAGCGGTATGCCAACATAGCAGCAATAGGCAAAGAAAAAGCTTAGCCTGGAATCGGGGGCGCATGTTCTAGGGTTCCTTGTGCAAATTTGGAAATATCGCGTTTGAAAATGAGGTTGATGTCTCCAGTAGGGCCATTTCTTTGTTTGGCGATTACGAGCTGTAGTGGACTCACATTCATTTTAGTATCTTGATAGCCTTCTTCTCGATGTAAAAACATGATGAGGTCTGCGGTTTGTTCGATCTCTCCAGATTCTCGTAAATCCGAGAGTAGCGGTCTTTTGTCTTGGCGCTTTTCTATGTCCCGACTGAGCTGAGAGAGGGCAATAATAGGGATGCCGGATTCTTTGGCAAAGGCCTTGGTTTCTCGTACAATTTCAGAGATTTCTTGGAATCGGCTTTCAATGCGTTTTTTACCGCCTCTCATGAGCTGAAGATAGTCAATGATGATCAATTTAACATCGGCTTCGTTTTGTAAACGTCTACATTTTGCCCGCAATTCTAAGGGTGAAATGCCTGGGGTGTCGTCGATATAAATGGGGGCTTCTGCCAGTTTTCCGAAGGCTTGATTGAGATCTTTATACTCATGGTCTTGGAGGTTTGAGGTTCTCAGTCGAGACGAGTCGAGTCGTGCTTCGGCGCATAATAGACGCATGGCCAATTGCTCTTTGGGCATTTCGCAACTGAAAATAGCCACTGGGATTTTTTTGCTGATGGCGGCATGAGAGGCAAAATTAAGTGCCAGTGTGGTTTTTCCAATAGAGGGTCTGGCGGCCAGAATCACCAGATCGCCTTTTTGAAATCCAGACGTCATTTTATCTAAATCGGGAAATCCTGTTGGTATGCCCAATACTTTATCTTTGCTTAAAGAGGTACTTTGTAATTCATCAAATACCACATTTAAAATGCTTTTAAGGGGGACAAAGTCGTCTTGAATGCCTTCTCTTGAAATGTCGTTGATCATTTTTTGCGCGTTATCTAATACTTGAGCGGGTTCCTGAGCATCGTCAAAGGCATCGCTAATGATTTCAGACCCGGCACTAATCAGGCGCCGGAGCATGGCTTTTTCAAATACAATGTCGGCGTATTTGGTGGCGTTGCTTGCGGTGGGGACACAGTCTAAAATCTCAGCTAAAAAAGAGCGCCCCCCGGCTTTTTCAAGTGTACCTTCTTTTTTGAGCTGGTTGGCGACCGTGACCAAATCAATGGGTTCATTTTCTTTGTAGAGCTCTACAATGGCTTTGTAAATATTGGCGTGAGAGGGTTTGTAGAAATGTTCGGGTTTGAGTTGTCCTGCCACTAAGGCGACGGCATCTTTTGACATCATCATAGACCCTAATGTGGCCAATTCGGATTCTAAATCTTGTGGTTGAATTTTTTCTGCCATTTGGAAACCCTGTTTTCTTTTTATGTCTATTGTATAGGAAACAGTGGTTTTTTGACAGAGATGGGATGGTTCCAGGATACCTCGGGAGTTAGGTATCCTGGAACTTTTGGTTTATGGGAGGGTTAATCTATTAATTGCGGTATATACGAAACGCATGTCGCTGTCTAACCTATTGGTGGTTCCAATAATCAGATATTGTTTTCCGCCTTTTTTCAACATGATGACTTCCTTTTTTAGAGGTGGGTTCGTTGTTTTGTCGATGACGGTAAATGTGACCCTGTCATAGGTTGAATTGAAATTTTTAGACGGTGTTTCTGCGATGACTTTTATGTTGGGATTATCACCTACCATGTTTGCTTTTCCCCAAAATAGCCTGTCATCAAAGTCAAAATCGCTCCCCCAGTTTTTCTCCTTAAATAAGGAAATCATTTCGGCATTGGACCCATTGGTTTTAATCAATTCTACTTTTGCAGTGACCACTGGGCCTGTGCCGCCTTCGTATATGTTACTGGTTGTTGTGCCGACATATGCTGTATATCCACTGTTCGCATTGTTAATTAGGTAGCTGCTTGATCCAATAGGGAGTAGAGCGTCTGTATTGGTGGTGGCTGTTCGGCTTCCTGCAGGATTGTAGGCTGGGGCATTGATTACTGTCATGCTTCTATAATGTTGGAAGGCCATGATGTTGAAGTAGGTTAGGTTGGCATCTTTATTGATAAAACCACCTTGGTTGTATTGAGAGTTCCGTCTTAAATTACCTCGATCTTTGTTAAATCCATTTTGACCCATGTCTAATATTTCTAAGGGTCTAAAATTTGAGGCGCTATCTGAATAGAAATCAATTTTGTTGGATTGAGGTGTGATGCCTGTCCAATCTGACATGCCAGGTGTTGCGCCGGTTTGATCAAACCATACAATTAATTGGTAATTATAGAAATTTTTGATGGCCGTGCTGTTTTTGGTTATAGCTACAGGCATTTCATAAAACGCGGTAGCGTTTTGGCTGCTGATGCCGCTTAAGGTTGCGACCATAGGTGTGCCGCCAATAGACACTGGGGTTCTGGCGCCTGTTGCGTTACTCCAAAATAAAGGACCCCATTGAGTGGTGCCTGGCATGATACCATCTGTTTCAAACAACCCAATTTTCCATGTGCCGCCGACTTGATTCAATCGTGCTTGATTGTCCGCTAAAAATCCTCTGTTGAATTGCACTTGTCCTTTTAAGACGACACTCCATCCTGTATTGTCTATTTCTACAACATAGGATACATGTTGACCTCGTCCTTCCCAAATGACTTTTCCTTTCGCATCAATGAGCAGGGGCCTAATGTTTAATTCATAGCTTGTTTTGATGTTTTTAACATTGTCTTCAATGGTTCTTTTTAAACTGGCAGGGATTTTGATGCTTGTGCCTCGAATAAATTTACCCTCTTGCCATGAACTCCAGATGTTTTTATAGGCATAAGCATTAGACCCTGTTTGATAGTTATCCCACTCGCTAGGGGTGATGGTAAATGTTCCGGATCCATGATCTAATTTATTAGCTTGTAGCCCTAAATTGACGGCATACACCAGTTCCGCACCCTCCGGTAGTGTTTGACCTGGCTTGAATCGAACTGGAGACCAGGCAGCTTCTAGTTTTACAGATCCTGTTGCGGTTTCAATGTTTAACTCATTTTCACCTCGGACTGTATTTAAAATTTCAAAATCTTCGATTTCTAATTTTACGATGGTGATTTCTTCGTTTGCTAGAAGCACGTTTTGGGATGTTCTGACCTGAAGATAGACTTTTCCGGCTTTAAAATCGGTAATGGCATCTCGACCATTATTGTCCCATGGACGGAGCTCAAAGCGTTGTGTGAGGACGGCTTCAGTGCTTTTGATGGTAATGGCATTATTATTGGGCAGACTTGCGTTATAGGCCATTGCCGCACTTGCTTGTCCCAATCTTGCGCCACTGACGCTTACTCTTGCGTGATCTGCTTGAGGGGTGAGTACTACCCGTTGTTGAACATTGTCATTATCGGTATACACAAACTCTGCACGGACATCTCCAGATGTATATCCGGCTGCTGCAAATTGCATTCTTACTGCCAGTGCAGGAACTTCTTTCCAATTATTGGTTGAAATTTCTTTTCCTACTGAGGTTGATTGAACGTCGTATTCGATAATGGCGACCTCTTGGCTCGCAAATTGTACAAACCCTAATCCTTGTACAAAGGTAATGGCATCAAAATGAGACATGTCAATGTCTCCACCGGATCCATTTTCATCAAATAAACCCATAAATCCAAAGGCAACAACGGCTTGAGGGGCGTTGAGTGGGATTTCATCAAAAACCGCATTCGATGCACTGAGATTGATTCGATTTGTGCTGGTATAAATGGATTTTATGGTGGCTAAATTATTCATGGTAGAGGTTCCAGATGGGGTGTCGTAATAGGTGTATAGACGACCTAATTCAGTTTTGAATTTTGTTCTCAGTGTGTTTTTTAAGGTGGCTTGACTGCTTGGATTTGTGATAGATGTTGCTGTAAATAGAGCATTGCAAAAGGTGGTGAAAGTTACAGATTCGCCTTCAATATAGGCATCTGCAAATTTGTTAATATAAAAATCTGGAACACCGCCGCCGCCTTTGTCTTGGCTAGACGATTGCGCTAAATTGAACGCTGCACGGATGAAATTTCTAGCTACAATGATTTTATCTTCTGCGCTGAGCTTACTTAAATTGGTGTTTGCCATCATTTTGGCTTTAAGTTCTTTGTTTTTTTCTGCGATACTGTCTCTGTTTCCAAGGGTGGCGACATCGGAAGATTCTTTGCTGGAAGCACCCGTATAATTTTTATGAGTTTCATCGCCTTCATTTACCGCGGTTGTGAGGGTTATTTCTTGTTCGTCAATGGCGTGCGTGAGCTCTTCCATTGTTGTTGCGATGAAGGTATTTAAATCAGCTTGGGTGTAATCTCCTTTGCTGTTTTTGACAAAGTCTATGATTAATTCGGCGATAATACTGGTTTTTGGGGAAATGAGAACGGTTGCGGTGTTGCTGTTTTCGGGTAAAAAGGCGATGCCTTTAATGACGAGAATTTTGGGGTTTCCGTTGAAATCGCTTCCTTCTTTAAATAAATGAATGAGATAGACTTTGTTTTTAGCCAAATCAGGAAAGGAAAAGGTCCCTGTGCTGCTGACATCAGAGGTTGCAACCGCAACCACGGAACCATCACTGTCTACACGATAGAGTTTTGCGGTTCCCCCATCCATTCGGGTTGGGTTTGCAATGTTTTTGACTTCTTCTCTATCTAGTTCATCTGTACTTAAAGGGCTGAGTTTTGACATAAAGGCTTCTGTGCTTAATAAACTGAAACTGCCTCCCATGATACGTGATGCTGAACTTTCGTCACTGCTTTGAACTTGAGCTAAATCACTCCCGCCAATATAGGCAACGCCGGATATAAGACCGGTACCTGTTTCTGCTGAAGGACTGCTACTTGATGCGCCGCCACAACTGATGAGTGTAGACACACAAATACCTAAGGCAATAAGACCTAATCTTTTTTTATACCCCTTAATCCACTCCATTGATAGCTCCCTTTTCCCATGTATAGTTTTAATATATAGAGACTGTATCCCCATTTTTGAATTATTTTAAACTTTGTTTTTGGACGTGTTAGAGTAAGGGCTTTAAAAAGTGCCCTGTGAAAGAATTTTTGACTTTCGAGATGGCTTCTGGTGTTCCTGTGGCGATGATTTTTCCGCCAAATTTTCCGCCTTCGGGGCCTAAGTCAGTGATGTAATCGGCAGTTTTAATGACATCTAAATTATGTTCGATGACAATGACGGTATTTCCGGCATCAACCAACTTATTCAGGACATGAAGTAATTTTTCAATGTCTGCAAAGTGAAGCCCTGTTGTGGGCTCATCTAATAAATAAAGTGTTTTTCCTGTGGATCGTTTGCTTAACTCTTTGGCCAACTTAATGCGCTGAGCTTCCCCCCCACTCAGGGTGGTGGCATTTTGTCCTAATTGAATATAACCCAGGCCGACTTCTTCTAAGGTTTTGAGTTTGGTGTAAATGCTGGGAATCGTTTCGAAGATTTCGGAAGCTTCACTAATTGTCATTTTTAAGGTATCTGAAATGGAATATCCTTTGTAGGTTACTTCTAGTGTTTCAGTGTTAAATCGGGCCCCTTTACAGACATCGCACGTCACATAAACATCGGATAAAAAATGCATTTCAATCTTAATCACGCCATCGCCTTCGCAGGCTTCACAACGGCCGCCTTTTACATTAAAACTGAAACGGCCTGCTTTATAGCCTCGAATTTTAGCTTCTCGTGTTTGGGTATAGAGATCTCGGATGGGGCCCCAAACGCCTGTATACGTGGCCGGATTCGAACGTGGTGTGCGACCTATGGGGCTTTGGTCAATGGTAATGGTTTTATCAATGTGTTCGAGACCTTCAATGGATTTGTGTTTGCCGGGACGCTCTTTGTTGTCATTAAAATGACGCATCAGTGCCTTATGAAAGACATCATGAATGAGGGAACTTTTACCGGATCCTGAAACCCCTGTAATGCAATGTAAGACGCCTAAAGGGAATTCGACGTCTACGTTTTGAAGGTTATTTTCTTTTGCGCCGCGTATCCAAATGCTTTGATTTTTTTTGGGACTTCTTCGGGTTTTTGGGACTTTAATTCCGTTTTTACCATAGACATATCCTTGCGTTAACGATTTGGCGGTTTTGAAGGCTTTTTGTGTTCCTGAAAATGAAATGTGGCCACCGTCTCTACCTGCGCCTGGACCTATGTCTACGACAAAATCGGCGGCTTTGATGGTGTCTTCGTCGTGTTCAACCACAATTAAGGTATTGCCGAGATCTTTGAGTTTGAATAGTGTCTCTATGAGTTTTTGGTTGTCTCTTTGATGAAGACCGATGCTGGGCTCATCAAGCACATAAAGAACCCCGGTGAGTCCCGCTCCAATTTGGGTGGCTAAGCGGATGCGTTGGAATTCGCCTCCAGATAAGGTTCCGGATTTTCGATCTAAACTGATATAGCCCAGCCCTACGTGATTTAAAAAAGACAAGCGTTCTTTAATTTCTTTGATGATTTGATGGGCAATTTCCATTTCTTTGGCGGTGAAGGTTATTTTTTCCAGGCTTTCCAATAAATCTTTAATGCTTTTTTGAATGAGTTCTGGAAGGGTAGCACCTGCCACTTTGACATGAAGCGCAGCCGGTTTCAAACGATTGCCGTTGCAATATTCACAGGGTTTGGCGGACATGTAGGATCTGAAAAAGAAACGCATGCCTTCAGATTGGGTTTGAAAATAGCGACGCCGCAAATTGTTAATGACGCCTTCCCATTTTTTGGAACTTGTTTCCATGTCTTCAATGGATTGTGTGAGGTATGGATTTTCGGACATGGGTTCTGGCTGTCCGTAAAGCACAATGTTTTTCTGGGCGTCTGTAAGCTGGTTATATGGTGTTTTGAGTGTGAAATTGTATTTTTGTGCCAAGCGTTCGGCGGCTCTGCCGTAAAAGGTGCCGTCTAAATTAATGACTTTGCTGGTTGCATTTTTGGTGGGCAGTTTCGGATTTTCGATGACCAACTCTGGGTCGAAATCGAAGGCATCTCCGAGGCCGTTACATCCTGAACATGCGCCAATAGGGGAATTGAAGGAAAATAACCGGGGACTGAGCTCTTCCATGCTGATTTGGCAGTGGGGACAATTTAAATGTTCGGAAAACAGGTGGCTTTTTTCAGGGGCTTTTTGATTTTCAGTGGCAACACTTTCAATGAGAACCAATCCCTTGGATTGCTTACTTGCGGTCTCAATGGATTGAAACAGCCTAGATCGGTTTTCTTCGTTTATTTTAAGACGATCTACTACTAAATAGAGGGAATGCTTTTTCTTTTTATCCAGTTCTGGGGCTTCCGAAAGGGCGTATAAGGTGCCATCTACTTTGATGCGGCTGAAGCCCTCTTTGATGAGAGATTCAAATACACTTTTAAACTCGCCTTTTTTTTCGCTGACAAGGGGGGCCATCACTAAAATAGAGGTATCTTCTGGCCAGGTAAAGAGAACGTCTGTCATTTCTTGGATGCTTTGATTTTGTACCTTTCGACCACAGTTATAACAATGGGGTTGGCCAATACTGGAATAAAGTAGTCTGAAATAATCGTAAATTTCAGTGATGGTGCCCACGGTGGATCTGGGATTGTGAGAGGCACTTTTTTGATCAATGGAGATGGCTGGGGAGAGGCCTTCAATGCGTCTGACATTGGGTTTGTCCATCTTGTCTAAAAATTGTCGGGCATAGGCCGATAGGCTTTCCATGTATCGGCGTTGACCTTCTGCGTAAATGGTATCAAATGCTAAAGAGGATTTTCCGGATCCAGATAGACCTGTAAAGACAATGAATTGGTTTCTCGGTAAGACGAGGTCTACATTTTTTAAATTGTGGACATTGGCGCCTTCTATTTTAATTTCGTGTTGCATCGTTTAAAAAATCCTTCAGAATACCTAAGCCGACAGCCCCGCTTTTTTCGGGGTGGAACTGGGTACCCCAGGTTTTATCCCGGATCACGGCGGATACAAAGGGCTTTCCGTAGCTTGTGGTTGTGGCTGTATCGTTTGGATGGGCATCTAATACATAATAGGAATGCACAAAATAGGCTTGTTCTTCTTTTCCTAGGGACGGCAATTTTGCTTTGTGATGCGGAGAGACTTCTAAGGTGTTCCATCCCATATGGGGGACTTTCAGTGTGGATTCTTGAATTTTGGTGACGTTTCCCTTGAAAATGCCCAGGCCAGAATGTCCGCCATCTTCTTCTGAAAACTCAAACAGAATTTGAAAGCCCAGGCATACGCCTAGAAAGGGTTTTTTATCTGTGATGTGTGATTTTATGGGGGCAATTAGATCTTTTTTTGTGAGGGAATCTAAGGCCTGTTGAAAGGCACCTTGTCCCGGAATCACGAGAATTTTGGCGGCGGCAATTTTGTTTCTGTCACTGGTGATTTCTGTAGGCGCGCCTAGATGTTCAAAGGCCTTTTGAACGCTTGCAATATTTCCGACACCGTAGTCAATAATCGTTATCATGTGCGTAGTGTATCATGAGGATAGGGATTTTTTTAGCCTTTATTATGGGCCTTGTGCAAACTGTTTATTTTGGATGCGTGTGTTTGCTTTTTTGAACTTCAAGCGCCTTATGTAGACTTCCTTAAATGTGGGCGCGCATGATACAACAATACGGTATGCGTTTAGATACTGCTTTTTTTGATACAGCGGCTGAAAATATGAATTATGATTCCGCTCTTTTTTCGAGACAGGTGGAAGGGCTTTGTATTCGCGCCTATCTTTGGCCAAAAAGAGGCATTACGTATCCGCGTCATCGAGAGATTCCTTCGGATTTTTTATCTTTAGACCATAGTGTTCGTCCTACAGGAGGTGGGATTGTGTTTCATAATCCCGGAGATCTTTTGATGACGTTTTGTTTTCCACAACCCTGTCATTTATTAGGGGATTCTTTGAAGGCGCAATTGTTTTTTGTGCAAGGATTGATTCGGTCTGCATTTGCGTCTTTTGGGATAGTATTGAGCCCTGGACAGGATGTGTCGGATCGTAATATTCAGTTTTGTTTATCGTATCCCAGTCCCTTTGAACTTTATCATGAGAATCATAAGGTGATGGGAATTGCAGTGCGTCGATTTCAGCGTAAGGTGATGATTCAATGTGTGATTCATACTCAATCTCATTTTGATTTTTTTTTGGAATATACGGACCGTTATAGCGCTTTTTTTTCATCTGGACTTTCGGTTTCGCGACAGTCCCATTCACCCGATTTTTTATTAAATTCTTTGATTATTTTTATCCATAAATGGTATGATTCCATCTTATGATGCCCTTTTTATCTATTTTGTTTTTTTGTTTAGTTTCGTTTGCTTCCTTTGTTTTTCCTATTACTGTAGACTATTTTTCTGCGTCTTCTCTTGAGCCTCCCGAGCCTAATCTTTCGGGATTTCGAATCACGGGTTCGAGTTCTTCGGTTTTTAGTGGCTCAGGCGCCTCTCTTATTCATCATCTTGACGCTCAGGATTTAACGGATGTTTGGTTTGCGAGTGCTGTAACGCCTGTTTTTTTGGGGCCCCCTAAAATTATTGGATCGCTTTTAAACTATCCCAATCCTTTTTATTTAAATACAGGGACAGATATTGGGTTTAAACTTCAAATTCCGACGGTATTAGAGCGATTAACCGTCAAAGTCTACAATATGTTGGGGCATAAAGTGGCGGACTATTCTGTTTTTACGCAGAATTTAGTTACGGTTAATGGGTTTTATCGTATTCCCTTTAACGAAGCTTTGGTGGGGCAGCTTCCTGCTGGAGGGTATTATTATTTGGTTTTCTATGACGGAAAACAATTTTTAGGTAAGGGTAAGATGGTTGTTTTACCAGGGATATAAAATGGTTAATTGGATTTATCGGTTTAAAATAGGTTTATTTTTAGTGTTTTTTTCGGGCCTATTTTTGTCTTCTTTTCTGTTTGCGTCTGCGATTCCGAATGTGATGAGTGTTCAGTTGGTTTTAAAAGATGGGGAGACTTTGGTTTCCGGTAATAAAACCGTTCGTTTGGGACTTTATCCGTCTTCCGGTTCGACCAGTCCTCTTTTTTTAAGAGATGCGTTTAGTTATCCCTTTATTGGAGGCCGTTTGGATACGACTTTGGGACATACGGGGGATTTGTATGCTGCTTTAGCGCCGTTTTCAAGTGGTGCTTTTTTAGGGGTTTCTATTGAGGGTGGCGATATTGATTATGTGCCTTTGGCTTCGGTTCCTTATTCTCTTTTTTCAAAACGTGCAGAGGTTTCGGCCATTACAGAACGTATTCCTACAGCGAGTGGCTCTATTTTAGGTGGGGTTAAGGTTGGGTCTGGATTGTCCATTGATGGCTCTGGGGTTTTGTCTTCTACTGTTGTGGATACCAGTA
>CAZIFG010000030.1:0-13264 GCA_964539135.1 uncultured Rickettsiales bacterium
TCTACCACTTGGACTCTCTTACTTTTCAACCTTTCTTAACTGGGGGCAGTATAAAATCTCTAAAGACGGAAGCGCCCTTATCAACAATTTTCTTGTGTGGAAGTACGCTAGAAGGTTTATTACATGACATCGCGCATCATAACCCTTCCATATTTAACCAATCAAAAGCTTCGCCCAAAAAAGATGGAACAGCACTCGCATTTGAGTCTTGGTCCTTAGATCATTTAATCAATGTTTCTTATGAGCTGGGATGGATACCTCTTGATGTGAAAAAGTTTAGCCATTCTCTACGGGACTTTAGAAACTATATTCATCCACGCCAACAAGTACAAGAAAACTTTATCCCTGACCATTATACGGCTAAAATGAGCTATACAGTACTACAGGCAGCAATATCCTCTTTGATTGAGAAAAGAAAAACACAAGGCCTTTAATAGGCAGCTAAAAATCTCCGCCGTTTCCTATCCGAGATTTCAAAAAAAGTCAGAGGCGTGAGCGCGTGAAAAAAAATCGAGACCGTGGCTCGATTTTTTAGGACAAGAAGCTCCTGTTCTACGAACAGGAGCTTCTTGTCCGGTGAACGCCCGAGGGGCTCTTTTTTGAAGATCGGATAGGTAACGGTGGGTTTTCTTTAGCGGCTACGACCCTTCGACTGCGCTCAGGGTCCGGGTTTTGCCGATGTAAATGTATCTAAATGGTTAGAAGATGAATCGTCTGGCGACGACGTGTGCCTACAGATACCATCTTGATCTGAACACCTACTTTCTTCGAAATGTACTGAATGTATGCTTTTGCATTCTCTGGCAGATCGTCTTGGTTCTTCAATCCAGAAATATCTTCAGACCAGCCTGGCAGCGTCTCGTAAACGGGCTCGCATTGTGAAAAGACGTCTAACTCTAAGGGGAACTCTGTAATGAGGCCTTCTGGTGTCTTATAAGCGTTGCAAATCTTAATTTCAGAGAAGCCATCAAGGACATCTAACTTCGTTAAACAAATAGACGTTAATCCATTTACCCGAATCGCATAGCGTAACGCCACAAGATCTAACCACCCACACCGTCTTGGACGGCCTGTTGTCGTTCCAAATTCACCACCTACCGTTCTCAGCTTCTCACCAATTTCTTCGGTTAATTCTGTCGGAAATGGCCCCTCACCTACACGGGTTGTGTACGCCTTTGTAACACCCAAAACATGGTCGATTTTACTCGGCCCAATACCAGCACCAATACACGCGCCACCTGCGATGGGATTGGAACTTGTTACAAAGGGATACGTCCCATGATCTACATCCAACATCGTCCCTTGAGCGCCTTCTAAAATGACATTCTTGCCCGCTTTAATCGCCTCGTTGATATACAAAGACGAATCAATGATAAAGGGTCTTAACTGATTCCCATATCCCGCATACTCATCTGCAATGGCTTCTAAATTTAAGGTGTCATCGGGTAATAAGGCGTCCCAGTTTCTTTTTTGCAGTTTCTTTAACAGCTTTTCACGGTCTAAAAGATCTAAAACACGCACACCCATTCGGGCAATTTTATCGGTATAAGTTGGCCCTATCCCCTTTCCGGTAGTCCCAATTTTTTCTTCATGACGCTTTCTTTCTTGCTGAGAATCTAAGAGTTTATGCAGTGGCAAAATTACATGGGCAATACTCGATACTTTTAATCTGTCCGATGTTACCGTAATCCCTTGCGCTTTTAAGGTTTCAATTTCACTGAAAAATACAGCCGGATCAATCACAACGCCATTTCCAATCACACAGGTACAGGTTGAATATAAAACGCCTGAAGGAATTAAATGCAGTTTAAATGTTTTTTCGCCCACACAAACGGTATGGCCTGCATTATTGCCGCCTTGATATCGCACAACTAAATCTACTTTCTCAGCTAAGATATCTGTGATTTTACCTTTACCTTCATCGCCCCACTGAGACCCTACTATTACACTTACCGTCATCTACGTATCCTCCAAACTACCTTTTTCTCGACAACCCTCAGGTCTATCTCTTGTTCTATGTTTTGCCCCACCGTGCCGTCTAGCATGATGTTTTTATCCCTTGAATTAAGGCGGGTCTCCACGCCAGGTGGCGCTTGTTATCTTTAGGCAGCTGACACGTCAGACTGCACTTCAGATCCCCAATAAAAACACGTTGGAATAACATAATGCTATAACCAACCCAGTCGGGCAACTATTCATTATACCCCAAGTCTCTTCATCCCATCAAATGATTGTTTTTTAAACGATCTTGAATCTCTGAAATGTGCTCATAATCGCGAATCAATCCTACAATCGGCGGCTTGTATGGCAAGATCTCCACTAAGGTTTCTCTGTTAATGCCACCTATCGCTACATAGGGAATTTTTAACTGTTTCGACGCGGATTCTAAATACTCAAAGCCTATGCCTAAACGTCCTGGCTTAGACGGTGTTTCCCAAATTGGCCCCACACTCACATAATCCGCGCCCTCTGCTTCTGCTAAAAGGCCTTGAGATAGATCATGCGTGGTTCTGCCAATCAGTTTATGATGTCCCAATAGCTTTCGTTGGTCTTTTACCGAAATATCATCTTGGCCCGTATGAAGGCCATCCGCTTCTACACCAAGTACAATATCCAAATAATCATTGATTAAACAGGGAATGCCCGCTTTTTTTGCCAGAGGCACAATCTCTTTGGCCTTATTGTAAAGCGTTTCTTTCGAATCTGATTTGCCTCTCAGCTGAATTAAGGACACGCCTGACGCCAGTCCCTTTTTTAAGATCTCTACTTGATCAGAAATTAAATACAGACCAGGTAAGATCCTAGGCTTTTTACTTTTTAAGACAATCTCTTTTTCCAACTCATACAAGGTGTACCGAATCTGATTGTATAGCGTTAGGCCCGTGTACTCCTCCAAAACCCGAAGCCCTTCTTGTGCGCGCTTGAAATTGGCAATTAACACATCGGAGATCTCTTTTCGTTTGGCTGGCGCATGACCTGCACGCGCATCTGCTGAGGTGTCTCGCCCCATCAAATTGGCCACTTTATCTTGCTCGGACTGATTGACCTGATATCTCAATGTGGCAAGCGCCACCGAAAGCGCCTCATCTGATAATTCAAAGCGGGTAAACTCTTCAATGACTCTCAAGCCTTCTGAAATGCGATTGATATTGGCGTCTATAATGCGATCGTACATGTGCCCTATCCTAGCGATATTTTTTCAAACTGTCGAATATTACAGAACTGTTGCAAATTTCAACAGGGCTTGAATCTCTCGTAAGACAGTATCCCGTGGGTTTTTAGGTTCCGAAACAGGCAGAGGCATCGCCTCTACCTTTTCCATCTTGTCGAGGAGAGCCGCTACGCTTAATTCAGACTGCTTCATCCAAAGGCCCCAGCCTCGTTTTTCAAAGGCAATGGCATTCGCCTCTTGATGATTGTCCTTTGCAAAGGGATAGGGGATTAAAATCGCTTTTTTTTGATAATACAGCAATTCCGCTATACTCGTTGCGCCTGCTCTCGAAATGACCAAATCCGCGTCTACATATAGCCCCGTAAGCCCTTCTAGATAGCCAATGCGGATATAAGCAGCGCCTTCTTTATTCACCTCTACCTTAAACGGCTCCGCATACGGATAATTCCCCGTCCCCATTAAATGGATAATGCTCCACCCGTTTTGCAAAAGTATCGGCGCACTCTCCGTGATGCAGTCATTTAAGGCTTGAGCCCCTTGACTCCCGCCCATCACCACCAGAATCTTGCCTTTAGCCGCTTTTATTTCCGCCTTTAGATCTTCACTTAAGACGGCGCTATCTCGCACGGGATTGCCTGTTACTTTGACGTTTTTACCCTGAATAAATGACATGCTTTCTTCAAAAGACAAACACACCACGTTTGCCAGTCCTTTAAAGAGTTTCGTTACACGCCCTGGAAAACTGTTTTGCTCCAATAAAATAATGGGAATCCCTAAGGTTTTGGCCGCTAAAATTACGGGAGCGGTTAAATAGCCCCCTGTGGCAATTAACATGTCTGCTTTCTCTGACTTTAGCGCGGCCCTTGATCTCATAAAGGCCCTTAAAAGCGTGATGGGATTTGGTTTTTCTGAGGCTGGAATAGGGTATTTGGGATAGGGATACGCCTCTAAAATCTGCTTATCTTGCTTGTTTTCAGAACAAATAAAAATAGACTTTCCGGGCCATTTTTCAGCTAGAGCAATGGCCGGATACACATGCCCCCCTGTTGTCCCGCAGGTAAAGGCTAACTTAGCCATCACTCTGTTCGCTTTTTTTAGAGGCTTGGCTTTGCTTCGTGACATTGATAATCACACCCGTAAAAAACATAGACATGAGCAAAGACGTACCGCCAAAACTAATAAAGGGCAACGGAATGCCTGTTACGGGCAAGATGCCCATTACAACACCCAAATTGAAAAACGCCTGTATGAATAACATGGACATCAGCCCCACTCCCAAATAATAGCCAAATGCCGTCTCTGATTTTGCCGCTGTTTGAAGCCCTTTAATCCCGAAAGCGCCAAATAACAGAATGGTAAATCCGGCTAAAATAAATCCGCCTTCCTCACACAAAATAGAAAAAATAAAGTCGCAATATTGAAGCGGCAAATAAAAGAATTTGAGTTTAGATTCGCCGAGACCAAGTCCAGTTAACCCGCCAGAACCAATGGCGATGAGCGACTGCACCATGTGATAGTTTCGACCCTGAGGATCTTCCCAAGGCGATAAAAATCCTTTGACCCGATTCATTTGGTAAGGATGCGTTAAAATACTCACCACAACAGCTGCGGCCGACACCGACATAAACGACACCAACCAGCGAATGGGCATCTCACTTAAAAAGAGCATGACGATTGTCGCTACCAAAATTACCGCAGAAGTTCCCAAATCTGGCTCTTTTGCCAGTAGCCCAAGTGGGACCGCCACTGCCAGCAAAATGGGCAAAACCCCTTTTTTAAAGGACTTCATGAGAGGCCCTTTGTTTTGAATGGCCGTAGCTACAAAAACGATAACAAAAAACTTAGCAACCTCAGACGGCTGAAAGGTCATGAATCCTAAATCAACCCAACGGTAGGCACCGCCAATCTTTACCCCAATTCCTGGAATAATCGGTAATATCAGTAAAAAAACACTTAAAATCATGCCTTGAAAGGACCACTTTTGATACAACTTATTGGGTATTTTAGACCCCATTAAAAGTGCTAAAACACCCAGTATTAAAAAAACACCATGTTTTTTAATAAAATGAAAGCTGTCTCCATAGTTTTCTAGCCCCGCAGACGCACTACTTGAAATAATCATGATAGTGCCAATCGTAAGCAACATAAACAGCGGAATCAGGAGTGACCAGTCTGCTCTTGGACTTTTAAATTTTGTCTCTTTCATAATCCCTTTACAATGGCTTTAAACCGGTTTCCACGATCTTCGTATCCCTTGAATTGATCATAACTTGAACTGGCGGGTGAAAACAAGATGCCATCTCCTTTTTTTGCCACTTGTTTTGCTGCTAAAATGGCTGATTCCAAGGTATCCACCTCGTGATACTTTGGGGACCTTGTCCATTTTTCATGCTTTTTTGCGATCACGTCTTTTAAGGCCCCAAATACAAAGATATGATCCGCACGCTGCTCACATTCTTCTAACAAAGGCTCCAAATCCAGCTGCTTATCTTCCCCACATAAAATCAGCTGCAAAGGCCCCTCTAAAGACCGTAGCGCCGATATCGTGGCATGTGGATTTGTGGCCTTGGAATCGTTGTAGTAGACCACGCCCTCTAAGGCTCTTACCGGCTCAATTCTATGGGGCGCTACTTTAAATTCTTTTAGCTTTTCTAGCGCTTCTGCTCTTGAAATCCCCCTTTTTAAGCCCACTTGAATCGCTAACTCCGCATTTAAACGCATGAATCGGTGTGAAATCGGCGGATTGGGATAATCTGCCACAGCCAAGTCATCCTCATTGATTTTAATGATTTCTGCCTGACTTTCTTCGGCCATTCGACATACCCAAGGGTCTTTTGCATTTACAATGACGGTATCGCTCGGCGTCATCTGTTTCACCAAGGCCGCTTTCGCCGCATAATACCCTTCCATGTTTTGATGACGCTCAAAATGATCCGGACTGAGGTTAATCAATACGGCAATTTCGGGTTTAAAATGCCGGCAAAATTCCACTTGGTAACTACTGACCTCCACCACGATACAGTCTGCCTTTTCCTCTGAATTGACAAAATCAATGAGTGGTTTTCCTATGTTTCCAGCGGTCGCCGCATTGCAAACCAAGGCGATCATCTGCGTTACTGTTGTTTTACCATTTGTACCCGTTACGCCAATTAAATACGGAGATTGCTTATAATGCGCGAACAAATAAGACGCAAACTCGATCTCCGAAATAATGGGCACGGATACCTTGGGCCAATCCCGGGGGTTAATTCCTGGGCTGGTAATGATTAAATCCGCTTGATCTACAGGAACTTCTTCAAATCCACATCGCTTTAGACCGTTTCGAACAGAAGTCCCTGTAACACCCTCCCCTAATACCGCTATTTTGAGATTACTTTTTAATAACTGTAACATCCTTAATCTCGATGCTCTCTACAGGAACGTCTCTGTTACCATTTTTCTCTGTTGTAGGAACACCTTTAATCTTCTCTACTACGTCCATCCCCGCAATCACTTTTCCAAATACACAATACCCAAATGAGCTTGCAGAGCTGCCTCTATTATCTAAAAATGAGTTATTGGCCACATTAATAAAAAATTGACTCGTTGCCGAATCTACGATGCCTGTTCTCGCCATCGCAATGGTTCCAATCTCATTTTTTAAGCCGTTTTGAGCTTCGTTTTTAATGGGAGCCTTTGTTCTTTTTTGTTGCATGTCCGCTGTAAAACCACCACCTTGGATCATAAATCCATTAATAACACGGTGAAAAATGGTCCCTTTATAAAATCCTTCGTTCGTATACGCTAAAAAATTAGCCACTGTTTGAGGCGCTTTATCCGCATAAAGCTCAATATAAATATCGCCTTGGCTGGTTTCCATTTTTACAATGGTATTCGGGCTGTTTTTATATTTTTCAATCATCCCGCTGTTTACTTCTTCTTGCTTACAGCCAAATTGACCTATAGCCAATAATAAAACAAGCGCACCTGTCCAAAAATGTTTCACAATGATCTCCTTTTTTTGATATATGAGACTATCTTATCAGGATTCTAAACTAGAATACAATTCCTATCATGCTCATCGCGATGCCTAACCACCAAAAAATACGCACCACAAAGGCTTCTTTTAATCCTAAAAGTTCAAAATGGTGATGGAGCGGACTCATTAAAAAAACACGTTTTCCCTTGGTTAATTTAAATACACTGACTTGGATCATCACCGATAATGTTTCTAAAATATACACCGCTCCCAAGGGAATGACCCACTGAATCTTGTCAACAGCGGCACACAAACAAACCAGCAATGCGCCTACCCCTAAAGACCCCGTATCTCCCATAAATACTTTTGCGGGATTGAGGTTAAATCTTAAAAAAATTAAAAAAGCCGCGATGATGACGCCTATATGGGGCACTAAATCACCCCTTCCAAATTGGGACAGTAAAATTGCCAGCCCCCCTAGGCTGATTACGGTTAAGCCTCCCAATAAGCCATCCAACCCATCTGTTAAATTGGTGGCGTTGGACATCCCCACCAAAAAAAAGGCCATGATTGCCATTTCAAGGCCTGTTAACATCCGACATCCAAAGGAAAAGGCCACCACAAATCCCACGGCAAATATCCATTGTAAGCCGAATTTTTCTCGCGCAGATAGCCCCTTGTTGGTTTTTCTAAAAATCGACAAGCTATCATCTACAAATCCAATAATCGCAAAAAGTGTCCAACCTATGAGCCCCCAAAAAATTTCCTTGGGCACATTACCCATCCACATACACCCTAAAATGGCATTCACCAGAATGGCCAGCCCCCCCATGCTGGGCGTGCCCTTCTTTTTTTGATGTGTTTCTGGGCTTAAGTCATAAATGGACTGATTAAACTGAAACTTTCTCGTGAGTATCAGCCATCCCCATTGAATTAAAATCCCCAATGAAATCGCAAGAACACAGCCTATTACCCATTTATTAAACATGTCACAATACTCTCCATTTTTAATCCCCTCGAGCCTTTAATCAGTATCACATCTAACTCCCTTATGTCTTTTTTTACGGCAGATTCCAAGGCTTCTTTAGACTCAAAATGAGTAATTAACACCTCATGATCGCCTTGCATACACTGCGTTTCCGTACCTACTGTATAAACCTGACGGACCCCCGCCGCTTTTATTTTTGGAATGAGTGCCAAATGCGCCTCTTTGGATTGCGCGCCTAACTCTAACATACTGCCTAAAATGAGGGCTTTTTGTCCCTCTTCACGGCTCAGACACTCTAACGCATAGCGCACCCCATCTGGATTTGCGTTATAGGTATCATCTATCAAGACGGTCTTCCCCACTTGATGACGCTTCATGCGATGCGATGAAGTTTCAAATCCCGCCAGCCCCTTTTCTTTTTCATCCTCACTTAATCCAAAGCTTTTGGCGATTAACTCGGCTAAAACCAGGTTTTCTTCTGCTTTAGTTTCTGCTGTATACTCTACCACCGTAAAGCCTGCATCGACTGCTTTTTGTACTAAAATTGGTGTTTGGCCATTTTTTTGGATATAGGCAATGCGATCGCCTTTAAGCCAATAGGGTCTTTTTTGAAAAATTTGCCCTTTTTCTTCAGCGATTTCTTCTGATGAGCTTAAAAACTCTGCATGCGTCAGCCCGATATTGGTTACCACCACATGCGTGGGTACTACCAGCTGTTCTAAGAGCGTCATATCGCCTTTTTTTCGGATCCCCATTTCTACAACAAGGACATCTGTGTCGTCATCTGCAGACAAGACCGTCAAAGGAACCCCAACTTCATTGTTTTGATTTTCAAGGGTTTTTTTCACTCTATATTTACTCGACAGCAAGGCCGCTATCAAATCTTTCACCGTTGTTTTTCCTGCCGAGCCTGTTACTCCAATCACAGGACAGGTTAGGGTTCTTCGATGCACTTGGGTGTAATCATGAAGGTCTACATCCAGCAAAATACCGCCCTTTTTTTCCACTTCCTTAATAAAATCACGCCCATCGTGGACAGGCCCTTTTACGGGAATAAAATAATCACCAGATTCTATTGTTCTGGAGTCAATTTTAATCTTCATGTATGCCCCTCTAGAATTTCAAGAACAACGGATTTGTCGTGAAACGGTACCGTCCCTTCTTTTAAAATTTGTACTTTTTCATGCCCTTTTCCGGCAATCACAAGCACATCGTTTCCCTTTGCCTCCCGCAAGGCTGTCTTAATGGCCTCTCGCCTATCGTGGATAATCTTTACTTTTGATTTGTCTTTTTCTGGAATCCCATCTTGAATTTGTGCCACAATGTCGTCTTGTGACTCGGATCTGGGATTATCAGATGTAATGATCACATGATCGGCCAAACGACTTGCAATTTCGCCCATCAGGGGCCGCTTCCCTCTGTCCCGTTCTCCTCCACAACCAAACACCATCCAAGCCTCGCCATGCTGTTCCGCTGCCCACTTTTTGGCTTCGATCGCTACTTTTTCAAGACCATCTGGGGTATGCGCGTAATCAATAATGACCTTCATTCCCGATTCTGCTTGAATGGATTCAAACCGTCCTTCTGGCGGTTTTACTGTTTTTAATGCCATCCCCGCTTGATCTTCTGGAATATTTAAGGCTCTTAAAATGACCCACGCTGCCTGTAAGTTTTCTTTATGAAAGCCGACATAAAATGGATTTTGAAAAGGTAATTCCTGAGATAAAAAATCCTCCGGCATTATTTTTTTACCAGGATAG
This sequence comes from uncultured Rickettsiales bacterium, assembly GCA_964539135.1. GTDB lineage: Bacteria > Margulisbacteria > Marinamargulisbacteria > CAZIFG01 > CAZIFG01. The sequence continues at coordinate 9,879 of CAZIFG010000030.1, forward strand.
GTCTCCATAAACGATAATTTGGTCTCATGATACGCTTTTAACGTTTGATGATAATCCAAATGATCTTGGGTTAAATTTGTTAAACATTTGATATCAAAGGCGATGTTTTTAATGCGATGTTGTGTAATGGCATGAGAGGAGACTTCCATCACAAAATGCGTGCCCCCTGCCTTTACATGATCCGCCATAATGCGTTGAATGTCTAAAGATTCAGGCGTGGTTAAGCTGGCATTTAAGGTGCCCAATACCGCTGATTTGTACCCCAAATGGGTTAAGGCCTGATTCACAAAATGGGTCACCGTTGTTTTACCGTTTGTGCCTGTAACGCCTACCACTTGCAGGTGTTCCGATGGATTCCCGTAGTATTCCGCTGCTAAATTGGCCATCTCTGCACGTGTCATTTTCAACACGTCTACCGCCCCATTTTCTAGCGCTTTTTCGATATACGGCTCACCGCCATTTAGGCATATAAACGTATCTCCGGGTTTAATGAAACGAGAATCGTAATGGTACATCATTGAAATTATACATGATAACTTGGATTGTTTGAATTTGGCTATTGTCTCGTGTTATCATCCCATTACTATCATCAGAGGAAAAAATCGCCGTGTATACATTTAAAGGACGCTACGCTTGAAAGAGAAAGCGGAATCACTTGTTAGAGAGTACCACTCCACTCGAAACCCAGAACTCCGGGAACCTATTCTCATTGCCTATAAATCACTGCTTCACTATATCTGTAGAAAACTGGCCTTTAATAGCTCCGATTACGATGATCTCTATCAAATTGCCTCTGTTTCTATGATCAAAGCCTTGGATCGATTTGATCCTTCTTACAACACCGATTTTTCGGCCTTTGTCACGCCTAATATCATTGGGGAAATCAAACATTATTTCCGGGATAAAAGCCAAGTGCTCAAAATCCCTCGAAAATTACAAGAAACGTATGGCCGCGTTAAGGCCGCCCTTCGCAGTTTTAATCAAGAAGGTATTAATCCGACCATTTCCGATCTTGCCAAACGACTCGAGATGTCTGAAGAGGCGATTTTGGAAGCCTTAGAGGCGGGTCAAAACAGCTTAACCCTGTCATTAGATGCCCCTCCTTCTAATTCTTTTTTTTCAGATTCTGGCTCAGAACCTAAACTCATTGATCAGCTTAAAACCGATGATCCCGGAGAAGCTTCTCTGACCCAAGAAATGCTTAGGGAAAGTATTTTAAAATTGGATCCTCGGGAACGCCGGATTATTTATCTTCGATTTTATGGCGGATTTTCTCAAGCTGAAATTGGGGAACGCATGGATTTATCTCAAATGCACATTTCGAGACTTCTCACGAAAGCAGTTAAAAATTTACGAAAACATCTTCCCAGTATATAATAGGGGGTCTTATGATACAGACTATTACAAAATCCGATATTGAATCTCGACTTATTCACCGTCATGAAAATTTGCTCATTGATTCTGTTTTTATTGATTTATACTCAGAAAAATGTGCCGGCACCTTTGACGTTACCATTTCAGACCCAGATCCTGAAGGTCGTCATATTTTTTTAAAAACCAAAAAAATGGGCCAAAGGGTCATTATTGCCACTGCTTATATGGAAATTTTGGCCTTAGCCTCTATTGTCTGTAGTGGCCAACTTAAGCCCGGCGAAATGGTTATTTTTACTGGTATTTCTCAGTTTAAAAAATATGGTGACCTGCTTTCCAATGTCAAAGTAGAGGGCAATACGCTTAAACTCTCTGAAAAAAAAGGCTTCATGAAATATCATGGCCAACTAACTCAAAATGGCGTTTTGATTGGGGAAGGTCAAATGACCGCTTTTTTCACCCAGCAAGACACTCAAAACGACTCCCCTAAATATATTGAGTCCCTTCCAGATTTGACGCCTTTGTATGCCTTTTCTACTCCACACGCTGAAAAATCTCCCTGGATGACAGTCTGTGATCATGTCATTTCCATTCATGACGATGCCATCCTCACTGATTATACCTACCCTACCGATCATCCTCTGATTAAGGGCCATTTTCCGTCTAATCCCCTGATGATGGGTATCATGCAATGGATGAGTCTGGAAGACGCCCTTTACGCCTATTGCTTACATCATAAACGTATCAGTCATTTTTCTATTCAATGCGATGCCATTATTTTTAATGACACAGGTGTTTTGATTGCAGAATATAAAGGTGTCACAGCCTCTGCTTATTTCGGAATGCCTGAGTATTGTGATCAAGTCGAAATCACTGAAACACAACGCTTGATCTTCCGCAGCATGGTTAAACCGGGTCAACGTATTCTTACCCAGATTTCCAATATTGTGATTTTATGATTATTATGGGCCTAGATCCAGGCCTCGCCACAACGGGATATGGCATTATTTCGCTGATAGGCTCCAAACTTTCCCTTCGAGACTATGGTGTCATTTTAACAGAACCCGATCTAGACGATTCTGAAAGACTGGCTAACATAGAATCTCAACTTATCGCCTTGTTTCATCAATTTACGCCTGATTTTATCTCTGTCGAACAACTCTTTTTTAATACCAATACCAAAACCGCTTTAAAAGTGGCTCAAGCACGGGGTGTCTTACTCTTAACCGCTCATCATTTTGGTAAAAAAGTGTTTTCTTATACCCCACCTCAAGTGAAATCCAGTGTCTGTGGTTATGGTGCTGCGGCTAAACATCAGGTCCAGTATATGGTTCAAAAATTACTTAAAATTCCTGAGATTCCCAAGCCGGATGATGCCGCAGATGCATTGGCAGTTGCCATTTGTCATGCTCATTCTTATAAACTTCAAGCCCTTTCAAGGAGGCCCTTATGATTTATTCTATTCACGGTACCCTTTCAAGCTTACTCGCTGACTCTATTATTGTGGACGTACAGGGACTGGGCTATCAGATTTATATTTCTGACTTGGCCAAAACACAGCTCCCTTCTGAGGGAAGCCCCGTTATGGTTTATACCTATTTTCATGTTAGAGAAGATCAGCAGACCTTATTTGGCTTTCTAAATCCTCAAGATAAACATCTCTTTATGAATTTAATTTCGGTCTCCGGTGTGGGTCCTAAAGTGGGTTTAAAAATACTCTCTACGTTGGCTACAACTGATATTATTGCCGCTATTATGGGTGGGAATATTCCGGTTTTAACGTCTGTCTCCGGTGTGGGTAAAAAAATGGCAGAACGTCTCATCTTAGAACTTCGAGATGCGTTAAGTAAGCAGTTTGACTTTGTGCCACTCTCTGCCACACAAGTCTCCTTCTCTCAATCTACCCCGCTTGAAAAAGATTTAAGTCTGGCACTTAAAACCTTAGGCTACTCTAATGAGGAAATTAAACGTGCTATCGGTCATTGTGCTTCCCAGTTATCCACAGGCTCTTCTTT
>CAZIFG010000031.1:0-12019 GCA_964539135.1 uncultured Rickettsiales bacterium
GTCCGAAAATGCTGAGATTTCAGTTACGTCTACAACCCTTCGACTGCGTTCAGGGGCTGAAAATGAATCCCTTCAAAAAGCAGCGGAGTCCCAGGGCATCCGAACCTTAAATGCCTGTACTCTGGTGCTGCTTCGAACACATCAATTTCAGGATTTGGCTTACAGCTCATCCTAACTATTCCCAATCGTCTACTGTTTTCTCCGAATTCCCCATTGTTTGCCAATGATTCCAAGGTTTTTCGCTGTATAGAATGTGCGCCTATTCCAGGTTCATCGCATAATAAGCACTCTTTAAGCTTTATTTTTGTATACTTCAGTCTAGATTCTATTCCTTCTTTCATGTTTTACCCCCTATATAAAATTACGCCTGATTTTATCTTAAAAAAAGTAAGCTAAAAACACAATTTCGTCAATACAAAATATTAATCTTTTTAAATATTTTCAACGACGTCTAGTACTTAGATAATGCATTTAATATCCGCCGGCTCAAAAAAATCAGAGTCGTGAGTGCGTGAGCAAAAATCGAGATCGCGAAGTAGCTCGATTTTTGAGGAAGCGGCGATCCCTGTTTAAAAAACAGGAGCGCCCCCTTCTGGTGAACGCCCGAGCTGTTCTTTTAGAGACGCGGATATTTAATGCTGATTGACTTAGAAAGGACCTCAAATTGTTTAGCCAACAAAAAAGGGTGGCACTCTCGAGAATTGGGTAGCCTGGCATCGCTTAAAGACATTGACACTTTAACCCCCAAGATGATATCCTCGTTTTCTTATGTTTTAGGAGGAGGACTGTAATGGCCCAGAGTACAAAATTTGCAATTGTTGAAACAGGTGGAAAACAATATAAAGTTTCCGTAGGTGATTCTGTAGATATCGAAAAATTACCGTTGGAACCTGAAGCGTCTATTATTTTTGATAAAATTTTGTTGGTTAGCGATGGTCAAACGACTCAAATTGGTCAACCTTACGTTGAAAATGCAACCGTTAAAGGAAAAGTCGTCAGCCAATTAAAATCCAACAAAGAATTGGTTTTCAAATATAAAAACAAAACCGGTTACAAAAAATTACAAGGACACCGTCAAAAATTTACACGCGTCCTTATTGAAACAGTTTAGGAGAGCGACATGGCACACAAGAAAGGTAAAGGTAGTACAAAAAACGGACGAGACAGTAACGCGCAACGTCTTGGTGTTAAAAAATTTGGCAGCCAAGCCGTTATCCCAGGTAATATCCTTGTTAGACAAAGAGGCACTCGACTCCTTCCAGGTATGAACGTGGGTATGGGTAAAGATCACACTCTATTTGCAAAAATAGAAGGTGAAGTTAAATTTGAATACGTTTCTAAAAATAAACAACAAGTGTCTGTTTATCCTGTTGCGGCTTAACCCTTAATTATTGAGACACTTTCATTCAAAAGCACCCCTCCGGGTGCTTTTTGAGCTTTAAAAAGGATAGTTTACGTGCAATTTGTTGATCATATCGATCTTTTTTTACAAGCAGGCCACGGCGGCGCCGGATCCGTCTCCTTTCGTCGTGAAAAATTCATCCCCAATGGTGGCCCTGACGGCGGCAATGGCGGTAATGGCGGCGATATTATCTTTGAAGCCACTCGCAACATGCACTCCCTTTTAGATCTCAAACTTAGACGCGAATATAAAGCTAAAAATGGAGACCCCGGCCGCAAAAAAAATCAATCCGGTCTTCAAGGCGCCGACTTAATCCTGATGGTCCCCATGGGCAGCCTTATCTCTGACGAAACAGGCACACTCCTCGTCGATCTTAAAGACCATGGCCAAAAAGCCATCATTGCCAAGGGCGGCCTCGGCGGACGTGGCAATGCTAATTTTTCTACCTCCATTAATAGAGCTCCTGTTTATGCACAACCCGGACTTCCAGGCCAGGCCCTCAATGTCCACATTGAACTGCGCATGATTGCTGAAATTGGACTTGTGGGTCTGCCAAATTCTGGAAAATCCACCTTACTCAATACCCTCACCAATGCCCATTCTAAAGTAGGAGATTACCCCTTCACCACCCTCTACCCCAATCTCGGGGTCATTCATTATGACGATCTAGAGCTCTTGGTTGCCGATATTCCCGGTCTGATTGAAGGCGCTTCCGAAGGACATGGCCTCGGACACGATTTTTTGCGCCATATCGATAGAACCAAAATCATCTGCCACCTTGTGGCTGTTAAAGATACCCCCGAGGAAACGTATGAAGACTACACCATTGTGCGACAAGAACTGGCGAAAAGTGAGTATCCGCTTTTAGATAAAAAAATTGTGGTGGTCCTCTCCAAAAGCGACCTGATTTTAGAAGAAGAACACGCACACTATCTTCACTACTTTAAGGAAAAAAACACCTCTGCTATCATGATTTCAGCAGCAGCCCATCTTGGACTCCATGACCTTAAATATCTGCTGTATACACTCTATCAAGAGATAAGGGATTAAGCATGAGCACAATCGTTATTAAAATAGGGACTAATACACTTACAACCGAGTCTCGTCAGCTCGATTTAAACATCATGAGACAACTCGTTTCGGATATCTCCGATGTGCTTAAACAAGGCAAACATCGCGTGGTTCTTGTTTCCTCAGGTGCCATTACCTGTGGGGCTCAAGCCATGGGCATCACCCCCGAAAGTATCCCAGATAAACAGGCCAGTGCTTCTGTCGGCCAATTTTTACTCATGAAGCATTATGCTCAATTTTTTGCGGAGTTTGGCTTTCAAGTTGGACAAATCTTACTCACTAAAGATGGGCTGGATCATCCTGGCAGACGCCTCAATGCTTACAATACCTTAGACACCCTTTTGAATCGTGGCATTGTCCCCATCATCAATGAAAATGACAGCGTCTCTATCGATGAAATTCAATTTGGAGATAATGACCAACTGTCCAGTCAGGTGGCTTGCCTCATTCAGGCAGACCTCTTGATGATGCTCAGCGACATTGATGGCCTTTACGACAAAGACCCTCGTGAACATGCCGATGCCCAAAAAATTCAGGAAGTTCCCAAAATTACCGATGCCATTAAAGCTCTTGCTGCGCCTCATTCGAGAAAAAACAGTAAAGGCGGCATGCCTTCCAAATTATTGGCAGCTGAAATCGCGACCGCTCAAGGCATTCCAACGATTATTGCTGCAGGCAGAACACCTCATATTGTCTCGGATTTGATTAAAGGGGAATCCAAAGGAACACGATTTTTATGAACACCTTTACACACTCTATTGAACACCAATGCACACTTGCCGCTAAGGCAGCTCCGCTGTTATCTAGACTGTCATCTGACGTCAAAAATGCCGCCCTTGAGGCCATGTCCACTGCGCTTATTTTTCGCATGGACTCTATCTTAGAGGCCAATGCCCAAGACCTTGCTCAAGGCCAAAAAGATGGCTTATCTACGGCCTTACTGGATAGACTCACTCTCACGCCCTCTCGCATTCAGGGCATTTCGGATAGCCTTTTGGTCATTCGCGATACCGAAGATCCTATAGGCAGCGTTTTGGAAACGTGGACCCGGCCGAATGGCCTTAACATCCGTAAAGTTCGGGTACCTCTGGGTGTGATTGGAATTATTTATGAAGCCAGACCCAATGTCACCGCCGATGCCATCGGCCTTGCCCTTAAAACAGGGAATGCCGTTGTCCTTCGCGGCAGTTCCTCTTCTTACCGTTCTAATAAGGCAATTGCTACTGTGCTAACAGCCGCCGCTGTCTCTCAGGGCATTCCTGAAGATGCCTTTCAACTCTTAGAAGATACGAGCCGAGAAGGCGTTCTTACTTTTATTACCCAACGCAAAACACTGAGCCTCATCATCCCTCGAGGGGGTGCTGGTCTGATTCAGCATGTTGTGGACAACGCAACAGTCCCCACCATTGAAACAGGCATTGGCATTTGTCATGTTTTTGTGGACGCCTCTGCTCAGCTAGATCAGGCTCAAGCCATTGCGTTAAATGCCAAAATTAGCCGGCCTTCTGTTTGCAATTCCTGCGAAACGCTTTTGGTGCATCAGGCTGTTGCCGATGCCTTTTTACCCGCTATGCTTGATGCTCTTTTTAAGGCAGGCGTGGATGTTCGAGGATGCCCCCGCACGAAAGCCTATGATACCCGCGTGAACGCTGCCCTTGACTCTGATTTTGGTCAGGAATTTTTAGATCTGATTTTAGCTGTTAAAGTGGTGGATTCTTTAGATGAGGCCATTGAACATATTGCCCGTTACGGTTCTCAACACTCTGAAGCCATCGTCTCTACAGATTCTACCTCTATTCAACGCTTTACTGTGGAAGTGGATGCGGCTGCTGTTCTGGTCAATGCCTCTACCCGATTTACAGATGGCGGCGAATTTGGATTTGGGGCTGAAATGGGCATTTCCACCCAAAAATTACATGCGCGTGGCCCTATGGGTGTTAAAGAACTGACTTCTTACAAGTATATTGTGGAAGGGAATGGACAGACTCGCTAGGCCAGCGTACTAAAATCAGATTGTTCCCCATTTTTAGGCGGCATTTTAGGATAGTCATTGGATTTGAACTGACGCATGTTGTTTATCATCCTATTTAACTGATCCCGTTCTTCATCAGGCGTCATCCCTTTCTGTAAGTTAGGCTTTTCTGGGCTTTTACTGTTTTTTTCTTTACTGGAAAACCCTTTATTGGAAATCACTTGAATGGGAATGTAAATGGGCTGTTTGCCCTCAATATAAAAGGCATTAAACTCGGGTCTATTTTGGTCTCTTAAACTTAAAATAAAGTGATATTTATGCCCCGTATCAATATCAGGCTTCGAGGGATAGGCAACACCCTTAGGATGCGTGTGATAGAGACCGTAATAAATCAGATTGTGCCGCTTAAAAAATTCATGCGCTCGCAGTACATCTTCAGATGTAAATTGAAAGGTGTCTGTTTTATTAAATAAATATTGATTGTACAAGGGCTGAATGGCCATGATGGTACCCTCGTCATTGCCGCCTAAAAATCCGCCCACTTCCTGAGGGTAATTGTCGATTCCCTGCTTGAGAATGGTAGCGTAGTGCTTCTCTAAGAGTTTAAAAACAGCAGGCGGCTTTAACATTTAGGCCCTAACAATAGCTAAAATTTCTTTAATAGATCCTTCTGCCATGTCTAAGACTTGATTGAGCTCTTGACGAGATAAGGTCTCTTTTTCTGCTGTTCCTTGAATTTCAACAATGCGCCCCGATTCTGTCATGACCACGTTCAGATCCACATCTGCTGTGGAATCCTCTTCGTAACAGAGGTCTGTCATTAAATAACCGCCTACCTTTCCCAAACTCACCGCACCTACCCATTCTTTGATGGGGTTTTTACGCAATACCCGAGATTCTATCAATTTGGAAATGGCATCATTTAAAGCCACCATGCCGCCTGTAATGGCCGCTGTTCGCGTTCCCCCATCGGCTTGAATGACATCCGCGTCAATGGTGATGGTGCGTTCGCCCAAGGCATTAAAATCAATGACCGCTCTGAGCGCACGCCCAATCAGCCTTTGAATCTCGCTGGTTCGACCAGAGGGCTTTCCCTTGGCTACTTCTCGTGTGACCCGAGAATGCGTTGCAGACGGCAACATGGCATACTCTGCTGTTAACCAGCCTGTTCCAGAATCTTTTAAAAATCGAGGCACGCCCTCTTCAATGGTTGCCGTACAAATGACTTTGGTTTCTCCACATGTGATCAGCACAGATCCCAGCGCATGTTTGGTGAACTGATGCTCAATGGACAGGGGTCTAATTTGATGTAGTGGCCGGTTGTTGAGTCTTTTCACTGACAGTTGCCTCCCCTGTATCTTTTTTATGTTCCAAAATATCTCGTCCACTTTCAATGTTTTGCTCAATTTTATGAATTTGACGCTGAACTTTGGCCATGGTCAGTTGTAAGTTAGATAGAATATATTCCGCATATTCATTCGCTCCTTGCCGAATTTTTTCTGCCGCTATTTTTTCATCCGCTAAAAACTTACTTTCTTTTGGCCGCTCTACTGGCTGACGTGGTTTTTCTTGAACTTGGGGCTCTCTCTGAGGTTCCAATGAATGCATTACAGCATCTTGGTTTTTGGCCGTGAGTCGAATTTTATCCAATAGCTGCGCAACTTTCCCTTCATGAATCATGATTTTTCCAGATAATGGGACTCGCGTTCCTTCCAATATCAATGATTCTAATGCATCAATTAATCCTAATAATTTTGACATTTATACTCCTTTTTCTCTCATTTTTTCCTGCACGGCCGTCTCGACATGAGGTGGCACAAAATCGCTGATTTTTCCTTTAAATTGGGCCAACTGCTTGACTAAACTGGAACTCAAATAGGAGTACCTAACGTCTGTCATCAATAACATCGTATCGATCTTCTCGTTCTGACCTCTATTCGTAATGGCCATTTGAAATTCATATTCAAAATCAGAAACGGCTCTTAGACCTCGAATCACTGTAAAAATCTCGTTTTTTTGGGCATAATCTGCCAACAATCCCTCGAAATGCACCACGCTGATTCTTGGATTATCTTTAAAGGTTTCCTTGATTAAGTCTATTCTTTCATGAAATGAAAATAAAGGATGCTTTTGAGGATTATTAAACACAGCCACCACTACTGTTTCGACCATGTTTAAAGCCCGTAGAATGATGTCTACATGACCATTTGTAATGGGATCAAAACTCCCCGGATAAATCGCTTTTTGTGTCATGTTGCTCTCTTTTTATAAAGGTTAACGCCGTATCGCCATAGTGTTTTGTTTTAAATACCCTTAATCCTGAAACGTCTGGAAGGGATACGCGTCTATCGTGCTCGCACACTAAAAACCCATTGGGGCTTAGTATATCAAATTTAGATATGGCCTTCAACGAATCCAAATATAGCGTCTTACTTTGCCAGGGGGGATCAAAAATAATAATGTCATAAACAGTCTGTGCTTTTTTGGGGAAGAGCGCTGCATCTGATTTTTTTAAGAGGTATTGGCTATCATCCTCCCCACAAATCGCTTTGCAATTTTTATACACAAATGTCAAATTCATGTCCACAAAGGTAACATGCGCTGCCCCCTGCGATAGCGCCTCTAAGCCCATACTGCCAGTTCCACAGCATAAGTCTAAGACTCTGGCTCCCTCCAAATACGGTTTAAGCATGGATATAAGCGCTTCTCTCACTTTTGCCTGCGTGGGCCTGAATGATTTTTCTTTTGGAAAGTCTAAAGATGCACCTTTAAATCTGCCTGCGCTGATAATCATGCCCCTAGTTTAGCACATATTCCCAGCTCTGTATTTTGACAGATGGCCTTTCACTTTCTTTACAAAACAATCCACACTTACTATTATATTTAAATTAATCCATAATTATTTATTAAAACCCCATAAAAAAATAGTCTCTTATTCAAAATACCATACGCTTTACCCTGTCTACGCAAAGTTCTTCAATTTTTGTCCTCAGAAAATCTCTCCGCCTTCTAGGCCGTATACCATGTCTAGACGGCATCAAAAACCTTTAACATTTCAAACATCCATTCCTGCACGTATCCACAGTCATTCAGATATATGGCCCCATGCTGTAGCTGCTATTTAATTTAAATTTACTTTTTCAATCTCTGACTGAGTCGCTGTTACAGCCTGATGCAAGCCCTTATTTTCCATACGGGTTAAAAAGGGATCTTCTTTTAAAATGTCTAAGGCCTTTTTTCTGGCCATTTTAAGCAGGGCTTCGTCACGAATTAAGTCGGCCACTTTAAAGTCTGGGAGTCCTGCTTGTTTGGTTCCCAACATATCCCCAGGCCCTCGAATGAGCATGTCATATTCGGCTAATTTAAAGCCATCTGTTGTAGATTTCATGGCATTGATTCGCTTTTTACCCGACTCTGTTTTGGGATTACCCACCAAATAACACCAGGACGCATTGCCCCCACGGCCCACGCGACCTCTTAATTGATGCAACTGAGAAAGCCCAAATCGCTCTGCATGATTGATGATAATCATCGTCGCATTTGGGACATCAATGCCCACTTCAATCACCGTAGTGGCCACTAAAATTTGAGTTTGATTTTCCTTAAACGCATCCATGGCAATAGCCTTTTCTTCCGGCGTCATTTTACCGTGAATGAGCCCCACCTGATACCGAGGATAGCGCTGTTTCAACTGCTCCCATCCTTCAACGGCTGATTTTAAATCCAGCTTTTCAGACTCTTCTACCAAAGGATATACCACATACAACTGATGACCTTTTTTAAGCTGTTCCTCACACGCTTGTAAGACCTTTTCTAAAGAGGGTGGTTTCACAAATAACGTTGTAGGAGGCACGCGTCCTTTGGGTAGTTCCGTCATGGTGGTATGATCGAGATCTCCAAAACAGGTTAAGGTAAAGGTCCGGGGAATAGGTGTCGCTGTCATGTATAAACAGTGCGGTGTGATGCCCTTTTGGACTAGTTTTAAACGTTGGACTACCCCAAAACGATGCTGTTCATCAATGACAGCCACACCCAAATGCGGGATTTGAACCGCCTCTTCAATGAGGGCATGGGTCCCTACAATCAACTGCACAGGTTGGGTCTCTAACACACTGAGGACCCTCCGGCGCTCTGAGAGCTTCATCTTTCCTTTTAAGAGATTAATTTCAATGCCCAAAGGGCCCACGATTTTACTCAGTTTATAATATAATTGTGCGGCTAAAATTTCTGTAGGTGCCATTAAAGCGCCCGTTTTACCTGAATCTAATGCCGCTAAAAGCGTCATGATGGCCACATCTGTTTTGCCAGATCCGACATCGCCTTGCAAGAGCCTGTTCATGGGTTCTGTTGTTGAAAGATCAGCTTGGATTTCCTGAACCGCTTTTGTTTGAGCCCCAGTTAGGGTATAGGGAATCCGATTTTTATACGCCTGAACCAGCGGTCCATTAATTGTTAAAGCCTCTGTTTTTGACTGTTTTTTGATGACGTGGCGTTTTTGTCCCAAACGCAATTGATAGATTATCAGCTCTTCAAAACTGAGACTTTCTTTGGCTGCATCCAAGGCCTCCCAATGAGGCGGATAATGTAAGGTTTTCAAGGCCTTCTCCTTGGACATGAGTTTAAATTCTGATCGGATATGAACCGGCAAAAAATCTTGAATCTGTTCGGTGCGCTGGAGCGCTTCTCTCATAATCTGTCGCATTTTAGATTGATACACACCTTCTGTTAGGGCATAAATGGGAAAAATGGCACCGACATGATCGGTGCGCTTCTCCGGATCTATCAACTCCATATCGGAGACCATCATCGTGGGATAAGGATCAAAAGAGGTCCTATCTACCTTTCCCTTTAAAAACACCAGTTGCCCTGGTTTTAAGATCTTTAACAGATACGGTTGATTGAACCAAATGGCTGTGATCTGTCCTGTTGTGTCTCGAATGCTCGCTTGGATGAGACGGGCATTTGTTTTGGTCTTTTTTTCGCTCAGCGTTTCAATCCTGCCTTCGATGGCATTGTGTTCGCCTATTCTAATCTGAGACAGAGAGAGTAACTGGCGTCTATCATCATATTCTCTAGGAATGACCCATAAACAGTCTTCGAGGCTTGTAATTCCCAATCGATTTAAAGACAAGGCTAGCTTGGGCCCTACCCCTTTGAGATACTGAATCGGCGTTGATAAGGCCACCCCTTAAGTTCCCCTTTAAAGGCTATCAGGCATTCAATGCCGTTATTAAGGCACTCAACTGGAAGGCTTTAAGTACGCCACCTGATTTGGATAGTACGATTTCACGGGATTCGGTTGTCTTTCCAATCACTTGATACTCTACGGATTTAGATTCTAAAGTCTGTTTCACTTTATGTACATTTTCTACAGGAACCGATATCACATAGCCGCCATTTTCTGAAAACAAGAGCGTTGCAAGATCTAGAACGTTTTCTGTTTGAATGTCGCAGCCCACAATGGCATTTCCACGCTCACCTAACACCATTTCCACCAGACACTGCCAGAGACCGCCCATGGAAATGTCATGACAAGCTGATGCCCATTTGGCATCCATAATGGCCATCATGGCTTCATTTTGTTTGGCTTCATCGGCAATGCGCACTTGGGGCGCCACTTGAATCTCAGGGGCCAAGGATTGTGCTTGAGTCCCGCCAAATTCAGGGTATCGTTTTCCCACACAGATTAAAATCTCATTGGGCTTTGTGAGCTGCAGAGTTAAACAGGTTTGAATACTGTCTACACGGCCCACACACATCACCACAGGCGAGGGAATTACCGCATTACCTTGTTTGCTGTCGTTATAAAAACTGACGTTTCCAGACACAATAGGCACTGGCTCTCCTGGAATAATACCCAGTCCTTCTGCGGCTTCTTTAATCCCTCTGACGCCCTCTTGAAAATCAAAAAAGACAGAAGGATTTTCAGGATTTCCATAATTCAAACAATCCGTTAAGGCTATGGGTTTCCCGCCCACTGCAATAACATTTCGAATGGATTCTGCCGTGGCGTAAGCGCCAGAGACATAAGGATCATGTTCGCCATATAAATTGCTGTCCATGGAAACGGCCATACCGGTTTTACAGCCAGCAATAGGCACCACAACCACAGCATCAGCTTCGCCAGGATAAATAAAGGTATTGCCCCGAACGGCATTGTCATAATGTCTGTAAATGGGTCTTTTATAGACGTTGTTTTTCTCTGCCAGGGTGGCCTCGCAATGTTTCTCTATTTTTTCAAGAGAGATAGAAGGTATCTCTTTGACTTCTTTTGGAATGGGTCTGGATTGGGCGACTCTATTTTCTCTCACCTCTGTTGTGATGCAATGGACAGGTAAAGAACATACGGTTTCGCCTTTGTGTGTCATGATACAAATGGGTTCCGTTAAAATTTCACCTATCACCACAGCGCCTGCTTGAGGGTACAATTGGGGCAAGGCAAAGGTTGTGTTAAAAAGCGACAACACATGTTTACTGTGTTTTTTTGGGACCACGATACAAAATCGCTCCTGTGTTTCGGAACAAGCGATGACTTCGGGTTTTAAATTGTCGATAGAAACATTCACTTTATCCAAATCAATTTTGACCCCAAAATTACTGCCTGATGCAATTTCAGATACGGCACAGGAAATGCCGCCGGCACCCAGGTCTTTAAAGCCAATGTCTATTTTTTCTTGAGAGACCCATTTGACCAACTCTTTGATGGCCTCTACTAAAACGCGTTTTAAAAAGGGATCATGAACTTGAACCGCCCCAATATTGGTGGCTTGATCGCTTTGATCCAAGGTCGCTGAGGAAAAACTGGCGCCGCCGAATCCTGTCATGTCTGTTGATTTTCCAAATAAAATCACGTCATAGGGTTCTGTTTTGGCGCGCTCGGGGGTATAGCTGTGAATGATATCCCGTTCTTCTAAAAGGCCTATTGCTGCCACGTTGACCAAACAATTGTCGTTGTACGAGGGGTGATATAAAGTCTCGCCACCCAAAACAGGGACACCTAAAGGATTTCCGTAATCGGCAACGCCTTCCACTACTTTTTCGGCAATTTCGGTGACCATGGAGTCTTTCTCGGATTGAGGGACGCCAAAGTGAAGGGAATCTAAAACACCAATAACATCCGCGCCCATGCAATAGACGTCGCGGACACAGCCGCCAACACCGGTTGCAGCGCCTTCAATGGGTAAAATTTGAGAGGGGTGATTGTGGGACTCATGAGACAAGGCCAAACAATATTGTTTGCCATTGTGTTTTGTAAATCGGATAATACCCGCATCTTCGCCAATGCCTAAGGCCACTTCAGAGCCTTTAACAGGTAACGTTTTAAGGGTGAGTTTACTGCTTTTATACGAGCAATGCTCGGACCACATGGTGTCAAAGATTTTTTCTTCTACTACAGTGGGCTCTCTGTCTAATAAAGTACGAATTGCGACTTTGTCTTTTTCTGATAATGTCATGGGCTGTATTTTAGTATGAAAGCTTTTAAAAGGGAAGATATTGAAGCATCAGATGCTTGAATTCTATTTTCGGACCCTGAGCGCAGTCGAAGGGTCGTAGACGTAACTGAAATCTCAGCA
>CAZIFG010000032.1:0-11683 GCA_964539135.1 uncultured Rickettsiales bacterium
TCTACCACTTGGACTCTCTTACTTTTCAACCTTTCTTAACTGGGGGCAGTATAGGTTTTCCCGATACAAAACGAGCACCTTCTTTTATACAGGATGAGCTTAGATTAACGTTGTCAGGGCCTGTTAATACAACTATTCAAGGTGTGATTAATACGTCTTTTAAAAATAGCGGTTTGGTTGTTGATGAGGCCTATTTATCTACAAATGATCTTTTCAAGTCAATTGGCTTCTTCTCATCTGATTTTATGGGTGCAGAGGTGGGTAAAAGAAGACTGGCGTTTGGTCGTTTAAATCAAGCTTATTTTAATGATCTTTCCTCTATTAGTAGACCATTGGTGTACGATCTTATTAATGCCGGTAGTCCCTTAACAACACAGGGGATGTTTCTTAATTTTGGTTTAGGTAAATTAGTTGATCTAAAGGTGGGGTATTCAGCATTGTCTGGTAGATTAGCGTCTAATGACCCTGTTGTTAACATTCCCGCAACAGGTGTTAGAGCAACTGATCATACAGCAAGTGTAATCAATGCACGCTTAACAGGAGGATTTGATCGATTTAAACTGGGGATGAGTACGACAGTGGTTAATTCTAGCTATTCTGTTTTGGGTGAACAGAAAAACGACTTAACGGGCTTTGATGTGGTTTTAGGCCCCTTTAATGGTGTGACCCTTACGGCTGAGAAAATTCAGTCTTTGAAAACAACACAATTAGAAAATGATGGAATGGATACTCTCAAACTAGATGGCCATTATATTGGATTAGACTTGGCTTTAACAAAAAAGTTTATCCTGGGAACGCGTTATGGTGCATTGAAACTGTCGCCCCCTCCTTTTTATTCTTATCTAAATGAGGATCACAAAGTAGAACTTGTATTTAATTTAACACATTTATTGACGGATACCTCTTCTATAAGATTTGAATATAAAAGTGTTACAACGCCTACAGTAGAGGCTAAAAATTACGGACCTGTAGGTGGTGCCCCCAACTACTATTATTTTAATGGTTATATTACAGATTTTAGTTACACCGTTCAATATAGATTCGCAATTAAATAAGATACGTCTTAATTTTGAAACAAAAAGGCCCAGATCACTCTTGGCCTTTTTGTTTTGTCTGAAATAGATTACACTGCCTGTTTATGTCAAAAATGCCTGTTTTGTTTTTAGGCCATGGATCTCCCTTGAATGCTCTTGAGGATAATGGTTTTACGCGTATGCTTTTGGGTTTAGGTCATTCTATTTCTCGCCCGCGCGCTATTTTGTGTATTTCGGCCCATTGGATGACCAAGGGTAGCTTTGTGACTCACATGCAGTCTCCTAAAACTATTCATGATTTTTACGGCTTTCCACAGGCCTTATATGATGTTTTATATCCAGCCCCTGGCTCACCCCTTCTTGCGGAGCAGATCCAGTCTAATTTGGAACCTACACCTCTTTTTTTGGATGACTCTTCTTGGGGCTTGGATCATGGAACCTGGTCTGTTTTGAAACATATGTATCCAGACGCCTCTATTCCTGTGTTGCAACTGAGTTTGGATATGAGCAAACCCTTTGGGTTTCATGTGGCTTTGGGTGAAAAATTACGTGAATTTAGAGATCAAGGTGTTCTGATTGTCGGTAGTGGTAATATTGTTCATAATTTGGGTAAAATTGCCTTTGATCCTGATGCTCAGGCGTATGATTGGGCGCTTGAGTTTGATGCTTGGGCCATGACCCAATTAAATGCACGCAATTTTAAGGCGCTTACAGATCAGCCCTTGCTTTCAGAATCTGGACGCTTAAGTATTCCAACCCCAGATCATTATTATCCTCTTTTGTACGCGCTAGGGGCCTCGACAGGGGCAGATTCCTTAGCATTTGAGTTTGGAGGCATGCAGCATGCCTCCATTTCAATGAGATGTCTTAGTTTTGGTCTTAGGTAGCGGTTTTATTGGCTTAAATATCTTGGCTTTCTTTTTTAGCTTTTTCGTCTAGCGCTACTTCTTTTACTGCCGCCGCAACTTTATAGGCAACGGTTTTATCTAATACAGAGGGCAATACAGATTCTACAGTTGGGTTGTCAATTGCAGATGCAAGTGCGCGTGCAGCCGCCAGTTTCATTTTAGGTGTGATTTGACCGGCTCTGGCATCCATCGCGCCTCTGAAAATGCCGGGGAAAATGAGCACGTTATTGATTTGGTTATTTAAATCACTTCGTCCTGTTCCCACAATAAAAGCACCCGCGGCTTTGGCATCATCGGGCCATATTTCAGGGGTGGGGTTGGATAAGGCAAAAATAATGGGGTCTTTTGCCATGCTTTTGACCATTTCTTGCGTGACACAATTGCCAACACTGACGCCAATAAAAAGATCAGCGCCTGCTAGGGCGGCTTTGAGATCGCCTTCTACATGGTTTCTGTTTGTAAGTGCGGCCAGTTTGTATTTAGCAGGATTGTCGTGAGGCTCTAAGGTGCTTGGAGAGATAATGCCTTTGCTGTCGCAGACTAAAATTTCTTTAACAGGTTCGCAGTCTTTGGGGTCTAGTCCCACGCCTAATAACAGTTCTGCGATGGCGGTTCCTGCTGCGCCTGCGCCGTTGATAACGACTTTCATGTCTCTAAAGGGCTTATTGGCGATTTTTGAGGCGTTAATTAGTGCGCCTAATAGGGTAATGGCGGTTCCGTGTTGATCATCATGAAAAACGGGAATGCCAAGGTCTTGAAGTTTTTGTTCAATTTCAAAACAGCGGGGTGCGGAAATGTCTTCTAAATTGATGCCGCCAAATCCGGGGGCAATGTTTCGTGCAATATTAATAATTTCGTGTGTATCTTGTGTTTGTATGCAAATGGGGAAGGCATCAATATTGGCGTATTCTTTAAATAAAATGGCTTTTCCTTCCATAACGGGGAGTGCGGCTGTTGCACCAATATTTCCAAGACCCAATACGGCAGAGCCATCTGTTAAAACGGCTACAGTATTTTGTTTCACCGTGAGTTCGTAGGCTTTGTTAATATCTTGTGCAATTTCTTCACATACACGGGCTACACCGGGTGTGTAGGCTAAGGAGAGATCTTTACGCGATTCAATTTTAACATTGGAGGTAACGCTGAGTTTTCCTTTGTGTTTTCTGTGATATTCTACCGATTCTTCATATATGTCCATGTATATACTCCACTGTCATTAATATGGTTTTTCTTGGTTGATCTTTAATCTTATCCAATCTCTAAGTTCAAGTCAATTGCACATTCTTTGAATGATTTTAGTCAGTGTTTCAATGGTCGTTTTTTGCTCTTCATCTGTTGTGTCTTTTCCAAAGCTGATTCGAATGCTACTGCGGTTTAGGTCGTCTGAAATGCCCATTGCCTTTAAAACATGAGAGGGTTCAATGGCGCCTACAGAACACGCGGATCCTGTGGAGACTTCTATGCCTTCTAAATCCAAGGCAATGGCGATGGCGTGGCCGTCTAGGCCAGGGAATCCAAGGCTTAGCGTGTTGTCTATACTGATGCCGTTTTCATTGTGGATTTGAATCATGGGAATGCTATTTTTTAGGGTTTTGATCCAGGTTTTCTTTTTAAGACTTAAGTTGGGGATGTGTAGTGTTTCGCAGGCGGTTCCAAATCCAACAATTCCCGGAATATTTTCTGTTCCGGCCCTTAATTTTCGCTCGTGGCCCCCACCAATTTCGTGAGGTAAGAGGTGGTCTGTGTTTTTGACGTAAAGCGCACCTACGCCTTTGGGGCCGTAAATTTTATGTGCGGAAATGCTGAGGAAATCAATGTCGAGATCTTGGCAATTAAAGGGGAGTTTTCCCAATGCTTGAACCGCATCGGTATGCACTAAAATGTCTCTTTCTTTTGCAATGGCGACGATGTCTTGGATGGGTTGAATATGTCCGGTTTCATTATTGACCATCATGACAGATATTAAGGCCGTGTTCGGTTTTATTTTTTCTTTCAGTACGTTTAACTGGATCTGGCCTTCTGCGTTTACAGGAATGGTGTCTATTTCTAAGCCTAGTGTTTGGTAAAATTGTAAGGTGTTTTTGACGCTTGAATGTTCAATTTCGCTGTATAAAATGTGGCAGGGCTTTTTGGCTTTGCAGGCATTATGAAATAGGCTGGCGATGACTTGATTGTTACTTTCTGTTCCGGATCCTGTGAAAATGAGGGTTTCGGGACGGGCACCTATGCAGGTGGCAACCTGTGTCCGGGCCTTTTCTAGTGCTTCTTTTGCAGTTCTTCCGCGTTGGTATAAACTGGAGGCATTTCCATACTCTTTAAAGGCCTGTTTCATGGCTTTTTCCACTTCTGATGATAGGGGCGTTGTTGCGTTATAATCTAGATAAATGCGATGTTTCATGCTTTATTGAGGGTGTTTAAAAGGGTTAACAGTAAGGTGTAAATGGACAGTCGTAATTCCACTTGGGTGTTTTTTAAATGGATCAGATTTTTTTGGGTTTCTGAATAGATTGCACTGTTTTTAAGTAAGCTTTCTAGTATTTTTGGGGTTTTCGCCTGCGTGATTTCTTTAATGATAGGTGTTTTGGGGTCGGCATAGAGATCGAGATAAATCATGATTTTTTCCCCTAAAAAGACGATGTCTGTTGTTTTGGAATCAAATAATGAGGATACATTTACGGTATTCCCTTGTCTGGTTTTAATGCGAAGATCTTCTGGTAAGTGAAATTGAATTTGAATTAAAAATATATTCATGGCGTCTATGGGTAAACTGGAAATGATTAAAAATAACAGTTCGGGTTGAATGGGTTGGCGCAAGGTGTCTAAGAAATTTTGTGGGCTTTGGATGAGACTATTCAGCTGGGACAGTGCTGCGGACATGAGTATTTTGTAAGAGGTTAAGAGTGTTTCGATGGCCTTTAATAATTGCGTGCTGGTTTTGCTTTCTTGAGATTGTTTTCCTAATACTTTTTGGTTGTAAAAGTTTAAAAATTGAATAAAAGAGGCGTCCCACTGGCCTAAGGTCCACTTTTCGGTGATGCCTGTAGACCAGGTTATTTTGATGGTTTTGTTGTCATGCTCAAAATGAGAAATGGGCTTAATCGAAGGGCCGCCAAATAGAGAAAGTCCTGCCAGCATCATGATTTGTACATAGGCGATGTATTGGTGCTGGCTTTCCCATTCTGGAATGTCTTCAAAAAAGGCTACGCTTTGCAGCGATTTTTTAAAGGTTTTGTGTGCTATAGAATGCTTTTCTAATAAGGGGCTGATGGCATCAAGCTCCTGTACAATACAGTGTAAGAGTTTAACTCCAACTGGAATTGTACCTAAATTTTTCATCTACCGCACACTTTTTGCAAAATTTTCTATTTTATCAAGTGCGGCCGTAATGGCTTCCATGGATGTTGCGTATGATAAGCGAAGATATCCTTCTGCTCCAAATCCAGATCCAGGGACGCAGGCCACACATTCATAGGTGAGGAGTTGTTTGCAGAGTTCTACGGAATCTTTAATGAGACCGCCAGGTCCTGTTTTCCCGATAAGTCCAGATACATTTGGGAAGGCATAAAAAGCGCCTTGGGGTTTTACACAGGAGATACCTGGAATGGTGTTGAGTCGGTCAACCATATAATCAAGTCGCGATTTAAAGGCCGTTTTCATGACTTCAATCGCATCGTCGTTGTTTTCCAGTGCGCATAATGCCGCCCATTGTGAGGGTGTTGTGGGGTTAGAGGTGCTGTGGCTTTGAAGATTGCTCATGACTTCGGCAATGGCTCGGGGTGCTGCGGTATACCCTATGCGCCATCCTGTCATGGAATACGATTTTGACATGCCATCGATGTAAATGGTGAGGGCTTTAATGTCTTCATTTAAGGATGCAATGCTGATGTGTTCTCCTTCATAAATCAACTTAGAGTAAATTTCGTCGGAAATGACAAGAATATGATGTTTGACCAGTACAGCGGCAATGCTTTCTAATTCTTCTTTTGTATAGACCATTCCGGTTGGATTGGAGGGGCTATTTAAAATGAGCAATTTTGTTTTGTTCGTGATAGTTGCTTCTAATTGCGCTGCGGTGATTTTGAACTGGGTTTTATCTGTGGTTTCAATGAATTTTGGAATCCCGCCTAACATTTTTACTTGATCTGGATAACTGACCCAATAAGGCGCGGGGATAATGACCTCATCGCCAGGGTTTATAATGGCCATTAGTGCGACATAAATAGAGTGCTTTGCGCCACAAGATACGATGATTTCTTTGGGAGAATAGGCAATGTTTCTATCACTTAAAATTCGGGCAGCTATAGCTTGTTTTAATTTTGGCATGCCATCAGCGGCGGTGTATTTTGTTTGGCCAGATTTAATGGCGTCAATGCCTGATTGTTTGATGTAGTCTGGGGTGTCAAAGTCAGGTTCTCCGGCACTCATACTGACGACATTTTTGCCTTCGGCTTTCATTTGATTGGCAAGTGCGGTAATTTCCATTGTGATACTGCCTTCAATTTGTTTTCCAAAGGTCGATAAATAGGATTCATAATTTAGTGTTGTTGTCATAGCGCATCCTTTTTGATGTTTTTTGTCTTTTGGGACTGTTGCGAAATACCTATTTTGGCCCTCGGCTGTATTATCCTCGTCCTCAAGGCCTCATTTATTATGCATAAGGTCTTTCGGACTCGGAATGCCTTGAACCTGATCCAAACGTAGGCATTTCGAAATAGTCCCCTTTTGTATGCGTATTAAAGCAGATTTTGAATGTAACTTCTAGGGGGATGGATTTAATAGGAGGGACTGTTGCGATTCGCAACAATCCCTGAATGTGGTTTTAGAGATCGACTTTTTATCCGCGGATCATGGGATTTTTTTCTGTTGGATGTAAAATTTTTAATCCTTCTTCCATATTTTCGAGTAGATATTTATTAATCGGAATGTATCCATGGGGGTTACCTTCTATTTTGCCTTCTACAATTCCCTTTTTATTGAGCTTGACCGCAATTCGGAAGGCTTTTGATAACTCTCTTTCAATGATGATTTGTATTTTTTTTGGGAGGCTAGCCAGCGTTAATTCCCCTTTTTCAGAAAAAAATCGACTTTTGGCTAGGTGGCGTAAGCCGTCTTGTATTTTTTTAAAGGGGGTTTTGTGTTCGTATTCTTGACTGATAAAGGCGATTGCTTCAGGATCGTCTATTTCTAGAGATTTAGGGGTATACTTTCTGCCCTTAATCCCACCTGAAACTTGGACTTCACTATGAATGGCACTGAATATGGACATGCATGACTCTCCTTTTTTCTTTTATATTTTATTTATTTCCCCTTTTTTTGTTTATTTTAAACCTGATACAATTAAAAGTGTTGTTGCGTGGTTTTTTAAGGAGATTTTATGTCCGTACCTGTTATTTATATGGATTCTGTGGATTCAACCAATACGGAGGCCAAGCGTTTGATTCATGATCATCAGATTTCAAGCTCCGGTCAGGGCTGTGTTCTTGTTGCTGACACTCAAACACAAGGTCGTGGTAGAGGTGTGAATCATTGGCATTCTGAATTAGGGGGGCTTTATTATACGTTTGTTCAGGCACCTTTGCATATTGCAGTTGCTGAAATTCCTTTTTTGAGTCGGTTGGTTGGGGAAAAAGTTCAACAGGTTATTTTTTCTTTGACAGGGGTGTTGCCTTTGGTTGAATGGCCGAATGATCTTATTTTGGATGATCGTAAGGTGGGCGGGATTTTGATTGAAACCGTCTCTCACTCTGGTTCGGAGTTGCCTCGTTTTGTGATTGTTGGGATTGGTATTAATTTGAATCAAGAAATGTTTCCTCAGGCATTGGCACCTATTGCAATCTCTCTTCGACAATTTACAGGAAAGACGTATAATAAGCAGGATTTTATTGATCGATTAACCAAGGAGTTACAGACGTGTT
Source organism: uncultured Rickettsiales bacterium (assembly GCA_964539135.1). Taxonomy (GTDB): domain Bacteria; phylum Margulisbacteria; class Marinamargulisbacteria; family CAZIFG01; genus CAZIFG01. The sequence goes on from CAZIFG010000032.1 coordinate 7,858, forward strand.
TATAAGAGGTGTTCGAGGTGCGATTACAGTTCAAGAAAATTCAAAAGACGCGATTGTGTCTGCCACGAAAGACTTGTTATTGGCTTTAATTCAACAAAATGACCTCCATGTTCCGGATTTAGCGTCTATCTTTTTTTCGGTTACAGAAGACTTAACCGCAGCTTTTCCTGCGCTTGCTGCACGTGAATTGGGACTTAAAGATACGCCCCTCTTATGTTTGACAGAAATTCCGGTTCCGGGGAGCTTGCCGTTTTGTATTCGGGTTTTAATTCATGTGAATACACCTAAACTCCAATCGGAAATGGTGCCTGTTTATTTGAAAGAAGCGATTTCACTTCGACCTGATGTGGTTGAAAAGTAGGGTAGATACAGTATGTACGCATCTATTGGTATTGTTGGATTGGGGCTTATGGGAGGATCTCTTGCGAAACTCATTCGTCAGCATTTTCCGCTGATTCAGTTGGTGGGTTTGGATGTGAATGAAGCGGCTGTGACAGCCGCAAAGCTTTCAGGTCTTTTTAACGGCGTAAGTTCGGATATTTCGTATTGGCCTGGTGTGGTGGATTTGGTTTTTGTTGCGACTCCAATGGATTCTGTTTTACCGACGATTCAACGGGTGTCCCAGCATCTTAAAGAAGCCTGTGTGATTACAGATATTGCCAGCGTCAAGGGCTCCATTTTACAGGGGGTGGAGCGGTTTCGTTTACCACATACACATACTTTTATTGGGGGGCATCCCATTGCAGGAACGGAGTATACTGGCTTTCAGTATTCTTCTGCGGATATTTTGCAAGAAGCGCCCTATGTTTTAGTCCCTACACGTGGGGATGCTTATCTTTTTTTTGCGGCCTTTTTAAAAGGGTTGGGGTTTAAGGTCATTGAAATGTCCGCTGAAATGCATGACTTAGAGTTGGCACGCATTTCTCACTTGCCTTATGTCGTGGCTCAGCTGTTAATGCAGGTGCTGATGAAGGCGGGAACTGACTTGTCTTTGGTGGGGCCTAGCTTTTGTAGTGCAACCCGTGTGGCGGCTTCGGACCCTCGTTGGGGGGAGGCGATTTGTCGGCTTAATAAGTCTGCCGTTTTGAGTAGCTTGAGAGAGTTTCGTACCGTTTTAGATCGATTGGAAATGTTGATTAATGCAGATCAAAAAGAGATGCTGGTGACGCAATTTAAACAGGCTCAAGACGTTCGGCGTTCTTTATAGCAGCGGATCCAAACGTAGGCGTTTCGCAACAGCCGCTTATAATCGACCTTGTTGGGTTAACTTTAGGACTATTTTGTCGCCAATGGGCTTGAAATTTTCAATTTGTGTGTGGATTTGATTGTTAAAGGGCAAGGATTCTACTATAAAGCCGCTGAGTGTTTTTTTGAGGGTTTCGATGTTGTTTTTTTGAATATCTTCAGGCGTTTCCAGTGTGTTTGCTGGATGTGTTACGATGATAGTCCCGCATGAAATGCCTCTGTTAAATAAGGTTTCAACGTGTGTAAAGGTATGATTTAACATGCCCAATTTATTGGGAACGACTAAAATCGTTGTTAAGTCTAAATGTTTGACAATTTCTGCCATTAAGGTCATATCGTTCAGTGGGACTAGAATGCCGCCTGATCCTTCACAGAGTACAATCTTGAATTTTTTTTTGAGGCTTTCATAGCTTTTAATAATTTTTGCTGCAGAAATGGATACGCCTGCTTTTATGGCGGCATAATGTGGTGAAGCGGGATATTCCAATATGTAGGGGCACATATCCGGGATTAACGCTTTTAGGCTGGGGGTATCAGGGGTGTAATATTCTAAATGTGCTAAAATGTCTTCTGGAACGGAGGCGCCTGATTGTACCCATTTTTGCGTGATGACGTCTTTTTTTAGGGTTGTGAAATAGTGAGCGAGAAGGCCTGTTACTAGGGTTTTTCCCACTTCAGTGTCTGTCCCTGCTATAAAGATCATGATAAGGTACTCATTATTAGTGTTTCATAGGTTACACTGACTTGTCCAAATTTGTCTATGAACCATTTTTCGAGTTGATTGATGTCGGATTTTACCCATATTTTCTTTGTTTTTTGAGATCCTCTTGTCCCTGTTTTTTTTATTTCGGATAAGAGATCTTCTATCCGGTTATATCTTTTTATGATCTTTTTTTGATGTAGTTTTGTTCCAGGTGACTTTATTTTCTTAAGTGTTTCTATGTTTGGAAATTGGTTGGCGGTAATATCAAAGGGGTATTTGAAAATGGTAGATAACCCTTCTTGTAGTTCTTGGTAGGTCTTGTTTCCAAATAGTTGAATATGAAAATGGCCCGTTTGTGGGGTTTTAAGGGATTCAATAGTGGGCCAGATGCGTTCAAAATTGGAGACCCATTGTAGACTGGCGTTCGAAATTATTAAATCAAATGGACCGATTAAAGATAGCCTTTCTATATCCATTTCTTGAAATTGGAGATTTTTTTGTGACGGGAATTTTTTCGTGGCATATTTAATGCGTTCGTGGCTTTTATCAATGCCGATGACACGTGCTTCTGGAAATAAAAGGGCTAATTTTTGAGTCATTTCTCCGGTTGCACAGCCGAGATCTAGTATGGATGAGGGGGCAATGGACTTTAAGGATAAGAGATCTAAAATGTCATCGTATAATTTTTTTTGAATGGAAGCATATTGAAAGTAGAGGGATTCCGGCATAAAGACACTTTATAGTGGTGGGCGGTACTGGGCTCGAACCAGTGGCCTACGGCTTGTAAGGCCGGTGCTCTACCAACTGAGCTAACCGCCCTAGATTCTCTAGGCTCGCTTTGGTATGGCGAGGGGGTTATTTTATCAGTTTTTTTTATTCGAGGCAATTAGTCTTTCACTAAGTATTGAATATTCGAGGCAAAAACAGAGCCACTCAGGCGTTCATCAGAAGTGGTCGCTCCTGTTCTGCGAACAGGGATCTTCGCTTCTTCAACAATCCAGCTGTTCCGCGATCTTGATGCTCGCCGGTTCTGATATTTTTTAGCCTCGAATATTAAATGCTTCAGGCTGACCATTGCCTTTTTTAGATTTTGCAAGACGTTTATTTTTTTACGGGTAAATTAGATTGGCGCTCAATCATAATGAATGTCATGTCATCAACATGCTTATTGAGGGGGTTTCTAAATTCCTCCCAGTGCTCAAGTAATGATTGCGTAAATGTAAGTGAGGTGTATGTGGTATTTGCGTAATTTTTGAGCACATTTTGAATTCGTTCGTTTCCAAATTCTTCAGACTCACTATTTTTAGCTTCATTTAATCCATCTGTAAATAAGACAAGAATATCTTTATCTTTCAGTTGAATGACCTCTTCTTCATATTCATCGTTTTTTGACATGCCTAGTGGGGGTCCTCCTGTTTTCAATGATTTGAACAGATCATTAGAATAATGTAAACCTTGTTCATGGCCTGCGTTGCAATATGTAAAAGTATTTTTTTGGGGGTCTAATATCCCATATATAACAGGGAGATATTTCTCATATAATGAGCTGTCATATAAAATTTGATTGAGTTCTGACAGTGTTTTTTTAGGGGTGTTTTTTGGATTTATGTATTGCTCTGATAGTGTTTTAAAATTAGATACTATCAGCGCTGCGGCAACTCCTTTTCCTACAGCATCTGCGAGAATAATCCCAATACGGCCATCTGAAAATGGCACAAAAGAATAAAAATCGCCCCCGAGATCTCGTGCCGGTTGAAATTCAGCTTCGAAATGATAATTTGTGACTTTAGGCGTTTTTTTAGGTAACAAACGCAGTTGTACCGATATACTGCCCCCAGTTAAGAAAGGTTGAAAAGTAAGAGAGTCCAAGTGGTAGAA
>CAZIFG010000033.1:0-10887 GCA_964539135.1 uncultured Rickettsiales bacterium
GATTTTAACCTAATTTTCTCGCTACTTTTTTCTTGCCTTAACCGGGGGCATTACAGTCCCTTTTACGATGAACCTGTTGTTTCTTTTCACTGTCATTTTTTACTTACCTTTTTGCGTTTGGATGGTCGGCAAAGATGCCTCAAATCCTTTGACGTTTTTTTGAAATTTGGATACTTTTTTGTCGATCTTGAAGCCTTAAAAATTTCAAGCTTTGAAATTTTTTTTTATTCTATTCGATAATTCCTTGTAATGAAAGACATAAAAGTTGTCTTAATTAAGGAGGCGTATTGTGTACTTTTTCGGTCCAAAATTAGTTTCACCTGCCCTACTCACGACCTTTCAAGTTGTGAAACCTGCCCTACTCACGACCTCTCAAGTGGTGAAACCTACCCTACTCACGACCTCTCAAGTTGCCCCACGCAGGACCTCTTCCCATTATCCTCTGGGAGCAGAGTACCCCACCGCTACTATTTATAGAAAGCCTGAAACTACAGCTGTTCTAGACGCAGAACGCGCGACTATTTTAAGTAAGGCAACAACACGTACGCCCGATCTGGAAACCTTTGTATATCACTTATGCCGGCCTTTGGACTGCCTTCCTTTTCTTCAAAAAATAGACGCTGAAGTGGGCAAACTTCTGGCTTTAGAACCTGGAGACTCTATTGCCTTACTGCCCAAAGACGTTCTTATCCCTACCCTTCGACGTCTTGTCTCTGGATTGTCTCAGCACTATGGTTTTGATCGTCATTTTGTAGAAACAGGGGGAGGCGATGTTCTTTTATCGCCTGAGGCTTTTAAAACGCATATTTTGGCAAAAGGACGTCTTCTTTTAGATCTGGGTGAAACCGGTCATGGTCCTATTCCCCATTTAATTTCGGCTTGTATGATGAAGGAAATGGAAGAATCTGGCCTGATTAAGGACGCTAAAACCCTTTATGCCCTATTGGCACACGATTCTAAAGACTTAAACGATCATCTAACCGACTTTAAATGTTTTTTTTCCTTTGCTCAAGATAATATAGATTCTGTTGGCCTTTCTCAACCCTCTCACTTTGCCAATTTTATCATCGAAAATACAACAGAACTGCCCCATTTATCTGCACTGACACGCGCTATTTGTGACCAAACTTATGTGCTTCATCGCGCCGCTAAATCCGACTTTGATGCCACGCCTGATTCTTCACTTAAAGACACAGGGGAAGGCTTTCGTCTTATAGAATAAGTTCCTATTGGGACTGTTGCGACTTTCTTTATAAATACATCCCAACCTGATCTTCTCCTTCTGGCTCCGAGTCTCCTGAATCTGAAGATTTAGATCCCTCCTCTGCTTGAACCTCTACTACAGTCGCCTCTCGTTCTGTTTGTAGTCCTCGTTTTTGACGCAACGCCGTTTCTGTTATTCCCGTCACATCCGCAAGGGCTTTGGCTAAGCCCAGGATCTCGGCATCCGACAGGTTCGGAATGTGCAGCCGAATCATCCATATTGGATCTATACTTACTGTATTAAATCCAAATGACCTTCTGAGAATCACATCTACACCATGTATTGCCGCTTTCTGTATCACCAAATCTCCGACAAAGTCACGATGTGTTAAGGCCAATTCATGTGGCAACATAATTGAAATAAATGTGGTTTCCCATTCCATTGGCCTATACAGTTTTAAAGGCCCCTCCCCCTGTTTTCTGCCTTTCACTTCTAAAGCCCAAGCTCTCATCACCGCTGCTGCGGTTTGAATTTGTTTGTGTTGATACTCGGATAATAAACGCGCAGATGTGCATAATGAATGAGTCACCACCTGAAATACAAATTCATATTCCCCCACGGACTCATTTAATTCTATCCCAATGTTCGCCCATTTGGGGCTCTTCACATAGGATAGCGCCATTCCGGCTGACACTTTACAGTATCCCCCATCTCCAAATTTACTGAGAGATCGAAACAAAACGGCCGCCCCTGTCTGTCCTTCACACCATTCCGACACCCAGTCTTCCTGTTTTTCATCACATAAGGGCGTTAAGGTTGTATCCAGAACCAATACGGCATCTGCTGCCAATGAAAGCCCCTCCTTATCTAAAGCTTTTTGAATGATAGACAAACTATTGTGATTGATTTTCCGCATTTTATTCTCGAAAGAAGGATAGCTCTCGGTCAGCACAATATCGATCGCGTCCTCGGATGCTTTTACGTTGATTCTATACTCTCCATTTTCTTCTTCTAAGAGTGAACATTTAATCTCCGGATAGTGATTTTTTACCTTTCGCAAAAATACAATATTCTGAAAGAAAAATCCTGACGTATACACAATATGACAGGCGCCTTTATATCGTTTTAAAAGTGCCGTTAAAATAGAAGAAAAGGCCTCCAATCCCGAATGATAAACACTGAGTTTTGGATTCATTTCTTTTAATTTTGGACTTAAGAATCGCTCTATTTTGAGGTGGTCTTTTCGGGAGTAGGGATTATTTTGCAGTCCCAATAGAAGGAGCACCTGCTCATAAGCGCTTTCATACCAACTTTTTCTATCAATGGCACGATTGCCTTTTTGGGCCTGCTTATAAAGTCTGTTTAAATTTTGACTGCTATACCGAAGCAGTTGCCTTTGCGTGTGCGTAGACGCCCCCGACTCTAATCCAGGAATTTGAAGCAAGGATCCTATTAATGCCATCCCCTCTGCCTTTCCCGATTCATACTGCCTGGAAAGAGTCTCTATGGGGATCTCTTCAGAACTGCTCGACGAAAACGCTGGTTCTGATTGACTGCCCTCAGGCTTTACATATCGACTCCATATCTGCGTATACTGCCACTGCGTTGCATGATACCCTCCATTGACAATACAGGTATCCAGTTCAAATTCTAAGAGCACTTCTTGGATCCCCATTCTGTATTCTAAAATGGCCCAATTGTCCTGACAGGGTTCTACCATATAAATACATACCCCATTCGGGGATACTTTCTGCCTTATTTGTTCTAGAACTTCGGCCCTTTTTAGGGGCAATACTTGGCCCCACTTAACCCAAAAAGGCCTCACGGCGTCTGCAGGTGTCAGTGTCTCTAACTGTTTTGGATCTATCTTCTGTGCAAGATGGCTTAAAATGATCTTAAAACTGCGCTGCACAAGATAGCATCTGTCTGGCCATATCTTATAGAGATTTTGCTCTGATTTTGGCAAGGTGTCTATGTCAATCGGCGCATTAAATCCGCCGACAATGCGTCGTTGTCCCCAGATCCAATGACTGGGTTTTATTTCTCCTCTGGGTATCATTCGGTTGGAAAGTAGGCTATAACACAATTCAAAAATAAAGGTATACCAACTGTCATCCCGATTTCGCACAAAATTAAAATACTGGGGATCTACAGGATCCGAAGGATTGATGGGCCAGCCATATTTTTTACTTGTTTCCACACCTGTGCTGGCATCGGGTTTGAATTCTAAAGAAGACCATATCCTTAAAAAATGAGACACTTCTGGCCGCACTTCTTCTGCCGCACATCTCAAGGGCACCAAAACACTTTTACTATAGTCATCCATCAATTGGATACTAAGGCTTGAAATAATTTTGAATCTCATGACTATTTTATGGATTGAATTGGATTTTTATCGCTTATATTTTATAAACTTATTCTTTATTCTACTATACCCATTTTTGATTGTCTCTTTTTTATTTAGGCTCTGGACTTGTATATTTTGTAAGGGCTAATTTACTAGCCTTTATCGCACTTAAATTTGTTCTAATTTTTGAAGAGGCCATGACATCCGCCGTGTCGCTGGTATAAATTCCTGTTGAACGTGATAGTTCCAACACGGCCATATCAAATGGTGTCATGTCTAACCGTTCGGTTGAAGGCAATGCTTCTGACTTTGTTTTTAAGCCGCTAACATGCGTGAGTATATCTCCCACAGCTCTTTTTGACATCTCATCCAAACTGCTTCTGGCCTTATCTGTAAATTTACCCATACCATAGTTCACACACATGTTCAAAAACCCCGCAACTGCCGGTATGGGCACGAATGTCCCTGCAACCGCTATGCCTGTATTAATGCCCCTTGTTCCCATCTTCCACTTCGCAATGGATTTTTTTTGCGCCACACGCGCTAACATGCCCAATTGCATGGTATCTAAGGCTTTCGCCTGAACCTCTAAAGGTCTTGTATCTTCGACTATACGCACTCCTGGTAGTTCTTGCCCCGGAACCCCAAATTTTGCGCTTCCTAGCACCGCATCTGCCCATAACTTTTCACTGGGAGGTTTTGGCCGTTTGGCGTGAACAATGGGTTTGTACACCAAGTAATAGGCTGACTTCATCAGTGTTAATACTGGTACTATGGTGTCTACAGCAACGGCTAAAGTGTCTAAATTACACAAATTACCAATCGCTTCCTTGGATGCGGCTATCAGTGCACGCCGTGGCTCGCCTAAAGCATCCATAGCCACTCCGGCTTGCTCTTTTGTTTCTGCTACTTTTTCCTGAACAGGCGCTAAACTGTCGCTTATTCCGCCAAAATTTCCTCCAGATTCAGCTCCTTTTTGAGTGGCTATCATCTCGCCTGCAGTATCGACCATCTCCCTTACTTCTGAGGTCCCTACTTTCCCTATGGTATTCTCTCTAACGCCTAGGGATCCAAAGCCCAGCACTGCGTCTGAGAGTGTTTCCCTTGCTGTTTCTTTTGCCTCCTCTGCAGCGTCTTTAAATCCCCCTTTCATTTTGGATAAAAATCTTACAAATCGAGGATCAATCCCTTTTGTATCCTCCCCAGAGACCAGTTTCTCACGCGCTTCCGGGGTCAATGTTGCAAATTCCGCCAGATGCTGATCTAGCTCGTCCTCTGTTAAGAGGTCTGGATCCTCCGATGGTGCTGCAGGACTTCCCTCTGCTATTGATAACTCCAAGTCATCTATAGATACACCTGTTGATGCGGCTTTTACTCCAGCATCGCAGCCCCCGGCTCCACGTCCATCTACCAGCATGCTCTTTCCTTCAGCAGGAGATTCTGTGAACCGAATACCGTTAGTTAATCTGTTTTGTATCATAAAAGCGGTATGTTCTTGAAGTACCCGCCGTCCTTCATTGAATTCTGCTGTAGGCAAGGTTTTGATATACCGAACCGCACGGCTTATCTTACCTATGATATCCTTCACGGATGCACCTTCCTCCATTTCACTTCTAACCTCTTGAAGTAAGGACTTTGCTACCCTTAATTCTTTTGAAGGTCCCTCCTGTGGTGGTGCCTCCGGTGGTGGTGCCTCCGGTGGTTTTGCAGAATTTGTTACAGGTACACCTGCCCCTCTACCCGCCGAAAAGTGGGATGGCGCTACACTTAATCTCCTTGGAGGTGCCGCCGGTGGTTTTACCATCACTATATTTCTGCGTAATACGTGGTCCGTTACAGTTGGAGTGGAAGTAGGTCCTGACATTGGCGACTGCGATGGACGTGGCGATTCTGCCCCTGTTTTAGCTTCAGGTGCTTGAGCGGATCGCCCAGCGGCCCTTATCTCTCTTGTAGCCTGTCTTAAACTTACGCCTGGTCTCAACCTATCCACAAACCACTCTCATAATTTTACTTTTAATATAAATTCCTTTTATTTTTATTTTTTAAACATTTTATTTTTATAGCACCATGATCTATAATACTTTCTATGAGCACTTCTGATCTACCTTATATCTGTCAAATTACAGGAAAACCGACTGAAAAATCTGAATTTGTCTTAGGATCCTCGCTGATTCATCCCATTCAAGATCTCATTCAAAAAGACTATCCCGCTTGGGATCCAAACAGATATACCTCGTCTGCGATTTTAAATACCTACCGCATGGCTTACTTTCGGGATCTTTTAAACAAAAATTCACTAGATGCGAGCCTTATTGAAAAAGAAGTCATCAAAAGCCTTTTAGATAATGAGCTTTTGTCGAAAAATATTGGGTACGAATATTTGGAATCTTTAAGCTTTGGGGAACGCCTTTCTGATAAATTGACACTTATTGGCGGCAGCTGGTCTTTTATCATGGGCTTTTGCCTCTTTTTGGGACTTTGGGTGGTGCTTAATACGGTTGTATTAATCTACCACCGCTTCGATCCTTACCCTTTTATTTTTTTAAATCTGATTTTATCCTGTGTTGCGGCACTTCAGGCCCCTATTATTATGATGAGCCAAAATAGACAGGCTCAAAAAGACAGAACCCAGTCGGAACATGATTATAAAATTAACTTAAAAGCAGAAGTGGAAATTCAAATTTTAAATAAAAAAATGGACCATCTCATGGCCCACGTGTCTGAAATCACCCAATTGCTTCGGCCTTAGATCCTTTATTTTCTAAATACCAAATAGGCGCCTAAAGCAATGACACAAAACCCCAGGACATGATTCCACCGTAGGGGCTCTTTTAAATACATCACTGAAAATACCATAAACACGGTAAGCCCAATGACTTCTTGAATGGTTTTGAGTTGCGCTGCAGAAAAATACCCATACCCCATACGATTCGCAGGGACTTGCAAAATATACTCAAATAAGGCAATGCCCCAGCTGACTAAAATGACCATTCCCAACGATTTTTCTGTATGTCTTAAATGACCATACCAGGCCACGGTCATGAATACATTGGAACATATTAATAATCCTATTGTGGGTATCCATACAGGCATTCCAAAACGCCTCCTTCATTATGTGGGGGACTGTTGCAAAACGCCTATTTTGGCCCTATGCTGTGTTATTCTCGTCTTCAAGTCCTCATTTATACCTTATTATACTTAGGCCTTTATTATTTTGATAAAGGCCTCATCTCAATCGAGTCCCGCCTATCCCTTTCTGGTAAGGGTCTCTCTACAACGCTCCACCCATTCCGATATCGCCGCTGTTATCTGCGTCGCCATAGGCCCAACCTCCGCCACTACAGTTTCTTCTATAACTTTTGATATCATTGGGTCATGACATTCTGCCTCACTTCCCTCACACCTGACAGGCATCGCTCGCATGCTTCTTAAGCTTGCCGTGCTTTGTTCCAAAATATTGTATGCTGCCTGACACGCAAATGTCTCTTCAAACTTAAGCGGATTTAAGTCTTTTATCTCTAACAAGGTTCTTTGAAACGTATCGTACACCGGTCCTAGAACCGCATCCATTGTCGCCATCGCTGCATCTACAGGCTTAGATCGCCCTGCCGGCGCTGCTGCAACCTGAGGCATCATTTCACTGACAAAATATAAAAATAATACAGGTAATAGGGTAGGGGCTAAATCCCTGGCGATACGTGCCGTCTCAATCGCCGCTGTTTTTGCCTGCTCTATCACTCTGGTGCTTAAAGACGTTGGGGTGCTGGTAGCAACTGCTTGCATGGGGTTCTCCTTGGCATTAATTTTAGTATGAAATCCATTCTAGACTATCTCATTCTTGATGATTCTTCAATGTGCCTTTTTCTTGTAATCTGTCCTTAAAGCCCGTACACTTGAACTCATGATCTCTTATCTTTTGCGCGTCATTCGTAAGCAGTTTTCGGCGAAAACACGATTGCTGATTGTCAGTATTTTTGTGGGTATTTTTGCGGGCTTAGCGGCTGCTTGGCTTAAACGTTTTGTGCGTTTCGTGGAAGATAATGCCGATACTTTTTTAGCCCATAATCACCATCTTACCCTTATTTATCCTCTCATGGGTATTCTTCTGACGGTTGCGTATTATAAGTACATTCAACGCGCTAAATTGGGAAAAGGTCTTACCGATATTATTTATGACATCGATAGAAAGTCCGGGCGTGTGGAACCTGAAAAAATGTATTCGCACATTATTTCTGGGGCCCTCACCGTGGGTTTAGGCGGTTCCACAGGATTGGAATCTCCTATTGTGGTGACAGGATCTGCCATTGGCTCTAACGTGGCCAAGTTTTTCAAATTGAACCATAAAGAAAGAACGATACTCCTGGCCTGCGGCGCCTCTGCTGGCATTGCCGCCATTTTTAACAGCCCCATTGCCGGCGTTTTGTTTTCGATTGAAGTGCTCATTTCCGAGTTTTCACTTCCTACCATGGTCCCCCTTTTGGTGGCCACCGCCACTGCTGCCGTTGTCTCTAAAATATTGTATTCGGGACAACTCTTTTTTCTTATTACCTCCTCTTGGCATTTAAGCTCTATCCCCTTTTATTTCCTTCTGGGTATTATCACGGGCCTGGCCTCTCTTTACTTTATTAAGTCGCTGGCCTTGACAAAATCTCTCTTTTCCATGACTAAAAACCCCTGGATTAAAGCCGGATTTGGGGGACTGTCTCTTGGCATGTTACTCTTTGTCATCCCCCCCCTTTATGGTGAAGGCTACAGAACCATTGAACAAATGCTTTCTGGGGCTTATGCGCCAATGATGCGCCACCACTGGATTTTTAACTGGATAGGCCATGATCATGTTGTCATGATTATTATGATCATGACACTTTTCTTGGTCCTTATCAAACCCGTTGCTACAGCGTTGACAATAGGCGCCGGAGGAAATGGCGGAACTTTTGGCCCGTCTCTTTTTGTGGGTGCTTGCCTCGGTTTTTTACACGCCACACTGATCAATCATTTGAATCTGATTCAGGTTCCTACTTCTAATTTTATTGTTGCTGGAATGGCCGGCGTGCTGAGCGGGGTGTTTCATGCCCCTCTCACGGCCATCTTCTTAATTGCTGAAATCACAGGAGGCTATGCCCTATTTGTCCCGCTTATGATTGTTGCTGCAGTCTCTTATTTTATTGTGCGTTCTGTCGAACCTTATAATATGTACAAAAAACCCTTCGCTCAATTTTACAAACATACAGAACTTCGAAAGGAAACCATGATTACCAAAGAAAAAGACAAACAAATCTTAACCCAACTTAAGTTAGCACCTTTGGTCGAAACCAATTTTTCACCTGTTCATCCCGATCAAACCTTAGGCCAGCTGGTAAGTATTATTTCAGCCTCTAACCGAAATTTATTTCCCGTTTTAGATGATAAAAGCAAGACCCTTTTAGGTCTTATTATTTTGGATGAAGTGCGCAAATTTATGTTTCAGCGCGATCTTTATGATACCATTACAGTCAAAGAAATTATGTCCCCACCTCCCACACTGATTGCGATTGATGAGCCCATTGAAACGGTTTTAGAACTCTTTGAAGCCTTTAATGTTTGGTATCTCCCCGTTGTGAGCGGGGAAACTTACAAGGGATTTGTCTCCAAATCTGCGGTTTTATCTCGATATAGATCTCTATTGCTTCAAAGCATTGAGATAGTTCCTAAAGGAGCTAAAAAGAAATCCGCTTAGTTTTCTTTATGGATTCAGGTCTTCAATGATATAAATAGGCCGACGGGGTTCGTCTGCATTTATCTATTTAAAGGGCTTTGATCCTAAACTACTCACTAAATGCCTCTCCATGAATGCTGCAACGCCTCTCATGGGCACGCTCTCTGCGAATCTCCGGTTAGAAGGGAGTCTATCTTTATGATAAGGTCCATTAATCCCAATCGATATTGGGGTTCTACCCCCCAAATTTCTTGGCTTACCATACGAAGTTGATGCCTTGTGTTTGAATCGATGAATCTAAATGCCAATGCCTGATTCACGGCTTCTGCCATCAGTACCACATCCAATTTAAAGGGTAAAATCCGATTAAATGCAGATTCTAACTGATTCTTTTGAGATTGGGGCTTTCTAAGGATCCATCTGTTCAAGTAATTATACTGCCATGTTTCAGGACGCAAGCCATGATCTGGGAATACTTGATTTCGAATGATAATAGACGACATGGGGTCTTCAATCCTTTCAAACGGTTTAAAACTGTGTGTAAACGCTAAAATACGAAGTACCCCGTTTACCATTACAAATGGCCTTAAGCTTTCCCCATTATATACCCACTCTTCCGCTTGAATTTTCAGAAGAAGATCCCCCATCTGACGTATATGCTGAAGTCTTTCTTCTGTGGTGTTGCATGTTAAAAAGGTGGTTTCTAAGCGCATGCCTATTTTTTCATGCGCGACCCATATTCTGTAGCCGCCAGATGATAAATTTTGTACTCTAAAGATATCAATCACAGGCACCCCTATGCCTTTTTCAGCAAAAAAACGAGAAACGGCACACTCGTAGCGCACCTTGGCATCTTTAAAAAATCCCTCCCATCCCGACATGCCGTCCCTCATGGCTTGAAGATCTGTTTTAGGAATAGAGATATGCCGCACGGTTATCTCTCGAGAGGGTCCTATTTTGGGACTGTATACAAGGGATTTTAAGTTAAAGCGCCCCTTTTCAGTCTCTACACATCCTTCCTTTTCTTCATAAACATGAAAGCCTGGCCAAGTCTCAACCGTCGGCCACTTTGTTAAGGTCGCCTCTTTGTGGACGGCAACATACCCATAAAGGGCATTGATGGCCTGCATGGAGGTATAATAGTGGAGGGTTTCCAATTCTAGCCTTTTTTGAGGTTCTTTTTCCTGCTCTATCTGTTGGTGTAAGCGGGTACTAAACGCAACAAAAACATCCACTGCCGTTATGTCTGTTCGACCTGATTTTATAACTATCTTTTTTATGGCCTCTTTATATGCAGCGGTTAAGGGCAGAGACGGTTGCTCTAAACATGTCTGCATGAGTGCCTCTAAAGCCCTTTTCAGGAAAGCCTCTTCCCATATGGAAGGCGCTTTCCCTGAAGTGGCTAAAATTTTTTTTACTATCATGATAGTGTTTATATTCTCATACTATCGTGATTTCTACAATTTTTGTTTAAAAAAATCCGCGGTTAGAACAAATTATTCTAAATCTCGTGGCAACTCAGGCAATTTCACGGTTACGGTATAACGTCTTTCTATAGGGGTGCGGAAGGCCAATCTCTGAAGTGCGTGATCTTCTTTTAATATCATAATACGCTCAATTAGGCGTGTATCCGCCTGAATT
>CAZIFG010000034.1:0-9497 GCA_964539135.1 uncultured Rickettsiales bacterium
GTGAAGTCGTAACAAGGTAGCCGTACCGGAAGGTGCGGCTGGATCACCTCCTTTCGAAGGAGTAAGTTCTTATCGTAAAGATAAGAATAGGCAGACGTTTTAAGATATATGCGACTATAATTTGTATATCGAGTCTGCCAGGTCGTTCTCGTACGCTTTATGGCTTGTTATTTAATGAGCAAAGAAGGGGTTCCTACTTTGTTTAATCCTCACTTTGGGCTTGTAGCTCAGCTGGTTAGAGCGCACGCCTGATAAGCGTGAGGTCGGTGGTTCGAGTCCACCCAGGCCCACCAACATGACTCAAAATTCTATTTAATTTCTCAAACTTAATAATCATAAACATAAAACCCAAAATGGGTATTTTTTGTTTTTATAGGCTTCAAAAATAGGACTGTTTCTTTTAATTTAAAGCTGATACGATACTGCCATGCGAGTTAAATTCAGGATAGGCATAGTGGGAGTAATGTGCCTCATAGGAGGACCAATTTTCGCTAACAATCTCTTAAGACCAGATGCCTTATCTGTGGGGATTGTCCAATATCAAAAGCCTAGTTTTCAACTGGAAATAGAAAAATATCTCACCTCAAAATCAGCCTTAGTATTTCAAACACAAGCCTCTCAAATAAACTCCAAAACCACTCAGGAATGGATTCTAGGTGGACGCCGCTTTTCGCAAGCCAATAAAGTGGGGCCTTTTTATGGTGCTGGATTTGCGCAAGTATCCTTATCAGAAGGCAAATCCACTCAAAGTTATTTTGTAGAATTTGGGGGGCGTTTGCCATTTAATAATACGTATTTTTTAAGTGTATCAACCAAATTGGATTACATGGAATTGGATAAAAGAAGAAACGTCAGGGCCTCTATCAATGCCAGAATAGGGAGTATCTTTTGAATGCCCTAAAAAGAAATTGGACGCTTGTGCTACTGGGCTGTTTAAGCTTACTGGCATGCAGTCATCCCAAAAACACACCGGTATCGCATACCATTACAGGGCCTTCTTATGATTTCATTGTGATGGGGGACAATAGGCCAGACATGCTAAGATTGGGAGATTTCATTAATGGCATTGGAAAACTAGACGTTTCCACTGTCGTGCATGTTGGCGACATGGTCCAGTTTAGTTCTCCATTGGGATTTAGTGCGCTTCAGGAAGCGTTACATAAATATCTAAGACCAGACATGCAGTTCGTGCCGGTGATTGGCAATCATGATATGGACGGGACAGGTGGAAATAGTGATCAGTCTCGAGAGTTATTTAATTACGTATTTGGGTATCCTAAAGAGTCATTAGGATATCGAAAAATAGACTATCCCAACTATACCTTTATTGTTTTAAATACCTATTTAGCAGGATATGAAAAGTCCATTAATGAAACGCAGTTGCAATGGCTCAACACCACCTTAGCAGAGCTCCAAAGTGCGCCATCTAATAAGCCTATTTTTGTTTTCATGCACCATCCCATGTATCCAGCAGGACATCATCCCCCCATTACCAATGCAGCAAGCGTAAATGCTATTCTTCAAAATTATAATAAAGTGCGCGCCGTGTTTGCAGGGCACGAGCACTTGTATTACCACGAAGAGGTAACCTCAGGGGATCATAAAATTGATTATTATATAACAGGTGGGGCAGGTTCAAGTTTGCATCACACGGGGAGAGGCTTAGCGGTTCATCATATTTTAGGGGTGAATGTAGGGCGAAGTAATCCCATTACTCTAAATGTGACACTTTTAAATGAAGAAGGAGACCCGCTATGATCAAACTAAAATTAAGCGTGGCCATACTATTAATAATCGTTTTGGGATATGCCCTAGAAGCAAAAGAGAACCTACCAACCCCTAAACTGTCTGTTTTAGTTGGGACTGTACGCGCCAGCGAGGATAATTTTGGGAAAAAAGCCCAAAACCAAACAGAATATAGTCTCATGACGCCCATTTTTAGTAGAGAACATTTAAGAATTACATCGGGCATCTCCTATTGGAACCAACAGGAAACAATTTACGATACTAAGCTCACTTTAACGAATGTGGTAATTCCACTGCGAGTGGCGATTGTTTTTCCAGTCTATAAAAACTGGACTTTAGCCACGGGCGTTCAGGGGGGCATGGGCGTTTTATTGGAAGATTATCAAGTAACAGAAAGTTACGTAGGCTTAGGGGGGGGGGTGTTTGTAGGGGTAGAATACAGCAAATGGAAGCATTATATGGTTCTGTTTGAGTATCAAAATTTTAAGGCAAATTATAAGCTGTTAGAAAATTTAGATACGGGATTAGAATCCTATAGAATAGGCATTGGCTATAGGTTATAAGGGCTTTTTTTTAAAAATATACTTTATAAAAAAAAGCCTTTATGTTAGACTATCGAAATCCCTTGTGGGGGTATAGCTCAGCTGGGAGAGCGTCTGCCTTGCACGCAGAAGGTCAGCGGTTCGATCCCGCTTACCTCCACCAAAAAATCCATTTAAAATCTACATTCGACAGAGAATGTCCAAAAATTCAGAAAATCTTAGCGCCTTATAAAGGTGATAGAGCGCTTTATAGCACCCTTAACATACCAGATAAAGAGAGGTTAATAAAGATTGGGGAAGAGGGGACCGTGTTTATGTTGGATCGCATGAGCCATCATTATAAAGCGGATTTAAAAAAACAGCGCATAATAAGCGATAGAAATCCTGACAGCATTGTACAGAGAGCTTGGGAGGATTGGTGGAGCGAGTACGCGCGCAACTTATATTTCAACGAAATGGTTTACAAGAAAGTGGTGGATTTTTTAATTGAAAAAGGGGCAATCAATTCAGATGTAGAAGGGAGTCCGAAAGATATTCTACAGAAGTTGTTAGTAAGATGGCTGGGAGCTACCGTGCAGGTGAGTTGGCAGCAGCCTGTTAGAATAACGAAAGTAATGTCAGATACAGTGAGAAAAGACTTTGTACATGAAAGTACAGGGAGATGCACATCCAATACTAATCCTCATGATGAATGCTCAGAAGGCCTTTGTTATCTATTAAAAGAAGTTTTACGATATGAAACAAGAGATAGCGATGACATAATAAGTGGCATAAAGAGCATAGATGTTGAGGGCTTGCCTATGTATTTAGACGCTTATCGTATGCTAGAAATTTTATCTCTAGATACTGAAAAAGCAAAAAAAGTACTTATTCGTCTGGGTGTAGAATGTATGGATAGTGAGATCAATGAGCGGATAAACGAGACGGTACCTAAAATACCTTTGATGCCCTCTTATAGTCACGATTATATAAGGACAGGATCGCCTATAATCAAAACAGATACGCCTGAAATGAGTCCAATTTTAGGCGAAAGGCTAAGAGCGCAGTATGAAATATTTTATGCATCATTGGTTCAAGAAATAAGGGCGCTCCATGCAGATATGGATAGAGCGTTTCGAGATGCAAGATAATCTTGCCCTTAAAAACGCAATATATCCAGCAGATTATAGGTTAGAAAACGGCAAGTGCAAGCGATGTTCAAGGCGTGCTGCATAGTCTACAAGGGTAGATTCTTTTAAGTCGCTACTGTAGGTGTAGCGCAAAGGCTCTCCAGCTTGAATCTCTCGAGACGTAAAAAAAACAATCACAATTTGCCCTTTGTACCAGCAGGTTTTGACGTCAACGGTGGCGGCATCTGGAGGCGCATGATTCATAAATCGCGTCCATGTACCTGAGAAAGCGGCATCTACACTGAGTTTAAGCGTAGAAACCTGAACTGGAAATTTAAAAAAAGAAAGCGATTCTAAACCGTCTGGGGGTGGTGAAAAAGAGAGGATATCAAAGGCATAAGGGGCGTATATCACATCTGAGGTGTCAATGGATCGCCAGGCCTGGAGAATCGCATCATGTTCTGCCGCATGGAGATGCGAAAAGTTTCGATTCAAGGCCAAAGGCAGCATGAACTGAACATGCGCCTCTTCAAGACTAATATCTCCAGACGGAAGGCTAAAATTAAGAAAGGTATAACGCTGTGTCTCTGTTTCGGTTGTATAAATCAGACGCAAATCGCCGGCATAGATGCCCAAAAAAGTATGCTCAGGAATGGCGTGATTTGCAATGACATCCATCCCCATCGTATCTGTAGAGATCAAAGACAGTGTCAGGGTTTCAGGAATATCTTCAAGCGACACCTGACGGTCTATGGCTTGGCCCTGAGGCGTTTGGCCTAAAAAATACATGAGCGATTGAAGCGGGGCAGGCAGTGTTTCCGATAAAGGATAAAAAGCATCCGGGAGCAGACGACTGCAAAAAAGAGAGGTCAGCGTTTTACCTAATCGCAATTCGGGTTTAAGCGTAGAATCCGAATATTCATACCCTTTAAGAAAGCAGGTTCTGGGGGAAAAAGAAACGCCCTGTAAGCTTGGATCTAAAGATATCAAAACACGTCGTCGCCAAAAAAAATAGTTTCAGATGTAGCAGAGGAGCTTGAAAAGGGGAGGCTCATGCTTTGGAGTGAAGGACCAGGGAGGAGGGGGCTCGGAAGATAGATACGAAACGTAGTACCCACCCCTTCTTCAGATTCAACTTCTATTTTCCCCTTGTTTTCAGTGACATATTTAAACACAATAGAAAGTCCCAATCCAACATTAGTAGCGCTGGATTTAGACGTGAAAAAAGGTTCAAAAATGCGGCGCAAATTATCCGGAGAAATCCCAACCCCTGTATCTTTAACCCCAATACAAACGCCAGAGACAGGCTCATGATGGGCATCGTTAAAGGTAACAGGATCGGCTTGAATAGAAACAGTACCCCCCACAGGTGTATATTGTTGGGCATTAATGATTAAGTTAATAAAAACTTGAGCTACCGTACTTTTATCGGCAAAAATAGACAAGAGGGGATCACAATGCAGTGTTAATTTCAGTTTTTTTTGTCGTAAAATTCCTTCAGATAACTGCAAAATTTCAGATAAAAGCGTATGAAGATGAATGACTTCAGGCTGAATTTGAGACAAGGGCCGCCCATATTTCAACATGGGCTCCATCACTTTAATCAAACGGTCCACAGCCCCAATAATAACTCCTGAAAATTGAATGCAGGCATCGCTATTAAGCGCACTTTCTTGAATCAAATCGGCACTGCCTCGAATCATATGAAGTGGGTTTTTAATTTCATGGGCAATGCCTCGAACAATTTCAGCGTAAGCCACTTGATTGGCCATTTCAATCTGAAGAGTCTGACTTTCTTTAAGATCGGCGTAGGCATTAAATAAATTAACATTAGCTTCTTTCAGGTGATCATTGGAGGCTTCCAGTTGGTCTCGAGCCCGATCTCGCTCAAAGTAACTGACGTAGGCGGCTAAAACAATAATAAGAAAGGTTGTAATACTGGCAGAAATAGAGATCACTTGTGTTTGATAGAGATTTAAGGGCTCATGATTAAAAAAAGAGTAAGCCCCATATTCTAAGAGAAGAAGAGCCAGTACAGGAAATGAAAATCCTAAAAAAAGAAAGGGTTTACGGCGTGTGCCAAAAAGAGCTAGAGGGAGCATGACAAGTGCAAAAAAAACATAATGAGCGCCAGCGGCTTTAGTCAAAAGGCAGGAAAAAAAGAAAATAATCGCCGAGTTAAAAAAGACCAAAAGAAGGCCACTTAAAATCCAAAATCCAAAAAAGTTCAGAAGGATACAAATAAAATAAGAAGCTACAGAAGGAATAACTGCGAGTGCAGCTCTATGCATCCCCAGCGTCTCAAAAATAAAGTAATAGGGCGTCGCTAACAACAGAAACACAATGCAAATGCGATTAACAACACGAAGCGCGCGCTCAACTTCAAGTGGGCGATTTGGGGGGGGAGAAAAAAAACGAGTTAAATTCATAAAAATAGACACAGTATATCCTCAAGAGGACCTCTTTTTTGAGATAAAAAATCAAAAAAGAGGATTAAAATAGCTGAGCAGACATAGACCGCGGTATACAACCATCGGGCCTTGTAGAGCAGGGTTGTATTTTTGGTTTGAGAAACTCCCAAAATAATTCAGCCTTACTTGAAGTAGAGACGTCCATGGGGACGTATCCTGCTTCTCGCCCCTCAGCATATCGTGCTTGTGACAACTGGGCCGGAATGGATCCCATACCCCATTGCAAACAAATGGCAGTATAGCATAAAAATCCATAATAAGGACTTGTATGTTTATCGTACTCAAAGGCTTCAAAAATTTTTTTAACGCCATCAAAATTATCATTAATACGCTGAAAAAGAGTGGTTACAGATTCCGAATAACTGGCTTTTCTACTCCCCTTAATTCTTACCTGTTCCTCAAAAAGAATAGCAAGATCATTATTAGACCAGTTAGGTGTGCTTTGTTCTCTTGCAGCTGAAATCAAGCCATTCATACGGCATATCACCTGACTAAAATCAACAGCGATAGCCTGAATACTAGGGTGGGTTGGAAGGCTTCTATCAATGGGGTAGCCAGCGGTTAAAACGGATAAGGTAACAACAGTATCGACAGCACTCGTATGAATGCGGTTTCCTGTAAAATGAGCTTCATCAGTTTTAGTGCCATTAATACGCCAAGTGGCTTCCAATGTACTTCCTATAATATAGCGATCGACAGCTGCTAAAAACTCTGGATATCCAATATAGTTACCGGGATTGTCGGACATATTGAGTGCTGAAAATTCTATGTTAATTTGCCTTCCAATATCAGCCGCTGCTTTAATTAAAGCTAAAAAAATCGCCTTAACTTTAGATTCAGGATACTCTGATGTCCATGTAAGGGGAGGGGATTTGGGAAGCCTATTCTGAGTTGGATCCCAGGCACAAGTCGTTTCATTTTTTAAGGCATTGTAAAGGGACGTGCCTATATATTTAATCAGTAAAACATCCTGAAGGTGTTCGATTAAATCATCATGTGGAAAAAGAATGTGTAGCCATTGAGCGCTAAGTTTCAAACTGGGGGGTGTAATCGGTGTAGATTCACGAAGAAGGGCAAGAAGGTCGCCTAAAAAGTCCGAATCGGTAAGCGTGAACTTATCTTGAGTGGGAAGAGAAAGTGTTGTAAGGGCGGCAAATGCTGTAAAGGTAAGGTTGGGATTTTGGTGTAAATAATCAGCTTTTTCAGGAGAAAAAAGTCCCATATCTTGGCCCCAATTAATAACCTCGTGAGAAACGGTCAAAATTTGAGGAGGATCTATTTTAGGAAGATACGGAATAGAACATGAAATTTTACCAGACAAAGGGATTACTTTGCCTGAGATCGTAAGGGTTCCAAAAAAAACAGGATAAGGAGGATGTTCAAGTAAGGTCGTCCTAGAACGTTTAGGGGCAGTGGTGGGGGCGGGGATAGGGCAAAGGCTGCCGCGAGATGCTATAATTTTAAATAAAAACATACGAAAAAGCCTCCACCTAAAATAAAACGGATAAAAATAAAAGTTGAAATGACAGGAAAAGCAGTATAATAGCGTATAATGTAAAAGTCAAGAAAATAAGGATTGAAAAATAAATGGCAAAAAAATATATTTTGCGTTTATTTAATATATTATGGTAGATAAAAAAAGGTGAGAATGATGCAAGAGAGTCATGTGGCACAAGATAAAAAAGGACGGTTACAGGCACAATTATCTGCCATTTTAGCGGGTAGAAATGCCCATAAAAAAGAGTCACTTTTATTAAAAGAACTTTTAGAACACCCCGATGGCTTGGGGCATTTTGTATCTATTTTAGAATCTGATTTGGGACAAGAAGCACCAGAATGGAATCCATCAAGGGTTTTATTTATTGAAGATGAGCCTGATATTTGCATGATCACCGAAACCTTTTTTAAGGCAAAGGAACAACCGATTTTAATCGCAAAATCGCTGAAAGAGGCGAGGGATATAGTGAGAGACTATCCAGATTTAGGGCTAATTTTTTTAGACTTAAATTTACCGGATGGAGAGGGCCTGTCTTTATTGGCGGATCTTCCCAAAATCATTAAAAAAGATCACAAACTTGCTTACTTCGAGGCCTTGCATCATCCAGATGTGATTGTCACCAGTGCCTATATGGATCAAAAAACGATAGATAAAAGCATGGATTTAGGGGCGATGGCGTATATGCTGAAGCCCATTTCACTCAAAGGATTGGCAGAGACCATTCAGAAAGTCCATTTAAGACGGGCTCGTCTCCAAAAAATACAGTATTTATGGACAGAATGGCAAAAAATCAGCGGTGACGACGCGCCTTAAGATATTCCATAATAATGGGAACAAAGGACGCTAAAATAATGCCCAGAATCACCGGTAAAAGGTACTGATCGATATTGGGAATTGCAGATCCTAAAAAATAGCCAGCAAGGGGCAATCCAACAGCCCAAATCAGGCCGCCTATGATATTGTAGGTTAAAAAGACCCGATAATTCATTTTGGCAACGCCGGCTAAAATGGGCGCGAAGGTACGAACAATAGGAATAAAACGGGCTAAAATAAGGGTTTTTCTACCGTGTTTTTCATAAAAGGTTTGGGCTTTGATGACATGCTCCCGATGAAAGAACAAAGAATCCGACTTTTTAAAAAGTTTAGGCCCGACATAGCTCCCAAAGGCATAGCCTACGGAGTCACCGACAATTGCGGCAATCACAGAAATCACAATCACAAGGGCAATATCGAGATGGCCTTGAGAGGCCAAAATGCCGGCAGTAAAAAGAAGGCTATCTCCGGGTAAGAAAAAGCCAAAAAAAAGGCCGGATTCCGCAAAAACGATACTGCCTAGGCCGATATATCCCACGGTTTCAATCAATAAAGGTAAGTTAGAGGTAATCATCATAATGATTTAAATCCTACAGGAAGGGCGGAAATAAAACAAGTTGAAGAGATCAGAAAAAATGAAGTACTCTAGAGAGTCATGAAAACCAAAAAAACAATTTTAATCTTGTGTACAGGGAACTCCTGTCGGTCTCAAATGGCAGAAGGGATCGCCCGGCATTTATATGGGGCATTCTACAACATTGAAAGCGCGGGCACACATCCGTCTTATGTACATCCCTTAGCCATTGCCGTAATGAAAGAAATAGGCATTGATATTTCAGCCCATAGATCTAAATCAGTTTTAGAATTTAATGAAAAACCCATAGATCTTGTCATCACAGTATGTGGCAATGCCGAATCTTGTGTGCGGTTTCCTCAAGGCATCAAGAAAGTCCATTGGGGATTTGAAAATCCTGCCGGTTATTTCGAAGATCCAGAACGAGAGTTAGAAAAATTTAGACAGGTTCGGGATAAGATTGATCAGAAAATGAAGTTAGAATTTTCAAATCTATTCTAGTCAGTTTTTCTTGCATTTAAGCCATTGATTTTGAAGAAAAAGCCTTTTACGACATTTTAAAGACACTGACTAAAAAGTATGATTTTAGTTACCCCGATTATCAACTGATAATTTTGTCTAGAGAAGTCAAACGCGTTGTGGATGATAAAGCTAAATATACAGACTGGAGTCAACGTGTAATGCCCCCGGTTAAGAAAGGTTGAAAAGTAAGAGAGTCCAAGTGGTAGAATAGAGCGCCCTAAA
>CAZIFG010000035.1:0-9212 GCA_964539135.1 uncultured Rickettsiales bacterium
CGCTCAGCACAGGCGATACTCAGTCCCCGACTTTAATTGCTCAGTTCCGGCAAATGGTGGCGCGGGAGCAGTACAGTAGCCCCAAAACTCCCCCCATGCTACAATTTGCCCCATGACACTGCATCAACGCCAAAAAGATATTTTAAGCATTACCATTCAACACTACATTCGAGGTGGCGATCCCGTGGGCTCTCAGGGTATTCACGATTCTGGATTTAACCAAGTAAGCCCCGCCACCATTCGGAATGACTTAAAACAGTTGGAAGATAAGGGATATTTATCTCATCTCCACACCTCTTCAGGTCGCGTTCCCACCGATAAAGGCTACCGATTTTATATCGATCATTTGATGACGTCTTGCTATCTTACCATTGAAGAACAGCGCCATCTTTATGCCCACATTGACATTCTTCCTCGGCAAACACAGTCCTTTATTTCTGGCATGTCCCAACTCATGTCGGATATGACGTCTTTTACATCCTGGATCTCCAGTCCCGACCGCAGCCTGGAACGCGTTCAGGCCATTCAATTGGTGTATTTATCCCCAGATTCCATCTCCTTTCTTGTCCTCAATCCTACAGGTGTTAGTTTTGAATGCGTGATCCGAACGCCTCATTCCCTGATTCAAGATGATCTGAATCGACTCTCTTTACAGCTCACCCAAGGTGTTCGCGGCAAGCACTTAAAAGATCTCCATGCCGCCTTATTTTCTCACCTTGATATCGACCCCAAATATCACCTCGTTGTCGGACGTATTTATGCCGAACTTGAGGTTTTACAAGGCCATTTACGCAAACACCGGGATCTGTCTACTTCTGGTCTTTCCTCTATGGTTCACCAACCTGAATTTAGGGAACCCGATGTTCTTCAGGGCCTTCTTCATGTTTTGGATAAGGATAACGTCTACTTACTGTCACTTGAAACACTCTCTAGCATGCATCCCTTTAAGGTCTTAATTGGCTCTGAGACAGAAAGGCCTGAATTACAACATTGCAGTATCGTGATGGCCCCCTATGCCATTGACAAAGAATCCCGCGGAATGGTAGGAATCTTAGGGCCACGTCGCATGTCTTATTCGACGATTGTGCCCTTTGTCCAATTTATTTCGGACATCATGACTGCTACATTATCAACACCAAAGTGAGGTATAATAAAGATGACCCAAGAGACTCCCAATACACCAGAAACGGCAGAAGACGTCATAACTGAAGATATTCCAACTCCTACCCCTGTGGACACTAATTTTGACGCTCGCACTTACTTTGAATCTGAAATTTCCAGGCTTAAAGCCGAGCTCGACGCCCAACAACCTGCCGTACTTCGCGCTAGAGCCGACCTTGAAAATTTTAGACGTCGCTCTCAACAAGAAGTCGACACCTTTAAAAAATATGCTGCTGAAAAAGTGGTTTTAGAATTCTTGCCTGTTTTAGACAGCTTTAAATTGGCATTAGACTCCCTTTCTGCTGATACTGATGAGATTCAAACCATCCGTAAGGGATTTGATTTGATCATGAAACAATTTACCAGCGCCTTGGAGAAATTAAACGTCACCCCTATTGAAGCGCTCAACTGCCCTTTTGATCCGCATTGCCACCAAGCTATCTCTCAGCAAGCCAAAGAGGGTGTTGCCGCCAATACCGTTGTTCAAGAGGTTCAAAAAGGGTTCAAACTTCACGACAAAGTGATTCGACCTAGTCTCGTTATTGTTTCTGAATAACGCCCTTAAAGAACTGTCTTCTTTTTAGACACCTTCTTTTTTGATGGTTTAAAATTAGACACTTTATCAGTCATTTCAGGTCCTCTCTCTTGGCATGCTTCGTGCTTTTTATTTACTATCGATTGCTCATGATGATGACTATCGATTAAAAACTATTCAAAAGGAGACTTGATTTATGGGTAAAATTCTTGGAATCGATTTGGGAACCACCAACTCGTGTATGTCGATTATGGAGGGTGCTGAAGCCACCGTTATTACCAATGCTGAAGGCGCTAGAACAACACCGTCTATTGTTGCATTTACAAAAGATGGCGAGCGTTTAGTGGGCCAGTCTGCAAAACGTCAGGCGGTTACCAATCCTAAAAACACCTTCTTCTCAGCAAAAAGTTTAATTGGCCGTCGTTTAAAAGAAATTAAACGTGCGCTTCCTTATGACCTTGCTGAGCGTTCTGGTGGCGGCATTGTTATTAAAGGTCCTAATAACAAAGATTATACGCCTGCTGAAATTTCAGCGATGGTGCTACAAAAAATTAAAGCCGACGCTGAGGCTTATTTGGGCGAACCCATCACGCAAGCGGTTATCACTGTTCCAGCCTATTTTAATGATAGCCAACGAAAAGCCACAAAAGATGCGGGCGAAATTGCTGGTCTTGAAGTGCTTCGTATTATTAACGAGCCTACAGCTGCAGCGCTTGCTTACGGGCTTGACAAAAAACATGACCAAAAAATTGCCGTTTATGACTTTGGTGGTGGTACCTTTGACATCTCTATCCTTGAAATTGGAGACGGTGTTTTCGAAGTATTGTCTACGAATGGGGACACCAATTTAGGTGGAGATGATATTGATCAACTTCTCATCGATTGGTTGGTGGCTGAATTTAAAAAAGACCAAGGTGTTGATATCAGCAAAGACCAAATGGTTCTTCAACGACTTAAAGAAGCCGCTGAAAAAGCAAAAATCGAATTGTCTTCTGCGACAACAACCGACATTAATTTACCCTTCTTAACAGCAGATGCTACCGGTCCTAAACATTTAAATGTTGAGCTAACACGTGCCAAGTTTGATGCCATGATCGAAGGTTTGATTTCCAAATCTATCGCGCCTTGCCAAGCTGCGCTTAAAGATTCTGGCCTTACGATTCAAGATATTGATGAGGTCATTTTGGTTGGCGGAAGTACCCGTGTTCCCGCTATTCAAGAGGCTGTGAAAAAATTCTTCGGTAAAACACCTCATAAA
The DNA here is from genome assembly GCA_964539135.1 of uncultured Rickettsiales bacterium. GTDB lineage: Bacteria > Margulisbacteria > Marinamargulisbacteria > CAZIFG01 > CAZIFG01. The sequence continues at coordinate 2,955 of CAZIFG010000035.1, forward strand.
GGTGTGAATCCTGATGAAGTTGTGGCTATTGGAGCTGCCATTCAGGGTGGTATTTTAGCTGGTGACGTCAAAGATGTGGTCCTTTTAGATGTAACGCCTCTTTCATTTGGAATTGAGACTTTAGGTAATGTCTGCACGCGTTTAATTGAGCGTAATACGACTATCCCTACCTCAAAAAGCCAAATTTTTTCAACTGCGGCTGACAATCAACCCAGCGTGGAAATCCATGTCCTTCAAGGGGAGCGTCAAATGGCGGCGGATAATAGAACACTGGGCAGATTTGTTCTTGAAGGCATTGCGCCTGCACGTCGTGGTACCCCTCAAATCGAAGTGACCTTTGATATTGATGCCAATGGTATTTTGAATGTTAAAGCTGTCGACAAAGGCACAGGTAAAGAGCAAAAAATTACCATTCAAGCATCTTCAGGATTAAGCAAAGACGACATTGAAAAAATGAAACAAGACGCAGAAGCCCATGCCGATGAAGATAAGAAAAAACGAGAGTCTATTGATGCTAAAAATGAAGCCGATGCTTTGGTCTATCAAACAGAGAAATTGATTGAAGAAAGCGGGGATAAAATTGGCGATCATAAAGCCAAATTAGAAGCAGCTCTCGTGACGATGAAAGAAGCCCTTTCTTCTGATGATATTGAAAAAATCAATGCAGAAAAAACAGCCCTTCAAACTGCTGTTTATGAAGCCAGTGCCGAGCTTTACAAACAAGAGCCTGCGGCGGGCGCTCAAGGTGCCGACGCTTCACAAGCTGCTCCAGATGCGGAGTCTACGCCTCGTGCCCAGGATGATACTGTTGTCGATGCAGACTATACTGAAGTTAAAGACAATAAATAACGCGCTTCTTTAGCAGGTCTTTTTGAACGGGCTGTGACTTCATTGTCATAGCCCGTTTTTTGGTTTAAAGTGAAGACCTGTCTCTTTAATAGAATGACTTAATTAAGCAAAAGGAACACGATATGAGTATTGATTTATATGAAGAACTTGGGGTGAAAAAAGGCGCAAGTGATGCGGAAATTAAAAAAGCCTATCGACAACTTGCCCGTAAATACCATCCAGACGTGAACAAGGACGCAGGCGCTGAAGATAAATTCAAACGCATTCAAAAGGCCTATGATATTTTATCGGACACTCAAAAGAAAGCCAATTATGATCAATTTGGAGTCGCTGACGACAGTCCAGGTGGTGGGGCCGGTGGCTTTGGGGGCTTCGGGGGCGGCTTTAATACGGGTGATCTGGAAGATATGTTTGATGTCTTTTTTGGTGGCTCTCGAGGTAGTAGTGGTCGCCGTAGCAGCCGTCGTGGACCCAGTCGAGGAGACGATTTAAGATTTGATTTAGACATTACACTTGAAGAAGCCGCCACAAAACTTAAAAAAACCATCACCATTTTCCACATGGAAAAATGTGATTCCTGTTCTGGATCTGGATCTAAAAAAGGTTCCGCACCTGTCACGTGTACGTCCTGCAAAGGCTCCGGCCAGGTGAAGGTGACACAACAAACGTTTTTGGGTAGCTTTTCTCAGGTTTCGACCTGCCCCCATTGCCATGGCGAAGGATCTACCGTTAAAGACCCTTGCGGCAGCTGTCACGGAAAAGGCGTGTCTAAAAAACAAAAAACCCTTCAAGTGGATATTCCTGAAGGCGTGGATTCTGGTGTGAAACTTCGCATCAGCGGCGAAGGCAATGCTGGTGAACTGGGCGGCCCTGCGGGCGATCTTTATGTGTTTATTACGGTTAAAGACCACCCTCATTTTAAACGTGAAGGGGATGACATTACCATTGAAGTTCATTTGCCATATACCCAACTCATTTTAGGCACTGAAATCGAAGTTCCCATTCTGGGTGGAAAGGCTAACCTTAAAATCCCTGCAGGGACTCAAACAAACACCAAATTTAGACTAAAAGGCAAGGGCATTAGCCATCTCCAGCATTTTGGACATGGTGACCAATATGTCATCATTCGCGCAGAACTGCCGACTAAAGTATCTGGCAAAGAAAAAGAGTTAATTGAAGAATTGGCCAAACTTCGCAAAGATGCCAAAAAAGTCGAAAACATTAAAGACTGTTTGAAACGTTGGTTTTAGTTTAAATTTTCAATTTGAAGCGCCGGTTCTTTTTCCCGGCGCCTTCTCATCAGACTGTTTTGATTTTCAACAGCCCCATCATTCTAGACTGAAAAAATGAGGGAATAGTGAGAGATGATCCCCTCTAATTCTTTTTTAAAGCCTTCAAGCTCTGTCAGCATGGTGTCTCTATACTCCTTGGATTCTGTTATGAGTTGAGGCACTAACTCTTTATAATAGGCCATGCCCTCCACTAAATTCTGTTGGAAGTTTTTAAGATGGGTCAATTGACGCTCATCTGGATGAGGTAAGGCGTCTTCAATTTCACGTTTAATATACTTAATATACATCTCTAATTCGGCCATAAACATATTGGGCCTATAGGTCTCATTTAAGACATTTGTTCGCCCATAAATATGTCCTACCATCTCCGCTAAACTGACTATTTTTGAAAAATGGGCTAAATTGGGGCCCGGACATACGGTGGGCGCCAGCGGACGTCCATTCTCTTCATGGGACTCTAAGAGGGCGCCAGCGGCTAAATCTTCACATAAACAGGCCTTCGCGACAACTTTCTCGATTTGACCTTCTCGCTCAGATTCTGACATTTCTTTGGCGCGAATTTCTTCTAATTTTCGACGCTGATACAATACACTGGCTGTACAAATGGGCTTTAGCGTAAATTCTGTATTGGATACCAAGTGGGCCTTGGGGCAAGGGCTCCCGGGTCTGCCCGAGGCAATGCGATCTAATTTCTGCTTCTCGCCCTTTGTGCCTCTCACAGCATTAAAGGGCACCCCTAAGGGCGAAATGCCACTTAAATATAAGTCCTCTTTTTTCGCCTGTGCCAGGAGCTTTCGGGTTTCCAAATCGACAGTTGTGGCCTCTGGCACCAGTAAAAATGGGGTCGCCCACCCGGTTCTATCGACTTTGTAATGGTCAAATAAAAATTGATTTTCTTTTGTTGTGCCAATCCCGCCTTGAACGGTTATTAAAAGTTCAGGATCCTCTTTAAATATAGGCGCCCCTTTTTTGGATAAAGCTTCGTTGCAAAGCTGTTTTAAGGTACTTAAAATTTCTTGTTTTTTGAGCTTAAATTCTTCTAAAATTGGGCCTAATAAATAGCCTTCCGATGCGAAGGCATGGCCCCCACAATTTAATCCCGATTCAATACGATGCTCGGAAATCCATATGCCTTTTTTCGCTAAAAATTTTCCTTGCGTTAACGATGATCGGTAATCAGATACTTTCATGATGACTTTTTTCTTTAAATTACCCATAGCATCTGGGAAAAAATCTTTGAATTTTTCAATATAAGAATATAATCTGCGGTTAAATCCGGCTGAAAAGACAATGCCTGATTTTAACTCACTTAGGGCATACCCCCGCAATGCGGAGAGGGCGTCTGAATACTCGTCTGGTAAGAGATTGCCCTCTGCATCATAATTGCTTCTATCAATTTTTGTCATGATATTGACATCGATAGATCCTGGCTTTACGTGATTTTTTAACTCATTTTGCAGTCTTTCTTTTGTAAGGGGATCTGTCTCGGATTTCATATTTAAATAAAGTGCTTTAAGGGCTGAGGTTTCAGGCAATAAGGTAAAATATTTTACCAAATCATTATCTGCCTCAAAAGATAAGGATTTCATCGTTTCGATCTGTAGATTTACAATATCATTCACCAGATTTAAATAGCTTGTAATGCGTTTTGCCCTGTAATCGGGTTCCAATTTTTCTATTTCTTGATACGGCAATTGATACCCTTTTGCATAATGCCGCTTCATGGTTTCACAGAGTTCATCATCTCCAATGGAAATCACGGAAGAAATGCCATATTTAGCCACCTTAATCGGGGTGTCTATGGTAAATGAGGTTCCCATGACGGGGATATAAAAGCTGTGATCTAATGTTGTTTTTTCCATGGTTTTCTTTCCTCTCGGAACGTTCATTCTACTTTACTTTCACCTAACTTTCTAGCTTAGGTTTCTCAGACTCATCTTATCCTTGTTTTGACTATTTTACATTAGAATGATATTTTAAGCGCCATTATGACATCCACTTTTTATCATCACCTGACTGAAACGGCATTACATGGCAATCGACTAAGTCTCGAAGACTGTTCTCGCGTTTTAACAGATCCCAATCTTGAGCTTTTGCCACTTTTGGATGCGGCCTATCAGGTCCGAAAAACCTATTATGACAATACGGTTTCTATTCATATTATTAACAATGCTAAAAATGGAAATTGTCCCGAAGACTGCCATTATTGCGCGCAATCTAAACCGTCCGAAGCCGACATTGTCGACTACCCCATGAAATCAGATGATGAGATTTTGGCAGAAGCCCAGTCTGCACATGAAAGTGGTGCCTATCGCTATTGCATGGTCTTTGCAGGACGTGGGCCCTCTAAAGGTCGTGTTGCGCGGCTTTGTCGCCTTATTTCCACCATTAAAGAGCGTTACCCCATTCAAGTTTGTTTGTCCCCTGGACTCATCGATGAACAAGATGCTGTGTGTCTTAAAATGGCTGGTTTGGATAGGCTTAATCATAACCTTAATACCTCTGAATCTTTTTATTCGGAGATTTGCACAACCCATACCTATCAAGATCGCGTCAATACCCTTGCCTTTGCTCAAAAAGCAGGCTTAGAAACCTGCTCCGGCATGATAGTCGGCCTGGGTGAGACGCCTGAAGATGTGGTTGAGGTTTTAACCACACTTCGCGACAAAGAAACGCCTTCTATTCCCATTAATTTTCATATTCCCATTGAAGGGACGCCTTTAACGCAAAAAAAAGGCACTGAGTCTCCCTTGACGTCGCATTACTGCTTGAGAGTACTGTGTTTGGCACGATTTTTAAATCCAAAAGCGGAGATTCGTGTTGCAGCAGGTCGTGAGATTCATCTCCGATCGCTTCAGGTCATGGCCCTTTATCCGGCTAATTCTCTCTTTATGGATGGCTATTTGAATACCACAGGATCCAATGAAAATGCCACCTTAACCATGATCAAAGATGCTGGATTTACGATCAATTCCAATTTTTCTGTAGATGACATTTTGGCTCAAAATGAGGGAACTTCATCTTCTCCTGACCGCGTTATTTTAAAGCAGGAAAAAGAGCTTAGGCCTACTCGCATTTAATTTTTTTTTCTAGTATACTTAGTTTATGCCCTATTTTAAGAGAGTTCTGGTCCTTTTTATTGTCCTTTTTCTGTGTTCTTCCATCTTGATTTTTGCTGTTGATACAGATGGTGATGGCGTTCCGGATGATAAAGATTTTTATCCCAATAACGCATCTAAAGTCATTGATCTCCCCGCATCTCTTTCTTCTGTTTCTAGTAATCTCCTCCTTTGGCTTCAATCTAGTACTTTAAATTTTACAATATCGCCTTTTTCGCTTATGAATACCAATCAAGTACATACCTGGTATGACTGGAGCGGTAATCAACGACACGCGCAAGCAATCAGTAATGCTGATGCATCCGTTAGGCCAACCTTGTTTTCAGATCCCACTTCTGCTCAAGCAGTTGTGAAGTTTTCAGGTAAAAATAATGGTTCTGGCTTGGGAGATATTTTAATTGGACAAGGCTCTATTGCTAACTATGACCGTGTTATTTTAGTGGTTCAGCAGCTCCCTGTGTATACAAATTCAATCGTTGGCATCTTTGCTAAAAACAATCAAGACTTTTCAATACGAACACATTCAGGCATTTTTCCAACTGGCAATGCCATTAATTTTGGTGATTTTCATAATTCCGCACCATCACCTGCTTTTTCTCCAAATGCAAGAGATCCCAATTTGAAGGTTTTTATCAATGGTGCTCAATTGACAAACGCTAGCCACTCCCTCTTAGATACCTCTAAGTTTACAATACTCTCTGTGCAGCAAGATGATGGGTGGCGTCTTGATGACAATAATCCAATTATGAACTATACGCTTAGCACAACTGTTTATGACCGTTTTTTTTCTGGCTACATTGCCGAGGTGATTGGTCTTTCTTCCGGTGTGTCTGATACGCAGCGTGCTGCTATTGAATCCTATCTTTTACCTAAATGGCTTCCAAACCAAGATACCGACACAGATGGTGTTCCCAATTCCAAAGATGATTACCCGACAGATCCCACCAAAGTTGTGGATTTTCCGACTGCCCTTCAAAGTCTGACGCCTAACATTAAGC
>CAZIFG010000036.1:0-7575 GCA_964539135.1 uncultured Rickettsiales bacterium
CTCTATTCTACCACTTGGACTCTCTTACCAACCTTTATTAACTGGGGGCAGTATATTTGGCAGGCCTTAGAAGCGCTAGAGCGTCATACCACAACAGGCTCCCAATCTATTCCCCGCCTCTATCTTATGAAATTTATGAGCACCTTATTTCCACAGCAGCCCTTTTTAGATATTCCAAAATTAGATGCTCTTGAAACTCAGTTAAACGCGCTGAAGACCTTACTTCTCTCTCTTTCACATTCTTCTTTTTTTCCCATTTCAGATCCTAAGAATGCTATTCACCGAGCTCTAATATCTCTTTATTCCACATTAGATCGTTCTTTTTATACGATAGAATCTAATATTTCTAAAAAAAACACACATTACAGCTAAGGCTTTATGCACAGCACTCCAGACCTTACAGCTAATTTCTAAATCTTTACCCCCCAGCCTGTCTGTTTTATCTAAAACTGTCCCCCCCCCTATTATTGACTATCTGCTAACGCTCCAGCAGCACGAGTCCCTCTTGACCTTTTCTAAACATATTTTAGACACCTCATGCTCCCCAGGATCCGCAAGCATGCATCACACTTTATATTAACGCCCTCTACAAGTCTGTTTTATTTTCCTACCACAAATCAGTTAATACGGCTATTTCTAGACGACTCAAATACAGGACCTCTCCATTATCTACGCCTAGGTTACCCTCTACAGAATTTTCTTCCCGCCTTAAATCTCCAACTAGGCGTTCTGTTTCTTTTGCGAATGCTCCTTTTCAATGGTTCAAACTCTTAAAGCCCGTTATGACAGATTAAGTGGCATCGGATCTTAAGGGTTCGAGGATGGGACTGTAGCGAAATGCCTACGTTTGGATCATCTAAAAGGCATTCCGAATCCGAAAGCCCGGAATTTATACGTCATAAATGAGGACTTGAGGACGAGGATAACGCAGCAGATGGCCAAAATAGGCGGTTCACAACAGTCCCAGGATACGGTCATATCCCGATAGTGTAGCCGCTACTTTTTCAGATCCATAAATGGCACTCATTTTCGGTAATGACGCTTCGGCCTTTAAGGTTTCTATGGCATGCACCACTTCTGCTTTTAGCAGGGTTTTATAAAAAAGTGTTGCAGCGCCCTTTTTTGACTCAATGACGGCATCTACCAGCGTTCCAAATTCTCCGTCTTTTGCTAAAAGACTTCCCCCTCTTAATGCTTCAACTGCATTCATGACATTGCTTCTTTTTGAAACTCTCAGATTTTGGATCCCTTCTAATTTGCCTACGATTTCTTTAAACAGGCTTAATGTTTCCTTAAATCCCCATGCTTTAGTTGTGTCTTCATATAATCGATTTAGCTTTTTAAGAGGGTCTTTTTCTACCCACTGTTTGAACTGTTGTAATAAGGGATCTTTGATTGTTTCTGTCATCACAGGTGCCTCTTTGGATTCCCCCGCTACCGCGATGCTGTCTTCGTCTGAAAATGCAAGGCGCATCGTGACACTAGAAAGGGGGGCATCTTCATCCGCGTTTAACGCTAAAGGCGCGGCCTCTTTTTCACACACAAGGACCAGATATCGTAAAATCTGATGAAATTTATCCGGCCGAGATAGATTCTTACTGATCAGTTCCGGAAGCACGTCTCTAATATAATCACTGCCCCTCATAAAAATAGCGCGCCCACCCTTTGTGACTGCTTGTTCTACACATTTTGATCTTTCTGACTCAAATTGCGAGGAAGTTCTCACATTAAATGAAAACTGAATGGTTTCCTTCTCACTGATAAACTCAAAGGTCCCGTTTTGCGTCAGTGAAAATCGCCCAGCTGATTCTGTATCCAAGGCCTCTGGTAAGTTTAAATGATCCAGCCACCCTTCGGCTTTTAAAATTTCTTTTAAACTGGCGCCTATTTCCTCGAGCGCTGCTCTTTCTGTTTCACGCCCTTGAAATCGCGCTGGCACTTGAAGGGCCATGTCTAAATCTTTAATGATGACGGTTGGATCTAGGCGAGAATCCCCTAAAAACCGAAGCGCCGCACTTCCGTATAAAAAGCACTGATACCCAGCGTCTTCCAAAGCGCTAAAAATAGAGGGTAACATCTTCGAATAGGCCTCCACACTGGATGCTTTTTCTGACGATCGCGAGAGATCGCCAATATGCGGAGCTTCACGTCTTCGCGCTGCTATAGCTGGATTATCGGGACTCCCTTTTATGTCTGCCGAAATACGGCCCCCTGTCTCCCCCCTACCTACAGACGTTTTCTTATTCGGCGTTGCAGGATTCTCGTCTAAGAATGGTGCTCTTAATGCTATGATTTTAAATGCCACGACATTCCCCTGTTTTAAGTTTGATTCCTTTATCTTCCCTTTACAGAGTGGATTTAAACCTATGGTTTGTGTCTAAAGAACAGTGATTATCTGTTCTTTCGAGAATCTTACCTTTTCTCTTTGGCTGTAAACATCCGATGTGTGTCTATAGCCTACAGGGCATGCCACTACGGTGTGGAGACCTTTTGAGTTTAATCCTAAAATGTCGTCATAGGCTGCTGCATCCAAACCTTCCATCGGACAGGCATCTATTTTTTCAAGCGCGCAGACCGTTAAAAGATTTCCCAGCGCAATATACACCTGTTTTTCCATCCAAATTTGACGCGCTTCTTTGGATTTTGCGTTGATAAACCCAAGCATCATGCCTTTATACGCCGCTAAGTCTTCAGGATTTTGATGTCGTTTTTGTGCCATATCTTCGATATAGGCAGTCACGTCTTTTTCTGTAATATCTTCAGGTCTGGCCAGTACAATGAGATGAGAAGCCTCCGTAATTTGAGTCTGATTCCAGCTCACTTCTTGCAATTTTTGCCTTAAAGACGCTGTCTCAATGAGCAAAAACTTCCAAGGCTGAAGTCCAAAGGAAGACGCCGTTAAGCGCAGGGCTTCCAAGAGGGTGTCGACTTGCGCTTGTGTCAGTTTTTTTTCAGCGTCAAATTGTTTCACGCTGGCTCGCCAGTTTAAGGCATCAATACTTAATGTCATGATAGGCTCCTTTTTTTATTGAATATCTACTTTTCCTGAAAATGAATTGGCAATAAAACAATTTTCATGCGCGGATTGATGCAAGTCCTTTATTTGATCCTCACTTGGACTATTTTCACCTGAAAAACTCACTTTTGGGTTCAATGTGATATGCGTGACAGCCATTTTTCCTTGTTCATTTTTTTCTAAAATCCCCACGGGGTCATCGGTATACGATTCCACTACAAACCGTTTTTTCGAACATACGGCTAAAAAGGTTAACATGTGGCAACTGGAGAGGGCGGCTACCAACGCCTCTTCAGGATCTATGCCGGCTTTCCCCATAAATGCAGGGGCGGCGCTGGCTTCCACCTTGGTGCCGTTGTCAAAGGTCCAGCTGTGCTCGCGATTATACGCATCGTACTCAAATGTAGGGGTTGTTCTTTTCCAGTCAATGTGTGCGGTATGCATGATTTTCCTCCTCATTGCGATGTACCCTATAGTACACCATTCTCGCCTAAAATTGGATCCCCTTTTTATGTCCTGAAATTTTTTCTAATATTTAACGATAATATTTTATATTAATTTTGCTTTATAAAAGGTGGGTCTTATGTTTAAAATTATCGCAAGCGTTCCTAAACCTTTATTTGTCCCGGTTTTATCCCGCAGGCCTTCTTTTGGGGCACCTGAAACGCCGAGGGCTGTGTCTACTGCTATTTTGGGCTATAAAGACCTTTTCGAGGATATACGTGGTTACTCTTTTTCATCCGACTCTCAAACGTTTGCGTTTATGACACATAAAGGTGCTTCTTTTTCGCTTCACATAGAGAAAGCCCCATTTGGAAAAGGCGGTCAAGGGACTACATTTAAAGGCTTGCTCCATTCTAGCTCTGGGTTAGACCCCTTACCTGTGTGTATCAAACTTGCCCATCCTGAGGTAGCCCATCGTGAATTTGATGCCTCTGATTCCTTTGATAGCCGTTTCTCAGTGATTCCGATTGGGTCTTTTGCTCATGAGTCGCAAGGCTATTTAATTCTTCCTCTTGCGGCTTCTGATTTATCCAACCTTGATTTTCGTCCGGTCTATTCACACTCACCTCAGGAGCATGGTCTGTTTTTCATCAGTCTTCTTTCTCAGCTGATTGATGCTGTTTCTGAATTTTCGCACGCTCCCCTTACGGACTCACTTCGCTTTCACCGTGATATTAAGCCAGGAAACATTCTCTTAATGAATAATGAAGGCCACTTTAAACTTAATCTGATCGATTTTGGCATGAGTTGTTCCACTGAATTTAGTACTCCAGGAGCAGCAGGGACGCCTGGATATTTATGCCCTCTTGCGCTTACACGTTCTGGATACACTGAATTTTGTGAGGTTTTTTCGATTGCGGCTACCCTTTTTAAACTCATGACAGCTACCACTATTTATAATGGCTCAGCCTTTAAACAGGCTGTAGCAGAGGGCCTCCTTTCAGCTTCTGATCTGAAAAAAGAAATGCGTCTGAATTGGATATATCACCACAAAAAATTGGATGTCCTAGGCTCCTTAAAAGAGGTTATTGAATCTATTTTAATGCTTGAAAACATAGCCCTCACTATTGAGGCTTTTCGGGCACTCATCTCTGAAACTTATACTCAAACATTAGACACTCTTTGCCTTGATCGAAGCTCTCCCCTTGTTAATCCTATATGGGCTGAATGCTTAACCCCCCCTGTACATGTCGCTCACAGACCCGAATCTGAATCTAGTTTAATTATAGATTTGGAGGCACTCCCCTTCAAAAATTAAATCAAAATCACGATTTTTTGGTAGTGATGCTCGGATACAGGTTGTATGGACAATCGGCTGCCCTTTTGAACCACTTTCATATCTGCAAAGTCCGGGCTGGATTTTAAGTGTTCTAAAGACACTATTTTATTCCACTTTTCTATAAATTTGACATCCCGCATCATCCAAATAGGTGTTTCTTTAGTGGCTTTTGGATCATAGTATTTTGAATTGGGATCCAAAGCAAAATGATCGGTATAGGCCTCGCTACAAATCTCGCCTATGCCAACAATTCCGGGTACTTTTGTGTTGGAATGATAAATGAGAATCTTGTCGCCGATCTGCATGCTGTCTCTTAAAAAATTACGGGCTTGATAATTTCTCACGCCTTCCCAGGATGTTTTCCCTAAGCGTTTTAAATCGTCGATGGAAAAACTTTCAGGTTCTGTTTTCATGAGCCAATACTGTGTTGTCATTTTTTCTCCTGCTGAAATAAGGCTTTGTATTTTCCATACCCTTCTTTTTCAAGGTCTTTTAAAGGTACAAAGCGAAGGGCGGCGCCGTTGATGCAATAGCGTTTGCCACCTTTGTCTTTGGGGCCATCTGGAAATACATGTCCCAAATGCGAATTTGCGGCTTTACTTCTAACCTCAATGCGCTCGTAGCCTATTTTGTAATCGGATTTTTCCTTCATTTCAACATCTTGAATGGGTTTTGTAAAACTGGGCCAGCCACAGCCCGCATCGTATTTATCTAAGGAGCTGAACAACGGTTCTCCAGATACAATATCCACATAAATGCCTGCTTCTTTTTTATCCCAATACGGGTGGGTATAGGGCCGTTCTGTGGCCTCATGTTGCGTCACTTGATACTGCAGGTCTGTTAAACGGGCACGGAGCTCCGCGTCACTGGGTTTAACAAAAGAGGAAGGCTTCATCTTACACACTCCTTGTGTTGCCATTATTATACTGAAACAAACAATTACGAGCCACTTCACTTTATCCATGATCCTTACACTTTTTCATTTTTGAACCTGAGTGTCAATCTCAGATTCTTTTTACTTGTATTTAGGCCCTGTTTTTTGATATAGTGCCCCCCGTCTTGCCTATTTTCCCATTATAAAAGGAGCCACCTATGTCCATTTCACCTGTCAGTACCTCGTTTAGAGTTAAACAGAAACCCGGGCCTGTAGAATCCCTTGCACGTGTTACCGCTGGTGGTGGTATTTTGGCATCCAGTACCTTATATGCTGCCTACAAAAATCAACACCAACTCAATCCTACTCTTAAGGCGCCTGTGTCGGAGGTCATTCGACTGGGGCTTCCCAAACAAGTGTTCCTTAAAACCAGCCAACTTGTTATTTTTATAGGACTTCGACGTTCTTTTGCAGAGACCTTTCCTGATTACACCCGACTGGCCACAACCAGCGCCTATCTCCTTCCTTCGCTTTTGATTCAAGGGTCTATGTATTCTTTGGCTACCCGCGATATTTTTAAAATAGGTGGCTATCCCGTTAGCCCCCTTCGTTTTTATGACATGATTCGCAATATTCAAGTCGCCTTTAAACCCACTTTTGTGCGAGAAGTGGGCTCTACAGCACTCGCCATTGCCACCACACCCGACGTAGAAAAGGGGCTGTCCCTTATCATGCCCGATCCACTTGCCCGCAGCCTTAGTGCGCCTACTGCTGGTTTTTTCTGTGGCCTTTTGACTCAATTTGCCCACAACGTTGCGTTAACAGAATCGCGTTATGCCTCTGAAGGGCGAATCCCCTCTACCGTTCAGGCCGCAAAAGAAGTACTGCGTACACATGGCGTACGGGGTCTTGCTCTGGGCTTTTTCCCTGCACGAGCCGCTTTAATTGCGACAGGAGCGGTTGTAGGGGCCAAACTGCTCGCCCCTTTGTATGAAGACCTTAAATAATCGATTGTATTTAATCTTAAAATAGACTATCCTCTCAGAACTATGAAACCATTTAAACCCGATAGAAATTCTGATAGAAAACGAAGCTTTGGTTCTTCACGCGATTTTGGCAGTGGCCGAGATGACAACCGCCGTGATTTCCGCTTTGATAGCGGCTCTGACCGAGCAGAGATGCACAAAGCCACTTGCAGCAGCTGTGGCGCGTCTTGTGAGGTCCCCTTTAAGCCTCGGTTGGGAAAACCGATTAAATGCAACAACTGCTTCAAAAAACCTGAGGGATTTTCAACATCTACCCGCTTTGGCAGTCGACCCGAGCCTGCGTCACGCGGTGTGGATAAAAACGAGTCTATTTCTCGACAACTGGATGCTATCAACGCCAAACTGGATAAGGTACTTCAACGTTTTGATCTTCTGATTGATGGCGAGGATGATTAATCCTTAAGAAGTCTCCTGGATTTGATTTGTTACAATCAGTTCTACAATTGCCGCTTCCTCACCTTTTCATTCTAAGATTGATTGCCTTTCTGCACATCTAAACCACAGAACCGCTATTTTAAAGCCACTCCATTATGGAGTGGTAAGCCAATCCGCGACGGTAGCTTCATCTTCATTCTTTAATTCCAGGATTGCTTGCCTTCCTACAGGGTCTAAACCCTGCAACAGCTTTTCTAAAAATTCCCCATTATGTTGCGCCAACACATGTGGTAGTGTATTTCCACCTGCCCCTTTTAATCTCAGGATTGCTGGCCTTTCCTCAGGATTTAAATTATTCAACAGTTTTTTTAAGATCTTCTTATTCTTTTGATTTAGCCTATGCACTAAGGTATTTCCGTCTGCCCCTTTATACTGCCCCCAGTTAAGAAAGGTTGAAAAGTAAGAGAGTCCAAGTGGTAGA
>CAZIFG010000037.1:0-5417 GCA_964539135.1 uncultured Rickettsiales bacterium
TTCGAGAAGGTGGCCGAACTGTAGGCGCTGGGGTTGTAACTCAGATTATTGAATAGTCAGACTTTTCTTCTCCAATTAGAAGCAGCACTCCCAAAGGGGAGTGTTGTTTCTGATCCACCCCAGCTTCATGTTTATGCTCACGATTACTCAAATACCCCTCAAAAATTACCTTTATGTTGCGTCATTCCAACCTGTATAGAAGATATTCAAACCCTGTTTGAACTTGCCAATCACGTTAAATATCCCATTATTCCACGAGGTGCGGGCACCGGAAAATCAGGGGGAGCTGTTCCAGTTTTAGACAATACAGTCATTTTAGACATGCGTGCGTTTTCCAATAGTATAGAAATTGACATCCAAAATAGAGTCGCGATTGTAGAATCTGGGGTTATTTTAAGTACATTTCAAACAGAAGTAGAAAAAGTAGGCCTTTTTTATCCACCAGATCCTGCCAGTTTAAAAGAGTGTACCCTAGGCGGGACCGTCGCAGAAAATGCAGGGGGGCCACGTGCTTTAAAATATGGGGTAACTGGCAATTATGTGATGGGGATAGAGGGTGTATTTGCCAATGGAACACCCTTTAAATTGGGGGGGAAATGCGTCAAAGATGTAGCGGGGTACGATATTAAGAGACTCTTAATAGGAAGTGAAGGGACATTGGCTGTTTTTACCAAAATTTGGTTGAGGCTCATTCCCTTGCCTCAGAAAAAAGCGTATATTTGGGCCAGTTTTAAGACGATAGACGCAGCCGTGCAGGCACTAAATAGCATAATAGGTCAGGCCATTACACCTTCTCTTGCAGAATTTATAGAGGGAGCCTGTATGACAGCTTTAGGCAAACAATATCCTGAAATGAGTATCAACCCAGACGAGAAGGGGCATCTCTTAATCGGTGTCGATCATGCAACAGAAAAGGGGTGTGCGGAAGAAGTGTTGGTCATCATTCAGGCATTAAAAGAAAATGGGGTTACACGGTATAAAGAGGCAGAATCAGACGCAGAAGCGCAGCAGTGGATCACACAGCGGCAGGCCATTTCATCGGCGTTAACGGCGCAGTTTGCTCAAAAAATCTCACATGATATTACAGTCCCAGTGGCGGAAGTGGTGCCTTACATGAGGTTTATTGAGGATTTAAACCAAAAAGGACCCTGCAAAGTCTTAGGCTATGGGCATTTAGGAGATGGCAACATCCATGTAAATATTTTAAGCCAAAACCCAGATGTTAAAGCGTGGAAAGAAGACTCGGAAGCCCTCGAGATTCTTTTATTTAAAGAAGCCTTAAAAAGAGGCGGAACCTTAAGTGGCGAACATGGCATTGGGCGCTCAAAACAAGCCTATATGGACTGGATGTTTACACCAGAAGAGAGGGCCCTCTTTAAAAGCATTAAGCAGGTTTTTGATCCCAATAATATTCTAAATCCCAATAAGGCGATTTAGCGAGGTCTATTTAAATAGGCCTGAGAAACGCGAAAAGAGGGAAGGTTTAGGGAGATGGTCCCACTCAGATCCGATCGATGCACGCCCTAGAGAGGTATTAATAACCAACCGTTCGCTATCTGGGGATACAGAGCGGCCAGCAGCGGCGTGAAGCAAAATACAGGGTAAAACGGCATCCGAAAGAGACCGTTTACTGAGAACCTCAAAGGCACCATCACGTTCAGAACCCTCTAGAAGTTTAGAGGTAAACGTTGTTTTTAAGAAATCTCTGTTTGCAGCAATCTTAAAAACTGGGACTGTAGGATCTTGAAGCGCAGGCTTTAAAAAAGGGCGTGCATCTAATTTATCGCCTTGATTAAAAAAAAGATGGGCAGAATCAGGTCGAAATGCGAATGGAATGGCATAGTCGCCCAAGTAAGCAAGGATTTGAGTGCCACTGCTTTCAAACCCTCTATATGACAGCGTGCGAATACTGCTGAAGTGATACCCATCTTGATGAATGCCGTAGCCGTATTGAGTATCTGCTTGAGTTGTTACTAAGGCTTCATGAGTAAAATCACCATGGCTTGCATACGTGGCAAATACAGGATCATGCGAAAAAGCCAATTGGAGACAGGCCCTATCAAAAAGGATATGAGCGGAAAGTGACGGGTACTGTATTGGAGAGAGCGATAGAGCGGCAATGCTGCTCATAAAACTGATATTCAGAGAAGACATTTTAGGGTCAAGCGACATCCTAATATTGAGGTTAACAGATCCTGAAGATATCCCTGTTTCTCTCATTTTAGTAGAGAGCTGAGTGTACTCTTTGTAGGTATCAGAGTCAGAAATACCCAGGTCTTTTTTAACTTGAGTCATCGCATCTGTGGGGAGGCTGACAATGCCAAGACCTGTTTTAACAGGTGGAATATGGGATTTAAGACATTCAAGCGTGCGCGTGTACTGCGGCAAGGTAGAGAGAGGACGAGGAGACGGAACAGGTGGGGGAGCAGCAGCAAGTGCCCGAGGGAGTTTAGTCGCAAAAGATCGAGACATAGATTGAGCTGCAGATAACATAAAAACATCCTTTGTATTTAAGTAAATATATTAAATAAATAATAAAAATAATATATTAAATAAAACAATACCATAGATTATGGGATTTAGTCAATTTTTTTAATTTATAGCATTTAAATGAGGGAAAAAAAGGGGTAAAAATTAATACTGAAACATCGCGTCGATGCATTTTACAGCCCGAGTTTGGATGTCTTCAGAAATACAAATTTCATCTTCAGGATCAGGTGCTGTCAGAATCCGGTAAATGTCATCCAGAGTGTTAGATTTCATATATTGGCACATGGTACAGGTGCCAACAAATTTTTTATCAGGGTTTTCAGTCTGAAGGCGACTGGTAAGGCCACATTCTGTTAACATAAAAAATCGAGGGGCAGTACTGGTTTTAACATGTTGAATCATTTGAGATGTAGATCCCACAAAGTCAGACTGCTCAATAACAGCTTCGTTGCACTCAGGATGAGATAAAACCGAGACATCGGGATACTGGCTTCGAATATAGCGCACCATATCAGGATCATATTGTTCATGAACATAACAGACGCCATCCCACCAGCGAATCGTTTTTGAAATACCCTTGGCCCGAAGCTCATTTTGAACATTTTTAGCCATGAGTTTATCGGGTAAAAAATAAATGTTGGGGTTAGGAATGGCCTCTATGATGCGAGACACGTTAGAAGAGGTTACACATACATCACACTCGGCCTTAACCTCAGCACTGGTATTGATATAGCAAACAAAGGTATAGTCAGGATATTGTAAACGCAAGGCGCGTACTTGTTCACCCGTAATAGAATCTGCAAGGCTACAACCATTATTTTTACCGGGTATAAATACTTTTTTAGTGGGATTTAAAAGTTTGGCGGTTTCTGCCATAAATTTAACGGCAACAAAAACAATGACATCTTCTGTCGCATTTTGAGCATATTTACTCAATTCATAGGAGTCGCCAGTAAAGTCAGCAACGCCATGAATGATATCAGGCTCTACATAAGAATGAGCTAAAATAAGGGCATTTTTTTCAGATTTAAGACGATTGATGGTATTTATTTTAGGTGCAAGAATCGCACATTTTTCTGGGGTATATAAACAGGTAGAGCCCCCCAATTTAACATGTGACAAGGCTTCAAAGAGAGACTCAGGGGTGAATAAGGTCATGAGCGCCGTCCTATGGCTAAAACAGGGCAGGCAACGAGGGCATCTTCACAGCGTGCGGTTTCATCAGGCGTAGTAGGCTGCTTGAAGACAATAGCATGATCAAAATCATCGGTAAGCTTAAAATGATGCTTGGCAATACCTGTGCAAGTGTCACAAGAAATGCAGTTTGTATCTACAAAATACAGGCCAGGGACATTATCAGGATAGATGTCTTCAACAGATGTCATAAGCGGACAGTATACCTAAAAACAAACAAATATTCCAGATATGGGGCTAAATAAGAAAATAATTATAACAAGTATAATAAGTGCTAAAAATACCTATTTAAAAATTTAAAGAATCCTTCTATAATAAAATAACTAAAAAGGCTTCTGATAAAAATAGTTTCAGAAAAGGCCTTTAATCAGAGTAGGAGGAATAAAAAATGGGAGTATTAGTAGGTAAACCCGCCCCAGATTTCAGTGTAAAAGCAGTTGTAAATGGCAGTGAAGTAGTGGATAAATATACCTTGTCACAGTTCAAAGGAAAATACGTAGTTTTATTTTTCTATCCCTTTGACTTTACCTTTGTATGTCCAACAGAGTTACATGCCTTTCAAGAAGAATTAGCTGAATTTGAAAAAAGAAACGTTCAAGTGATTGCCTGTTCAACAGATTCTTGGTTCTCACATTCTGCATGGTTAGCCTTACCCAAATCAAAAGGCGGTATCCAAGGTGTAACTTACCCTATTTTAGCTGATTTTCACAAAACAATCGCCAGAGATTATGATGTATTATCAGAAGGATTAGGCGCTGCGTATAGAGGATTATTTTTAATCGATACCAATGGCGTGGTCAGACATCAAGTGATTAATGATACACAATTGGGAAGAAGCGTTCCTGAAGTATTAAGAATGGTAGACGCCCTTCAGTTTTTTGAAAAAAATGGCGAAGTATGCCCTGCGAACTGGCATCAAGGGGATAAAGCCATGAAGCCTACACGTGCAGGCGTAGAAGGATATTTCGGAAATTAGTTAAAAAGGAGCATAAAAGATGGCTTATACATTACCAGGGTTAGCCTATAGTTATGACGCTTTAGAACCCCATATTGATGCCAAAACGATGGAAATTCATCATACAAAGCATCATCAAGCTTACATTACGAAATTAAACGAAGCCGTAGCAGGAACGCCACTAGAATCAAAATCAGTTGAAGATTTAATTTCAGATTTAAATACAGTGCCTGAAGCCATTCGGGGTGTTGTTCGAAATCATGGCGGCGGGCATGCCAATCACAGCTTTTTTTGGACCATTATTGGCCCAAATGGTGGTGGTGAGCCAGGTGGTAAACTCAAAGAGGCGATTGAGCAGACATTTGGAAGCGTCGATGCGTTTAAAGAAAAATTCAACGCAGCGGCACTCGCGCGATTTGGAAGCGGATGGGTGTGGTTATCTGTAAAAAACGGCAAACTAGAGATTAGCTCAACCGCAAATCAAGACAGTCCCCTCATGGAAGGCGATCAGCCTTTGTTAGGGCTAGATGTTTGGGAGCACGCGTACTACCTTCATTATCAAAACAGACGAGCGGATTATATTTCAGCATTCTGGAACATCATAAATTGGGATCAGGTTTCCAGCCTTTATCAAGGTTAATTTAAGATAGTCGTTAGACATAGACATAATTCATTCAAGTTCCGGCGGCTTAGCTTGGCCTGAGCCCCGGAATCTTTAAGCGCTAAGGGATCACCGATTTAGGGGATCCTCCACCGTGTTGAAGGATAACATTTTTAG
>CAZIFG010000038.1:0-5198 GCA_964539135.1 uncultured Rickettsiales bacterium
TGGGGATATGATTGTCCATGCATCTGAGAGAATAAAAAGAGATAGAAACATGGTTTTAATAGCCATTGAAAATCTCCCATCACCATCAGAAATAGCATATGATATACTTAGATCTATAGACACATTTCAAGATGATGAGGAAATTGTAAGTAAACTCGTTAAAGTAAGGGGCTTAGAACTGGAGTGCGCATCTCTAAGATTAAAAAACACAGAATCCATTGTCTTAGATGCAATATGCAAAAATACACTCGCCTTTCAATTTGCCTCTGCTCGGCTAAAGAATGATCCAGCGTTTGTTTTAAAAGTCGTAAATATCGATGGCATGATGCTACAATACGCCTCCGATGAGGTTCGTCGTAATGCTGAGGTTATTGCAGCAGCAATCCATCAAAATCCTGCTGCAGAACAATATAGACTTTAAAAGACAAGAAAATCCTGCCAAATTTCAGCAGCTATAAACTCAGGATCTAATAAATCGACATCCATAACCATATCTGCAATAGATTCATAGAGAGGATACCGCACTTCAATCAAACGAGAAATGCGAGACAAAGAATCATCATGCTGTAATAAGGGCCGTGAGGTATCATTTTTAAGACGAGCATATACCGTATCTGCAGAAACCCGAAGCCAATAGACACGCCCCAGCTGCTTCAGGATTTGACGATTTTTCACGTCTAAAATAGCCCCACCACCCGTCGAAATAATACGGGGCACTTGTTCATTTAAAAGAAATTTAAGCATAGTCGATTCCATGTTACGAAAAGCAACTTCGCCAGAAATAGCAAAAATATCTGAAATAGACTTAGATTCTTGAACCTCAATCATCAGATCAACATCGAGCACTTCATAGTGAGAAAGAGCTGAAATAGCTTTAGACACGGTTGTTTTACCAGAACCCATCATCCCAATTAAAACAAGTGACGTTGCCATTACTCCACAGTCACACTTTTGGCTAAATTTCGCGGTTGATCCACATCGCAATCTAAGTTTAGGGCAATATAATACGACAAAAGTTGTAGAGGAACTGCCACCAAAATAGGGGAGAGCTCTTCAGGAACTTTGGGAATATAAATAATATCATCCGCATACGCCGCCAATTTAGTATCGCCTTCGGTTGCGATAATAATAGTACGGCCTTTGCGAGATTTAACCTCCTGAATATTGCTATACATTTTGTCATAGGTATCAGAAAAAGGGGCAATGCACACCACAGGAAGATTAGAATCAATCAGCGCAATAGGGCCATGTTTCAGTTCACCTGCTGCATAACCTGTCGCGTGAATATACGAAATCTCCTTCAATTTAAGCGCACCTTCCAAAGCAGATGGGTAATTCACGCTGCGTCCAATAAATAAAAACTCTCTATTTTTTGCATATTTTTCTGCAATTTTTTTAATCGCAGGCGCCTGTGCAAGCACACTTTCAAGATACCCTGGAATTCGAGCTAAATCTGACAGTTTCAAACTCAATTCTTCTGGAGATATTAAACTTTTTAAAGACGCCATGTGCATGGAAAATAAATACATGCACACCAATTGAGAAATATAGTTTTTAGTAGAGGCAACCCCAACTTCTTGCCCTGAATGGCTATAAATCACACCATCAGATTCTCGATCTATGGAACTATTTTTAACATTCACAAAAGACAAAATCCTAAAAAACTTACTTTTAGCTTCTCGAATACAAGCCAGGGTATCGGCCGTTTCACCAGATTGGGAAATGGCCACAACTACACTATTATCCTGAGAAATAATTTGCCTATATCTAAATTCTGACGAAATATCTACTTCGGTCAAAATATTGGCATACTTTTCAATAAGATACTTGCCCAAAAGACCCGCATGCCAAGAGGTGCCACACGCTTGAATGATAAAACGATTCACATCTTTAAGCCCAAAATCTGTGCGCTTTAAATGCTTAAATACCACCTTTTGATCAACCACATATTCATTTAAAATACGACGCAACACAGAAGGCTGCTCATAAATTTCTTTTAACATAAAATGATCGTAGCCCGATTTTTCTGCTGCCTGAGAATTCCAGACAATCGTTTCTACTTTTTTATCAATAAAAGCGCCACCCACCTGTTTAACCCGAATCTCATCCCGTGTCACAATACCCAGTTCATTATCCTCTAAAAAGATGACCTCTTTAGTATGCGCAACAATGGCATTCAAATCCGATGAAATGTAATTTTCGTGTTTACCAACACCTAAAATGAGCGGGCTCCCTTTACGAACCACTACAATTTTATGGGGATCCGATTCTGCAATCACTGCAATAGCATAAGTCCCAACCACTTCTGCCAAAGACTTCTCAACCGCAGCTTCCAAAGAAAGGCCTTTAGAATGAGACTCAATAAGATGAATTAAAACTTCTGTATCCGTTTGAGACCTAAAAATATAGCCTTCTTTAACCAGTCTATATTTAATTTCTTCAAAATTTTCAATGATACCATTATGAACAAGGGCAATTTTTTTAGTATCACTCAAATGAGGATGGGCATTAATTTCATCTGGGACCCCATGTGTAGCCCACCGCGTATGCCCAATGCCCAACTCGCCTTTAATCGTAAGGCCATCTAAGGCCTTACTCAACTCATGCAACTTACCAGCACGTTTCCAATAACTCAATTCTCCATTTCCAACAATGGCAATTCCTGAAGAATCATAGCCACGATAACTCAAGCGTTCTAAACCGACGAGCAACACCGATGTAATATCCCGATCTCCAACATAACCCACAATGCCACACATACCATTTCCTCGCTTTTAAATTAAATCCAAGTCGTACTATTGTAACAGATCGTGTCAAGCTCTCAAGCTTGAGAGCACGGCATCCCCACCCACCATACGAATCAATTCCTGAGGACGCGCCTCTGGAGGAAGTAAGATCACCTCTGTTTTGACACGATCATGTTCCATCGATTTATCCACCCTAAAATGCCAATCTGAAACACCCGCAAGCTGAGGTAAATGGGTCACACAAAGCACTTGGCTCCGTGTTGAAATCTCCTTCAAAAACTGGCCCACTGTATTTGCAGTCAACCCGCCAATTCCTGTATCCACCTCATCAAAAATAAGGGTAGGAGGCATATCACCTTCGATCAATACAGATCGAATCGCCAGCATCAATCGAGACAACTCCCCGCCAGAAGCCACTTTATGAACCGGTTTCAAGGCATGTCCAGGATTTAAGGACACATGCCAAACGCAACTGTCTGAACCCAAAGCATGAAACTGATCTGGATTAAAGGTCAATTGAATCTCAAACCGAGGAGAGGTAAAATGCAGCCGCTCCAATTGCGATTGAACCTGCACAGAAAAAGACTGTGCCGCTAAAAATCGTGCCTCATGTAAGGTCCGAGAACAGGATAGCAATTCCAATTTTGCCGATTCAAATTGAGAAAAGAGGACAGATGAATCTGTGGTAATTGAAAGCAAGGCATCTCGCTCGATTTTCAAAGTCTCTAAAAAATCCAATAAAAGAGAAATACTTGCCATGCGATATTTTTGTTTGGCCTTAAAAATATGATCCAACTGAGATTCCACATCATCTAAATCCAAAGTATTCGCCATGACCAGCGTGTCAGTCTTGACAGAAACCTCGGAGGCAAGGTCCCCCATGAGAGATTCCAATTCAAAAGCCGTCGCACTCAAACGTAAAAAATCAGAATCGATATCTGATAATTTTTTCAAATCATGGTGAAGATGGGTTAAGGCAGATTGCATTTGAGTAACATGAGTATCCGCCAAACCCAATGCCGTTTTAAGTTGCTCGCGATGCTGCAAGGATTTTTTAACAGATTTTAAAGCCTCTTCCTGGTCGGGCTTAAAGCCATACTGCTCAATATCTTGAATTTGAAAATTCAAAAAATCCAAACGCTGCTGCGCATGTCCCTCATCCATTTGAGCCAAAGAAACCTTCTCTTTTAAGCCTAAGTATCGCGCATAAACCCCTTTATAGGTCATCAACAGCGGGCCATAGACCTCTCCAGAGGCGGCATCTAAAAGACTCAATTGGGTAGACGGATCTAAAAGGGTCATATATTCATGCTGCCCAATAATAGTAACCAATGCCGCCATAAGTCCCCTTAATTCTTTCAAAGAAAGGGTTTGATGATTGACACGACAAACAGTGCCTTTGCCCCGAGAAAATTTACGACAGACAAAACACTGACGCGAGGCATCCAAATAAGGCTCCAAGGCCACAAAACGGGGCTCCTGAGGAATGCTAAACGTCGCCTCAATAATCGCCTGATCACAGCCTTCTCGAATCCATTCTTCGGACCCTGTTTTACCCATTAATAAGGAAATAGCATCAATCAAAAGCGATTTACCCACACCTGTTTCCCCTGTAAAAACGGACATGCCCGATTCAAAAGATAATTCACACTCGGAAAAAATAGCAAATTGAAACAATCTAAGATGGGTGAGCATAGGCTCAAGAATAGTCAAAAAAACTAGTTTTGTACATATAAAACATCAATGCCCCAAGTGCACATAATAGGAAGCTCGCATTGTACAGGAATGCCTGGCAGGGGTTCTGATAAGGACCACACCATGGCATGGGGTAAATTTAACTTAATTTTTTCAGCAATACGATAGCTGTCTTCAGGTAAAAAACAAGTTGACGGAAAAATAACAAGATCCACAGACGGAAAAGGGATCTCAAAAAAATCACCTTCAATAAAGGCAACCTTTTTGCATCTTAAAAAAGCAGCAAGAAGTCGAGAAATGCGCACAAAAGAGGGAACAATTTCAATACCCGTCGCCGTCATGCCGTAAACCGAAGACAACCACAAACAGGTTTTGCCATGGCCCGATCCCAAATCTAAACAATACTTGCCTTTTAAATGCGGAAAAGCAGCCATCACAGAAGAAAGTCCAGCGTAGGTTAATTCACCAAAGGTTAAGCTATCCGGTTCGTGTTTAAACACACGGGGTGTAAAAACAATAAAGCGATAGAAAAACAAGCACACATCGCCCACAAAAAAGAACGGATGCTGCACATACAAGAAAAAATGAGCCATAAACAAACGAATACGATAAAAAGGATCTTTAATTAAAATCCACAGCGTTGAAAAAGTCATTTTTTAAGCATACGTCACAATGAAAAAATGATAAAGAAGAAGACACATTTGTAAAGATCCCAAAATATGTGCCAATTAAAACTATAAAAGTTAGGATAAAGAG
>CAZIFG010000039.1:0-3175 GCA_964539135.1 uncultured Rickettsiales bacterium
ATAAAGGAGATGATTCTAGCCTTAACTGGGGGCATTACAGTCTTGCTTATTTTCTAGTCGCGACACATTCCTGCATGAGGCTAATATATTTAGGGATAGAAGATAAACTATCCATACCCAAATGAAGAATCTCATTTCTATCTAGACGCGCCAATGGTAATTTTTGAAACCTGAGAATAGCCCTCTGAAGTGGGGGGTGCAGACTATCAGGTAGAGGCTTTTTCTTCATAGCCCTTGAAAATTGAATAAAAATAGCGATTGGAAATAGACACTTAACTAAATCGGATTTATCACTAGAATCATGGGTGATAACAAAATCAAAAAGACAGGATAAATAATGAAATATATGATCTTCTGAATGAACGCGGAAACAATAGGTGTTTATAATATTTGTAATATCTTCTTGTTTGAAAGAAGTAGGATTTGAGTTAGAAAATAAAAACTGATGTATCTTTAATAGATTTTGAGGGGTCTTAAAAAATTGATTGGGATGGTGAACAATACTACCTCTCAGTCGTGAAAACAAATTACGAGAGTTAAAATCAGCCAACGAGGTATAATGTGATATAAGTACATTTAAAAAATTAATACATTCAAGTGAAATGTTACAGAAATCAGGTGTACAATCTGCAGGGGAAGCGCTAGGAGAAAAAGAGAACCCAACATACTTAGAGTGACTTACCATCTCTCCTAATATGTAAGATATAGATCGTGTCTCTTGAAATTCGCCCATAGTAAACATAGCAGCAGAAACAGCATGTTCATCAGCAGCAGAAGCGCTACCACCACCAGCACGAGGAGGTATAGGCGCCGAGGCAGAAGTAGTAGTTCTCGCAGGGCCACCAGCACCACCGCTACCCGCAGAAGCGCCGGCACGATCACCCGCGAGAGGGTGCCTAGGCGCCGAGACAGCAGCCGTAGTTCTAGTAGGTCGGAAAGTCAAAGATTTGAATATTGAGTCAATTTCAGACCTGAGCATTTGAGGCCAGTTAGCGTTACTGAAACTTTTGATAAGAGCACGGAGATGATGATCATTAAAGGTAAGAATATTAAAACGAGGATCTTTATCAAAGTTCCAGATTTCCGCAAACTTAGCGTCGTAGTTCGCTAAGACCGGATTTTTTGGAGCTAAGCCAAAAAGCTGATGCCTTAAGAGCCCTAGTTCTGTACGTTGAGCATTAAATGGGGCTAATACCTGGGACAGTAATTCGAGTTTAGCATACATTTTCTTTTCTAGGGTGCGTGCCGTGGCATCTGCTTTAGCGAGTTCTTCGGCCTTTTCTTTGGCGCGCGCCTCTTCGCGTGCCTTTTCGCGCGCCTCTTCGCGTGCCTTTTCGCGCGCCGCTTCACGCGCCGCTTCCTGTTGTTTCTTGAGCGCTTCGGCATCTTTTTGAGCACGCGCTAGTGCTTCTTTTTTATCAGCCTCTTCAGCTGTTTTTTCATCTTTAATTTTATCGGTTTTCGCGTCATAACAACGGGTATAAGCTGAAATGTAGGCATCGTTAGATTTTTGAGGACTCGTACCCGATATAACATCACTCAGAGTGAACCGTGGTTGAGCAGTAGGCTTCTTGCAAGAATCAAGAAATTTCTTAAAGGTACTAACTGGTAAGGATAACTCCAAGTAATCTCTAGCCAAAGAATGCGTGATTAAATCACAATAGAGATAAAAATCAGTAAGATTAGTAGAGTCTTGAACATATTGTTGAACACTAAGTATGTATTTTTTTCGTTTACTCGAAGTCGCTTTAGTCGTATTTAATAGCTCAAAAAAGAGATCCCTTAGAGGTGTTGGAATTGAATCTTCAGCTATTTTTGTCTTTAAATCATTTAGCATCTCAGGAGTGAATCTTTGACACATAGACAAAAGAAATCCAGTAGCACCCTTAAGCATAAATTCAGAAAATAGAGAGGTTTTCAAAGCCGTGGGGCTCGTGAGACGATCAAAAACAAGCTCAGGCTTCACATCAGTTATAGCATTCGAGAGAAGAGTCATGGTGGTATCTTGAGCAGACGGATCCATATTATAAAATAAAGAAGGAAATAAATCATCAAAAATAAATTCCCAAAATGCAGTAGAGTGGTCTTTATCAGGTGCAAGAAGCCTGCCCAATTCGAAATTCCAAAACTTGGACAAGAAAAAGCGGCTTGTGGATTCCGGGGCCCACACCAATGCTTGTCGTTGGGAGGAAGTGAGGTTCGATAGAATAGGAAGAAGGAGCTTATTTAGATCAAAAGGTCGTGGTGTCTCCAAACGCGTATAAGCAATGAGAAGTGATTCCCATATATTACCAACGTTTGTTATACATGGAATAGAAGGATCAGAATCTGCAGACCGTGTTCGAAGTATCTTATAACATTTCTTTGGAGGAAGCTTGTCCAGCATCTGAAGAAATAAGGGGATGTTCTGTTTTGGACTCTCTAAAATTAAGTTAGACCAAGTTAGACTTAAAGGCGGTACAGTAACTCCAATTATTTTACGCATAAAACACTCCTAATAAAAATATAGACCATAAAAATATATTTAATGTAGTATAAAATATTAAAATATAAAAGTTTTCTTATAAATTGCCATATTAAGGACTAAGAAAAAGTAAGGCGTCGATAGATAAATATGTGTAAGACGTGTTTTGTTGTAGGGTGAGTGGACGCTTGAAAGACTAAATATCAACAAAGTACACGCGATGTTTAATTGGGCCTCTGAGCTTATTGTGTTTTGAATGGCCGAGAGAATCAAGCGTGTCTCTGTGAGAAAAAAAGTGTAGGGAAGAATGCCTCTGGACGAGATAAAACAGGTTAATAAGGTTTAGTGCTTTTAGGTCGCGTGTCCAATCTTTCTGGCTCTCAATATGAGTTAGATAATTCGAGCAGTATTCTTTTGATGAAACTTTTTAACGAAATGTAAGATTCTGATATTACGTAAGCTTGAAGGCTTTTTCGACTGTCAGGGTATCGTGCTAATGTACGAAAAGTCCATGTAATGGCATGTTGAGCACCTGGGTTTGTTGTCGTTTGAATAGTAGAGAGAATAGAGAGTGCTGGAGCGAGAAGGGCTGGGTGATTGGTATGGTTTTTAGCTAATTCAAACAGAGTCACTGCGATGTTGCGTTGAGCTATTAGGTCTGTTGTCGTTTGAATGGTCGAGAGAATAGAGAGTGCTGGAGCGAGAAGGGCT